>NZ_BMII01000016.1:75769-123978 GCF_014641855.1 Shewanella inventionis
TTCGCTGCTAGGATTTAGGGCGTGACTGCGTCACTGCTAGGGCGCTACGCTGCTAGGATTTAGGGCGTGACTGCGTCACTGCTAGGGCGCTACGCTGCTAGGATTTAGGGCGTGACTGCGTCACTGCTAGGGCGCTACGCTGCTAGGATTTAGGGCGTGACTGCGTCACTGCTAGGGCGCTACGCTGCTAGGATTTAGGGCGTGACTGCGTCACTACGAGGACGCTAAGCTGCTCGACTACGTCGTTCCGGTGACGCTGTTAAAGCCGGAACCCAGGTGTTGCTTTAAGGCTTAAAGCAAAATCAAAAGAAACACCTAGATCCCTGATAAAAGATCTCAGGGATGACAACCGGGTAGATTTAGACCCTAGAAGGACGCTACGCTGCTCGACTACGTCGTTCCGGTGACGCTGTTAAAGCCGGAACCCAGGTGTTGCTTTAAGGCTTAAAAGCAAAATCAAAAGAAACACCTAGATCCCTGATAAAAGATCTCAGGGATGACAACCGGGTAGATTTAGACCCTAGAAGGACGCTACGCTGCTCGACTACGTCGTTCCGGTGACGCTGTTAAAGCCGGAACCCAGGTGTTGCTTTAAGGCTTAAAAGCAAAATCAAAAGAAACACCTGGATCCCTGATAAAAGATCTCAGGGATGACAACCGGAAAGAATTTAAATTATAGAAGGACGCTGCGCTGCTCGATTACGTCGTTCCGGTAACGCTGTTAAAGCCGGAACCTAGGTGTTGCTTTAAGGCTTAAAGCAAAATCAAAAGAAACACCTAGATCCCTGATAAAAGATCTCAGGGATGACAACCGGGTAGTAACCTAGAACCTAGAAGGACGCTCCGCTGCTCGATTACGTCGTTCCGGTAACGCTGTTAAAGCCGGAACCCAGGTGTTGCTTTAAGGCTTAAAAGCAAAATCAAAAGAAACATCTGGATCCCTGATAAAAGATCTCAGGGATGACAACCGGGTAGATTTAGACCCTAGAAGGACGCTGCGCTGCTCGACTACGTCGTTCCGGTAACGCTGTTAAAGCCGGAACCCAGGTGTTGCTTTAAGGCTTAAAAGCAAAACCAAAAGAAACACCTGGATCCCTGATAAAAGATCTCAGGGATGACAACCGGGTAGTAACCTAGAACCTAGAAGGACGCTCCGCTGCTCGATTACGTCGTTCCGGTAGCGCTGTTAAAGCCGGAACCTAGGTGTTGCTTTAAGGCTTAAAAGCAAAATCAAAAGAAACACCTGGATCCCTGATAAAAGATCTCAGGGATGACAACCGGAAAGAATTTAAATTATAGAAGGGCGCTGCGCTCCTCGATTACGTCGTTCCGGTAACGCTGTTAAAGCCGGAACCCAGGTGTTGCTTTAAGGCTTAAAGCAAAATCAAAAGAAACACCTGGATCCCTGATAAAAGATCTCAGGGATGACAACCGGGTAGATTTAGACCCTAGACCCTAGACCCTAGAAGCTAGAATCTAGAAGGACGAAGTCCGCTCTCTGGCGAGCATGCGAGTTCCTAGAATCTAGCCACTCAGGCGAGCTTGCGAGTTCCTAGAATCTAGATCCTCTGGCGAGCCTGCGAGTTCCTAGGTCTTAGCCCTTCCATTCATAAATTCTAGTTAACTTGACAACCTCATTGCGCTCTATAAGCTTATGGCTATTAACGTATTGTTTTTGGAGTCTGTCATGAAAAAATTGTTTATCGCCGCCGCGGTGTTAGCATTAAGCGCTTGTAGTACCTTAAAATCGAGTTCAGACTTCGACCCATCGGTATCATTTGAGCAATACAAATCTTACGCCTGGGTAGAAAAAAAGAACGACGAAGTTGGCTACCATCTTGACGGCCTTATGGACCAACGCGTTCGTACCGCAATAGAAAACCAATTAAGCCAGAAGGGCATTAGCAAAACAGATAAACAAAATGCTGATTTGCTCGTAAATTACATTACAAAAGTCGATAAAAAAATCAATGTTGATACATTCAACAGCCACTTTGGTTACAACCCATACTATGGACCTCGCTGGGGGCTAGCAGGCTCAATGCAAACAGAAACCATAGTGCGTGAATACGAAGTTGGCACTTTAATGGTTGATTTAGTTGATAACAAAACAGGTAAGTTAGTATGGCGTGGTACCATTGCCGACACGGTAAGAGAACAAAGCACGCCAGAAGAACGCATCGCAACCATTAACCAGGCCATTGGTAGTGTAATGATGAATTACCCACCTAAATCGGGTCAATAACAGCGCAGTACCTACATAACTAAAACCTCGGTAATCTATCGAGGTTTTTTTATATCTAACAATTATAAACCGTCACCAAGCCTATAAAGGCACCATGATTTTTTCTGCCCCTATAAATCAATGTGTTAGCCATATTGAAAAACGGTTCTTTTAATCAGCGAAGCATTAATGTCTTAAACTGGTGTATTTCTAGGCATTTGAAGGCAAAACGCATTCAAAAGAATGATCAAGTTTGCTATTATCTCGTGTCGTGAATGGGACGTCACTTACTCAGACAATTGAGTAAATTTAAACAAGCGAGTAACAATGAAATCTTGGTATCTACTTTATTGCAAACCACGTGAAGAACAGCGTGCCCAGCAAAACTTGGCTTTACAGCAAGTCGAAAGCTATTTACCTATGATAACCCAGCAAAAAACTATCCGTAACAAAAAGCAAATGGTTACGGTACCGCTATTTCCAAGCTACCTTTTTATCTACTTCGACCCAGAATTAACAAGCGTGAGCAAAATCCACAATACCCGTGGCGCTAACCGCATTGTTGGTTGTCGAGAAGATATGACGCCCATAGACGACAGAATTATTTCGGCGCTTAAACGTCGAGTGAGCGGCCACATACCCGAAGTCGAAAAACCGCTAACAAAAGGCGATAAAGTCAAGTTTGTCGACGGCCCATTTAAAGATCTCGAAGCCATTTTCGATGAAAACAATCCAGACAAACGTTGCCACGTGTTGTTTACCATAATGGGGCAGCAAAAAAGAATTTTAGTAGAACTGACAAACCTTAAACCGATAGATAAAACAAATGAAAACTAGTCAGTTCAGTAAGGGACTAGGAGCTCGCAGGCTTGCCATAGGGTCTAGGTTCTAGGAACTCGCAAGCTCGCCTGAGAGCGGACTTCGTCCTTCTAGAACCTGTAAGCGCAGCGTTCCGTTATCCGTAAACGCTTTACGCTTTTATAGTTTCTAGCAGCGAAGCGCCCTAGCAATCTAGACTCTAATCTTAAGAACCTAGAACCTAGCCGAATGATAGACGAATTATAAGATTTTAGCTCGATGATTTGTAAGACATTGTCCATTAAGCTATCTAGGTTTAGTTTGATATTTAAGCAAAATGAGTCAGAAATTGCTCTGAATGTAATCATTTTGTGTTTTTTAAACGATTCTGAAACATTTTTAATAAATGCCTCGGAGATAACTCAAGCATATTGATGTATTTTTGGGTATAATTGCGCGCCGCTTTGAGCCTCTAAAGCGCCAAAGTGATTAAATGTAATCGTAAAAAATTGAATTTTCGCACTGCGAAGGGCAAGTTGGAAGCCGCAATCCATGGGCGGTAGCGTGTCTGAAAATAATTGTCAGGAACAATTATTAACAGCTTCAGCTGGCCCGAAGGGGAAAATACAGGACGTATTTTATAAAGGCAAAAGACAGAATAGTTTCTGTCTTTTAGTGTACGCCGAAGGGCGTCTCGCCCGCCACGCGGATCGGTAGCGTGCCTGAATAGGACGCTTCGCTGCTAGGTACTAGGGCGTGACTTCGTCACTGCTAGGGCGCTACGCTGATAGGTACGAGGACGTTACACTGCTCGACTACGTCGTTCCGGTAGCGCTGTTAAAGCCGGAACCCAGGTGTTGCTTTAAGGCTTAAAAGCAAAATCCAAAGAAACACCTGGATCCCTGATAAAAGATCTCAGGGATGACAACCGGGTAGAATTAGAACCTAGTACCTAGAAGGACGCAGTCCGCTCTCAGGCGAGCTTGCGAGTTCCTAGTACTTGAAACCGTAAGCGAAGCGTTCTGTAATCCGTAATCCGTCAACGCATTTAGAACCTAGAAGGACGAAGTCCGCTCTCTAGCGAGCTTGCGAGTTCCTAGAACCTAGAACCTAGACCCTCTAGCGAGCCTGCGAGCTCCTAGTACCTACTCTCAAAACCTTTTTTAAATAATATTGGAGATACCTGGTGTTGCATAAAACCAAAAACGTGTTAATTGCTGGCTTATCAGCCCTTATTATTTTCAGTACGCAAGTGCAGGCTGTAACGCCGTCGCCGCAAATGATTGAGCAATTCAAGCAACTGCCTAAATCAGAACAAGAGCGTATCGCCAAGCAATACGGTATCGACCCATCAATGCTGTCGACTTCAGCAACTGCAACCAAAATTGAAAACCCGCAAGTTGTAGAGTCGCGCAGCACAGAAAATAATGTTCTTGACCAATCAGAAGATGAGTCATTAACACAGCAAACTAAAACAGCTGCAACAGTAGACGCTATAGAAAGCCAAAAAGAACAACAACTCAAACCATTTGGTTACGACTTGTTTGCAGGTTCTCCAACGACCTTCGCACCAGTATCAGACGTACCCGTCCCAGCTGAATACATGGTAGGCCCTGGAGACACTATTAATGTTCAACTCTACGGTAAAGAAAATAACAATTACCAACTAGTTGTAGGGCGTGATGGCGCTGTCCAGTTTCCTGATTTAGGTCCAATATCGTTAGTTGGCCTTTCTTTTGCTGAGGCAAGAAACTTACTACAAGATAAAATTGCCCAAAGCATGATAGGTATTAATGCTAACATCACCATGGGTGAACTGCGTTCAATTCGCATTTTTGTCGCTGGTGATGCATACAAGCCAGGTTCATATACGGTTTCAAGCTTATCAACTATCACTCAGGCGTTATTTGTGTCTGGTGGTGTAAATCAAATTGGCTCTCTTCGTAACATTCAACTTAAACGCTCAGGCAAAACAGTAGGCACATTAGACTTATACGACTTACTCATGCGCGGCGACGCATCAGGCGACAAACGCTTACAATCTGGCGATGTTGTGTTTATTCCGTCAACTGGTGGTACCGTAAGCGTAATGGGCGAAGTGCGTCGCCCAGCAATATACGAGCTTAAAAGTAACGAAACCATGGCAGATGTAATCAAAATGGCCAGTGGTTTAAATCCAGGTGCTTACCCTAAATCAAGTGTTGTAGAGCGTTACAGCGACAAATCAGTTAAAACCGTTATCAACGTTGATTTAACTGCAAATAGTGGCTTGTCTACACTAGTTAAAAATGGCGACGTGCTAAATGTAAAATCAGCATCAAATAGAATTGATAATGCCGTAACACTCGCAGGCGCGGTAATTAGACCTGGTAAATACCAATGGAAAAACGCACTTAAAGTTGCCGATTTACTGCCTTCAATCTGGGGCAATTTAACCATCACAGCAGATTTAGACTACTCATTACTTGTGCGCGAAATCAATCAGCGTGGCGACATAGAAGTGCACCGCGTGGCGTTGGGTAAAGCCATTACCGATCCATTTTCTCTACACAATGTAGTATTACAACCTCGCGATACACTGTTGGTGTTCGACTACGAAGATAGAGAAAAACTACTCGAGCCAATCATCACTCAGTTAAAAAACCAAAGCCGTTTTGGTGATGCAGCCAAACTTGTTAGCATTAATGGCAATGTGCGCTTTCCTGGTCAATATCCTCTAACCGTTAATGCAGATGTTAAAGAGTTAATTATAGCTGCCGGCGGCCTAGAAGAGGGCGCTTATACCATGGCTGCAGAGCTTACACGCCAGGAAGTATCGCAAACAGACGGCGTAACAATACAGCATCAACAACTTAGCTTAAACGATGTAATGAACAACCCTTCATCAATTGTTGAACTGCAAAGCCGAGACATCTTAACAGTAAGAACCTTACCAGACTGGCAAGAAACCCGTTGGGTAACAGTTAAAGGAGAAGTTAAATTCCCTGGCACTTATTCAATTCAACGTGGTGAAACCTTAAAAGGGGTTATTGCCCGTGCCGGTGGTTATACCGATAACGCGGCTTTAAAAAGTGCAGTATTTTTACGTCAATCGGTTAAAGACAAAGAACGCCTAGAATTAGCCAAACTTTCAGACGAGCTACGCCGCGAAATTGCAGCAAAAGCATTAACCAAAGACACACCAACAGTGGGTTATGCCGACGCACAATTGATGTTAAAAGAGCTTGAAAATGTTGAAGTGGTTGGCCGCTTAGTAGTGGACTTAAACGCCATAGAACTTGGTATAGACGAAGCAAACCTTGACCTAGAAGACGCCGACGCGCTTTATGTACCGTCAAAAAATCAAACCGTATCGGTAATGGGCCAGGTACAACACCCAAGTACTCACCGCTTTAAAGCCGGTCTCACTTTTGACCAATATTTAGGGTTATCTGGTGGCCCTCGTAAACGTGCCGATGAAGACCGCGCCTATATTATTAAAGCCGACGGTTCAGTAGCCATGCCAAACGAGTCTAGCTGGTTTACCAGCAGCACCCAAATGGAGCCAGGCGACACAATAATCGTACCGCTAGATACCGAATACAAAGACAGCCTAACCTTATGGCAGCAAGTCACAACCATCATCTACAACAGCGCCATCGCAGTAGCAGCAGTAGCAACGTTGTAAGAAGGTTCTAGGGGCTCGCAGGCTCGCCAGAGAGCGGGCTTCGTCCTGCTAGGACGCTACGCTGCTAAGATTTTATAGCAGGCCGTAGGCCGCTCTAGCAGCGAAGCGCTCTAGATTCTAGATTCTAGATTCTAGGAACTAGGTACTAGCAGGCTCGCCAGAGGGCGGACTTCGTCCTTCTAGGACGCTACGCTGCTAAGATTTTATAGCAGGCCATAGGCCGCTCTAGCAGCGAAGCGCTCTAGGTACTAGGTACTAGGTACTAGGTACTCGCAGGCTCGCCAGAGGGCGGACTTCGTCCTTCTAGGACGCTACACTGCTAAGATTTTATAGCAGGCCGTAGGCCGCTCTAGCAGCGAAGCGCTCCAGATTCTAGAAACTAGATACTAGAACATAGCCACTCAATTTCAGAAGGAACTGTTATGCGTTTCGAACAGCTGGAAGTATGGAAAAGAGCTTCTAGATTGTCGTGTGATATTTATAAGTTGACTGAGTCAGTGAGTAACTGGGGTTTTAAAGATCAAATTACACGTTCAGGCTTATCTGTTCCCTCAAATATAGCGGAGGGAGAAGAGCGTGAAACCCTAAAAGAAAACATAAGATTTCTATATTACGCAAAAGGTTCTCTAGGTGAGCTTGTTACTCAACTGTATATCGGAGCAGAAATCGAATACATAGATAAAAAAATGGCTATGTCGATGGTAAAAGAAGCTAAAGAGCTAGCCAAAATATTAGGTACTCTTATTAGACAAAAACAAACAAAGTTAAAAGAAGATAGACCCGAATACACAATAGAGTAAGCAAACGAATCGCATATGCTTTTATAGCCGCGAAACGTCATAGAATCTAGGCTTTTGCTTTTGACACAACCAGCAACAAACGAACACATAGCAGATTTCTGCTGGTATCTTTTGACTTTATAGCAGCGTAGCGCTCTAGCCGCGAAGCGTCCTAGAATCTAGCAACTGCTTCCCAGACAAAATAGAATTATGAATAACCAAAATAATCAATTAAACCCAGATGCACAATTTCAACCCTACACCACCCAACCAATGGGAAGCTTGGCGGACGACGAAATCGACCTTCGTGAGTTGTTTTCTGTCATCTGGCAGGGCAAATGGCTAATCATTGCCATTACCTTTGTGTTTGCAGTGGCATCAGTTGCTTTTGCAATTAGCCAACCCAACATATATAAGTCAGAGGCGCTGTTATCACCGGCCGACGCAGAGCAAGGTGGTGGTGGATTAGCAGCACTAGCTGGTCAGTTTGGTGGTCTTGCATCTATGGCGGGTATTAATTTAGGCAGCGGTGGTGGAGTAGATAAAACTCAAATGGCCATCGAGGTGATGAAGTCACGCCAATTCGCCAGTGAGTTTATTCAAAAGCACAATATATTGGCTGATTTAATGGCTGCCGAAAAATGGAATATGGCAGACAACACATTGTCTTACGATGCTGAAATATACGACGTATCGCAAAACAAATGGATACGCGAGGTTGAAGCACCTTTTAAGCCAGAACCGTCAATGCAAGAGGCATTCAAAGTATTCAGTAAAATCATCGCGGTAAATGCAGCAAAAGACACAGGCATGGTAACAGTATCTGTAGAGCATCTTTCTCCATCCGTTGCCCAGCAATGGGTTAATTGGTTAGTGCAAGACATCAACACAGTAATGAAAGAGCGTGACGTTGCAGAGGCCATTAAAAGCACCGAGTTTCTAGAGTCAAAAATTCAACAAACCAACGTTGCTGATATCCGTTCGATTTTATACAAACTAGTCGAAGAGCAAGCTAAAACAATTATGTTTGCAGAAGTACGCGACGAATATGTATTTAAAACAATCGACCCAGCACTAATACCAGAAGAAAAAGCCAAACCTAAACGTGCGCTAATCTGCGTATTAGGCACCATGCTCGGTGGCATGTTAGGTGTCATGTTCGTATTAATTCGTTATTTTGTAAAAAAAGAAGATTAAAAAATTAGCCTATTGGGACTGTTTTAAGAAAAAACGAAAAACCAAGGCTCTATAAGGGATAGCGACAAATCGACTGTCTCAAAATGGATAAAATGTGTCTCAGCTTGAGTTGAAAGGCTGAGATTGGAAAGTGTGATTATTCAATTCACAACGTCTAAATTAAACTTGTTTTTAGACAGGTAATACATCTTGGAAACATAAAAATGAAAATTTTAGTCACAGGTGGAGCTGGTTTCATTGGCTCTGCAGTCGTACGTCATATCATCAATAATACACAAGATAGTGTTATCAATGTCGATAAATTAACTTACGCTGGTAACCTCGAGTCGTTAGCGAGTATTGAGTCAAATGAACGCTATGTGTTCGAACAAGTTGATATTTGTGACCGCGCTGAATTAGACAGAGTTTTCGCACAATGCCAACCCGATGCAGTTATGCATTTAGCAGCAGAGTCACATGTTGATCGTTCTATCACCGGTCCTGCAGATTTTATTCAAACAAATATCGTGGGTACTTACACTCTTCTTGAAGCGACAAGAGCGTATTGGAACACATTGGCTGAAGCTGCTAAGCAAGGATTTCGTTTCCATCATATATCGACCGATGAAGTTTATGGTGATTTACCTCATCCTGATGAACAAGATGGGCAGAGCTCAAATGAAGCGCTGCCATTATTTACTGAAGAAACATCTTATGCACCAAGCAGTCCTTATTCAGCATCTAAAGCATCAAGTGATCACCTAGTCAGATCGTGGTTACGTACGTACGGATTACCAACCGTTGTGACTAACTGCTCTAACAACTATGGTCCCTATCATTTTCCTGAGAAGTTAATCCCGTTAGTGATCCTGAATGCGTTAGAAGGGAAACCACTTCCTATTTACGGTAAAGGTGACCAAATTCGTGATTGGCTCTATGTTGAAGATCATGCTCGTGCACTCTATAAAGTAGTGACGACGGGTATAGTCGGTGAGACTTACAATATTGGTGGTCACAATGAGAAACAAAATATTGAAGTGGTCAAAACCATTTGCAGTATTCTAGATACCCTAGTGCCTAAAGACACGTTATACGCTGAGCAAATCACTTATGTCACAGACCGACCTGGTCATGACCGTCGTTATGCAATTGACTCAAGTAAAATGAGTCATGAGCTTAATTGGCAACCAGAAGAAACATTCGAAACTGGCTTACGTAAAACAGTTGAATGGTATTTAGCTAACCAAACCTGGTGCCAGCATGTACAAGATGGTAGCTACCAACGGGAACGTTTAGGCATCTAGCTTTTTATTTTTTGGCCCTATTTTTTCTAGAACCTAGGGCCTATTTATCTAGGGACTTATTTATATATGAAAGGCATCATTTTAGCCGGTGGTTCTGGTACTCGCTTGTATCCAATTACAAAGGGAATATCTAAACAACTATTGCCTGTTTACGACAAACCAATGATTTACTACCCAATATCTGTACTGATGTTAGCGGGTATACGTGAAATTTTGATAATTACTACTCCAGATGATCAGTCTTCTTTCCATCGTTTGCTCGGAGATGGCGATGATTTTGGTATTAAGCTCGAATATGCTGTCCAGGATAAACCGAATGGGTTGGCAGAAGCTTTTCTTATCGGTGAATCTTTTATTGGGAAGGAAAGTGTATGTCTTGCATTAGGCGATAATATATTTTGGGGGCAGGGTTTTTCTCCAATTCTTAAAAAAGCGGCATCTAGGCAATCAGGAGCAACAGTGTTTGGTTATCAGGTCAAAGATCCCGAGAGGTTTGGTGTTGTTGAATTTGATGAAAACCAAAAAGCGATAAGTATTGAAGAAAAACCTAGCATACCAAAATCAAATTTTGCGGTTACTGGTTTATATTTCTATGATAATCGTGTTGTAGAAATTGCCAAAAATGTTATGCCATCACCAAGAGGCGAATTGGAAATAACAAGTATTAACCAAGCTTACCTAGAACTTGAGGATTTACATGTTGAGTTATTAGGGCGTGGTTTTGCCTGGTTAGATACTGGAACTTATGACAGCCTATTAGAAGCGGCAACATTTGTTGAAACTATAGAAAAACGACAAGGTTTTAAAATTGCTTGTCTAGAGGAAATCGCTTTTCGGCAAAAATGGCTCACTAAAGATGAAGTGTGTGCAACAGCTAAATCATTAAGTAAAAACAGTTATGGTGAATATTTATTCCAGTTAGTTAAGGATTAATGATGAGTTTGATTAATGTAATAGATTTGAAGTCATTAGGTGACGAACGTGGAGAATTAGTTTCAATTGAAGGAAGTGTAGATTTATCATTTGAAATTAAGCGTGTATATTTTTTATATAACACATCGTCTAATTGTGCAAGAGGTTTCCATGCACATAAAAATTTAAAGCAATTGGCTATATGTGTTAGTGGTCAGTGTGATTTTATTCTAGATGACGGAAATAGTAGGGAAACCGTAAAACTATCTTCGCCTACTAAAGGCTTACTCATTGATAATATGATTTGGCGAGAAATGCACAATTTTAGCCATGATTGTGTACTAATGGTACTAGCTAGTGAGTTGTATAATGAGTCCGATTATATTCGGGATTATTCAGGTTTTTTAAATAGCAAGAGTTGTAATAAGGAGACGAAATGAAGAAAATTATGATCGCGGGTGCTGGCGGAGCTCCTTCTGAAGGTGTTATCAACTCATTGCTTAAATCTGGGAATGAAATTATATATGGATTAGGCTCGGAACCAACAGATTTAATTCTTTCCAATGCGGAAAGAAAATTTTTTGTACCTTACGCTGATACAATTGAGTACAAACCTGCGCTTTTGAAAATATTAAATGAACAAAAACCCGATTTACTACATTTTCAAAATGATTTGGAAATATTTCATGCATCATTATTTCGAGATGAGATATTGAAAACCGGGGTCAAATTATTTATGCCAGAACACAATGTTATCGACACTTGTGTACACAAACATAAATCATATGAGGCTTTTAAAAATGCAGGTGTAAAAGTGCCTCGTAATATATTTATAAATAATGAAGAAGATCTAAAACAATCTTTTATCGAACTTGCGGATAACAATGGAAAAATCTGGTTAAGAGCGTCTTCAATTGGTGGCGGAGGTAAAGGTGCTATTCCAACGTCTGACTATGCACTTGCAAAATCTTGGATAGACCACTACAACGGATGGGGGGATTTTGTTGCTGCAGAAATGCTTTGTGCAGATACAATTACATGGTTATCAATTTGGCATAACGGCGAATTAGTTGTTGCTCAAACTCGAGCTCGAAAAGGTTGGACACATGGGAATAGAAGCATTTCTGGTGTAACAGGAGTTACAAAAGTTGGTGTAACCTGTTCAGATGATTTGGTGAGTAAGATTGCAATCGAAACTGTTAAATCAGTAAGTGATAAGCCTCATGGAATATTTGGGGTTGATATGGCTTATGATAAAGGTGGTATACCTAATCCAACAGAAATAAATATTTCTCGATTTTTTACTACTGTTCAATTTTTTACAGAAGCAGGTTTGAATATGCCTGAAATATTCAAAGATATTGCACTTTATAATAAATTTCCAACTCTTAATAAAGTGATTAATCCATTACCTAATGACTTGTTATGGTTGAGAGGAATGGACACTAAACCTAAATTAATGACTGCTGATGAAATTGAAAGTGGAATTATATTTTAATGAAAGTGCTTTTGACTGGTGTAAATGGATTTATTGGTTCGAAGTTGACTAGGAAATTATTAGATAATTTGGGTCCAAACAATATAATAGCTTTAACATCTAAAAAGCATTCCGAAGTCAAAGCAATCCTCTACGATGAATTCTTTGATGTTAGTAGCGAAGATGAACTATTATTTTCTGATGTGGAAATAATAGTTCATGTCGGATCATTTACACCGAAGGATAGAGCGGATTCGAATTTGATCATGAAATGTAGTGAAAACATCATATTTACCAGTAAACTACTGAGCAGAGAGTTTAAGAATCTGAAGAAAATTATTTATTTTAGTACTCTTGATGTTTATGAAAACTATAACTTATATACAGAGAACACTCCGATTAAGCCAATTAGCTTATATGGCGAATCGAAATATTATTGTGAAAAAATGATAGAATGTTTTTGTAAGGAAAGGAATGTTGATTGTAATATTTTACGTGTTGGACATGTGTATGGTCCTGGGGAAGAAGCTTATAAAAAATTCCTACCCATTGCGATACAAAAGATTCTATTAGGGCAAGAAGTTGAACTCTGGGGGGATGGGGGGGATTTGCGAAGTTTTATTTATATTGATGATGTTGTTACTGCTTGCATTAATTCAATGGCTAAACCTAAACTCCCTAAAGTAATTAATGTTGTTAGTGGTTTTTCTATATCAATGAAGGAACTGTTGTTTAAAATAGGTAAGCTTAGCAATCGTGATGTTAAGATAAAAAGTATTGAAACTTCAAATGCGAAAAATGACATTGTTTTTGATAATAGGTTATTAAAAAAATATTTGCTCCCTACTGAAACTGACTTTGATATAGGTTTATTAAAAGAAGTTGAATACTTTAAGAGAAAGCTATGAATATAATATTTGATTTTGATGGAACCATTCTGAACTCAAAACGACGATTGTATGAACTTTTTCAGCAACTGTTTATTCGTTCAGACTTAAGTTTCGAAGAATACTGGTATTTTAAGCAAGCAGGTATTTCAAATCAGGAAATTTTAAGCAGAGAATTTGGTTTGTCTGTATTAAAACAAGCTGAATTTACTAAGAATTGGATGGCGTTGATAGAAACAGAAAAGTTTTTAGATTTTGATTTATTATTCTCAGATGCTAAAAAGGCACTCACTGAACTAGCTAGTGAATATAGTTTACATCTTTGCACCGCAAGGCAAAATGAAAAGGCAGTTAGTCTTCAGTTAGAAAAGTTCGGGATTATTAAACTTTTTGATAATGTATTAGTAACTAAGCAGCAAATGAGTAAGAAAGAACTTATTGAGCAGAATATAATAGATATAGATAGAAACGATTGGCTTGTTGGTGATACAGGTGAGGATATTAAAGTTGGAAAGTCCCTTGGAATACGTACTTGTGTTGTCACATGTGGTTTCTTGTCTAGAGAATTATTAGAGTTATATCAACCTGAATTGATTATTAACTCTGTAGGTGATTTTTCCTCTTTTTTGAAATAAAAGTCAGTTGGCTAGGCTTACTTTGGGGGTTAGATGTATGATATTAAATTCAATTTTTTTTCCTTTAAAACAAATGATTATGCTTTGTCTAAACACAAAGGTTACTGTTAGTGGACAACTGAAAATTTTAGGTGGAATACCTTACTTTAAAATACCTAAGAACGGTGAGGTTATTTTTGGTGATAATGTCGTTTTGAACTCAGACTTTAAAAAATCAAACACCGCACTAACTTTTCGCTGTAAATTTATAACTGGTTATAATGGTAAAATAATTGTTGGTAAGAATACCATGTTTAATGGTGTATGCGTGGTTTCTTATGATGAAGTAATAATCGGGGACAATTGTCAGATTGCTTCATCAACTATGATTGCAGATACTAATTTTCATCCGGTGGAACCTTTTCAACGAGAATTACAAGTAAGTGGAAAACCTTTCTCACTTGAAAGTGTTAAACATGAAAAAATCTTTATTGGAAATAATGTTTGGATAGGATGGAATTGTACCATTTTAAAAGGTGTAGAAATTGGGGAAAATTCTATTGTAGCAGCAGGAAGTGTCGTTACGTCAGGTAAGTACCCTTCCAATTGTATAATTGCAGGCAATCCAAGTAAAGTTGTCAAATTAATATAAAGTAGATAATTATGATTAAATTTTTAGATCTAAAAGCGGTTAATGCTCAATATGAACAAGAGTTGAAAGATGCATGTTCTAGGGTTATTGATTCTGGTTGGTTTATTATGGGTAGCGAACTTTCAAACTTTGAAACAGAATTTGCTGATTTCTGCGGAGTCAAGCATGCTATAGGAGTTGCTAACGGCTTAGATGCATTAATATTATCTATTCGTGCATGGAAGGCGTTAGGAAAGTTAAATGCTGGAGATGAAGTTATTGTTCAGGCAAATACTTACATTGCATCAATTTTAGCGATAACTGATAATGATTTAATACCTGTTTTTGTTGAACCAAACCCCGTAACTTATAATCTGGATGCTGTAACAGTACGTCAAGCCATTTCTTCAAAGACTAAATTAATCCTCCCTGTACACCTTTATGGCCAAATTTCTCCAATGCCTGAATTAATGAATCTTGCAGAAGAGTTTGAACTTTTGGTACTTGAAGATTGTGCTCAATCTCATGGGGCTGAGCTAAATGGTAAACGTGCCGGGAGTTGGGGGAATGCTGCTGGATTTAGCTTTTATCCTGGTAAAAATCTGGGTGCAATTGGGGATGCAGGCGCAATTACTACTGATGACGACATTTTTGCAGAAACAGTTAAAGCCCTTAGAAATTATGGTTCACATAAAAGATATGAAAATATCTACAGAGGTGTGAATAGTCGACTAGATGAGATTCAAGCCGCAATGTTAAGGGTTAAATTAAATTTTTTACCAAAAGAAACCTTAAGACGTCAAGAAATTGCATCAAAGTATATGGCGAATATAAAAAATTCATTAATATGCCTTCCAACGCGCTCAATAGAGTTGTCACATGTTTGGCATTTGTTTGTAATTCGTTGCGTTAAAAGAGATGAGTTGCAGGAGTTTCTAAATGCTGAAGGAATACAAACTATAATACATTATCCAATTCCTCCACATAAACAGAAGGCATATTCAGAGTTCAATGTATTAAATTTGCCTTTAACAGAAACTTTACATCGCGAAGTACTATCAATTCCGTTGGACCCAACAATGACTGAAATTAGTGTCGATACTGTAATAGAAGCACTAAATAGGTTTACAATTTGAAAAGGTTGCTGAAAGTAACAGCTATGACAAGTATGCTAACTTTGCTTAGAATGGTTATGGGTTTTGTCATCGCAAAGTTTATTGCTGTATATACTGGACCATCAGGTCTAGCTATGCTTGGCCAAATTCAGAGCATGGTTGTGAGTCTTAATGGATTGATCAATGCTCCTGCTGGTAGTGGGGTTGTTAGATATACATCAGAAAATTATAGAGACGGTTACCAAGCTTGCGCACCTTGGTGGCGTGCGTCTATACAATGGATTTTGATAGTTTCTGCTATTGTGATCCCTATAGGGTTTGTTTTTTCTGAATATTTATCTAATCAATTATTCCAAGATCCTTCTTTTAATTGGCTGATTGTAATAACTGTATGCCTATTACCTTTGGCAGCATTAGGGACAATATGTAATTCAGTTATTAATGGTCAGCAGCAGTACCGTCGTTATGTATCTCTTGGAATGGTATCTGTAGTTGTTTCTAGTTGCTTAATGGTTTTGCTTATTATTACGGCAAATATAGAAGGAGCATTATTTGCTACAGCTATTCAGTCTGGTTTGATAGGTTTGATCATGCTGTTGTTAAATTTTAAGCAGCCATGGTTTAAGTTTCAATATTGGTGGGGGAAAACAGACCTAATAACTCGTAAATCTATCGGTGGTTACATGTTAATGGCTATAACGAGCGCATTGACAGTGCCGGTTTCTTTGATTTTAGTAAGAAATATGGTGATTGATCAACTTGGATGGGAAGCTGCTGGTTATTGGCAAGCTGTGTGGAGAATCTCTGATGTTTATATTACTGTTATTACGATGGCGTTAAGTACATATTATCTGCCAAAACTATCTTCTTTAGTCGGTGTGGAATGTATTCTTAAAGAAGTGCGTAAAACTGTCAGTGTTATAATCCCGATAGTGATTGTTTTATCTTTAATTGTTTATTTTTTACGTGACTTCGCGATAGCTATTTTATTCACAGAAGAGTTCAGCGCAGCTCGTGATTTATTCGCCATACAACTAACTGCTAATGTAATAAAAATAACTGGTTGGCTATATGCGTATCCAATGTTATCGAGGGGCGCAACTAAATGGTATATT
Source organism: Shewanella inventionis (assembly GCF_014641855.1). Classification (GTDB taxonomy): domain Bacteria; phylum Pseudomonadota; class Gammaproteobacteria; order Enterobacterales; family Shewanellaceae; genus Shewanella; species Shewanella inventionis. Next base: position 92,469 of record NZ_BMII01000016.1, read on the forward strand.
TCATCGGAGATTTTTTTCTCAATATCAATAGTTCTACTTAGTTACTTGTTCATCACTGGTTTTGGACTAAAAGGTATTGTTTTTGCCTCTTTGTTAAATAATTCAATATATCTTTTTTTTGTGATGTCTAATATTAGGACATTTTCTAGATAATAAAATTGATTAATTAGGGAAATTGGCTAATGTCATCATTTATTTATACGTGTGTATATCAATTATGTTTTTCTTTTTAGAAAACTGAACAATTGGTCGAAAATAGGCCTATGCAATTCTAATATTTATAATTTAAGAGTCTAAATGAAGATTTTAATTTATGGCGAATTTAGTGGTTACGGGAATTCTCTTGCAAGCGGTTTTAAGGAACTAGGTCACACTGTTAAGGTTTTTTCACCTACAGGTGATGGGTGGAAAAACATTCAATCAGATTATACTTTGAAAGGTCTATCACGTTTTAAAAGAATTAATGCACTTTTAAAATTAATACCAAATTTCTTAAGTTTTGATAAAGTGTTTATATTGAACCCAAGCTTTTTTAGTTTTGGTTTGCTCGGGCCTGTTTTATTATGTTTATTTTTTTTAAAAAAAATTGATGTCAGCTTACTTTGCTGCGGTGATGATGTAGAGTATATTAGGGCTGGTGAGTCTGGGCTGATTAACAAATACATATATTCAGATCATTGTTATCCAAAAGAAAAGTATTTCAAATCTGTTGAGGAACGTTTCGTTAATTGGTTATGTGCTTCAGTTGTAAAACGAATTATACCAACTATGTATGATTATGAATTAGCTTGGCTTAATAGTAAATTTCATGAAAAAGTCACAAAAGTAGTTCCTTTAGCGTGCTCAGGTAAAGTTGTTGAACAACCCAAAAAATTAAATTATGAAGAAATTATTATCATGCATGGTATAAATCGACCAAATGTAAAAGGAAGTGAGTATATTATTGATGCTATGAACAGGATAACTGCTGAGTTCGAAAATGTTAAAGTGTTTTATCCAGAGAAAATGCCATTGGTTGAGTATTTGTCATTATTTGATAGAGTAGATATTTCTGTTGATCAGTGTAAATGCCATAGTTATGGTATGAACGCTATTTATTCTATGCTTCATGGACATGTAGTTCTAGCACCAGCTGATTATAACCACGAAAACTCATTTAATATTACTAACACACCGATTGTTTCTATTTCAGCTAATAGTCAGAGTATATATGACAGCCTAAAAAAATTGATAAGCTCAAATGATTTAGACGACTTGAAATTGAAAACTGTCGCTTATGCAGTTAAATATCACACTCCGAGGACAGTCTGTAAAGAATTGTTATCTTTATAATATATACAATAGATGAGGTTCTTTATGAGTGCGAATCTAGCAGTGTCATTATCAGTTTTTTTTTCTTTAACGTTTTTTTTTATTTTTCACATTATACTTAAATCAAGGAATTTGCCACTAATGGGATTTGGCGCCCATCCTTTAGGTCTGTTTATTTTTCTGCAAATTTGTTTGTTCTCATTACCAGGCGTTTTGTTAATTTCTTTTTTTAATTTTGAATCTTGGAGATACAATAACATCAATCAAGATTTAAAGTTTGAAGCAGGACTTTGGTATTTTTATTCAATTATAGTTATATTTTATATACTATCAATTATGGTTTTGGTGACTAAATTAAAATCATTTAATGATTTAAAGTATCAATTTTTAGTGTCAGAATCTGATTTTGCAAAACTGTCAAATGTTTTAATATTAGTATCTTTTTTATATGTTTTATTTCTCTTTGTTTTAAATGACTCATTACCCATCGCTGTTCTTTTTCGTGACGGATTGGTCAGTGGTTATCTAGCAAGAGTTGAGTATCAGAACAATATGGAATCGTTCAGAATTCCATATGTTTCTGATTTAATGGACCAAGTCGTACAGTATCAGTTTCTATTTATAATAGTAGGAGCAAAGCTATTAAATATTAAGATTTCAAAATCGAAATTATTTTTTTCTTTTCTATTAGTTTTTCTGTTACTAGCTATCGATTTGCAAAAATCTCCTATTATTATATATTCCTTGCTCGTTATTTATGTTTTTCATTCTTTTTCGGGTAATTTTCGCAAGTTATTTTTATTAAGCTTAATGATTATTCCGTTTGTAGTTTTAATATACCTAGTTACGACAGAAATTCCTATAGACTACATATTAACCTCTATTTCAGATCGGTTGTTTTTAGGTCAAAACCAAGGCTTTTACCATATTTTAAATTCAATATCTCCAATGGATAAGTATATGTGGCAAGGTTTTCCATTCTCATCATTTTTTAATCTAGAACAGTATAGAGCTGATATAGATATTTTGCCAAAAATATATGACAAATCAGAATATATGAGTATGGTTAATGCTAATAGTTTCTTTCTTGGTCAGGCTTGGTCAATGTATGGTTATTTAGGCCTTCTAATATCTCCTTGGATTGTAGGTTTTTTAATTTCTCTTTACGTGAAATTTTTTGATTTTTTAATTAGCAAAAACATATATCTTTTTTTACCCATGAGTTTCTTACTAATTCCTACATTAAAAATAAATCAGTCATTTACTTATTTTTTGTTCCCAAAGCATATTATTTTTAATTTTTTGTTCTTATCCACTTTCATTATTTTATTATGTTTCATTTTTAAATTTAAGGTTGTCAAGTTTGAAAATATCAATTTTAAGCGGTAAATTGTCAGGTGGTGGTGCTGAGCGAGTTGCTTGCGTTTTAGCAAATAAATTGTCAGAAACTACATCTGTCAGTATCTATAGAGGCGATTCCAGTGAGCGAACTTCTTTTCACATATCTGAATCCATTAACTTGTCAGATTTGCATTTTAATTATAATACAAATAGTTTTTTTGATAAAGCAGTTGAATTTTTAAAGCGCCTTAAAGTGGTTAGGGAAAAAATTAATGTTGATAATTCAGATTTTGTCCTTGGAATTAAAGAAGATAGCTCTATAAGAGCAGCTTTGGCATGTATTGGTAAAAATACTAGGGTAATTGCGTGTGAGCATAATAATTATTATGCGATGAAAAATATATTTAAAAGATTATTTAGGAACTTCGTTTATTATTTTTTGACACATCGTATAGTTCTTCTAACTGATGACGACATTAAAAATTATCCTAGATACCTTTTTAATAAAATATCTGTAATCTCTAACCCATTAGGAATTAATGGATATGAAATTTCTAGAAGTGAGAGAAAAGGCAATGTAAGGCTTCTTTCCGTTGGTAGATTGACTGACCAAAAGGGTTATTATCGGATGATTGACTTAATTTCAGATCTTATATCTAGTAATGTAGAGACATTTCATTTGACTATTGTTGGTGATGGGGCACTTCGGCTTGATATTGAAAAGTATATTTCAGAAAAGCAGTTAACTAACTATATAACAATTTTTCCGTATACGAATGATATATCTACTTTCTATTGTGAAAGTGATATTCTAGTTATGACATCCCTTTGGGAAGGATTGCCAATGGTTTTAGGTGAAGCGATGAGTTTTGGTGTTGTACCGATAGCATATGATTGTCCTACAGGACCATCAGTTTTTATAAATAATAAAATCAATGGTTTTTTAGTGCCTGATTCAGATAATAAAAAATTTTTACAGCGTCTTATAGAATTAATTGAGATGGTAAATAATGAAAGAATTGAATCATTTTCTTTAAATGCTAGAGAAAGTAGTCAGCGCTTTTCTGTAGAGAATATAATAAATAAATGGAACGAAATCTTACTCAATTAATAATGTACGGATTGTAATTTTTCAGTGATTGAGTTTTATATTTTTTAATTAGATTATATTTTGATAATATCTAAGGTCTGTATGTATTATTTTAGAATGCTCTTGCGATGGACAAATATGTTTCTTGGAAGGAGTCAATTTCATCAAGAACAATCTGTTGGTTTATTTTTAGAAAATGATGTGTATTTTGGGTACCCATCTAATTTAATCGACAAAACAAATTGGGATGGTTATGTTGATCAAAATGGAATTATTAAAAATAAATTAACCAGTGGGGATTTAATATATTTTCCTATAGCAATTGCCCAAAAAGCCCTTGGCCATTATGATAAATTCATTAGGGATGGACTTGAGGATGACAAGTGTCATGTTATTAATTACGCAGATTTTTTAATTAAACTAATGACGGATAAGGGACTTGTTTCAAACTGGCATCTTCAGAATAGAGCTGTACTCAATAACTATTCCGCAATGGCGCAAGGTGAAGTTATTTCAGTTTTATGTAGAGCTTTTATTTTGACAAGTAATGAAAAGTATTTATCCTCCGCAACTTTAGCTAGTCAATGTTTATTATCTGAGTCTGACTTGAAACTTTTAGTAACGATTGATAGCTTTTCTTTGTTATCCGAAATGCCTAATGATGAAGGGAATGTTATTTTGAATGGTTGCTTTTTCTCTTTGTGGGGCTTAATCGATCTCAATCGAGTTAATCCTAGTAAAGTTTTAACTGATAAAGTGGACTACTATATTTTCTCTTTAAAAAAATCTATTGAAAAATTCGATATAGGTTATTGGAGTCTTTATGATTTAAATGGTGCTTTAGCTAGTCCATTTTACCATAGGCTCCATATAAACCAATTGAAAGCAATGAGTTTAATAACTGGCGATAGTTATTTTTTGAATGTTGCTAATAAATGGTCTAAGTACGAGAAAAATAAATTTTATTATTTTAAGGCTCTTTCTATAAAAAGCATTCAAAAATTGAAGTCAAAACGGTATAATGAATTTATATGAATATTATGAATATTATGAAAAAAAAAGTATTAGTTATTGGTCCTTTGTCTAGTGGACACATACAAAATTGGCTAGGTCATTATGAGGAGAATAATGTTAGGATTATTACTTGTCATAAGTTTCTTGGGGATTGTAATTACGACTTCAGATGCTCTTTCTTCATTAATCAATTCATTAGCTTTTTGCTTTTCCCTTTTTATTTGCTTTATCAATTCTTGTTTTTTAGACCAAATATAGTTCACGTACACTTTCTTTCTTCTTATGGCCTATTGTGTTGTTTTCTTCCAGTTAAGAAAATAATATCTATTTGGGGCACTGATTTTAATGGCCGAATGTCCAAAAATAGATTTTTAAATAGGCTTTATTGTTTTGTTTTAAAACGATATGACATTATTAATGCTCCTTCCACTTTTATCACAGATAAGTTAGTGTCTTATGGTTTTGAATCAAAATCCATTTTAACTCTTCAATATGGAGTTGACATTGACTTTTTGTCCTCTTTTATATCTGAAATCAAACATGATGAAATAATATTTTCATCCATTAGGAATTGGGATAGTCTTTATCAAATTGAAGAGCTTATTAAGGTTTGGGAGGATATTGCACTACCAAATTATAAGCTTAGAATATTTGGTAAAAGTAATAATCCTAAAATAATAAAAAAAATTTCTCAATTAGTTGAAAATTCCAGTGCTAATATAGAGTTAGTTGGTTTTTTAAAAGGAAGTCAATTCTACAAACTGTTGTCAGAATCAAGAGCATTTATATCAATTCCAATAATGGATGGAATCCCATTGTCTGTACTCGAGTGTATGGCTCTAAAGTTAGTGCCCATTTTAAGCGATATTCCTGCTAATCATGAGATAGCGTGTACTCTTCATAATGTATTTTTAGATACTCCTTTAAATGCACAGCAATTAAAAGATTTAATTCTTAAAATTGTTTTAGAGTCTGATCTTGATAATGTTATCAATGTTAATCATGATTATGTATGTAAGAATGCAGACATAAGGGTTAACAGACGTAAAATGTTCCAATGTTATAATGATTTAATTAAAAAGGTTTGAGGTATTTATATTGTTTTTTATATTGATATATCATTAAGAAATTGGAATGCAACTTTAATTATAAAATTTCGTTATTTATCAATTGAACCATTATTTTCAATCAATTAGTATGTTAATTAAATTGCACTATAACTTAAACTTATTCTTTAAAACCTTACTGAAGTTTTTAACTCGCTAGCCTACTTACATCAAACTAGTACATTGGGGCGATGACCTTTTTTAGCATAGTAGTTAGAGTCATTGAGGCAATTTAACCAAATTTACTTAGCGGTGATATATTCCATTTTATGACTTAATTCAAATATTGATGATTAGATAAACCAGGGTAAGTTCGTGAACGTTTTTTGAACTGCTGAGATTGACACACAATCTGTTTGACGCCTTGGTTTTGCTGTGAGCTTATACTCTCTTTTAGGAGAGTAAATTATGTACCTTGAAGACTTCACAACCTTTTTATGTGAGTTTACCGACACTCGTCAATCGGCTAAAATCACTTATCTTATCGAAGATATTTTACTTGTTACTCTCTGTGGTGTTATCGCTGGAGCCGAGGGCTGGAGCGAAATCCGAGATTACGCTGATGGTCATCTTGATTGGTTTCAACCGCATTGATATTTAAGTGATAGTGTCCCTGTCGATGACGCCGGTGGTGAGCATCGAAGAAACGGGCATATTTAATTGCTCAGGTGAGAAATGATAAGACGAGTTATCGAACCCATGATGACGCATTGTAAACCAAAGACTCGACATCAAAAGCCAGTAGCGTCTAAGACTGGTGATAAATTTACAGGTTGCTCCGAAGGCTGTGTAAGTGGCGTGATCTCATTTTCAGGCTCTTTTCAGGTAACCGTTCACCAAGGCGACTTGACTTGATATTAACGGGAGTTAAGAGCAGCCTATAGATTAAAGACGTTGGGGTACGGTCTCTTCGCCACAACAGCCTTGAAGATCTCACTTAACACTGACATCGCAGATAGACCACGTTTTTTACATGTTTAGATGAGTGTATGGATCCGGCTGCGGAATTTATCACCTGCATCTGAGGTCGTTCCGAAGCTGATTTTCCTTTGGATCACAAAGCCTCGAGTACAGTGCTCTGCTTCATTGTTCGTCAAGGGTATCGAGGTTTGTTTCAAGAAAACCCACAAGCTCTATCTATGTTTGATGAGTAGCTGACATCTACCTCGATACCGTTTGACCATGACATCTGTCCCTTTGGTCAACCAATGATCGAATGACTTTTGTAGTCTACGCATTCTGTGTAAATACTGTGAGTAATCCAAATCACTTTGTTCATAACGATGTCGAGTATGAAAAATGGCATTCGTTAGTAAACAGAGATGTTTTCCAATATAAGCGGTGTGCCCACCACCACTATAGTCAGCCATTTGCTGAAGGTTACGCTTAACATTCGCCCAGCATAATTGATGGCGATCTGCTGCTATCCAGTTATAGCTAGGGCACAGGTCGCTGACCACGATACCGGCATAGTTTTCATCAATAACCTTTTTCGCTGATGAGGTCGAGCGAGAATAAAGTATTTGTTCATACACAAGATCATTACTTGCGACTAACCAAAACCAACGCAGACTTTGTTCATCATTTCGATGATGAGACGTTTCGTCAGCGTGAATCAGTGGCGCTTTCTTTAATGCTTGTTTTATCGCTTGGTGCAATGGTGTCAACATTGAAGCCACTTTTGTCTGCGCTTCGCTAATCTCACCAACAGAATACGTTGTTCCAAGCTGGTCTTTAAGTCGTGATTGGATTTTTCGAATACTTATTGTGATATTGGCCAGCGAGAACGCCGATATAACTTAATAAGTTTGGACCGATAATGCCTTGTGATGCATTCTCTGGTTTTTGTGCTTTAACGGTTTCTTTGCAGTGTCGGCACTGACCAGTGAATAAGCGGTACTCGGTAATATCAACCATGGATTTAGGGATATCAAACACCTGATGGCGGTAGTAAGGGCCCCCTTGAGTATCAATTTCAGATTGAGCACAGCAAGGACAAACTTCAGGAAAACAGTCGATAATGACATCAGTGTCCTTTAACTGTGCGAGTTTTGTTGATGCCCTGTGTGGCCTTCTTTAGCTCCTCTCGAATTGCCACCACAAGAGCTTTCATCTTTTTTCGCTCATAACGATCTTTAGGGGTATCTGACGAGGGAGATTTTGAGGAATTTTTGTAGCTAGTACTTAGCTTATCTTCGTAGTGACGAAGCTGTTCCCATAGTTCATCAATAAGCACCTTAGCCTCATTCAAATCTGAGACTTCAGGTGGTGCTTCTTGGTATTTAGGCGCTTTTATTCTAGTCATGCAACTATGATGAAGCTATAAAACGAGCACTCAATACCTAAAGTGGGATCAAGTGCTAGAGATCACAGTTTTTATGTCAATAGGGTTTGGTGAACACTTACAAAAATTAGATATTCATGCGTTCACCCGTGGGCTAATCAATTATACCATGCCGGACAAACCTGTCAAATGCATAAAAATTCAAACTTAAACCAAGTATTTAGTGTAAACAAAAGAAGGCAATTATAAATACCAATGACATTGACTAAGTTTCTACAGGACTTAAGGTGTAGTGTTTTTCTAATGAGTATCGTTCAGAACAGTTTATAATATTGTATTCAAACTAGGTTCAATATTTTTTAAAGGATATAACAAGAAATATATGAAAGTATCAATTATCACTCCTACTTATAATTCAGCTAATTGGGTGTTGAAGACATACGAATCAGTACATAAGCAGACCTACAGTAATTGGGAATGGCTAGTAACTGATGATTGCTCTTCTGATGAGACGCTAATTATTCTAAATAAGTTAGCTAATGAAGATCCTCGAGTTAGAGTATTTAGCAATGTTGCAAATAGTGGAGCAGCAGTTTCCCGAAACAATTCAATAAAAGCTGCGCAAGGTGAATTCTTGGCATTCATAGATAGTGATGATCTGTGGTTTCAAGATAAACTTGAAAAACAGCTTGCATTCATGGGGGAGTCCATTGATTTCTCATTTACAGCTTATGAACTTATCGATGAAAATAATACAAGGCTAAATAAATCTGTTGATAGTACTCAGCAAGGCTGTTTTTCATATCAGGATATGCTAAGAAAAAAAGCAACACTTGGGTGTTCTACCGTTATGCTGCGAAAATCAAGTTTTGATGATATTACTATGCCATTGATTAGAACAGGTCAAGATTATGCATTATGGCTTAAACTATTAAAAACTGGTAAAAAAGCTCACTTGTTAAATGAAGTTTTAACCCTATACCGTATTTTGCCTGATTCAATTTCACGAAACAAAATAAAAAAAGCCAAGCGGCAGTGGCAAATCTATCGTGAAATTGAGTGTTTAGGTTTTATTGAATCATCTATCAACTTTTGTTTTTATGCTTTTCGAGCAGTATTTAGGAAATCATGATGAAAATCACTATTGCAGGTACAGGTTACGTTGGACTCTCGAACGCGATGTTATTGGCACAGCATAATGAAGTTGTGGCTGTTGATATTGTTGAGGAAAAAGTTTTTTTATTAAACAACAAAAAATCTCCGATTGTTGATGCAGAGATTGAAGACTTTTTAGCAAATAAATCGTTGCATTTTACCGCTACGCTAGATAAGCAATTTGCTTATCAGGGTGCTGATTACGTAGTTATTGCAACACCAACTGATTATGATCCTCAGACTAATTACTTTAATACCAAGTCTGTTGAGTCGGTTATATCAGATGTGTTATCAATAAATCCTAATGCGGTTATGGTTATTAAGTCCACAGTTCCTGTGGGTTATACCAAAAGCGTTCGTGAGAAGTTTAACACTGACAATATTATTTTCTCTCCTGAATTTTTACGCGAGGGTAAAGCACTGCACGACAATTTGTATCCATCACGTATTATTGTCGGTGAACGCAGTGAACGCGCAAAAATCTTTGCAGGGTTATTATTGCAAGGCTCGGTAAAAAAAGATGTCGAAGTACTGTTTACAGACTCTACTGAGGCTGAAGCGGTTAAACTGTTCTCAAATACCTATCTTGCAATGCGTGTTGCCTACTTTAATGAGCTTGATACTTATGCTGAGTCTCATGGGCTTGATGCAAAGCAGATCATTGAAGGTGTGTGTTTAGACCCACGTATCGGTAATCATTATAATAACCCCTCTTTTGGATATGGTGGTTATTGTTTGCCCAAAGATACTAAGCAGCTACGTGCAAACTATGCTGACGTGCCTAATAGTATTATTGGTGCGATTGTAGATGCTAACTCTACTCGTAAAGACTTTATTGCTGAGTCAATTTTAAAGCGTAATCCTAAGACTGTTGGTATATACCGATTAATTATGAAGGCAGGCTCAGATAACTTTAGAGCGTCCAGTATTCAGGGGATTATGAAGCGGATTAAGGCCAAGGGTATAGAAGTTATTGTGTATGAGCCTGTACTTGATGACGATGATTTTTTTCACTCTAGAGTGATTAAAGATCTTAATGAGTTTAAAGCGTTCTCTGATGTGATTGTATCTAATCGAATGGTCGAAGAAATTAGTGATGTTGCTGATAAGGTTTATACGCGTGATTTGTTTGGTTCCGATTAATTCTCTGCATTTTTGGGGCTTTAATATCAAATAGTCAACACTATTGGGCTGAAATGATATTGTCTTAATGCACAATGTGATATGAAATGGGTGAGACGTTTCAGAGACACTTTTTTGTTTTGTTCTCGCCCTTTTTTTGCGTAAACTACCCATTTATATATTTAATCCAACATCATTGTTATGGTCAGCACAATCAGCCTCTTTTGTGTGCTTAATTTTTCGTCAGTTAGAGTCATTTATGTCCATTAGTACTTCAGTTGCTTTCGTTTTTTGCCTTTCTTTTATGAGTTTGTTTGTTTTCAGAAAATGGGCCAAACGTGTCGGTTTAGTGGACAAACCAAATGAGCGCAAACATCATGTGGGCCAAATCCCGTTAGTGGGCGGTATTTCGATATACAGCACACTCATGATCGCCTTATTTATGCTTTTCCCGATCACCAACGCCTTACTCCTGTATGTTGCATGTTCAACAGTGCTTATTGTGCTAGGTGCGCTTGATGACAAGTACGATTTAAGCTTTAAATCGCGCTTGATTGTTCAAGCGGGTATTTCCCTAGCGATGATGTTAATTGGCTACAAGAGCTTGCATTACCTTGGGGCCATGTTTACTGATACGGCTTTAGTTATTCCTACATACGTAAGCTACATCGTGACTATTTTTGCTGTGATTGGGGCAATCAATGCTTTTAATATGGTCGATGGCATTGATGGGCTGCTCGGCGGGCTTGCTTCGGTTACATTCTCAGCCCTTGGTGTGATGTTTTATCTTGCTGGCAATGCAACCCTTGCCACTTTTTGCTTATTATTTGTTTGTGCAATGCTCCCATACATTATGCTTAATTTAGGTTTTCCTCTAGGCCGCCGTTTTAAGGTGTTCATGGGGGATGCGGGAAGCATGTTTATCGGTTTCACGGCGATTTGGTTATTGATTGATGCAAGCCAGGGGCAAGAGCAGCTGGTTATTCGGCCTGTGACAGCGTTATGGTTTATTGCATTACCATTAATGGATATGGTTTGCATCATGGCGCGAAGGATCAAAAAAGGACAGTCACCTTTTAAACCTGATAGAGAGCATTTACATCATATTTGCCAACGCATAGGCCTTTCACCTGCTCAATCTTTACTTTTTATTTGTTTTTTATCGGCTGTGATGGCTGGGGTAGGGGTGTTGTCAGAGCTATATAGCGTGCCTGAATCCATTATGTTTTTTTCTTTTTTGTTTACATTTGCTATTTACTACAGTGTTATCGCCAATATTTGGCGAATAATTGCGCTTTTACACAAACACTTCCAGTTTACAAAGCCGTCACATGAATGACATATTGCTTAAGTAACCTCGTTAGTACTCACAAAGTTAATTATCGCAATTTTGAAAGAAGTGTTAGTATTGTAAAGATTGACCTTTAAACCTGTTACTGTGTTTTTCTATAACACCTTAAGGATGAGATAATGGATTATTTTATTCCGTTTATTACCGCTTTTATGCTCAGTTTTGCTGCGATTTTAGTCTTTAACCCGATTGCTGCAAAAGTGGGTTTGTTAGATCTCCCAAATGAGCGAAAATGCCATGAAGGTGCCATACCACTCATTGGTGGTGTGTCGATCTTTTTCAGTGTTCTTTTGGCTTCCAGTCTGTTTATTCAAGAGAGCCAGACCCTCAATTTGTATCTTATTTCAGCGTCATTAATTTTATTTATTGGTGTGCTGGATGATCGCTACGACCTTTCTGTTCGTGTTCGCCTTGTCGCGCAAGTCATTGTTGCTTCTATACTCATATTTGGTGCTGGTTTTTATTTGAGTAGTTTGGGTGACATCTTCTACTTTTTTGAGTTTAAGCTGGGATATGTTGGCATTCTTGTCACCGTAATTGCTGTTATCGGGTGTATCAACGCGTTTAACATGGTTGATGGCATTGACGGCCTTGCAGGTATGCTAAGCCTGGTGACGTTTTCATCCTTAGCGTTGCTATTTTATCGTGCTGATAATGAGTGGTTTTTAATTCCGTTGCTGTTTGACGCAGCAATTATTGCCTATTTATTTTTTAACCTGCGCTGGCCTTTTGCTTCGCTACAAAAAATCTTTATGGGTGATGCAGGCAGCATGCTAATTGGTTTGACTGTGGTGTGGTTGTTAGTGCTTGGCACTCAATCCAATAATGTGCATGGATTGACCGCATCGAGTGATGTCATTTTCTCTCCTGTCACCGCTTTGTACCTGATTGCCATTCCATTAATGGACATGGCAGCCATTATGTATCGACGTGTGAAAAAGGGGCATTCGCCGTTTAAACCTGACAGAGATCATTTGCATCATATTTTTGAACGTGCAGGCTATAACCGTAAACAAACACTGATCCGCATCACGTTATTGTCTTTGCTTTTGGCCTTGTTCGGGATAGCTGGCGAGTTTTATTCTGTTCCTCAATGGGTTATGTTTTCTGTATTTATTGCATTATTTATTGCTTACAACTGGGCCTTAGCACATGTTTGGCAAATTATTACCTGGTTGAAACGTAATGACTAACTGTTAACGTTATGCGTCTAAGAATTAATATATAAGGTTTTATTGATGAAAGTTGTTATTCCTGTGGCGGGCCTTGGGACTCGCATGTTACCTGCAACCAAAGCGATTCCTAAAGAGATGTTGCCTTTGGTTGATAAGCCGTTAATCCAGTACATTGTTGATGAGTGTGTGGCAGCGGGCGTTAAAGAGATTATATTGGTGACGCACGCCAGTAAAAATGCCATTGAAAACCACTTTGATAAGTCTTTTGAACTTGAGTCAACGCTAGAGAAGCGAGTTAAACGTCAGTTACTTGAAGAAGTGCAGGCCATTTGTCCAAAAGATGTGACCATTATGCACGTGCGTCAAGGTGAGGCGAAAGGCCTTGGTCATGCGGTATTATGTGCGCAACCTTGTATTGGTAATAATCCATTTGCAGTAGTGTTACCTGACGTGATTTTAGACGCGTATACAGCAGACCCAAAAACTGAAAACTTAGCGGCAATGATTGCCCGTTACAGAACCAGTTTTGCTAGCCAAATTATGGTTGCGCCAGTGCCTGATGATGAAGTAAACAAGTATGGTATTGCTGATTGCAATGGTGTTGAGATTGCCCCTGGAGATTCGGCAAAAATTTCTGCCATGATAGAAAAACCAGCCGTTGGCGAAGCACCATCTAACCTTGCTGTGGTTGGTCGTTATGTATTGTCAGAAAAAATCTGGCGATTATTAGCTAAAACCCCAGCCGGTGCAGGGGATGAAATTCAATTAACTGACGCCATCGATATGCTGATTGAGCAAGATACAGTTGAAGCCTTTAACATGACAGGCAAGTCACACGATTGTGGTGACAAACTTGGTTACATGGCCGCATTTGTCGAATACGGCTTACGTGACGCCAAACTCGGTGCAGAATTTAAAGAACGTATCGCAAAAATGCTCTAGCTGGGTGCGAGGTCGCTTCGCTGCTAGGTTAACAGAAGGGCGCAACTCTGCTAGAACCTAGAAGGACGAAGTCCGCCCTCAGACGAACTTGCGAGTTCCTAGACCCTAGTACCTAGAAGGACGAAGTCCGCTCTCCGGCGAGCTTGCGAGTTCCTAGAACCTAGAACCTAGAACCTAGAACCTAGAACCTAGAACCTAGAACCTAGAACCTAGAACCTAGAACCTGACTTCGTCACTGCTAGACGCTTCGCTTATAAACGGTAAAAATAGGATGGGGATGATAGATTTTATCGTTAACTTAGCCAAGCTTAATGAAGACATTGAGCTTGTATGGTTATATGGCTCTCAAGCTCAGGGAACCGCACACTCAGAAAGTGATGTTGATTTAGCCATAGCGTTTAAGAATCATACTCTCCCTGCTTTATCACTTAAATCTCGCCCCGAATGTATAGCAATAGAGTGGGCAGAAGAGTTAAACATGCCTCTCGATAAATTGAGTATCGTTGATATTAATCGCATACCTATTGCGCTCGCTTTTAATGTGATTGAATATGGCCAATTGGTATACAACAATAACCCACTGCGCGTTTATCAAGAAGAAAACCGCATTCGTTCTATGTTTGAGTATCAATTGATGCAAAGCAAACGCGAGGCAGAATGATGAACAAAGGTATTGAGCTATACCTCAATGAAGTCAAAATGCACAAAGCAATGTATCTCAAAGAACTCGATGAGCTTCGCTTTGATTTAATACATTCAGAACTTAAAAAACGTGACTTCTTAGCGACTGAACGTTTACTGCAAGTTTTCACAGAAATGTGCATAGCGCTAGCCAAGCATATGGTGAAAAAGATTCAGGGTCACAGTGTGACCGAAGCTTATCAATCATTCTCCGTTTTAAAGGTGCATAACCTGATATCCAGTGATGAATTACGAACTTGGAAACAGATCATTGGCATGCGTAATGGTTTGGTGCACGATTATTTGAATATCGATTTATTGATTATTGAAGATATTTTGCGCCAAAAGCATTATCAATCCTTGGCCGAATTTACGGATAAGGCTATTCCTTTTTTGCTTTCCGAGTAACCCTCACATCGTCGGGGAGGCTAGGGCGTGACTGCGTCACTTCGAGGGCGCTTCGCTGCTAGATTCTAGAAGGACGAAGTCCGCCCTCCAGTGAGCTTGCGAGTTCCTAGTACTTGAACCCGTAAGCGAAGCGTTCTGTAATCCGTAATCCGTAATACGTACGTCAACGCATTTAGAACCTAGAAGGACGAAGTCCGCTCTCCGGCGAGCCTGCGAGTTCCTAGAACCTAGACCCTCTAGCGAGCTTGCGAGCTCCTAGACCCTTCTTTATTTTTGGAGTTTTTATGAGTCGTAAATATTTTGGTACCGATGGTGTGCGTGGAAAAGTGGGGACTTTTCCAATTACACCTGATTTTGCAATGAAGCTGGGTTGGGCTGCGGGTACAGTGCTTGCCTCAACTGGTACCAAGGAAGTGTTAATTGGTAAAGACACTCGTAGTAGTGGTTATATGTTTGAGTCGGCTATTGAGGCTGGGCTTTCTGCTGCCGGTGTTAACGTGGCATTAATTGGCCCTATGCCAACACCTGCGGTGGCGTATTTAGCCTCAACCTTTAGAGCTGATGCGGGTGTGGTAATTAGCGCATCGCACAATCCCCATTACGATAACGGCATTAAGTTTTTCTCTAACTCTGGCACTAAGCTTAATGACGAGCAAGAGCTTGAAATCGAGGCGCTACTCGATCAGGCGTTAAACCACAATGCAATGCAGTGTGTGTCTTCTGAGTTACTCGGTAAAGTGCGCCGTATTACCGACGCCGCAGGCCGTTATATTGAGTTTTGCAAGGGCGTATTTGCTAAAGATTTAACCTTAGCGGGAATGAAGATTGTGGTCGACAGCGCCAATGGTGCGGCTTACCACATTGCGCCGAATGTTTACCGCGAGTTAGGTGCTGAAGTGATCAGCATTAATGACAAACCGGATGGGGTGAACATTAACGATCACTGCGGTGCGACCCATCTAGACAGCCTACAAACCGCAGTAATGGTTCACGAGGCCGATTTAGGTATTGCACTTGACGGCGATGCTGACCGCATTATGTTTGTTGATCACAACGGCCATGTGGTTGACGGCGACCAAATTTTATACATCTTAGCCCGCGCCGCTAAACGTAAAGGTACATTACAAGGCGGGGTTGTTGGCACCTTAATGTCTAACCTTGGCCTTGAATTGGCGTTAAAAGAGATGGACATTCCTTTTAAACGCGCCAAAGTGGGCGACCGTTATGTGGTTGAGCAATTAAAAGAAACCGGTTGGAAACTCGGCGGCGAAGGCTCTGGCCACATTTTGCACCTTGATTACGCCTCAACGGGTGATGGAGTGGTTGCCTCATTATTGGTACTGCAAGCAGTATTAGAGTCTAAACAATCACTAGCAGAACTGGTTTCTGGTATGCAAAAACTGCCACAAGTGCTACTTAACGTGCGCTTAACCGCAAACAATGCTGATGAGATTTTAGCGTCAGTCGCCGTTAAACAAGCGGTTATCGAAGCTGAAACCGTTTTAGGTAACAACGGCCGCGTGTTACTGCGTAAATCTGGCACCGAGCCATTAATCCGCGTAATGGTTGAGTCAACCGACCCAGAAATGTCGCAAACACAGGCTGAGCACATAGCGAAAGCTGTTCGCAGTTAGGTTCCAGGGCGCTTCGCTTCTAGGTGCTAGGACGTGACTTCGTCACTTCGAGGACGCTGCGCTTCTAGATTCTAGAAGGACGAAGTCCGCTCTCCGGCGAGCCTGCGAGTTCCTAGCACTTAAACCCGTAAGCACAGCGTTCTATAATCCGTAAGCCGTCAACGGTTTTAAGACTTACAAAAACACCTGGATCCCTGATAAAAGATCTCAGGGATGACAAGCGGGTTGAACCTAGAACCTAGCAGGACGAAGTCCGCTCTCTTGCAGTTCCTAGAACCTAGTTCCTAGAGCGCTTCACATAAAACATAAAAACAGGTGATTGCTTAGCAATCACCTGTTTTTGTTTGTGCGCTTTTAAACAAAAAATTTATTACGATGATATTTACTCATGCTGCTCTCAATAGTGAAACGATAGTGCAATTATTCGGGCAATTAAGAAAAAATATCCATTCAATTACAAGTAGCACTCGTCAGCTTTACGCGATCGAATCGAAACCTAGCGCAGATCTGATTATGGCCTTAACTTTCAGAACCGTGCAAAATTAACAGTGTTAGCCAGTTACAAATATGTACTTCTCTTGGAAGGGATACAAATGAAAGATCTTCACTATTGCGAAAACATGAAATTAGTAGATGCTTGGTATGAACATGACGAAGGTTGCTTCATTTTAAATTTAAATAGAGTGGCAACAGAAATTGATCTTCAGGAAAATCACTACTTAGAAGAAGTTGGCCAAATTATCGAAACAATAGCAATAAAAGTACGCTATTGTCCCTATTGTGGAAAAAAGGTTGATGGAGCCAGCACTTCATTGTCACCTTCATTCGTGCACTATGACTTTTCTAAGTGGTAATTAAACAATGTGTGTAATCCGCAGCTGTGTTTGTTGGCTACGCCGTTGGTCATCCCCCTCTAAAAAAACGATTTCACTAAGTTGACGTCTCTATACTTCAATATTAGGGATTTCAACTGCTTGAGCTTTTAAATACTCGGTTCTTGTCAGTATGTTGTCACTCAGTTGCTGAAAATACTTAATATCATTATCAGACAAATGAGATTGAGTTTGTAAACTTTTAATCAACGACCCAGTCGATAGTTGTTTTATCAATTTATTTGCTAATTCAATCAATAGCCTAGATAACAGTTTCTTATCGATATCACATGTTTCTGCGAAATCAGCCAGTTGATACGCATGAATATGGTCGGGGTCAAACTCATCACCTATAGCCATCGCTAACCTGTGTTTAAATTGAGGGAACAAAGCGATATTGACGAGATCATAAGCTGGAGTGAATCGTGCATTATTTCTATCAAAGAATAATGAAACGTTCTTGCCATGACTGTCGTAGTTGCTGATCATTAAATTAAACAGTTGCCAGTTTATAAGCCATTGCTTACTTTCAATTGGGGAAGACATATGTCCAGTGAATTCAAATAACTTTTCTAAGCTAGCGCCATCTCGAATATGTTGAACATCTCTTCCATCACCCAAGTTTCGCTCATATTTGTAGTCTCTTGGTAAATTCAATGCCTGGCAGCCATCGATAACATGACGTCTCATTACTTTGTTGGCGTCGGCAACATATTTGCGGTCGAATCGTTTTACGATGAGTGATGGGTGAGGTCCAAAATGTCTATACTCAACATCAGCAGTTGGCAATCCAACTGCACTAGAGAGCTTCATACAAAAAAACTCGTTTAAGACGAGATTTGGACAGTTTCTCTTTTCAAATTTTATAATATGGGTAGAGCAGAGTGACCCATCTCCAAAGCCAATATTGCCTTTCTCATCAATAAAAACATTTAGTTTATCTTGAACTCCGGCCACGCTGAGACGTGGCTTATCGTCCCATGTGAGTAGGCCCAATTCTTCTTTATTGTCGAGTCTTGTAATGAGCTCTTCTTCTTCAAGTATTCTAAATGACGGCTGGTTGTGTTCTTCTAATGACGGTAAAAATGTCACTGCGCCTGCTAAGTCATTTCCAATGGCACGGACTTGTGAATAAACATTTTTCTCTGAAACACCCAGATTTTCAGCCAAAAGTTTTCTTGCTTCACCTTCAGGCAAGGCATTATCTAGAAAGCTGTACGCGACTTCTGGTGAGTGTTGATTATCCAGTGATAAATGGGGGGAGATAGCAAAACCTTCGGTTTGCCACAGTGGTGAATAACTCAGTTTTAATAAGTTGGTCGTGTTATCTAAAGATAAATGTCCAATCACTTGATCAGCGTATTTGATGTCTAGCCTGTATGCGTTAGCTTTTATCATATCTAAACCCACTCATCAAAAGGTGATGATATCTTTTCTAAAGGGGTTAATTCTTTAGAGGTTAGCTTAATACCTAATCCGTTTAAAACAGAAAATACCGCTGATAAAGTACAGTTTGAATTTCCGTTTTCAATACGTGATAAAGTATTAATACCAATTCCGCATAGCGCGGCGCAGTCTGCTAACTTTAGGCCGAGTTCAGTTCTTTTTGCTTTGATGAGTTGGCCCAGAACGGCTGCATTATCTATGAATGCAGCGCTAGGCATTTTTGAAGCTGTTACTTTCTTAGCCATCAATCGAACCTTACTAAAAATAATCACCGATTTCAGTGATTATAGATCGATTTCAGTAACTTTTAAATATATTCACCGATAAGGGTGATTATATTACTCTCGTGAAATGCACCACCAATAAATAACCGATAGTGGTGATTAATTGGCTGTTCAACAAATATTCACTCCAGCGGCAATCTATTTCAATGTTGATTTTTGTTGAGTTGCTTTAATTTAATATGTGAGAGGGAAGAGGCGGCAACGCCTCACCCTACTCGATGTGCGCTTTTAATACCAATCGGCACAAAAACGTGATCATACTTACTGGTTAACATCGCTTATAACTTCGTAAGAAATTTTGAAGTTAGAACAACTACCTAGCTGCAATTTCTGCCTTGTTCTAAGCGATTTTTCCTACGCAATCTCTGATCACTTATTTATCCTGATTGGTATAAACACAAAAATCAATTAAGAGGTTATCTGCTTGTGCTGTTGCTTTGGAACGGGATACTCCTCACCTATCGCGTTTTCAAGCTCGATAAAGCCGATTGATTGAGCATGTTCCATTGTATTAACGTAGTTTTTGATAAATGGAATAACAAACAGTCTTCTATGCCAGTCGTTGCACATGATCTCAGTGGGATTGCTGCTGAGCATGCTATTTTCAGGCACATTGTCATTACGCATTAATAAGGGATTATTGTTTGGATCTTTTAGCCCATTTTCTAATCGACCTAACGTGCTATTAGCCCACCCGTCATTAAAAGGCATTGGGGTTGAAATCAACTCAACTTTTGCTTCATTCACCACAATTTGATGTGATCGACAATACTCTAATTGACGGCTCATGACTGATTGCGTTAATTCTTCAATGTTGTACTTCTCTGTATCAGACCAGTCAAAGCGGCATACTCCAAATTTATAAATCACTTCTCTTGTATGCGCGGTTTCAATAATGCCACTCCAGACATAAAAGATAATATGAGTGTGGGTGAACTTATGGTAAACACGGCTGATTTTTTCTTCAGAAGGCAACAATAATGTGGGCTGCTCGACGCAAGGGGAATTAGAAAAGTTTCTGAGGTAACACTGCTGGCCATTATTGTAGGTAATTTTGACATGGATCCGCTGTTTACCTGTGCTTTCTCTTTCACCGCGTTCAACCGTTGCCCATTTTATCGGGAAAGGTTTTAGCTTATTCGGTATTTTGTACAGATCATTAATGATAAGGATATCGTTGCACATCATGTCTGTCACTTTTCCGCCTGGGTTTCTTTTTTGGAGTGAAGACAGGCATGTTCTGGCAATAAATCGATCTGCGATGACGATATCGATAGGGTATTTGTCTTTTTGCTTATAATCACGTCGAAAATTATTGCGTTGTGATTCAGGGAAATACTCAGACGTATACACTTTAATGTCGGTAACAAATTCGCTGTCTCTGAACTTTTGCAGTTCATGGTAAACCTGTGCTTTAAAGTCGGTAATTTTTTCTTCGGTATCCATGTCTTGTAGATCATATGACAAAGCGTGGATGACCTTTGCTCGTTTGAGCAGTTTGTCAGACGTATTAAAGGTACGCGTTTCGATTTTATTTCGTGCGACTAAAAATTCTGCACTCAGGATAAAGTTGTAATCAAGCTTTGAGTGAACATAGTCGACTTTTACCTTTAATGACACCAGGTTTTTGTCATGTTCTCTTCTCACAGCCAAAATATGATTAAGCTTATTTTGAAGCTTGTGTTGCTCCTTTAAGCCCCGATTTATTTTGAGTTGAGTAAATGCACAAGGGCACAGTGTTAAATGACATTCTTGCATAATAAATTGAGCAAAAAAGCGTAATTGCCGAGCTCGCAATGATTGATAATCAGACAGCTCATCTGTAAACCCTAAAAAACGTGCAAGCTCTTTATAGCAAGGCTGATTGAGGTTAGAAGATGAACTCGGTATGGCTAACGGATATTTTTTAAAAAACTGAATAATGGTTTGTGATGAGATATTGTCATCAAACAGGTTAAACCATTCATTTTTGTTGAGCGATACCGACGGCATTTCACGTAATTTAGTAAACGAGAATGATGCAATGTCTAAGTCGTGTGTAAATTGAGCGTTAAAGTGCTCAGTGATGCCTGATAGACCACCCTTAAAACAGTTAATACAAATCATAAAGAACCCCTTGCTGATACAAGTTATTGTGACTTCATTGTGCGAGCAAAATGCTGCACAGGTATGTGAAGCATTGTCGAATTAAGCTAAACCTTCATTGCGCATTAATGATTCAAATGCACTGCCATCAAGGCGTGACGCATTGGCCACATAAGGTGCGTAGACATCAAACAGTAATCGCGTGTCGCTGTGCCCAAGCATTTGAGAGATGTACAAGGGATTTTCGTGCGCGGCGATATGAAGTACAGCAGCAGTATGACGAGTCTCATAAGGGCGACGTGCTTTTAAGCCTGCGGCTTTTAGCGTCGGGAACCATAATTTGCGGCTGACAAAGTGAGTTGAGGGGGGGAGTCCTGTGGGGGACACAAACACAAAGTTTGAGTGTTTAGGTTTTACTGCCTGAATACGTTTAAACGCATCAAAAACGGTGTCGCACATTTTTAATTCGCGGCGTGATTTTGGTGTTTTTACATCACAGATTTCACCATTGACCCAGTTTTGACGAATTCGAATTAAGCGATGGTTGAAGTCGATATGTTCCCATTCGAGGCCATGCACCTCACAACTGCGCATACCGGTCCAGAATCGAATGATAAAATAGTCTTTCCATTTTTTAGGGGCACACGCAAGAAACTTGCGCACCTCATCGATGGTCATGGGGTTAGACTCGGCTTTTTCTTCTTTTAGTGCTTTGTAGCGGCGTAACGGGTATTCGAATTTACATTCATCAGCGGCCAGGCTTACGATGGCAATCAAAGGCCACAGAATAAAATTAATGCGCCGATTCGACATCAGGCGTGAACCGTCTTTTTTCTCGCCTTCTTTTAGTGCCTGCCGAAAATAATCGACCTGCGACAAGGTGACTTCGTTAATGAGGGTATTACCAAAGGTGGGGATGAGGTATTTGTCTAATGCTGTACGAACCATGGCTTGGTAGCTGTTTTTCCAGGTGGCTTTTTTGCGTTCAAACCATTGGTTGGCAACATTATCAAAGAAAGGATATTGGCGGTCGGGGTGAGCTGCGCGTTGTAGCGCTTCAAACTGTGCCACTTTTTTACTGCTTGGAAAGTAGTCGCGATATTGAAAGGTGCCTAAGTCGATTTCAGCACTCATTTTCTTGAGTGTGGCTTTGGCATTGGCAAGGTTTTTAGGTGTGGCCATCAGTTTGGTGCCTTCACGAAAACGGCAGCCATAAAGATGTATGTCGAACTGAATACGCCCATTGGGGCGAACACGAATTTGAGCCATAAGAGGCCTCCATCAAATAGATCTATCCCTATCCGATGGAATTCGTTAGAATTTAGCCATCGGCTGGGTACGCTTAAAGGTCGGAGCAGCCGGTACGGGGGAGAGTGGTTGCCGCCACTCTCTCCCAACTGCTATTTTAGGGTAACTCAACTTGCCAATCGCGCAAGTTAACCACCACATTGTGTTTCCCAATAGGCTGATGTTTTAGCTTATTAGTTAACCACCTCTACTTTATACAACTACCACTGTGTATTTGTCCAGTGTTTTATTGTAATTATTCAAACAACACACCAACACATTGTGTCACGTCCGTTTTATTCCGCTATTAAACGTCATTAAAACCAAATAAATCTTTTTGGCTGTCTAAATCCCCATTCGCATTTTTCTGTTTTAGCATCGTCTCTAGCTTGGTTTTTGATTGCAGTATCAGCTCCATTTTCGGGGAAGCGTATTCGATATCAGTGACACTGTGGTAAGGCTCGGTATTATCTCTGTCGTTATAAAACCCCAACTTTAGTTCGCCTTTATCGTTAATTAATACCGCTATTTTCATTTGTTCAGCCTGGGTAATATCTTTAATTGGCACTCGGCTTAGCTGACTTAGATTGATGCTGTATAACGAGGGTTTGGGGCAATCTATGTGTTTTGTGCGAATAAAACGGTTACTGCCTGTCTCTTCAACTAAGCTAGCAAGCATGACATAGTCTTTATCGATATAGAGTAGTGCTTGGTTGGCTTTTTTTAGCGGCATAATTGACAAATATCTTTTGAGATCGGCTTTAAAATCATAAATGTTGATGATAATTTTAACCTCTGTACTATACGCTGTTTCTTTTTTTAATCGATATTCACGCAGTGATGCTAACGAGCTTGAACTCACGCAGTTACCATCACTAAATATTGCGCGCTCATCATCCAGATAATACTGGATCTGTTCTGCATCAGTGTTACTACAAATCCTATCCAGTTGTACCACGCTTTCTTTGTTGAGCAATATGCCATGTGTCACTTCCATATTCTCGGGTAGGGCACAGGTTTGAATATTGTTGTCACGCTCAATACGGACTTTTTGTTGCTCTTTATTGAGCTCAAACACATCAAACGGCTTATGGGCCTCTGCGACTTCAAGGATCACTCTGGCTGAATCAGTGGGTAAAGATTGGTAAGCTTGGTTTTTGTGCTGCACAAGAAAGGCAAGATGCTCCTCGATTGGCGGTTTAGCTTGAATGTATAGACGAGATACTTGCGCCATCAAGCCGTTGAGCGATGGAAGATCTTGCTGTTTACCATATTCAACTTCAATAGTGATTGGGCCTTTATTTAACGTGTTCTTTAACTCAGCCTGCCACCATGTACTAAAGCTACTTGCACATAATGACCATTGACCTTTTTTGAGCCCCCATTCACTGTTAAGTGGCAATTGAACCATCGAGGGAAAGTCGCTCTGCCCTCCGATTAAATAACCGAGCTCTTTGGTCTCTATCACCACAGTGACATAAGGAATACAATCTTTATCGTTGATCGCGTCAACTAAGTGGCTAATGCCTTGTTTACGGTCGGTATGAAATTCAAGTTTTGGCATTGTGAGATCCTTTTAAGTGGTTATAGCTAATATGCCGGTAAAATATTGAGCGAGTGGACGCTTGAATATGGCTGCTGAAAATGGCGTATGTAATGTGATGTTCAAGCTTGTGCCACCAAGAGGGATCTTTTTAAGCAACACGGTGTCTTGTTTGCGAGCAAAGTCTTTTTTGACCAAATCAAGTTTATGACTCTTAAGACTTTTTCTGTTTTGAATTAAAGTCAGTGTTGCATTAAATGATTTAAGTGGTCCTAGATGACATAAACTCTGAAATGCTTGGAGTGTGCGTTGATTGCAGGGGCAATTAAATACAATATCTAGCTGGCTTGGCTCATGCGGTCTTGCTGAGTCTTCACTTATGCATGTTTCTGTAATCATTGCTCCGCCTAAGTGCTTTATCGCGGTGCATTGCTTTTTATCCAACACTAACCCTTGATGTTGTCCCAACAGCATCCACGCTTGGCTCAGGGACCTCATTGTAAGCTCTCCAGTTGTTAACTTGCGCATTGCTTGACCATTTATGAGATTAAATACTTGCCCGTTGTGCCATTCTCCAGGTGCGTAAGCAGTCCATATTTTTAACCAGTCATTTTCATTCCATTCCTGTTCAAGTTTAGAAGTACGTTGTTTGGGGGCGATTTTTTTGAGTAGTTGTGTCTCGCTAAAGTAGGGTTGATAGTGCTTTTTGGCTTGCTCTGGCAATGCAGCATACTCAGGACAGAGCTCTGCAAGCACCCTGGATAGATCATTTGAACCAGTGGGCATATCCAAAATGTAGCGCAATTCATCACGGCTATAGTGACGCTTGTGTGGCTTAAAAAGCGGGATGATCCTTTCAAGTCCATGTAAGTAATGACGTCGAGTCGTTGCATATTGAGCATGTCCAAATTGAGCGCTAATCACATCAAACAGGAGGCTATCGTTTACCTCGCTAAAATCGCGTCCCTCAAGCCAAAAGCTAAAGCGTGCTAAGCAAGTCTGCTTGGTCAGCATTGTTTGCATTGCTTTGTCGTCGAGCAAAGTTGCCAAATGGTTATCTTCTTGATCATATGCTAAATGCAACCCCTGCAGATAAGTGAGCTCAATACCTGAATGACGTAAATGATGGAAGCGTACCTGTTGGCCAAATAATCCTTTAAGCACCTGTGTCACTGGATATAAATAATGGCTTGCGCGTGAAGCTATGGATTCACCACATAATGCTAATAGCGGTTTTGCGTAATCACTCTCTGCATTGATCTTAATCGTTATGCGTACAAGCTTTGCTGCCACGTTCGGCATGACAATATAAACATGGCGAGTTTGCCCGTTTTTTGTACTGCCTTCATCTGTTTTTGTGATAGTCAGTACAAAATGGTTATTTTGATTGGCGACTTGGCGAATATCACCCACTCTAAGGCGTAACACTTCACCGCGACGCAAAGCACCATAAAACGCGAGTAATGCAGCGACACTGGCAAAGAGTCGTTGCAGAGCGTGACCATTGTTGTTCGATAATAAGTGTTTGATAACTAAGTGTAACTGAGAAACACTTAGCCGAAATGGATCCACTCGTGCAGGTAAACTAGGCTTCTCAAATTGACTCAAATCTAAGTGATCAGTTAATGGTTGCTGTGACACACTGCGTAAAAATTGGTAGAAATGCCATGATTGCGAGTCTTTCTCATCAAGGGTTTCAAAAGCTTGCTGCGCCCATAATGCTAATTTATCGGGTTCGCTGGCCGCTTGATACGATAACGGAGCAAGGTTTTTGTAAAAGTTACTGTATCTGTCGACAGTGTCTGCTGGTAGGTTGTCACGTTTAATACCTCCGTCAATAAAGAGTGACTCACAGTAATGAAACAGAAGCTTAGGTAAGATGTTTTCTTGAGTCCAACTGGGCACTAATGGCATGACTGCTGACGCGTTTTTTTTACGGCGGTAAAACTTGATTAGCTCTTTATGAGGCCAATAGAGCTTGCCCGAGTTTGATTTAATGCCATCTTGATTTTCTTGTCGTTGAAACACGATAGGTTGATAGAGCGATTTTTTGATTGCAAGTGGTAAAGTTGAGTTGAAATGTTGAGGTAAGGTCGCGACATGACGTTGAGGTTCTGAAATATCGCGCAACAGTTCGGCTGGTACTTGATAATGATGGTGCCACAATGACTGAAACGTTCGTTGCCACTTCGCTTCTGAGCGGGGAGCAAGATAATAAGGCTGCGCAGATAATACACTATTCAATGCTTTTAAAAGGATACTTTTCGTTGGCGGCTGAGATTTCAGCTGCAAATATTGTTGCAATATCCGATAAGCAAACAATGGCAGTGTTAACCGTGTAAAACTGGGCTGATTGTCGTTAGCAAATGCCGCGATAGGCGTTGGATGTGGCACCTTTAGGGTATATTGACCTTCAAAAAATGCGATTGGATCAGCACTACTGAGAACCGCTTGCCAGTAGCTTAACGGCAGAGGAGCGACATCAATGTAGAGCACGAGCAATAACCAAGCCAGCCCATCCTTAGCTCCACTGTTTGGATTAGCAATAAAGCGCTGGCGTTGCTGAGTGTAGCCTCTTAGTACTCTGCCAGCATCGTCGTTAAAGGTCTGTATTTCACGCATCCACTCGAGTGCACTATCTTGACAGCGCGTTTCTTGTTTTGGTGGTAGTGCCCAATCACAGACATCATGAAGATAATGTAATACTTGATCTAGTGCACGCTTGAGTCGACGTTGTTGTCCTGTAGGAATGTTGTTTATAGCATTACTTATTTGTTTGAGACTGACTTCACTGAGTTTACGTTGGCTGGCGTGTTGATCAATCTGTTGACATACCCAATCGATATCGCTGCGTTTTTCTATTGTTTGTCCTAAGTCGTCATGGTACCGCTGAATTGTACTGTAACTGAGCATATTACTGCTCCTCCATGATCGGTGCTAGCTGTAAAAAATGATTGATACCGTTGAGGTGTTTATTGAGTTTTCTTTGTGAAGCTGGGAAATGCATATCACTGCCAAGGTGCTCACCAAAAGAAGAATGCCCCATGAGTTGATCAACATCTTGAGTTGATAAGACGGGATCGAGTGACGCCCTTGCGTGCTGAGCAAAAAAATGACGCAACTGATAGGGCACAACCTGAACATTTGGGATACATTCTGACCAATATTGCTTCATAAAATAACGCAATGTCCTTGCTGTCAGAGGCTGCGGCTCACCCATTTCATTGATCTCAAACCACAACATTGGTGAGGGGGTAAACTTTGGGAAAAGTTGATTGAGTAGCTGTTTGAACCGCTCAAATCGCTGGATTGCTTGTTGTAGATAATCTGGGAGCATCAGACTGCGCCAGCGTCCCTTGTCGCGAACAATAGCGTGTTGAAAGTTAAAGCAGTAAGCCTGTTCAAGCGTAATCGCATGCGTCGGGCGAGCACCTGTTAATACGATGAACAGTAATGCAAGTTCGTTTGCACGAAAATTGACTAACTCGCGTAAGCTATTTGTTGTGTATTCCGGGAAAGTCAGTTTTTGTCCCTGTTGATGTAAATGACGGAAAAAATGCCGAACATTGTCTACCTCAAGCATACGCTGTGAGCCAATAAAAAGTGCTGGCATTTTGACATAAGTTTTGGTTGCTTCAGTGAGATCGAGGTGAAACGCTGCAATGTGGCCTGCAACGAGTAAATGCTCGGGTAGCGGATCATTTTTATGTAGCAGCGATCGCAAATTGGCGGTAATTGGAAGCGGTACATTGAGCATAGGTTCGAGCTTTGGATCCATCAGTACTTGGCGTAATCTATCTAGATATCGAGTTTGTGCATGAAAGATTTCGTAACGTAACTGTTCGCTGTCTTGGCATTGATATGCGCTGGCAGAGTGATGATGCAATCCTTCCTCACCGAGCAATACACGTTTACTGAGTGTTGATAGGCCACTATCAAGATTGGCTAACGTTTTGAAGTAGCAAAAAAATCCATCACGACGTATGCGATAACGTCCCAATAACGAGGTTGGCGTTCGCCATTTTTTCGTTAACCAGCAAATGAAAGTCTCTTTCTCTTGATTAGAGAGTTCCCAATGTTCGGTAGACTGAGTTAATGCATGACTGAAGTAAGCATTGAGTCCATTTGGTAGCGGCTGCCACTGCCATTTAATGCCATGTCGTGTGTCGTGTGCCAATGCATACTCGACCCAAGAAATATTATTCATACGCACCCGACGTATTGCATTTGCTCTACATTGTTCACTGCCTGTAAGAATGCCAATTGTCGGGATATCGTCAGTGGTTCTGCAATTCACAAGCTCGCCAGTGAGCCACAGATAGACAAAATAAAATAGATGTCGATCGTACGAGTTGATTTTGTTGCTCACGGTAGGTTTTATGAACGACTTTAATAGATGCAATGCGGTAATAAGTGTTAAAGCTACGCTCATTGGCTCAGGATTAACGCCGCCGCTGTTTCGTTGACGCGCTTTGCGTTTGATAGCGCTGAGTTTACTCATGCTTTACCCTTATCGTCATTGCGGGCGAGTTTCTTGGTGTCTGATCGTATTGCCGATGGAGATACTCCTGCAAATAGTGCCAATTGACTTTTCTGTGGAATAAGATTGGTTGGTAGCGCTGTGTTGGATTTAGCAATATTGAGTCTACAAGACAGCGTTTTTAAGATTGAAGAATGATGCTTATATTGCAATGCTGGAAGCGTGAGCATTAATGTAGTGATTGTTTGCTCGATGTTATCTGCAGATTGTTGGTATTCACATATGCTGACTTTTTGTGATTGAACACTTGGATGTTGCCGTAACAATACAAACAG
Source organism: Shewanella inventionis (assembly GCF_014641855.1). GTDB lineage: Bacteria > Pseudomonadota > Gammaproteobacteria > Enterobacterales > Shewanellaceae > Shewanella > Shewanella inventionis. The sequence continues at coordinate 121,415 of NZ_BMII01000016.1, forward strand.
TGGGTCGGGCGCTAAAAGTAGGTAATGCGCTTGAGTTACAGGCATGACATGAAGAGTTATCGTTTTCAGTAAGATATGAATTTGATGCTCAAGAATATGGTCAATCACACTGGCGTTGTACTGCACCGTTATCTCCTCGCGGAGTAAAGGTGCGACAGAAGGATGATATTCGAGGGTAAAACTGTTAATCATGCGCTGTTTTGTTTTCATTTCTGCTTTACTGTACTGTTTGTTCTGTAATGTTCTGGGTTAATTTTTGACAAGTTTCGTTTGCATATATCAAATGATACTGACTAAATTAACTTTTTATTTTTATTACTGTCTATTTGTACAGTTATTTTTGGAGGTTGCAACAAATATAAGATTAATATTTGTTCATAAATCCTTTACTATTTAGTTGTTTAAGCAACAAAAATGTTGTTATTTTATTATGAAATAAACGGTTTAAGTGGTGTACTTTCGGGCCTTTCCCATATTGTGACAGGACATTTTTGTAATGATGCATTGAGCTTGAGGCTATATCTACATGGTAGTGAGCTGTAAAGTGGGAGCCTATATAAAAAACTGATCCCTTCACTAGGCTAAGGCAAGCGAGAATCAAATCGAAGTGTGATTGCTATCCAAAAAGGTGACCGATTGTTTTTTATAGATGGCTGGCGAAAAAAAATGCCCCAAAAAAAGGCAAAGAGATCCCTGACAAGTTAAATGAAACCTATAAATTAATTGGTGATAGCTTCCTGAGTTTTACAGACGAACAAATAGAGCAGCACATCTTAGATGGCCTGCTAAGAGAGGTTGGGAATGACTGATAAACGTTTATAAAACAAGATATTGTGAAGCGCTTTAGTGAAGATGGCTCTGTTGATCAACTCACCATGCGTAAAATTGATGCACTCGCGATGAGTGCCAAGAACACATGACCGCAGCTAGAATTCAACTAATACGAAAACGAGAGCACATTAGCCAAGGCGTGCTTGCTACTGTTCTCAATATGAGTAGCGAAAGTGTTCAGAAGTGGGAACAGGGCAAAACCAAGCCTCAAGGGGCTGCATTGCGCCTATTAAACATTATCGATAAGAAAGGCATTACGGCTGTTATATAGTCATATTGGATTTAAAGGCCCATCAATAGCAGCTAAACGATAAAGGCTCCGACAAGGAAGCCTTTATCAAGTAACGCTAATCACGAGCCGACGGATGTGTCTTATTATACACTTCACGTAATTCCATCATGCTTACATGAACATAAACTTGGGTAGTCGATAAATCCGCATGCTCCCAAAAGGCTTGTACATGACGAATATCAGCGCCGTTATCTACCATATGAGTCGCCGCAGCATGGCGATATTGATTTCATGCTCCACTTTTGCGCATATCGGCGAGCTTAATATATTTAGCCATAAACTCTGACAACTGAGCAGCGCGAAATGGTTTGCCACAATTGGCACGAAACAACCCCTTTCCTGAAGACTCATTTGCAACCTTCACTCGCTGCTAAGGGGAAGGTTGAAAGCAAGCGGTGACAAGCACTGTGCCATTTTCCACTTACTGGAATTTCTGGGTTTGTAATCAAAGTTTGGTGTGGGAACTGAAAAAAAAAGCAACCTACTCTTTAAAAACTAGATTGCAGAAACCCATTGATCGACACGAAGTGCGTCGGTGGGTAGTTCACCTCAATTTGTGTATTTAAAAGGACATTTAAATAACAATAGTCGTAAAACGCTGCTAAAAAGGTGACAAGATTAATGACTTGGCACGTGACGTAACCATTAACGTGTGTGGTAAATGACGCCAATCTGTTATCTGTCCTGCATCGCCGCATTCACTTTTTTGTAGGACTAAATTCCTATTATTTGCTTGAATATGGGGATATAGTCCTATAGTGTACTCTGCTTCAATTTGCCAATTCATAATAGTTGGACTATATTCCTATTATCTTCTTTAAAATGAGAATTTAGTCCTATTCTGGGTGATTTTATGGCAAGGCGAGACTTACACAGCGTTCTGTTTCCAAAGCAGCTCAAAATTCTCACTCTCTTTGGTGAAGATTTGTTGCTTGCGTTGAAGCGACGGGGATTGACAAAAAAAATGCTCTGCGAGCGAACCGGGTTTGACCATAAAACGGTGAACAAGGTATTTGCTGGTGATCCTGGTGTTGCGATTGGTACTTATTTGAAAGTTATGGCCGTGATGGGCATGGAGAGCAACTTCTCTGAAATGGCAGCGCATGATGAATTAGGTATCAAACTCCAAAACATCAAACTTCTGGAAGGGTGAACTACTCGCAACTAAAGCAGCGAGCTTCCAAGACAACAGCCTAAGCTGCTAACTTTTCTTTTTTGACGCTTCGCAGGGTACTGCGAGCTGAGCATTTGGCTCGACTCGACTTACGGTTCCCTCCACGCCCACTATCTGATCTGAGTCGTAAAACTCCATCATCAGACAACACCGTTCCAGTGTCTAAAATTAGATTAATTGCCCGTTTTTTAATGACCAATGATGCGTTGCTATCTGCATTGTCAGTGTGTCCACATTTACCGCACACAAAAAGTGCCTGTGATTTAC
>NZ_BMII01000017.1 GCF_014641855.1 Shewanella inventionis
TAAGGAGATAATCGTCATCGGCTTTATTTATTGCTCATGGTAGTTTGTTTGGCGACAATTATCAGATCATAAATAAGGCCTTTTTTCTACCTAAAATATAGCGTTATCGCTAAAGATCCTGTCTATGTATAGCTTTACATGAATGATTTTAAAATTGAAAAGTTAGTTGAATCACTAAACTCAGTATTTGATCACATTAATATACTCACGGTTATCATACTTTTGCTGACACGATATAAAGATTTTTTCAATTTTGATTAATCATAGGAGAGGTAAGATGGAAATCAAAATACTGGGAACAGGTTGCACGAAATGTCAGAAACTTTCAGAGGCAACGGTTCAAGCTGTGAAATCTTTGGGTGTTGATGCTGGTGTGTCAAAAGTAACAGATGTTGCTAAAATCATGGAGTATGATGTGATGTCTACCCCAGCTCTAGTGGTAGATGACAAGGTTATATTAAGTGGCAGGCTAGCAAGCGTAGATGAAATCGTATCATTATTAAAAGCGTATACTTAATTGATTCATGCTCATAATGTACTGTCAAAGTGTGTTTAATATTGAGTCTGCTCAGTTTTAAGAACAAAAGTTCTGTGGTGTTCAAGCATAAGATGCTTCTTTATAACAGGCACTAAAACTGATTTTAGTGCCTGTTACCAGCGTTACATAGAGAGGCGCAGTGCAAGTGCTGCAAGCGTGACAAATAACACGGGTAAGGTCATTACAATACCGACTTTGAAATAGTATCCCCAGGTGATTTTAATGTCTTTTTTAGCCAAAACATGCAGCCATAACAAGGTGGCTAAACTACCGATTGGTGTGATTTTAGGGCCCAAATCGCTGCCGATGATATTGGCGTAAATCATTGCTTCTTTAATCACGCCAGTGGCATCGCTGCCATCAATAGACAAGGCGCCAACCAGAACAGTTGGCATGTTATTCATTATGGATGATAAAAACGCGACTAAAAAGCCTGTACCCATGGTCGCAACCCAAAGGCCTTGCTGAGCTAAACTATTTAATATGCTAGATAAGTAGTCGGTTAACCCTGCATTACGCAGACCATAAACCACTAAATACATACCAAGCGAAAACACCACAATTTGCCATGGGGCACCACGAATTACTTTGGTGGTGTCGATGATGTGTCCCTTTTTAGCCACAACAAATAAAATTAATGCCCCAACCGCAGCCACTAAACTGACTGGTACTCCAAGTGGTTCTAGGCCAAAAAATCCAACTAACAGCAGCGCTAATACGCCCCAACCGGTTTTAAAGGTGTGTAAATCTTTAATCGCCTCTTTGGGTTGGCGCAGCTTTTGTACGTCATAAGTGGCAGGAATATCTTTACGGAAAAACCAATGTAACATGATTAATGTGGCAATAATGGCTGCTATATCAACAGGAACCATAACCGCGGCATACTGATTAAACCCAATATCAAAAAAGTCAGCTGACACGATATTAACCAAATTAGAAACAATTAGGGGTAGGCTTGCGGTGTCTGCGATAAAGCCTGCTGCCATGACAAAGGCTAGCGTTGCCCCTTTGCTAAAGCCTAATGCTAATAACATTGCGATGACGATAGGGGTTAATATTAGTGCGGCCCCATCATTGGCAAACAACGCTGACACGCTCGCGCCCAATAGCACAATATAGCTAAACAATAACCGCCCACGACCGTGGCCCCATCGTGCAACATGAAGCGCTGCCCATTCGAAAAAGCCTGACTCATCTAATAATAAACTGATGATAATAATCGCGATAAATGCAGCCGTCGCATTCCAAACAATATCCCATACAACGGGGATATCGCCTAAATGCACTACACCTAACATCAAGGCGAGTATTGCCCCTAAAGAGGCACTCCAGCCAATGCCTAAACCCTTAGGCTGCCAAATGACTAACACTATGGTAAGAACAAAAATGGCTCCGGCCAACCACATACAACCTCCAAAAGATAATTTTCGCTGATGTTATTACTCAAATCCCGTTTTATGCTGTTTCTGATTAGATTTAGCAATAAGTGTTGCGAGATATATATGAAATTTCGCATGTACTATACGCTTGAAATTAATAGAGTCAAATGTGATTAATAATGATTATGCTTGGATATGATTTTGTTAATCAGTAACTAGACCCTCGTGAACGTTTATAAATAATCTGATTTGTCTTCTAATGATTAATCTGGTTTTGGTAAGCTGAAAATGATTTCAAAACTTGATCTGTAATATATGAAATTTCATATATAAGACGGATAATGTTATTACCTAATCACTTGTATGCATAAGTGTTTTGATAACAATATGCTTTAAGGCAGTTTCATTATGTTGCAAATTTTTTCTGATTTGGCAACGTGGTTAACGTTTACAGTCTTTAATTTAGACCCAACTACCAAGCTTGCCGATGCGGTTCATTTCTTTATTGAAGATACTACTAAGATTTTTGCACTGCTTGTGTTGATGATTTACGTCATCGCACTGGTTAGAGCCTCGCTGAATGTTGAACGTGTGAGAGACTATTTAGCCGGCAAAAATCGATTTGTCGGCTATTTTATGGGTTCGTTTTTTGGCTCTGTCACTCCTTTTTGTTCTTGTTCGAGTATTCCTGTGTTTTTAGGCTTCACCTCAGCTGGGATCCCGGTTGGGATCACTATGGCTTTTTTGATTACCTCACCACTGATCAACGAAGTGGCTATTTTGTTACTTATTAGCCTGCTTGGTTGGAAGTTTACCGTTATTTATGTGGTTGTGGGGATGTCGATTGGCATATTAGCCGGGGCATTTTTAGATGCCATTCACGCAGAACGTTGGCTGCAATCTTTCGCGGCTAAAGCGTTAGAGAGGGGCCAGGCAAAAACGAATGATAATCTGCCTAACCAAACCCCATCTACCTCACTGACACTAGCTGAGCTCCATCAATTTGCCAAAGATGAGATGCTCGAAATATTTGCTAGGGTTTGGAAATGGGTCATTATTGGGGTAGGGCTTGGCGCTGCACTCCATGGATTTGTGCCTGATGGCTGGATTGAAACCCATTTAGGTCATGGTCAATGGTGGTCTGTGCCAGCAGCGGTATTGGTGGGTATTCCGTTATATTCCAATGCCACAGGAGTTATTCCTATCATGGAGAGCCTTATTATTAATGGCCTACCCATTGGCACCACCTTGGCGTTCTGTATGGCTACGGTTGCTGCAAGCTTTCCAGAATTCATTTTACTTAAGCAGGTAATGCAATGGCGTTTACTGATGATAGTTTTTAGTATTTTATTGATTTCATTTACCTTAGTTGGGTGGATATTCAATATCATTAGTCCCATGTTATAGCGGCTAAAAATGCAGTTCAGAGTAAATGCATGTGGTAGCTCTCTTTTTACCCTAACACTTAGCTGCTATGCTTAGCGATGAATTAAATGCTAACAATGAGAGCCTAATGGACCAATCTGCTTTTTTAGACGCAATGAATATTACGCGGTGGCGTAGTGCTGATAAGCCGATAAAGCCTTACCTTGTATTACATGATCTTGATGCTGATCTTTCTGATGAATCCCTAATCAATGATGTATTACGGTTATTGGGCGTGAAAATTGAAGAATGTGAATTTGATTGCGAAATGGTCAAAGGCCCTCAAGTGGTTTGGGATATGCGTAAAGTGAAAGTGAGACCACGCGTTGCCTGGATAGTGAGCTCCCCCATAAGTGAATTACCTGTTAATCCGCAAGAGAAGCGGCAACTTTGGCAGCAAATAAGCCTGCATCTTGATAAACAACACACGACAGATGGCGGCCATAATGCACAACACTGAAGCTTATCAAATTGTTCATCTAAGCATAGATGACGTGGCAGCGATGGTTGCCGTTGAAAACCAGGCTCACACTCACCCATGGACAGAGGCTGTTATTGCCGATTGTTTTGGGCCTTTGTACCGTATTATTGGCATTAAACAGCAAGGTGAGTTATTGGGGTTTGCGATTGTGCAGCAGATCATTGACGAAGCGACTTTGCTTGATATTTGTGTTGCGCCCGCTAACCAAGGGCAAGGTTTAGGTTTATTACTTATTCGTCACCTTTTAACTGATGCAAAACAGGCTGAGGCTGTTGTGATGATGCTAGAGGTGCGAGAGTCAAATACTGCGGCCAAAAGTTTGTACGAAAAAGTGGGTTTTGCTGAGTCGGGTAGGCGTAAAAACTATTACCAAACAAGTACTGGTAATGAAGATGCAATTTTGATGGATAAAGCCTTATAAGTTTTATTTTTCAGCAAAAAAACAGCGCTTAATGCGCTGTTTTTATTTGTGTTATTCAAACTCAGTAAGCAGTTATTTTACTTCTTTACCTTGAGCCTGTAAGTCGGCATGGTAACTTGAACGAACTAAAGGTCCGCAAGCTGCATGAGTAAAACCGAGCTCATCAGCGAGTGCTTTTAGCTCATCAAACTCAGCAGGTGGCACGTAGCGCTCAACCGGTAAATGGAATTTAGACGGTTGTAAGTATTGACCAAGGGTAAGCATTTCTACGTTATGAGCTCGTAAGTCTCGCAATACCTGAGCTATCTCTTCGTTGGTTTCACCCAGTCCCATCATTAAGCCCGACTTAGTCGGTACATTTGGGTGGCGCTCTTTAAAGCGTTTTAGTAAGTCTAACGACCACTGATAGTTAGCGCCAGGGCGAGCTTTACGGTAATGCGCTGGTGCTGTTTCAAGATTGTGGTTAAACACATCTGGTGGCTCGGTGGCAAGAATGTCGAGTGCAGCATCAATACGACCACGGAAATCAGGCACTAAAATTTCGATCTTGATTTCTGGGTTTAATAGACGGATTTCGCGGATACAGTCGGCAAAATGTTGCGCGCCACCATCACGTAAGTCATCACGGTCTACAGAGGTGATCACCACGTATTTCAGCTTCATGTCTTTAATGGTTTGCGCGAGCTTTTGTGGCTCTTGTTCATCTGGCTTTAATGGGCGGCCGTGCGCAACGTCGCAAAATGGGCAGCGACGAGTACAAATGGCACCTAAAATCATGAATGTAGCCGTGCCGTGGTTAAAGCATTCAGCAAGGTTAGGGCATGATGCTTCTTCGCAAACTGAGTGCAATCCATTTTTGCGTAAAGCTGATTTGATATCCAAAATACGCTGGTTTGATGCTGGCAGTTTTACGCGTAACCAGTCAGGTTTACGTAACATGGTTTCGCGCTCAGATGGCACCACTTTGACAGGAATACGCGCGACTTTTTCTGCGTCGCGTAGTTTAACACCTGGTTGTAATCTTTCAGGCCTATTCATTATTCTGCTAATCCTTGATGATGTACAAGTTGTTGATAGCCCATAATTTGGCTAAAGGTTTGGATTAATTTTTCGCCGGCTTCTCGAACGGTTTGCGGTCCACCTAAGGCTTTACATTGCACCATTTCTAAACCGGCATAACCACAAGGGTTTATACGTTGGAATGGGGCTAAGTCCATGTCAACATTCAGTGCTAAACCATGGAACGAACAACCTTTACGAATACGAAGCCCTAGGGACGCGACTTTACGTTCGTTAATATACACACCTGGCGCATCGGCTTTTGCATAAGCCTCAATATCATATTGGGCTAACATATCGACGATGCTTTGTTCGATATGATTAACTAGTTGACGTACGCCGAGTTTATTACGTTTGATGTCGATAAGTGGATATACCACTAATTGCCCTGGGCCGTGATAGGTCACTTGACCACCACGATCGACCTGAATAACGGGGATGTTACCTGGGTTGAGAATGTGCTCGCTTTTACCTGCTTGGCCTTGGGTAAATACTGGTGAGTGTTCAACAATCCATAGTTCATCCTGGCTGTCTGCATCTCTTGTGTCAGTATAGTCTTGCATGGCATGCCAAATCGACTCGTAGTCTTGCATGCCTAAATGGCGAATGTGCAAAGTATTTGCTTGCAAGGGCAACGTCTCCCCTAGGTAAATGGTGTGTTTAATTCTTGAGTATTATACTCAAGTTTTACGCAAATGCTGTCTCTTTTGAATTACAGAACGCGTTTAACACCTTCGATAGCGGCAAGATCAATATACGCTTTTTCAATGTGCTCTTTACTGGTCACAGTAATCCGGATTGTGACCGAATAGTAGTTGCCTTTACTCGATGCTTTTACTGTTGGCACGTAGTCACCCGGTGCAAGTTGTTGGGCAACAGCAACAACGCGATCTGCAAGAGTGTCATCGGCATCACCAATCACTTTGAATGGGCATGAGTTCGGAAATTCCATTACTTGGTCAAAAGTGGTATCTAACATTGGCTACTCAATTTGGTTGGTTATCTGTTTAATATGGTGGCGATTATACCCGATTCAAGCCTGATAAGGCTGAAAAAATTAAAGCCGCATAAATGCGGCTTTAATTGGTTGATTCAAATTAGTTTATTAGACTAATTATTCAAACCAGCTCGAAAACATTTGTTTGAAGTAGTCCATCAATTGGCTAAACCAACTGCCTTCTTCTACAGCATTTAACGTAACAAGTGGGTATTGAGCAATGTCTTGACCATCAAGCTGGAAATACACGCGGCCTACTGTTTCGCCTTTTGCTAATGGTGCGGTTAATTCTTTTGTGAGCTCAAAGTTGGCTTGTAAATCTTTAGCTTTACCACGATTTATGGTGATAGGGGTGTCTGTCATTACACCTAGATCAACGGTTTCTCTGTCACCATACCAAATCTTTTGAGTAATAAAAGTATCACCCGCTTTGTATGGGGTAATGGTTTCAAAAAAGCGGAAACCATAGTTAAGCAATTTTTTACTTTCAGCTTTTCGGGCAGACTCGCTTGTAGTACCCATAACCACAGTAATTAAGCGCATACCTTCGCTTGTGCCAGAGGCTACTAAGTTGTAACCCGCACCTGATGTGTGACCCGTTTTAATCCCGTCAACATTTAAACTTTTATCCCACAATAAGCCGTTGCGGTTGTACTGTTTGATACCGTTGTAAGTAAATGACTTTTCAGAATATACGCGGTACTCATCAGGCACGTCACGGATGAGTGCAGCCCCTAATAATGCCATGTCGTATGCAGTGGTTTTGTGGTTTTCTGAATCGAGTCCGTGCGAATTTTCAAAATAACTGTCTTTCATGCCCAACTGTTTGGCCCATGAATTCATTAAATCAACAAACGCACCTTCAGTTCCTGCGATGTGCTCTGCCATTGCCACACAAGCATCATTACCTGATTGAATGACAATACCGCGGTTTAAGTCGTGTACTTTTACTGTTTTGCCGACTTCAATAAACATTTTTGAAGAGTCTGGGAAGTTTTTAGACCAGGCATTTTTGGTGATGGTGACATCATCTTCTAATGAAATATTACCTTCACGAATTTCATGACCAATAACATAGCTAGTCATCATTTTCGTTAAGCTTGCAGGGTTTAGACTTTCGTAGGCGTTTTCTTCAGCGATAACTCGGCCTGAATGATAATCCATTAGTACATAAGCTTTTGCGGCAACACTCGGCGCATCAGGTGTTACCATTGGGGCGCGATTAGGTGTTGGACGAGGGTCTGGCTGTGGCGTTGCTGCAAGCGAAGAAAAAGACACTACAGATGCAAATAGCATTGAAGTGAGTTGAGCGGTCTTGTTAGTCATCATGAATTAGGTACGTCTCTAGTTAGTCGAAGAAAAGACAAAAAAGCCATTTTAATAATTGTTAATGATTATACATGAGTAGACAATCATTTCGCATTAAGGTTCTTTCATTCAATGCAAATCATTAACGTGTTAAGGCACAATAAAACTTTGCGGGTAGCCGTCGGATTGCAATTTATCGAGCAACTTATTGGTTAGGTGAATTTGCTTAATTGGTCCAAGTTGTAATCTGTGTAAACCATTAGCGGAACTAACCCGGTAAGGCACGCCATATTTTGTCTCTAACTGTTTTGCAAGCATGTTTATGCGCAACTTATCTTTAGACGCAGCCACTTGGATAAAGTGATTTTCGTTGTCTTTTAGGTCGCTAATGACTCGCTGTGTTGGTGAAGGTACATATATTGTTTCTATTTCAACTCTAGCAGTGCCTTTGGCTAGCATGCCTAGGTGGTATGCCCCAGCGTAAGACAGGTCAATAACCCGGCCTTCATGAAATGGACCTCTATCATTTACTCGCACAATAATTTGCTTGTTGTTGTCTAAGTTAGTGACTTTTACATAGCTTGGTAGGGGTAAGTTTTTATGCGCCGCTGACATGGTGTACATGTCATAGGTTTCGCCATTTGAGGTTAAGTGGCCATGAAACTTTGAGCCATACCAAGAGGCATGGCCTCGCTCTTTGAAGCCTTTTCCGCTATCTAAAACCTTGTAGTGTTTACCAAGCACTGTGTAATCACGGTTACCTTGGCGGCTGTAAGGTTCATATTTGGGCTGTGCGTTCTTAACTAAGCTAACGTCTGGTGCGTCATCGGGATAGCGGTCGTTTTCCATTTGATAACGGCTTTTGTTAGCCGGTTTATTAACGACATTATTAGTGTCATTAGACGAGCAACTAATTAAAAATCCACTGCAAAAAAGCACAAGTAGAATATGGCGAATAGACATTGGCATGCTGATTTACCTAGCGTTGATAGTGAGCATTAAGTTGCTGGCTAAACTGATAAACCGCCATGGCATAAAGTGGGCTTCTGTTATAGCGAGTAATGACATAAAAGTTTTTAAGACCTAACCAATATTCAGCATTATCGGGTTGCTCTAGCTTAACTAGTAATGCTTTTTGAGAGGCATCAATATCTTGGTTAGTCGCTAAACTCAGCGTGGGGCTTAGGATATCCGATACCTTGTAGTGAAGTTTTTCTTTGGTCCACACTTTGGCCTTGGGGGCTTGAGTTGATGTGTGGTTTAACAACAATGCGACAGGTTGGCCTTTTTGCCACCCGTGTTGATGAAAATAATTGGCTACACTGCCAATCGCATCAGCTTTGCTTGTTAATAGATCTCTTCTACCATCGCCATCAAAATCAACGGCATAATGACGGTAGCTTGATGGGATAAACTGACCATAGCCCATTGCTCCGGCATAAGAGCCTTTGAGTGTGCTGTTGTCGAGTTGTTCTTCTTTAATTAACGACATTAAATTAGCGTACTCACTTCTAAAAAACGTCGCTCTTGGCGGATAATAAAATCCTAAAGTATACAAAGCATCTTGTACTCTGTGGTTACCCATGTAGCCACCATAAAAGGTTTCAATCCCGATAATGGCGACAATTATTTGTGGGTCGACGTTAAATTTTTCAGCCGCTTTGTTGATGACAGCGTGGTTTTCTTTCCAGAAGGCTAAGCCTTTTTCTAAGCGTTTATCGGTTAGAAAAATGGGGTAATACTGATGCCAGGGCTTGGCTTCCCAAGGCTTGGTTATAGCATCGATGATGCTTTGATCAAATGTCGATGTTGCTAAAAATTGTTCTACTTCAGCTTGCTGAACACCTTTACTGATTTGCTCTTTGATAAACGCGGTTTTCAGTGCTTCAGGATCACTGTTAGTGGCAGCATTAGCATGAAAAAGCACACTGCAAAGCAATGTCAGGCTGGCGATTTGTAATGTTATTTTAGCCATTGAACTCTATTCCTATCTGTCGACAAATCGTCTATGTGTTTGAATGCTCATTAAAATACCAAACCCTGTCATTAAGGTTAACATGGAGGTGCCTCCGTAGCTAATCAGTGGGAGTGGGACGCCAACGACCGGTAGAATACCCGATACCATACCAATATTAACAAAAACGTATACAAAAAAGGTTAAGGTAATACTGCCGGCTAATAACCGAGCAAAACTGGTTTGTGCTTGTGAGGCGATAATTAAGCCGCGGCCAATGACAAATAAATACATCGACAGCAGTAATAAGCTCCCAATCAATCCAAATTCTTCGCCGATCACCGCAAAAATAAAGTCGGTATGACGCTCTGGCAAAAACTCCAATTGCGACTGCGTGCCGTTGAGCCAACCTTTGCCCCATACTCCACCTGAGCCAATACCAATTTTTGATTGGATAATATGATAACCTGCGCCGAGTGGATCTTGTTCTGGATTAAATAAGGTTAATACCCTTGTGCGTTGATAATCGTGCATTAAGAAAAACCACAATATGGGCAGAAACAACAGTACTGCGGCGACGGCGCCACCCACAATAATCCAGCTCATTCCCGACATAAACAATACAAACACGCCTGATGCGGCAACCAATATCGAGGTGCCTAAATCAGGTTGTTTGGCGATGAGTAACGTGGGGATCAATAAAATCACGACGCCGCCAGCAAGATAGCGTTTTTTAGGGGGGAGGGGGAATTTGCTGATGTACCAGGCCATGGTGATTGGAAAGGCCAGCTTGATTAACTCTGAAGGTTGAAACTCCATAAAGCCTAAGTTTAACCAGCGTTGCGCGCCTTTATTGATGGTGCCAAATAATTCAACGCCAAGTAGTAACACCACCCCAGCTAAATAAATAGGTAAAGCCCAGCGTCGTAATATTTCTGGGTTAATTTGAGCAAAACAAAACATTACACCGAGCGATAATGTCATACGCACCAATTGGCGCTCCATCATGGCTGGGTCTTCACCACTGGCTGAATAAATCACAAATAAACCGAATAGCATGATCACTAAAATGCCACAAAGTAGCGGCAGATCTATGTGTATTTTTTGCCAAAATGACTGTTGATGTGGATGATTATTCAAGGTTTGATTGCCCATTCGTCACGTAAAATGTACTCATCGAGTAATGCCCTTGCTAATGGCCCAGCGTTTGCGCCACCCCATCCCGCATTTTCTAACACCACTGCTAACACAATGCGTGGGTTTTCGTATGGGGCATAAGCAATAATTAAGGCGTTATCTCGTAAGTGCTCTGCAATTTTATCCGCGTCGTATTTTTGATCTTTAGCAACACTAAAGACCTGGGCTGTACCGGTTTTCATGGCTGCGGTGTAAGTGGCATCGGTAAAGCGAGATTTGTCTGCAGTTTGACGCATTGCTTCATTGATAATGTCCCAATTACGAGGGTTTTTTAGCTCAATGGGTGGCAGCTCATCAACCGGAGTGTCAATTTTAACGGTATTGTTTTTAAATGACTTTAATAAGTGCGGAGTAAAGCGCTTACCTTTATTAGCCATAATGGCCGCGGCGTTAGCCAGTTGCAATGGTGTGGTTGTCCAATAGCCTTGACCAATACCCACTGAAATGGTGTCGCCATTATACCAAGGCTGGTTATATCGCATACGTTTCCAGTCTCGTGAAGGCATTACACCTTCGGACTCTTCAAAAATATCAATCCCGGTACTTTTACCAAATCCAAATGGTTCCATAAATGTCGCCATTTTATCGATACCGACTTTGTACACTAAGTCGTAGAAATAAATATCGCACGAGTCGACAATGGCATGATAGATGTCTACCCAGCCATGGCCCCATTTTTTCCAGTCGCGCCATTTACGTTCAACACCAGGCATTTGCCAGTAGCCAGGATCCCATACTCTGGTGCGTTCGTTGATGATTCTTTCTTCTAACCCTAGTAATGCCACATGCGGTTTGACGGTTGATGCAGGTGAATATTGGCCTTGTGTAGAGCGATTGATTAACGGGCGAGATTTGTCATTTAATAAGTCTGAATAGGCTTTTGCACTAATACCATGCACAAATTGGTTTGGATCGTACGATGGGCTTGAGACCATAGCTAAAACGCCGCCATCACGAGGGTCTAATGCCACTACAGAACCTCGACGACCGGCTAATAACTCCATTGCCTTTTGTTGTAGTTTTAAGTCTAACGTTAAGTAAATGTCTTGCCCTGGGAGTGGTGGCGTTACTTTTAAGGTGCGAATAACACGGCCACGGTTATTTACTTCTTCTTCGAGGTGCCCCGGAATACCGTGCAGTAAGCCCTCATAGTATTTTTCAATGCCTTGCTTACCAATGTCTTTCGTGGCGGCGTAATTTTTCCATTGCTGACTTTTTTCGAGCTGCGCTTTGTCACGTGTGTTAATTTTACCCACATACCCAAGAACATGAGTCATGAGTTCATTGTAAGGGTAATGGCGTTTTAAGCCCGCTTCGACATAAAGTCCGGGAAATTTATGCTGGTTTACGCTGAAGGTGGCAACTTGTTCTTCAGTGAGTTTATTTTTGATGGTTAACGGCTTAAAGCGTCGATGAAATTTAAGCAATTCGGTGATGTTTTCACGTTCTTCAGGCGTTAATGCGATCAGTGTGTTTAGCTCATCGAGAGTGGCATTGATGTCGCTCACTTTCTCTGGAATGAGTTCAAGTGAATAATAAGGCTGATTTTCTGCCAATAAGACACCGTGGCGGTCGTAAATTAAGCCACGACTTGGTGCAGTAGGGACAACTCGGATCCGATTGTCATTTGAGCGTGTTTCATAGTCTTTATAAGACACAACTTGTAAATGATATAGATTGGAAAATAGCACGCAAAGCAGAACAAATACGCAAATAAACGTAAACAATGCACGGCGTTTAAATAGCGCTGCTTCTGCGGCGTGATCATGCATGGTAATGCGCTTTTTTGGCGGCACTTATGCTATCCCCGTCGTTATCAAATAGAAAGTTGAATAAAAAAAATCACTGTATCAGCTGGCGAATATGAAAAAAAGGGTTACATGATAATCATTACCAATAAGCTTAATTATCGATGACACTGAATTATTCTCTGTGATACGGATGGTTGTTGTTAATGCTCCAGGCACGATATAGGCTTTCGGCAACAATAACCCTAACCAATGGGTGAGGTAAGGTGAGTGCTGATAAACACCAGCTTTGGTTGGCCGCCTCTTTACAAGCAGGTGAGAGTCCTTCTGGGCCACCAATGAGTAAGCTGACATCTCTTCCGTCTAATTGCCACTTTGTCATTTGCTCGGCAAGATCTGGTGTTGTCCAGTTTTTGCCGGGTAAATCTAAACTGACAATATGATTCCCTTTGGCTACCGCCGCTAGCATTAATTCGCCTTCTTTTTGTAAAATTCGGGCTATGTCAGCATTTTTTCCGCGTTTTCCCGCAGGGATTTCGACAAGTTCCAAGGCCATATCTCGGGGAAAACGGCGTTGATATTCTTCGAAACCTCGGGTAACCCAGTCAGGCATTTTGGTGCCAACGGCAATAAGTTGTAACTTCATTAGGCGCTATGTTCAGACCATAGTTTTTCAAGCTCGTAGTAATCACGAGTTTGTTCTTGCATCACATGCAAAATAACTGAACCTAAATCAACCAATACCCATTCGCTGCTGTCACGGCCTTCAACACCTAAAGGCTGCTCGCCAGCTTCTTTAGCTGACACAATGACGTGCTCTGCGATTGAACGAACGTGAGTTTTTGATGTACCAGTACAGATGATCATGGTGTCTGTAATGGTTGACTGCTTAGTCACATCTAAAACAGTGATGTTTTTTGCTTTTAAATCATCGATTTTATCGATGACGAAATCTTTTAGCTCGGTGCCTTGCACGCGAAGTACCTCATTAGTAAAAATTAACGGAGTATTATACTCAAATTCGCTGCAAATGCGCAATTAAGCTTATTTAATCCGAGTTAAATTTATCTTTTGAGTTAGCGGTACAAATGATGCTGTTCAATATAGTTACGTGTACTGGGGTGCAACACAGATTGCAAGTCAGTATGTTGATGTAATCGCTGGCGTATTTCGGTTGATGAAATATCAATGAGCTGACTGTTCACACTGAATATTTTACCGTGCTTAATTTGATGATTATCGTTAATAGATGCGTGTCTAAATAACAGCTGTTTGGCCATTTCGCTGTGCTCTTCGAGTTTCCAGCCTGGGCGCTGACACAGGGCGATGTGGCATAATGAAAACAGTGACTGCCATTGATACCAAAGTGGTAACTGGATAAAAGAGTCCATACCCATAATAAAAAAGAATTCATGCTCAGGATATTGCTGTGTGAGTAATGTTAGCGTTGTTACACTATAGGATGGAGTATCGCGCTTAATTTCGATATCGCATAGTTGAAAGTCACTGTAATGTTGGCACACAAGTTTGACCATCTCAATACGATGGAAACTGCTCACCATGGTGGTATTTTTATGCGGAGGAATGTGGTTTGGCATTAGCCAAATTTGATCTAGGTTAAGCTGTTGTTTGACGTCTAAAGCCGGATTGATGTGTCCTAGGTGGATGGGATCAAATGTGCCACCTAATATTCCAATGCGCATGTGAAGTCCTTGCTTGTGAGAATACTTAGTCAGCTAACTCGATGTGAGCCAAGCGGTTGTGAGCGCGAGGGTCGAATAAAATGCAAAAATGGCTGATGCCAACCCAATCCTCTATGCCTTTTTGTTTCAGGTTTAGCTCAAGTTGTGAAGCAAATGCCAACATGTGTTCAATTTGATCGAGATCTAATCGTGTCAGTGCGGCTTGATAAAGTGGTTTGCGTTTGTCCCAAATACGGTGTTTACCCCACAACTGATTTATCTGTTCACCCTGATGAAGTGCGAGTTTTAAAGTGAGCAGTAGATTGATTTCTTTAAATAATGCCCACATTAGGATGGGCATTGCTGTCCCTTCTGCCTGTAGCTGTGCCAGCATGTGTTGTGCATGCTTTTGATGATTAGCCAGTATCGCATCGCAAAGTTGAAACACACTAAAACGGGATTGGTCTTCAAAATACTCGCTCAGTTGTTCTGGCGTGATTTGTTGCTTAGGGCTTAACAGCTGCAACATTTGCATAGCTTGTTCTGCCGCTAATAAATTACCTTCAAATAAGGTAAATAGCATGGCTTTGGCATCATGGTTTACTATGAGGCTGTAATGAGCAATTCGGCTGTCGAGCCAGCGTTCAAACTGTTTGCCTTCTGGTGTGGTGCAAGGTAAATATATGCCTTTGGCATCTAGCGATTTAAACCATTTACT
The DNA here is from genome assembly GCF_014641855.1 of Shewanella inventionis. Classification (GTDB taxonomy): domain Bacteria; phylum Pseudomonadota; class Gammaproteobacteria; order Enterobacterales; family Shewanellaceae; genus Shewanella; species Shewanella inventionis. Next base: position 14,908 of record NZ_BMII01000017.1, read on the forward strand.
GTTGGTTTGTTCAATCCCCGCTTTGGGCCCTTGTACAATTAACAGCATATCTGGGTTTGGGTGTTGTAACAGCGTTTGAAATGCCGCAGCACCGTCGGTTCCTGGTTTGCCTTGTGGTAGGGTTAACTCAATGATCCTGCGATCGGCAAATAAACTCATTGCTTGCCATTCTTGGGTTAAATCACTCCAATTGAACCCGGTTTCCTGGCTGAGTTGTACTCGCTCCTCAAACCCTTGTTTTTTGGCTGCGGTTAAAATTTGTTGTTTGCAGTTTTCAATCAACCAAGGATCATCACCAAATAATAAAAAACAATCAGGTAAGTTTTTTAGGTGTTGTTTGAGTTGATCGGGGTAGACCCGCATTATTTTGCTCCAATCGATGCCAGGGTCTGGATAATATAATCTGCGGCTTGGACCCGCATTTCTTTTACCAGTAATTCCATTTCACGGCTTTTAGCAAGCGCTGTGCGTGGATCGTCTTGATAATCACGGCGAATTTCAGTGTCAAACTCTTGTACTTCTTCACCAGGAAAAGTCACTGAGTAATGAACCACATAGATTAATTCATATTCTGCAACATTACCCGTTGGATAAAGAGAAAGTGTGGCGCGCTCAAGCGAGTCGTTGATTAATCGAAGTGTTGGTGTTTTTTCGGCGGCGTCGACCAGGCTAATACGGTTGATACGCAATCTGTCACGAACTAAACGGGTTAATTCGCTGTATTCATCTGTGCTACTTAAGTGCAGTTGTGCTAATTCTGCAGGAATAGAGTAGCTGCGCTGCAATTTAAAGCCGCATCCGGCACTGGTTAGCAGCACCATTGTCATTATGGCTAAACAGATTTTATTGGCTAGCATAGTGAGGAGAGGCGTCCTTGTATATGTACGGAATAACATAAAACACTTATCGCGTACTTTATGATAGATGACGCCCCGTGAGCGTTAAACACGCTCACAGGGCGTAGTCTTTTAGTTTGCGACAATGCTCAACAGTTTGCCTGGCACGTAAATTACTTTACGAATGCTTAGGCCTTCAGTGTGCTTTTGTACGTGTTCATCACTCATGCCAAGTGCTTCAACATCTTCTTTTGATGCATCTGCTGCAACAGTGATTTTTGCACGCACTTTACCGTTAACTTGAACCACAATCAGTTTACTGTCTTCAACTAATGCGGATTCGTCGACTTCTGGCCAGCGGCTGTCTTCGATGTTGTTTGCATTACCTAGCTCTTTCCACACGGTAAAGGCAATGTGTGGCACGATTGGGTAAAGCAGGCGTGTCACAGCACTGAGCGCTTCAGTTAGCAAGGCACGGTCTTGTGCACTTTCTTGTGGTGCTTTTAGCAGGTGATTCATCAATTCCATGATTGAGGCAACTGCTGTGTTAAACATTTGACGACGGCTAATGTCATCGCTGACTTTAGCAATTGTTTTATGTAATTCACGGCGTAGTGCTTTTTGATCAGCGGTTAATTTGCTGGTATCAAGTGCTTCAGTAGGACCTGCTGTTACATGGTCGCTAGCCAGTTTCCAGAAACGCTTAATAAAGCGGTGCGCGCCTTCAACGCCAGACTCTTGCCATTCAAGTGTTAGCTCTGGAGGTGAGGCAAACATCATAAATAAACGGACAGTGTCAGCACCGTATTTTTCAACCATCACTTGTGGGTCGATACCGTTATTTTTTGATTTAGACATCTTGCACATACCGGTATAAACCAGTTCGTTACCTTGATTGTCTACCGCTTTAAGAATACGGCCTTTGTCGTCTTTTTCTTCTACGGTTACGTCTAATGGCGACACCCAAATACGAGCGCCTTTATCGTTGGTGTAGTAGTAAGCGTCAGCTAATACCATGCCTTGAGTTAATAACTGTTTGGCTGGCTCATTACTGTTCACTAAACCGGCATCACGCAATAACTTGTGGAAGAAACGGAAGTAAAGTAAATGCATACACGCGTGTTCAATACCACCAATGTATTGATCAACCGGTAACCAGTAATTGGCTTTAGCTGGATCTAACATTTCATCAGCATGTGGGCTACAGTAACGCGCGTAGTACCAAGATGATTCCATAAAGGTATCAAAGGTATCGGTTTCGCGAAGTGCAGCTTGGCCATTGACTGTGGTTTCTGCCCAGGCTTTATCGGCTTTAATTGGGCTTTGGATCCCGTCCATCACCACATCTTCTGGAAGAATAACCGGCAGTTGCTCTTCTGGTGTTGGGATCACAGTACCGTCAGCCAGGGTTACCATTGGGATAGGCGCACCCCAGTAACGTTGACGAGAAACACCCCAATCGCGTAGACGATAGTTAACCTGACGTTTACCTTTACCTTCAGCGGTTAAGCGAGCGTCGATGGTGTCAAATGCGGCTTGAAACTCTAAGCCGTCTAATTCTGGGAATGCGTTGCCAGAATTAAATACCACGCCTTTTTCTGTGAAAGCTTCTTTGCTGACGTCTAACTCACCTTCAAGCGGTTTAATTACAGCTTCAATGGCTAGGTTGTACTTGGTAGCAAACTCATAATCACGTTGATCATGGGCAGGCACTGACATCACTGCACCTGTGCCGTAATTCATTAGCACAAAGTTAGCAACCCAAATTGGCACAAGCTTGCCTGAAATAGGGTGCACGGCGTTTAAGCCCGTTGCCACGCCTTTTTTCTCCATAGAGGCCATGGCGGCTTCTGTGGTGTCAGCGTTTTTGCATTCTTCTAAAAACGCCGCCAACTGCGGGTTGTTCTCTGCCGCTTGAATTGCAAGTGGGTGACCCGCTGCAATGGCAACATAGGTCACACCCATTAATGTGTCAGGGCGAGTGGTATAGATATCAAAACTTGCGTCACTGTCTGCTACCGCAAAGGTCATTTCTATACCTTCACTGCGGCCAATCCAGTTACGCTGCATGGCTTTAACCTGTTCAGGCCAGCCATCTAATGTGTCGATGTCGTTAAGCAGTTCTTCCGCGTAGTCAGTAATTTTAATAAACCATTGCGGAATTTCTTTTTGCACCACTTCAGTGTCACAGCGCCAGCAACAACCGTCTTGTACTTGCTCGTTAGCCAGTACAGTTTCGTCGTTTGGACACCAGTTTACTGATGAGGTTTTTTTGTAAACTAAGCCTTTTTCATACAACTTAGTGAAAAACCATTGCTCCCAACGATAATACTCAGGCGTACAAGTGGCTATTTCACGGCTCCAGTCATAACCAAAGCCTAATAATTTAAGCTGGTTTTTCATGTAGTCGATATTTTCGTATGTCCAAGGTGCTGGCGAAGTCTTATTATTGATTGCGGCGTTTTCTGCTGGCAAACCAAATGAGTCCCAGCCAATCGGTTGCAACACATTTTTACCTTGCAAACGTTGGTAACGAGCCACAACATCACCTATGGTGTAGTTACGGACGTGGCCCATGTGAAGACGACCTGAAGGATACGGGAACATAGAAAGACAATAGAACTTTTCTTTGCTTTCATCTTCAGTCACTTCAAAGGTTTTATGTTCTTGCCAGTGCTTTTGCACTATGGCTTCAATTTCTGAGGGATTATATTGCTCTTGCATCAATCTATTTCCGGCCATGCCGCCCATTGTTTGATCTAACGCTCAACAGCGCGATTTATAACTGCATAGAATAAACCAGAAGTGATCTATTAAAAAGGTGCGTATTAAGGAGTATTACTTATGAGTGGAAAAAGTTCAGCACTATTAGCCTTATATCAATCACTATTTGAACAGGTTAAAACCACGTTCGATAAAGATAACTCATTGACAGCTAAAAGTTTGTTTAAATCTGTTACTCAAGGAAAAGCATATTTACAACTAAAATCAAATGCCGATGAAGAAGAGTTAGCTCTAGTAGAAGAATTTTTAAAGCGAGACATCGCAGACTTTTTAAATGAAAAAAACGCCGATAATTTTAGTTTTAGTCCAACGGTTATTGGTATTGAGAACACGTTATGGCGGTGGCTCAGTGAAATAACTGACAGAAGCCAGGTTGAGTGGCACGAGTTACTGCAAGATTTTAAGCATCATGGGGTTTATAAGTCTGGGGAAATCATTAACCAAGGAAAGTTGAAGTGCAATAAGTGTGGTCACGAAATGCAAATCGATTTTCCTGGGGTAATCCCCGATTGCCCTAAATGTGACTTTGATGAATTTTCACGCGAGCCACTCACACCATAAAGGCCCTAGTTTGGTTAAAACTCGACTCGGTAACGGCAATGATGACTACTGCTGTTACCGATCATTTCATCATAAGCCGTTTGGATCTCTATCATGGCGTAATGAATTCCATGTTGTTTAAGCAGCTCTTTTGCTTGTGTAATGGAATTAAGGCTCATTAATTTACCCGTTTTATCACGAGCACTTTTAAAGTTCCCTTGTTCATCTTCTATACCCAATAAATAATGGTTTGAATCAGCATAACTGATAATGGTTGGGTGCTGGGCCTGCTGGCTAATGGCTGACTTTATTTCTGGTAGTTGCATAATCGCCTCCGTTGCTGTGTAACGTGTATTACGATGCTTAGGTGGATATAGTTCAATATTTAATCGATGATAAACTGGAGGATAAAAAAATAGGTTACCTCAATGAGATAACCTATTATGGAAGATGTACATTTATGTGGATTGTTTACGTAGATTGTTTACGTAGATTATTTACGTAAATAATTGACCACAGCTATCATTAACAGCAATCCACATAATATCAGTAGGGGGTATTGACCTATTTTTCTAAACCAGGTTTCCCCTTTGTAAAGTGGGACTTCTGCAACCAGCACACCAGTCTCAAATTGTGGAATGGCATCTGTTATTCGCCCTCGGGGATCTACAATCGCAGTAACACCGTTATTTGTGCCTCGTAATAGTGGTTTACCCATTTCGATGGCGCGCATTTGAGCGATTTCCATATGCTGTAATGGCCCATTCGATGCACCAAACCAAGCATCATTTGAGACGGTGAGTAACATATCGGTTTGATTAGTTACACTTGCTCTAACTTGTTCTGGGAATACGATTTCATAACAGATAGCCGGCGCAATATGGTAACCGACAGCGGTAAGGTTTTTCTGTGTGTAGTCACCTCGTTGAAATGATGACATTGGTAAATTAAAAAAAGGTGCAATGGGGCGAAGTAAATCACCAAAGGGCACAAATTCACCAATAGGCAACAAATGGTGTTTTTTAAACTCATTGCTGCCATCGCCAAGGTAATCAGCACCTTGTTGCTGCTTTTTATTATGATTACCTAATACAATCAGCGAATTATAAAAGTCTTGTTGCTGGTGGCTAATTATTCCAGTGATAATGGCCATGTTATTGATGTTAGCAACTTGATTTGCATTAGCTAAAAAATCTTCAACCATGGCTTCTGGAGCGGGTATGGCGGCTTCTGGCCAAATGACGATATCAACGCTTGAGGTTTCATCAAATTGAGCGCGAGTAAGATCCATGTATTTTAGCATGGTAGGCCAAAGCGCTTCAGGTTCCCACTTCATACTTTGTGGAATGTTACCTTGGACTAACGCCACCTTTACCGTTTTACCGCTGGCAGAAATCGGGTTGAGCTGCGGTGCTGCCCAAGCGCTTAATACTAAAACAGGAAATATGATTAACGCTGGTAATGCCCGCTTTTGTGTTAGCAGCATTAATGCTCCAGCAACAAGAGCGACGACAAAGCTTAACCCAAGTGCGCCAATAAAACTGGCTAATTCACTTAATGGTCCAGCGGTTTGGCTGTAACCTGCCCATATCCACGGAAATCCTGTTAGCACCCAACCGCGTAGCCATTCTGTTAATACCCACAATGCAGGAAATAAGCCTAGGTACAGTAAGATTGGCGATAAGGTATAGCGCTCTTTTTGAGATAGCTTTTTGAGTAAATAGCCGCAAATTGCAGGATAAATAGCTAAATAAAGCGCCAAGATAGCCATTAATGCCATAGACACAAAAATGGGCATACCACCAAAGGTGTCTATGCTGACATGTACCCAGCTGATACCAACAACAAAACAGCCAAATCCAAAGCTGAGCCAGTAATACAGGCTTTGTTTTGCATTTAATGGTTTGCTTTGCCATAGCGCAAAAGTCAGCGCGAGTGGGTATGCGGCCCAAATTTCATAGGGCGCAAAAGATAACGCAGTGCTGGCGCCAGCAATAAATGCTGTCACCAGACTGACAATACTCAAGTTAGAGTATACAGATTGATTGTTTAACACGATTTAGTCGTCGAATTCTTCGCTAAGGTTGGGGTCGGGTAGCTTAACACGAAGTTGCACTAAACGGCGGTTATCTGCGTTGATGACTTTGAATTCAATATTGTCGATAACAATACTTTCATTACGCTCTGGTAGATGACCAAAGGCATGCGACACTAAACCGCCAACGGTATCAAACTCTTCATCGCTAAAGCTTGTCCCACAGGCTTCATTAAAATCGTCGATTTCAGTTAAGGCTTTCACCATAAACACAGTGTTACTGAGTTTTTTAATTTCAGTATCTTCTACCGAGTTATGGTCAAATTCGTCTTCGATTTCGCCAACGATTTCTTCCAAAATATCTTCAATAGTGACTAATCCAGACACACCACCGTATTCATCCACTACAATGGCCATATGATAACGTTGCGAGCGAAACTCTTTGAGTAGTACATCAACGCGTTTGCTTTCTGGCACGACCACGGCTGGGCGGATCACCTGAGCGAGTGTGAAGGGTTCATCCGATTGTTTGAAACCGTACTTGATCAAATCTTTGGCTAGCAAGATACCTTCGATATGATCTTTGTCTTCATTGACAACCGGGAAGCGAGAATGACCTGAGTCGATAACTGTTTCTAGCAGTTGTTCGACACTAGAGTCGACTTGAATGGTTACTATTTGTGACCGCGGGATCATGATGTCGCGTACACGCAGGTCGGAAACCTCTAATACACCTTTAATCATTTCGCGAGTGTCTTCGGTTATCAGGTCGCGCATTTCAGCGCCTGCAATGACGTCAACTAAGTCTTCGCGATTTTGAGGTTCGCCCTGAAATAGTTGGTTGATTTTGTCGAACCAGCTTCTCTTGTGGGCGTTTGTACTCGGGGGGATATCGTCACTCATAATATTTCTCTAAACAAGGCTATCTATAAGATATACCATGCTTATTTATGCTTCCTTATAGGGGTCTGAAAAACCTAAGCCTTCAACAAGTTGGGTCTCTAATGACTCCATCTCATCGGCTTCCTCGTCGATAATATGGTCATAACCTAGTAAATGCAAGCAGCCGTGTATGACCATGTGTGCCCAATGGGCATTTAAGGGTTTATTTTGCTCGATAGCTTCTTGTTCAACGACCGTTGCACAAATGACTAAATCACCTAATAGAGGCAGTTCCACTTCAGGTGGCGCCTCAAAGGGAAACGACAACACGTTAGTGGGTTTGTCTTTGCCACGATAGGTTAAGTTAAGGTGCTGGCTTTCGACAATGTCAACAATCCGTATGGTCAGTTCAACCTCTGGCATGGTTTGGCCGATGGCCGTTCGTACCCAAGCTTCAAATTCAGCTTGGGTTGGAATGTTTACATTTTCGGCTGCAATTTGTAAGTCCAGATCTAGCAATATCTCGTGTGGGCTCATTGTGCCGACTCCTGGTTTTCTTGCTGCTGACGTTTTTGCTCGCGTTCGCGGTAAGCTTGCTCTTTTGCCGCCTTCTCAATCTGTTCTTTTTGCTCAAATGCTTCATAAGCTTCAACAATACGCGCAACCACTGGATGACGGACTACATCTTGCGCAATAAAGAAGTTAAAGCTGATTTCTGGCACTTCACTCAGAACTTCAATTGCGTGGCGTAAACCAGACTTTTGGCTGCGTGGTAAGTCAATTTGAGTGATGTCACCGGTAATCACTGCTCGTGAATTAAAACCAATCCGAGTTAAGAACATTTTCATTTGCTCTACTGTGGTGTTTTGGCTTTCGTCCAAAATAATGAATGCATCATTGAGCGTGCGGCCGCGCATATAAGCAAGTGGAGCGACTTCAATAACACTGCGTTCAATGAGTTTTTCAACTTTCTCGAAGCCCATCATTTCAAACAGCGCATCATAAAGCGGGCGTAAGTAAGGGTCGACTTTTTGGCTTAAATCGCCTGGTAGGAATCCCAGTTTTTCACCCGCTTCAACCGCTGGGCGGGTTAGTAAAATACGACGTACTTCTTGGCGCTCATAAGCATCGACTGCTGCGGCTACGGCCAAATAGGTTTTACCTGTACCAGCAGGGCCAATACCAAAACTAATATCATGGCGGGTGATATTGTGCATGTATACGCTTTGATTTGGCGTGCGAGGCTTAATAACACCCCGTTTGGTTTTGATGTGAATGCTGCTGTCATCTGACTCTTGCTCTGCTTCAAGATTGATTGCTTCTTGAATGGCTAGGTGGACAACTTCGGGTTCTAAATCTGGAGTGCTGCCTTTGACGGTTTGGGTTTCGATATACAGTTGACGTAATAAATTATTAGCATTTAAGGCATTACGCGGCAAACCAACAATAGTAAAGTGGTTGTTTTTATGGATTATCTCTACGCCTAAACGACGTTCAAGCTGTTTGATATTGTCATCAAATGGGCCACATAATGAGGCTAAACGGCGTGTATCTGATGGTTCAAGATACAAGTTCATGGTAGTGACTTTAGTGGTCAAATAAGGCTCCAGTGATTAGTTTGTAACAACAAAAAAGAAAATAGATTGTATGACCTCAGTTTACGAGTGTCTTTATTGAATTACCATAATACGCCTAATTTTTGGCAAAAATAAAGGCGGACTAGCCGCCTTTATTTTGCATTCTTAATCAAGCTGATTTATGGCTTAAATTGGGTCACACCCAAAACATCATCTTGTTTGTGTTTTGCTAAAATATCAGACGGACGTAAACTGCGGCGTAAGTCCATTTCACTTTCGCCACGAATAAATTCGCCACGTAGTGAGTTGGTATATACATCGACAATTTTCACATCAACAAAACTGCCAATGTGAGTGTGTGGTGCTTCAAAGTTCACTACACGATTGTTTTCAGTACGACCGCGAAGCTCCATTGGATTCTTTACTGAAGGACCTTCAACTAAAATACGTTGAACCGTGCCTAACATTTGACGGCTGTAACGCATCGCTTGTTGGGTGATGCGGTCTTGTAAAATGGCTAAACGTTGTTTCTTTTCGTCTTCACTTACATCATCGGGGAGATCTGCTGCTGGTGTTCCAGGGCGGGCGCTGTAAATAAAGCTAAAGCTGTGATCGAATGCCACGTCTTCAATTAACTTCATGGTGTCTGCAAAGTCTTCAGCGGTTTCGCCAGGGAAGCCGATAATAAAGTCAGAACTAATTTGAATGTCTGGACGCGCTTTGCGTAAACGGCGAATGATTGACTTGTATTCAATTGCCATATGACCGCGTTTCATTTGGGTTAAAATACGGTCAGAACCTGATTGCACTGGTAAGTGTAAAAAGCTTACAAGTTCAGGCGTGTCTTCGTACACATCAATAATATCTTGAGTAAACTCAATCGGATGGCTGGTGGTAAAGCGTAAACGATCGATACCGTCAATCGAGGCGATTAAGCGTAATAACTCTGCGAATGTACAAATTTGATCATCGTGAGTGGCGCCGCGGTATGCATTAACGTTTTGGCCAAGTAAATTGACTTCGCGTACACCTTGAGCTGCTAATTGCGCGACTTCAAGAATGATGTCGTCTAATGGGCGGCTCACCTCTTCACCACGTGTATAAGGTACTACGCAGAAAGAGCAGTATTTGCTGCAACCTTCCATAATCGACACAAACGCCGTTGGGCCTTCAGCACGAGGTTCAGGCAGACGGTCAAATTTTTCGATTTCAGGAAAGCTAATATCAATAACCGCTTTTTCGCCACGTTTGATCTGTTCGATCATTTCAGGCAAGCGATGTAAGGTTTGAGGGCCAAAAATAATGTCAACGCATTGAGCGCGATCTTTAATGGCTTTACCTTCTTGTGAAGCAACACAACCACCCACACCGATAATGAGGTTTGGATTTTTGTCTTTTAAGGTTTTCCAACGCCCTAGCTGATGGAAAACCTTCTCCTGTGCTTTTTCACGAATAGAGCAAGTATTGAGCAGCAATACGTCTGCTTCGCTCGCGTCTTCGGTCAAGGTGTACCCTTGATAGTCGTCTAATAAATCAGCCATCTTTGATGAGTCATACTCATTCATTTGACAGCCCCAGGTTTTAATATGAAGTTTTTTACTCATCAGTGCTCGCCAGTAAACAACAGTAAAAATAGCGCGATATTTTACCTGTTGTCGGGCGCTCTGGCTAGCACTAGTGCAAGTTTCGCTCGTTTAGCGGTAAAGTTTTTGATACCCCTTCAAAATGTAATGTTTTAAGCGATTAGGCAAAACATTCTGAATATACACATAAAAAGCCTATTTAACCGTGTTCTTTAGCCTGGGGAGGCAGCCGTTTTAGTGGGGGGCACGATAAACTTGGCTAAACCTTTCCGTGTTTTGTGGATATAGGGCATAATTAATCGCATTACAAATGGGTTTGTCGAACAAGATGACTTAAGCTTAGGCGTTGGCTGGTGAGCCATCTATTTTGATAAGTGGCCTATTAAGTGCTCTTACAGCATGCTTGGACCTTTTAGCCGCGAAAATACTCAGTTACTTTTTATGGATATCGATACGATGCAAGACATTCGAGACACTAGGGATACTCAATCTTCAACTGCTTACGATGCCGTGATTGTTGGCGGTGGTATGGTGGGCGCAGCCTCCGCCATTGGTCTTGGGCAGCTTGGATTAAAAGTCGCAGTGATTGAAGCCCGTGCTGTGCAAGATTACGATCCTGAGCAACCATTAGATGTACGAGTTTCAGCTATCAGTGTGGCAACCGAGCAGCTGTTAACTCGTTTAGGTGTTATGGAAGCGTTATTAACCATGCGTCATGCACCATATACCGGATTAGAAACCTGGGAAATGGACGGTTGTTTAACCTCATTTACAGCGGAGCAAGTTGGTCAGGCGCGCCTGGGGTATTTTTTTGAAAATCGTCTTATCCAACTGAGTTTGTGGAATCAAATAAATTGCATGGATAATGTTGATCTGCTTTGTCCAAATAAAGTAAATCAATTTACTCGCAGCAGCGAGATGGACGCAATTGAGATTAGCTTAGATAATGGCTTGGTATTGCGCACAAGGTTACTTGTTGGTGCTGATGGTGCAAACTCTCAAGTGCGCCAATGGGCAGGAATAGGAGTGACAGGTTGGGATTATGCTCAATCAGCAATGCTAATTAATATTCATACTCAAACTGAGCAGCAATCAGTTACCTGGCAACAATTTACTCCCGCTGGTCCACGAAGTTTATTACCCCTTCCAGGTCATAATGCATCATTAGTGTGGTACGACGATGCAAATCGTATTAAGCAGTTATCACAATTAAGTCAGTTGCAATTGGCTGAACAAATCAAAAAGCATTTCCCATCAAGATTAGATCCTAACTTTAGCGTTCAAAGCAGCGGCAGTTTTACGTTAACTCGCCGACATGCCCAGCGTTATTACCAGGATAACCTGGTCATTATTGGTGATGCGGCCCATACCATTAATCCCCTTGCTGGCCAGGGAGTCAATATCGGCTTTAAAGACGTTGATGTGTTGGTGGCGCAAGTGGCTAATGCAATTTGTCGTAATGAAGCGTGGTGGCAAGCGCCAGTATTAAAGCGTTATCAACAGTCGCGTTATTATGATAATCAACTCATGATGACCGCGATGGACGCCTTTTATGCCAGTTTTAGCAATGACTTACTCCCACTTAAATTAATGCGTAATGGTGCATTAAAACTGGCCAATATCGACTCCCCCATAAAACGTAAAGTATTAAAGTATGCTCTTGGATTGAACTAGCACCCCCTTAGGTCTGCATCCGCTAAACTTGTGGTTTGTTGACAAGCCATTTGAATGCTAAAATGCCGCGTTTTGCATCATGTATGCGCTTGCAACCTCGCTTGATTGGGGGTTAAGTTGCCGACAGGTTTATTGCGGATAAACAGATTAGGTTGTAATGAGTAACATTAAATTGATTGTTGGGCTGGCAAACCCTGGTGCTGAATATGCACAAACTCGCCATAATGCGGGGGCGTGGTACGTGCAAGAGTTAGCGCGTATTTGTAACGCTCCTTTGGTTGCTGACAGTAAATATTTTGGTGTCACTGCTCGTGCGATATTGCATGGTAGAGATGTCCGTTTGTTGATCCCAACAACATTTATGAATTTAAGCGGTAAATCTGTCGCTGCATTGGCCAATTTTTTCCGCATTTTGCCTGAAGAGATTTTAGTGGCCCATGATGAATTAGACATGGATCCCGGTGTCGCTAAATTTAAGTTAGGCGGTGGGCATGGCGGGCATAATGGCTTAAAAGACATTATTGCCAGTTTGGGAAACGACAAAAATTTCCATCGTTTGCGTATTGGCATTGGCCATCCAGGCGATAAAAATAAAGTCAGCGGTTATGTGCTAGGTAAAGCGCCCGCAGCAGAGCAAGAGCTTATAAACGCTGCTATTGATGAAGCCGTGCGTGCTACTGAGATTTTATTCAAACAAGACATGGTGAAAGCCATGCACAGATTACATTCGTTTAAAGCAGAATAAGCACAGCTAGTTTTGTTTTAACACCTTATTCGACATCATTATCCAGTGGGATAATTCTACATATATAAAGGTAAGCATATGGGTTTTAAATGCGGCATTGTTGGTTTGCCAAACGTGGGTAAATCAACGCTGTTTAATGCGTTAACACAAGCGGGTATTGAAGCGGCAAACTTTCCGTTTTGTACGATTGAACCAAATACTGGTGTGGTGCCTGTTCCAGACCCACGTCTTGACGCGTTAGCTGAAATTGTAAAACCACAACGCATATTACCTACCACAATGGAGTTTGTAGACATTGCAGGTTTAGTTGCAGGAGCCTCTAAAGGTGAAGGTTTAGGTAATAAGTTCTTAGCAAACATTCGTGAAACAGACGCCATTGGCCATGTGGTGCGTTGTTTTGAAGACCCAAACATTGTTCATGTGGCAAACAAGATTGACCCAGCGGGCGATATTGAAGTTATTAACACTGAACTTGCTTTAGCTGACCTTGACTCGTGTGAACGTGCTATTTTACGTCAAGCTAAACGCGCCAAAGGTGGTGACTCAGATGCTAAATTTGAAGTGAGCGTACTTGAAAAAATGCGCCCTGTTTTAGATGAAGGCAAAATGTTGCGCTCAATGGAGTTAACTAAAGAAGAAAAAGCAGCCGTTGCTTACTTAAACTTCTTAACCATGAAACCAACAATGTACATTGCTAACGTTGCTGAAGATGGATTTGAAAATAACCCACACTTAGATGTTGTGCGTACCATTGCTGCAACAGAAAATGCAATTGTGGTGCCTGTTTGTGCCGCTATTGAGTCAGAGCTTGCTGAAATGGAAGCAGAGGACCGTGCTGAGTTTATGGCTGATCTAGGCCTAGAAGAGTCAGGTTTAGACCGTGTTATTCGTGCAGGTTACGAGTTACTGAATCTGCAAACATATTTTACTGCAGGCGTAAAAGAGGTTCGTGCTTGGACCGTTCCGGTTGGTGCATCTGCGCCGCAGGCTGCTGGTGTTATCCATACAGACTTTGAGCGCGGCTTTATTCGTGCGCAAGTAATGGCTTATAGTGATTTTATTACCTACAAAGGTGAAGCCGGTGCAAAAGAAGCTGGCAAATTGCGTGTAGAAGGTAAAACGTATATCGTTAAAGACGGCGACGTAATGCATTTCTTATTTAACGTGTAAGCGTTATTTAAGATAGTGATGGGGCGTAAAGTCAGATTAGGGGGAGATTAATTGGTTTTTTTGTCGATTCGGCATCCAGTTTGGTGAAGTTATAGCCGAACAATACGAATTGATGAAAATAGCGAAAAAAACCAGTTGACCTCGATAACCTGAATAAGCATAATACGCCCCGTTCCTCGCCAAGAGGGATTGCAAAAAAGTAGTGGCAATATAGCTCAGCTGGTTAGAGCACAGCACTCATAATGCTGGGGTCGCAGGTTCAAGTCCCGCTATTGCTACCATTACTTTGCACATCTTACTCAAGATGTAAAACTAGAGCGTAGTGCGGGAATGGTGAAATTGGTAGACACGCCAGATTTAGGTTCTGGTGCCGCAAGGTGTGAGAGTTCAAGTCTCTCTTCCCGTACCATTAATTAGAAACGCTGGCTTAGTTAAGCGGGCATTTCAACAAGTTTGATTGGGATATCGCCAAGCGGTAAGGCACCGGGTTTTGATCTCGGCATTCCAAGGTTCGAATCCTTGTATCCCAGCCATTTATTAGTTAGAAAAAGATTATTGGGATATCGCCAAGCGGTAAGGCACCGGGTTTTGATCTCGGCATTCCAAGGTTCGAATCCTTGTATCCCAGCCATCTTTGGCAATATAGCTCAGTTGGTTAGAGCACAGCACTCATAATGCTGGGGTCGCAGGTTCAAGTCCCGCTATTGCTACCATTTTTACAGGGTAGAGTAAGGTCTTAACATTAAGTGATTGCTTATTGCCTGTAGAAGTCAAAGTTTACTCTTGTTATAATTAGGGTATACTCAAAGTTAAAATTTGATGCGGGAATGGTGAAATTGGTAGACACGCCAGATTTAGGTTCTGGTGCCGCAAGGTGTGAGAGTTCAAGTCTCTCTTCCCGTACCATCAAATTGAGTCAAATAGATTTACCTTCTTGATCCACAATAAAAATAATAAATAAACAAATTATTGGGGTATCGCCAAGCGGTAAGGCACCGGGTTTTGATCTCGGCATCCCCAGGTTCGAATCCTGGTACCCCAGCCAAATTCTAAAAAGCTCGTCTTTATGACGGGCTTTTTGCTTTGTATTTTTTAGTGTTTGTGAAGTATCGATAGTCTTTTCCTATTAACACAATTGATTCTATCGGTTATCCAACCACGCCATCGTTGTTTAGAATGACCTTATGCAATTAATTATTAGTATCAGGTCAACTATGAACACCCAAGACTACTCACCATTCACTTCTGCTAAGCAAGGATCCGCGCCCATGACTGCACTCATTGCTGAGGGTGGTGGTCAGCGCGGTATTTTTACTGCAGGGGTACTTGATGCGTGGCTAGATGCTGAGTTTGACCCATTTGATTTATTTATTGGTACCTCTGCCGGATCGCAAAACCTCACCAGCTTTTTAGCCAGACAAAAAGGCTATGCAAAGCGATTAATTCGCGGCTTATCGCGACATAAACGTTTTTACCAGTTAGGTCGTGGTCTTGTTGGTGGTCATGTGGTGGATTTAGATTGGTACTTTGATAAAACCACACGTGGCAGCTTTGCATTAGACTTTGAAACCGCCAGTAAAACGTTAGGGCAGCGACAATTATTAATTACTGCAACCAATGCCAGAGACCGTCAAGGATACTTTTTAAGTCCTAGTGATGATAGTAACCACTGGCGCGAACTGTTAAAGGCATCAAGTGCGTTACCGTTCCTTTATAAGCAGGGTGTTAAGTTAACGCCATGGTTGGCGTCAGATGCGGCAAATCAATCTGCAGAGCAAACTTCATCAATACAAGAAGACTTCTTTTTAGATGGTGGCTTAGCTGCGCCATTACCGGTGCGAGAGGCTTATCAGCGTGGTGCGCGCAAAATTGTGGTGATCCGCACGGTAAACGCTGACTTTCAAGCGCAATCAGCGTGGGTGCATAAGCTTAAATCGTGGATTTGTGTCTCAGGTTATTGCCCTAAAACCATTGATTACCTAGTACAGCATGAACAAGCTTATCAGGAAGAGCTTGCGTTTATGGCTAATCCGCCTGCTGGTGTCGAAATAGTGCAAATTTTTGCTGATGACACTTTGCAGAGCAAATTACTTGGCAGTACCGATGCTGATTTGCGACAAGACTATCGCTCTGGTGTTGCTGCTGGGAATGCATTTTTGCAACGAGTTAATTTGCAACCAGGTAATTTTCAACAAGGTAATGAAGATGAGTTATCGCCAGTTGCCTTTCATGCCCAACATGGTATGCAGCCGCAGGCATTATCTGCATAATCGAGACAATAAAAAACGCACTCAATGAGTGCGTTTTAGTGTGCGACTAATTGAAGGCAATATTAGTGGCGGAACATCGCAGAGATAGACTCTTCGTTGCTAACACGGCGGATGGCTTCAGCAAGTACAGCTGACATGGTCAGTTGAGTCACTTTATCCACTTTAAGCATTTCTGGGCTTAAAGGTACTGTGTCGGTTACGATCACTTCATCGATGACTGAATTTGCAATGTTTTCAGCTGCATTACCTGAAAAGACAGGGTGAGTTGCATATGCAAATACGCGGTTAGCACCATGCTCTTTCAAGGCTTCAGCTGCTTTACATAGCGTACCGCCTGTGTCGATCATGTCATCAACAATAATACAGTCACGCCCTTGTACATCACCAATAATGTGCATAACTTGTGCAACGTTGGCCTGTGGGCGACGCTTATCGATAATCGCAAGATCTGAATCATCTAATAGCTTGGCAACCGCACGCGCACGAACAACGCCACCAATGTCTGGCGAAACCACAACTGGGTTTTCAAGCTTTTTAGCTAGCATGTCTTCAAGTAACACAGGGCTACCAAACACGTTATCTACTGGTACGTCGAAGAAACCTTGGATTTGCTCAGCGTGTAGGTCGCATGTTAATACTCGGTCAACACCAACGCTAGACAAAAAATCTGCAACAACTTTAGCGGTGATAGGCACACGGGCACTGCGCACGCGGCGGTCTTGACGAGCATAACCAAAGTAAGGAATAACGGCAGTAATACGACCAGCAGACGCACGACGAAGAGCATCAACCATTACAATAAGCTCCATGAGGTTATCGTTAGTTGGTGCGCAAGTAGATTGGATGATAAATACATCCGCACCACGTACATTTTCGTTTATTTGAACACTGATTTCACCGTCGCTGAAACGGCCTACAACTGCGTCGCCAAGCTTACAAAATAAACGTTCTGCAATCTTATTGGCTAGATTTGGGGTAGCGTTACCAGCAAAGAGCTTGATGTCGGGCACTTTATGAACCTCAGGTGTTTGCTTTACTATTAAAGGCTAGATCAATTTTACGTGTTATCACTCAAAACTGACCCAGAAGAAAAATATGTTGTTAGAGTTGCTCAAGCCGCGTCAGTAACGGTGACTTGTTCATCCCTTTTGCGACAAAGCCTTGCATATCGGCCGGTAATTCGGCTAAAGCATCTAGGGCCTGCTGCGAATGTGTAAATTCCCCGAACACGCATGCGCCAGTTCCGGTCATTCTTGACGGCGCATATTCTACCAGCCAGCTTAAGGCATTGGCAACTTGAGGGTACTTAGTTGTGACGAGTTTCTGACAATCATTAGTCCATTTTTGTGTCAATAAACTGCTCATGTCTAATTTTGGTGTGTTACGTGGCAGATCAGGATCTTGGAATATCTCTTTAGTCGATACATGTACTTTAGGTACAATGACAAGGTACCAAGGCTCGGCAGGTTGAACGTTAATAAGTTGTTCGCCCACTCCCTCAGCAAAGGCTGATAAACCATTAATAAAAACAGGTACATCCGCACCTAATGCCAAGCCTATTTCTGCAAGTTTTGATCGAGAAACATTGGTATTCCAAAGCGCATTTAACGCCACTAATGTGGTGGCGGCATCAGACGAACCTCCACCTAATCCTCCACCCATAGGGAGTAATTTATTTAACCAAATATGCGCTCCACCTTTATATTGGGTGTAACGTTTTAGTGATTTTGCGGCTTTAAGAATTAAGTTATCTCTGTCAGCGACAGAATCGCCAAGATTTGAATGTAACACCAAATCGGCCGATTCTGTTACATGGAAGTCCAGGTAATCACAATGGTCAATAAACTGAAAAAGTGTTTGTAATTCGTGGTAGCCATCAGGCCGTTGACCTGTGATGTGTAAAAAAAGATTAAGCTTTGCTGGCGCAGGCCAACTTTTAGAGGCAACTGATTTAAGTGAGCTGGCTGATTTCATGTTTTCACTACCTTGTTGATAGATCAATTTACCGTGTGCTTATTTGGTGTTGATCTTTACCGCTGTCCATTGGTTTGTTTGGATCTTTATTTGCACATCATCACGTTCAATTTTTAATAGCTTAGGTACTGGGGCACCACTTTGTTGTTGCCAACTCATAAACGTAACATGCCAATCTGCTTGTGGATCATTGCTAATAAGTTGTTTAATGGTGCCATCAGAATTGTAGCTTACAACCTCATCTTTGCTACTCGTTTGGCCTGTAATCCACAATGGTAAGTTGTCTAACGGAATGGACCAGCCACTAATACCGGTTAATAGTTCTTGGGCATTTCTGTCATGGTAAGTTTTTCCGTCAACTTCGAGTGTGGCCATGCCTTCTGTGGTGGTTAATACCAGCACAGTGGTGCCTAATACTGTGGTTAGGCGTAAATCATTAGCAGTTGGTTGGTGTAACCAATATAAATTGGTACTGAATTTTTCTTCTGCGGTTTTAACGGCAATTTTACCTTGAAGTTCCCAAGCTTTGGCTTGCGAAGCTTGGCTCACATCTATAGGGGTCATTTGCTCTGACGGAGTAATAGTACAACCTGATAGCAAAAACAGGATGACAATAACAGATGTGTGTAACGCGGATATGGATAAACGCAATGGCTTGCCTAGCGGTTGCTTAAGATGGCTTAATGATACTGGGCTTAAGCTATGATGTAAAAATGCTTTTCTAAAATTAATGTGATTTTAATCTAACCCATAAGATAATTGCTTTATATCTAAGAAATAAAAATTTAGACATTTATTCGGTTTTGTTAAGCCAATTGTGTTTTTAGTTGGTTCAATTCAGTAGAATAGCCTAATTAACGTTACCGAAAAGAACTTGATACAGTCAAATGAGCCTAGTAGCAATCGGGATAAACCATAAAACCGCCACGGTAGATTTGCGTGAAAAAGTCGCTTTCTCTCCAGACCGCATTCATGACGCCATGAAAAGCTTGGCGAGTCGCACTCGCACGGGTGAGGCTGTTATTGTGTCTACCTGTAACCGCACTGAACTTTACTGTAATAATGCTGAAAAACAAGACATTATAGAGTGGCTAGAAGATTATCATCAACTCAATCATGATGATTTAATGCCGTGTATTTATGCCTATGAAGAACAAGTAGCGGTTAAACATTTAATGCGTGTAGCTTCAGGGCTTGATTCGTTAGTGTTAGGTGAGCCGCAGATCTTAGGGCAAGTAAAGCAAGCATTTGTTAAAGCCAAAGAGGCGGGTACCACAGCCGCAACAATAGATCGCCTGTTTCAAAATACGTTTTCAGTGGCCAAAAAAGTTCGCACAGATACTGAAATTGGTGCAGCAGCCGTATCAGTGGCTTTTGCTGCGGTGAGCATGGCTAAACATATTTTCTCGTCGTTAAGCACAACCAAAGTGTTGTTAATTGGTGCCGGTGAAACAATTGAGCTTGTTGCGAAACATTTAAAAGATAATGGCGTCGCGTCAATGGTGGTGGCAAACCGAACCATTGAGCGTGCTCAAGCCATGTGCGAAGAGTTCAATGCCACTGCAATTACTTTACAACAAATACCAGACTTTCTCGCAAAAGCCGATATCGTGATATCCTCTACAGCAAGTCCTTTACCTATTTTAGGTAAAGGAATGGTTGAAAAAGCATTAAAACAACGTCGTCATCAACCGATGTTGTTAGTTGATATTGCAGTTCCGAGAGATATTGAAGCAGAAGTCGGTGAGTTAGACGACGCATTCCTTTATACTGTCGACGATCTGCATAGCATTATTGAACAGAACATGGCTTCACGTAAGGAAGCCGCCGAGCAAGCAGAATTAATTACTGAAGAACAATCGCACTTATTTATGGAGTGGATCCGGTCTTTAGAGTCAGTCGACAGTATTCGCGAATATCGCAGCCAGAGCTTGGCGATAAAAGATGAGTTAGTTGAGCGAGCCTTGAACAAGTTGTCTCAGGGCGGTGACAGTGAGCAAGTGATAGTCGAATTAGCAAATAGGCTAACGAATCGCTTAATTCACGCCCCTACGCAATCGCTAACCTCAGCCAGTCGTCAAGGCGATTTGAATACGTTGGGCTTATTAAGAACTGCGCTTGGTTTAGATAAAAACTAAGGTTAGCGAGCTAAATGAAAGAATCCGTTATCCGCAAGCTAGAAGGCTTGCTTGAGCGTAATGAAGAAGTATTGGCATTACTAAGTGATGCTAGCGTGATTGCGGATCAAGACCGCTTCCGTGCATTATCAAAAGAATACTCACAGCTTGAAGATGTTGTCAGTAGTTTTAAGGCATTTCAACAAGCGCAAAAAGACTTCGAATATGCCAAAGAAATGCTTGAAGAAGACGATGCTGACATGCGCGAAATGGCGCAAGAAGAGTATAAGCAGTCAAAGCAGATCCTTGAAAGGCTAGAAGCCGAATTACAAATTTTGTTATTGCCAACAGATCCAAACGACGACACTAACGCGTTTCTTGAGATCCGTGCTGGTGCAGGTGGTGATGAAGCAGCGATTTTTGCTGGCGACTTATACCGTATGTATTCACGCTACTGTGAAGCTAACCGTTGGCAAATGGAAGTCATGAACCTCAATGAAGGCGAGCATGGCGGTTTTAAAGAAATCATTGTCAAGGTGAGTGGCGAAGGTGCCTACGGTAAACTAAAATTTGAATCAGGCGGACACCGGGTGCAACGAGTCCCTGAAACCGAATCTCAAGGCCGTGTGCACACATCTGCTTGTACTGTAGTGGTACTGCACGAAGTCCCTGAAGCTGAAGCGATTTCGATTAACCCTGCCGATCTTAAAGTGGATACTTTCCGTGCATCAGGCGCGGGCGGTCAGCACGTTAACAAAACCGACTCTGCCATTCGTATTACCCATATTCCGTCGGGCATTATTGTTGAATGTCAGGATCAACGTTCGCAGCATAAAAACCGTGCCCAAGCCATGAGTGTATTGGCAGCTCGAATTCAAGCTGTTGAAGATGAAAAACGCCGTAGCGCCGAAGAGTCGACTCGTCGTAGTCTGGTTGCCAGTGGTGATCGTTCTGAGCGCATCAGAACGTATAACTACCCACAAGGGCGCGTAAGCGATCATCGCATTAACTTAACCTTATATCGCTTAAATGAAGTGATGGAAGGTGACTTAAATGCGTTGCTTGACCCCATCATGCAAGAACATCAGGCTGATATGCTTGCAGCCCTTGCAGACGAATAAGGAGTGAACTTGTCTCAGTCTTCGTATTCAACTATCGCTGAAGCCCTGCAATGGGCTTATTCACAATTAGCGGCTACTTCAGAATCTGCTCACGTAGATGCTGAGGTGTTGCTATTGCATTGTTTGAATAAAAACCGCAGCTTTTTATATACTTGGCCTGAACGGCAGCTCACAACAGATCAGTTTAAAGCGTTTAGCCAGATGGTGGCTAAACGCCAATCAGGTTTGCCAGTTGCACATATCATTGGCGAGCGAGAATTCTGGTCACTCCCTTTTATTGTTAATGATTCGACACTGATCCCAAGACCCGACACTGAAATTTTGGTTGAAACGGCGCTGAATTTAACCTTACGTCATAATGCTAAGGTATTAGATTTAGGTACTGGCACAGGCGCAATCGCCTTGTCTCTGGCGTCTGAGCGTCCAAAGTGGCGTATTACTGCCATTGATAATGTGCCAGGTGCAGTTGAATTAGCTAAAGCAAATCGTGCTAATTTGAACCTACCTGATGTTGAAATTATTCAATCTAATTGGTTTTCAGCCGTTGAACATCGTGACTTTGACTTAATCGTTTCTAATCCACCTTATATCGATGAAGCTGACGAGCATTTGAATATGGGGGACGTGCGTTTTGAGCCACAAAGCGCCTTAACCGCAGCAGACGAAGGTTACGCCGATTTATTTCACATTGCCGATACCGCGCGTTCACATTTGCTAGCTGGTGGGTACCTGTTGCTTGAACATGGTTATGAACAAGCCATCAAAGTGCGTGAAAAACTCATTGAACTCGGTTATCAAAACGTTGCTACTGTGCGTGATTTTGGTAGTAACGACCGTTGTACCTTAGGCCAATGGATCGATTGATTATCTAATTACACATCGCGGCCAACTCCCCTGAATATTTTTACAGACCATGATATTGGTATACGTAAAGCTGTTCTAGTACACTAGCCGCCATTTTATTTATTATCTTAAGAGACTTAGCAATGGAAACATTTTACAGTTTATATCCAGCAGTAAAGCACTCTCACATGCTGTTAGTCGCATTAAGTGTGACCTTTTTTGTTGTGCGTTTTGTGCTGCATTTACGTCAGTCTCCAATCATGGAGAAAAAGTTTGTTAAAGTGGCACCGCATGTCATTGATACTTTTTTACTACTGTCAGGCTTTACGCTTTGCTTTATGATCAAACAGTATCCGTTTGTCGACCCGTGGATGACCGAAAAAATCATCTGTGTGGTGGCTTACATTGCATTAGGGATTATGGCGCTTAAATCAAACCGAAATAAACTGTTTAAGTTTTTTGCGTTTATCGGTGCAATTGGTTGGGTAGTGCTCGCGGCCAAGCTGGCTCATTTTAAACAAGTCGTATTAATGGGTTAATTGGGTTTAATGGCAAAATATCTTCTCAACGATGCAGTTTCTATTCCAGAAACTGCATTTGAACTTTCTGAACACCTTGGTTTTTCGGCATCTAAACCTGCTATGTGGGCTTGGTATGAAATGGCCGGGGCTGTGCTTAGTCATTATGTTGTTGACCAGCAATCGCGTTTGCAAGGCTTATTTAAATGGTTTTACAACGACTTAGGTTTTTGCGCTCGTGACAACTACTTTAGTATTGAGGCCGCAGATTTAAGTTATTGCGTGCTTAAACGCCAGGGTAACAGCACGACTTTGTCTATACTGCTGATTTTGTTGGCAAAGCAACTTGATTTAACGCTTGAGGCTATCTTGCTTCCGGGCAATACTGTGCTCAAAAGTCAGGTTAATGACGTGGTTAAATACCATGATCCATTGACCGGTAAAGAGCTCAGTCGTCACCAACTGCACGCGTTAGTGCGTGGCGAAATGGGTAATGCCGCTAAATTAAAACCAAGCCATTTAAAACCTGCTACCTTAAAACGTTTGATTAGCCGAATGCTGCATGAGTTAAAAGCAGGTTGTATTGTTAATCAAAAGTTTGAGTCAGCAATGGAGTGTTGTAACTTATTATTGCAGTGGCATCCTGATGATGTTCACCTCAATCGTGAGCGCGCTTTTATTGCCCAGCAATTAGGCTGTATTAAAGTGGCGATGTCTGATTTACAACATTTTATAGATTTAAGCCCACATGATCCGGTAATCGAACTGGTTAAGATTCAATTAAAAGAATTGAGTCAACATACTCAGGTTTACCATTAAGTTAGGCGCACGCTGTTTTACGTATGTAAAGCAGCGTAACATAATAATAGGCTTTTAAAAGCCAGTTAAAGTAAGTACCTATAACTATTATAAATACTGCATTTGCAAGGGAGAATACTGCATGACCACGTCAGCTATGGTGAGCAATGATGCCACCGCACTGGGTTTACTCGCCGTTATTTTAGGGTTTGTGTTTTACACCAGCTCGTCGCCACATCCATTTTGGCAAAAGTTTTATAAATATATTCCTGCATTGCTGTTATGTTATTTCTTGCCTTCATTGCTTAACACCTTTGGCGTTATTGATGGCCATGCATCACAGTTATACTTTGTTGCATCACGTTATTTGCTTCCAGCCTGTTTGGTATTGCTCATTTTAAGTGTCGATTTAAAAGCTATTTTAGGCCTAGGCCCTAAAGCGGTAATCATGTTTTTAACCGGCACATTAGGTATTGTAATTGGTGGCCCTATTGCCTTGTTACTTGTGTCTATGATTGATCCAAGCTTGGTTGGCAATAATGGCCCTGATGCCGTTTGGCGCGGTATGACAACTCTTGCAGGCAGTTGGATTGGCGGCGGTGCAAACCAGGCCGCAATGAAAGAGATTTATGAGGTTGGTGGTGAGATTTTCTCGGTAATGGTGACAGTCGATGTGATTGTGGCCAACATTTGGATGGCGGTGTTGCTATTTATGGCTTCTAAAGCCAAAGAGATCGATGCCAAAACCGGTGCTGACACCAGTGCAATTGAATCGCTTAAACAAAAAGTTGAAAAATACCACGCTGAAAACTCGCGGATCCCGTCACTTCGCGACATTATGATGATTGTGGCCGTTGGTTTTGGTGTAACAGGTTTTGCCCATTTTGCTGCCGATTTCTTAGGGCCGTTTTTTGAAGCTAATTATCCCTGGACAGAAGATTACAGCTTAACCTCTAAATTTTTCTGGTTAGTGGTGATTGTAACTACAGTCGGTTTAGGCCTTTCGTTTAGCCCTATTCGCCATCTTGAGGCCGCTGGAGCCTCTAAAATTGCGTCGGCATTTTTATACATTTTAGTTGCCACTATTGGTTTGCACATGGATGTATCGAAAATAATGGACACACCGATTTATTTCCTTGTGGGCATTGTGTGGATGATTGTACATGCAGGCTTGATGCTATTTGTGGCTAAACTGATTAAAGCGCCGTTGTTTTATATGGCGGTGGGCAGTCAAGCTAACGTGGGGGGCGCGGCTTCCGCTCCTGTTGTTGCAGCAGCGTTCCACCCAGCCCTTGCGCCAGTTGGGGTGTTATTGGCCGTATTCGGTTATGCATTAGGTACCTACATGGCATGGCTATGTGGTCAGTTATTACAAGTTGTCGCAGGTTAATGCGCAAAGAGGTTCCAATGGATCAAAAAATTATTCAATTAGCTAACAATATCAAGGTTGCCAATGACCAGCCATTCGTTCTGTTTGGTGGCATGAACGTACTTGAGTCTCGCGATCTAGCCATGTCTATTGCAGAGCACTATGTGGAAGTAACCCAAAAATTGGGTATTCCTTACGTATTTAAGGCCTCATTTGATAAGGCAAACCGTTCGTCGGTTAATTCTTATCGTGGCCCTGGTATGGAAGAAGGGTTACGCATTTTTGAAGAAATTAAATCAACCTTCAATGTGCCATTAATTACTGACGTACATGAAACGCATCAATGCGCACCCGTTGCAGAAGTTGTTGATGTGATTCAGTTGCCAGCGTTTTTAGCTCGTCAAACCGATTTAGTAGTAGCGATGGCGAAAACGGGCGCAGTGATCAACGTGAAAAAGCCACAGTTTTTAGCGCCCCATGAAATGCGTCATATCATCACCAAATTTAATGAAGCCGGAAACGACAAGATTATTTTGTGTGAGCGTGGTAGTAGTTTTGGTTACAACAACCTTGTGGTTGACATGCTTGGTATGGATGAAATGAAACAAACCGGTTATCCGGTGATTTTTGATGCCACTCACGCACTACAGCGCCCAGGTGGGCGAGCTGACTCTGCTGGTGGTCGTCGTGCTCAAGCCACAGAACTTGCTCGTAGTGGTATGGCCTTAGGTTTAGCAGGCTTGTTTATTGAAGCGCATCCAGACCCAGATAACGCCAAATGTGATGGCCCTTGTGCTTTGCCGTTGCATTTGCTCGAACAGTATTTAACTCAGATGAAAGCGGTGGATGAACTCGTTAAATCATTTGAGTTTATTGATACCAGTAAATAACTAGGTTTTTAGATTCTGAATTAGGGTAAGTTGATTTTTAATCAATTTGACACACAATGAGTGTCTTTTATCCACGGTAAACAGTAATCTAGTTGCCCCTTGTATAAGCCCTGACTTGTTACAACGTCAGGGCTTTTTCTTTTTGGAATTAACGATGTGGATTTTATTTACCTTCCTCGCGGCATTTATGCAGGCTTGGCGCAATGCGTTTCAGAGTAAACTGAGTAAAGAGGTTAGCGTTGCTGGGGTAACCTTGGCGCGATTTATTTGGGCAGGCCCAATTGCGACGCTGTATTTATTCAGTTTATATCAATATCAACCGACAGCTTTACCTGACTTTAGCTCCTCATTTTGGGGATTTGTCATTGGTGCGTCAACCATGCAAATATTGGCGACAGGCTTAATGGTTAAGTTATTCAAAATGCAGAATTTTGCTATTGGGGCAGGGCTGGCAAAAAGTGAGGCGTTGGTCGCCGCCATTTTAGGCGTGTTTTTTTTCGGTACGCAGCTGTCATTATTAGGTTGGATAGGTGTTCTTGTTGGCGGCATTGCAGTGATGTTGTTAAGCAGTAAGCAAGGGTTTAAACAGTTATCGATTAACACCGTCTTGCTAGGTTTGGCTTGTGGTACTGCCTTTGCGTTAACATCTTTATGGGTGCGCGAGGCCAGTTTAACGCTAGAAGGCCCTTTTACTCATCGGGCTGCATGGGTATTGCTGTGGGTGATTAGCATTCAAACTATGGTACTCATTGCTTATTTACTGGCAAAAGACAAATCAACATTAACAGCCTTATGGCAACGACCAAAGCTCACTTTATCAATCAGTATTACCAGTTGCATTGGGTCAATAGGATGGTTCAGTGCAATGTCTTTGCAAGCTGTGCCTTATGTTAAAACTCTTGGCCAGATTGAAGTGTTTTTTACGTTAATGATTGCCGCGTTGTGGCTTAAAGATAAAGTAAAAATAAACGATGTTGCTGGTCTAGTGCTAATCGCCTTGGCAGCCATATTAGTGATGTGGAATTAATTGGGTTAACTCAGTGAGGCAACTTTAGTAGCAAGACATTGATTTACTGGAACATTAAGTTTGTGATGTTGAGCGCGTTGGCAAATATAGCCGTTAATATAGTCTATTTCAGTTGTTCTATGATGAGTGACATCTTGATACATAGACGAAAAGTTAGCCGATGTTAGCGCAATGACCTTATACACTCGTTCAGTGAGTAAGGTTGGATCTAACTCAATACCATCGCATTGAGCGACAGCGACAAGCTCATTGATAATTAGCGTTATTTGCTCTCGATACTCATCATCAGCTAATTGACCATTGGCGCATTGATGTAATGCGGTTAATGGATTAATGACCGCGTTTACTGCCAGCTTTTGCCATAACACCGCTAATACCGGCTGATGCCATTCAACTGGTTGCTCCTGGCTCGCTATTGCCTGAATGCGCGCGTGTAAATGATTTGCTAATGGATGCCCACAGTAATGGCCAAGTTGCGTTACACCAACGCCTGTATGTTTAATATGCCACTGATTTATTGCTAATGCGGCCAAAGATGTTGTACCAAGAGTTAACCCTTGCTCTGGGTATGGTCTAAGGGCAGTAGACACAGCAATGTGAGGACCTAAACCATTATGTAGCAAGATAATATGGCATTGAGGTGATAACTTACTTAACAGTGGTATAAGCGCTTCTTCAACTTGATAAGCCTTAACACACACGAGTAATAATTTGACTTCATTAAGGCGAGGATCTTTGGTGCCTAATAGCACTGCATCAGTATTATGGATCTGGCCTTTAATATCGGTAAACCTAAGTGGCTGCAGCTGGGTGTGAGATTGGCGGCTAATTAAGACGACGTCATGACTCGGTTGATTTGGGCTGGTATGACACAGCTGATGATACATCAATTGGCCAATAGCGCCGGCGCCTAATATTGCAATATTGGGTGAACAGGCGGGAGCTGTTGTATGTACCATCGTTTCTGGCCTTATTGTAATGCGTAATTAAGGTTTATGTCTTAATTTTCGATATTGCAGTATCGAAAAATGAAGCAGATAAAATAATGCTATGCCACCAAGATCTGCCGCAACATCGCCAACAGAGGCGCTGCGATAAGGTAGACGTGATTGAACCAGTTCAATTAAAAGAGCATAAGTGGCCAGCGCGGCGCATAGATAATACCATTTGGGTTTAAAGGCATAATGAGCAAGATAAGACAGCGCGAAAAAACTGCCTAGATGACCCACTTTATCCATATGTGAAAAGGATTGTGGATAATTGGGTTTTGAAAAAACTAAATAGCTAGTCACAATCACGGCGACAACTAACGCAAGTTTAAACATGTTTTTGTAAGTGATCACGAGCGTTACATCAGCCTTGTGAAATCAGAATATGCTTAATAATAAGAAACCTGCTTGATATTGTCACGAATAAACCTCTAATGGAGTTGATAATTGTTCTAAAGCGCTGTTTTTCAGTCTTAAGAATGGCGAATAGATATGACAGTTTTTCAATGATTATAGGCGTTGTAGATACAATTTTAGCAAAAACACCCATTTAGTGATTTTTTGTTCATCAAGTAATTCTTTGTAGCAGTTTTCAGTTGAGAGACGCGCGAAGCGACTGCTTCACTATGCCGATAATCCTACCTAGTGTAAAATAGGTTCAAACGAATAGCGCTTGGGTGAATAGCCCGTGATGTATCGAAGAGGAAAGCAACATGCCATCTATGGATATTGTGTCAGAAATTAATGAAGAAGAGCTACGCAACGCGGTAGAGAATTCCCGTCGTGAAGTGTCTAGTCGATTTGATTTGCGTGGCAAAGAGATTGATATTGACCTGAAAGACAATGTAGTGACTTTAAAAGCGGAAGATGACTTCATTTGTAAGCAGCTCGTTGACATATTGCGCATGCAACTGAGTAAGCGTAATGTTGATCCATCTGCAATGGAGGTTGACGACAAAGCGATACACAGCGGTAAAACCTTCAGTTTAAAAGTGAGCTTTAAGCAAGGGATCGATGCCTTAGTGGCTAAAAAGCTGGTTAAAGCAATTAAAGACAGTAAGTTAAAAGTTCAGTCAGCTATTCAAGGCGACAAAGTTCGCGTTACAGGTAAAAAACGTGATGATTTACAAGCGGTAATGAGATTGGCCAGAGAGTCAGACTTAGGCCAGCCTTTTCAGTTTGATAACTTTAAAGACTAACGCTTAACGCCACTTGTGCGTTAACGTTGAATACCCAAATAAAAAGCCGATAGGGAAACCTTATCGGCTTTTTTGTATTTTAGGATACAGAAATTGTTGCGGTGTAGTACCTTTGTTATTTTTATAGTGGCGGTTTTTCCGCATCCATTTCATTGCTTGGCGTTGATATATCGGTAACCACCAAAGGTTTTTGTGATCGATTGACTAATACCACTAACAGCAACACAGGAAAGCCTATCAAACTGGCCGCAACAAAGAAGTTGATATAGCCAAATGCATCCACGTACACGCCAGAAAATCCGGCAATAAACTTTGGAAACAGCAGCATAATTGATGACAATAACGCGTATTGTGTCGCGCTGTAGCCGCTGCTAGTCAAGCTAGACAAGTAGGCAATGAATGCAGCAGTAGCAATACCCGCACTGAAGTTATCGACCGAAATGGCAAAGGTTAAAAAAGGGATGTTGTAACCAATGTAGGCTTGCCATGCAAACAATAAGTTAGTGATAGCCACCAACAATGCGCCTAAAAATAGGATTTTCATGGTGCCATAACGCATCAATAATACGCCACCAAAGGCAGCGCCAACCAGGGTCATAATTAAGCCATAGACTTTGCTAATAAATGCGATTTCTTCTTTATTAAAGCCCATGTCAACGTAAAACACGTTGGCCATAATACCCATGACGATATCTGAAATACGATAACAAGAAATAAGCAACAAGATTAAAATGGCGCTTTTACCATATCGTTTAAAGAAATCAATAAAGGGTAAAACACTGGCGCTATAAAGCCACGCCATTGAGTTGGCCATTTTTTTTGGGTATTTAGCCGCAAATTCGGCTCGTAATAACCGCTCTTTTTCGTCGGCTTGTTTGGTATCCACTTGTGGTTCTTGACTAAAAAGCGTGGTGAGAATACCCACTCCCATCAGCAATGCCATCACAAAATAGGCGGTTTGCCAGGCGGCTAAATTATAAGAGTCGTCGCCAGGAGATACCCAGGCGGCTATGGTTAATGCGCCTGCGGTGGCAATAATCATTGCACTGCGATAACCCACTTGATAAGCCGCAGCTAGTGCCGCTTGCATTTTTTCAGGGGCTGATTCAATCCTAAATGCGTCGATAACAATATCTTGTGTTGCAGAGGCGAAGGCGAGTAATAATGCGCATAACGCTAGACGTTCTAGATTAACCAGCGGGTCGCTGATTGACATGCCTAAAATAGCTGCCACTAGGCAAAGCTGTGCAAACAGCATCCAGCCACGACGCCGTCCAAAAAAACGCGTAAATAAAGGCAGCGACATGCGGTCAACTAATGGAGACCATGCCCATTTAAAGGCATAGGTAAGGGCTATCCAGCTAAAATACCCAATGGCGGCCCGATCAACGCCCGCTTCTCGCAGCCAAAAACTTAATGTTGAAAATACCAACATAAGGGGTAAGCCGGCAGAAAAACCTAGCAAGAGTAAAATGAATACGCGTTTGTGGTAATAAACCGACAAGGCTTCACGGATTTGAGCAAAGAAAACCAGCATAAGACAACTAGATAAAGGAGAATGGCTCTAGCTTATGTTGCAAGGGGTTTAGGTTCAAGCCATTCATGCAGTTTATTCAATCTAGGTTAACAATGCTTAAGGCCTTATGCCTATACAGCTTTGAGGAACATTGCCGCCGATATTGATGTAATCACAGCACTCATGTATTTGCTGTCTAAGATACTGGTTACCTTTGATGGCCCAGCCAGACCAGTGATCGAAGCAATAAAGCAAATGCCAAAACACTTTCTCTGTGTCGCTCGGTTGTTCGGCCTGCTGCGAACCTGAGATACATTGCCATTCTTCTAACACGTCCCACATGTAAAGTTGAATTTCTTTGTAATCTAATTGGTTATCTAAAAAAGCTTTACCATAGTAAGCGAGTTGTGGTGCTTTGGTTTCGATAAAATCATTTGCTGTCATAAAGAATGTCCTTGGTCATGAATGCACGATGAAACAGCGATTAGATTGATTAAAATTAGAGTATAGACACAAATTTGGGTCATGACAGGGAAATATGACAAAATTAATTTATGTTAAAATTTAAAGCTATCTGCAATTAAATTAAGTGTTTAGGCTTTTTTTTGCGTGAGAGGAACAATAAAAATATTTTGCAGAAATGTAACGTGTGTTTAGAAAATAGACATGGAGCCGATAACGCACTTAATCTGTGTTATTGATTAAGCGCGCCATGGGTGTTTTATCGAGGTAATAACGTGGCTTTTTTCAGTAGCACAGTGTTAACCGGCACATCAGGCCAATTTAATGTGCTGTTATGAGCGGTTTCAACCTTTGAGATAGCTTCAAGTACATCCATCCCTTCGGTGACTTCACCAAATACGGTGTAGCCCCAACGACGTTTTGATGGGTCTAATTTTTTGTTATCGCCCACATTGAAGTAAAATTGTCTTGTTGCTGAGTGTGGGTCGTTATCGCGTGCCATTGCAATGGTGCCCATGGCATTAGATAAGCCATTGCCTGACTCATTAACAATTGGCGCCATCGATGGGCGCTCTTCAAGTTTAGTGGTTAATCCACCACCTTGAACAACAAACTCCGCAATCACCCGATGAAAAATCGTATTGTCATATTCACCCTTAACCACATATGTTAAAAAATTATCTATGGTTAACGGCGCGCGAGTTCGGTCTAATTCAACCACAATTTTACCCATAGATGTGTCGAATTCGACTTGTGGGTAAAGGGTGTCTTTTTGAATATCAACGGCTGCAGAAGTTGATAAACTCATAACAAGTAACAAACTGGAGATGATCCACTTAAACATGCTGGTGTCCTTATAGCGGCATTATATGAATGCCGCAATGCACTAAATTAAATCGATGGGGTGTAGGTTAGCGTTGTATAAACTGATGCAGCTCATCATCATTAAGAATTTCGGTTGTCAGTTTGTCTATCAACTGGTTTATATCTAATTCGAGTGTAGCAAAGTCAGGGCTGAGTGAGCCTTTGAGGTAGCCATTAGCACTGTATGATTTGGTAAATTGTTGCTGAGCATTTTTTGCCAGTACATTAATCACTAGGCGTGTATTAGATTCAAAGCTGAATGTAGTGTCAGTTACGTCTGCTAGTAAATAGTTTAATTGAAATTGAATAGAGTTTCGCGCGGCAGGATCTACTGCATAACCCGCCCTTATCATACCGTTACGAAACACGTTATCGAGTTGTTGGCGCATTGGCTCTGTTGTGCCAATCAACTGAGGTGTTTTATCGTCTTCGGTGATCCGTAAAACATAACTTGCTTCACGGGTGTCGATGGTTTCAATTAACACTGGAAGGTCAGATTCGGTCTGCAACTTAACCTGGCCCAACGTTGGATTTAAGCCAATTTGAGTGGGCTCATAACTGGCGCAAGCCGACAGTAATAAAGATGACAGTACAACCGCAATGAATGATTTCATAAGACAATATTATTTAACAAAAGGTAGTTAAAGGATACCAGAAATTGTTTGGCATTCCAGTGTAATAGCGTTTTGTTGCTGCAAATGCTCTTATGTGGAATACCTTGCTACAGCATTTGTTTCTGTGTTGGCCTAAAAGTTGACTTGTGGTGGTCATTCATTCAGTTTAGTGAGATTAAATTGATGCCTTGATAGGAAATCTAATGCAGCATGTTCATTCGCAATTAGCACCACAAAAACTGATCGCCCAAGATGGCCAACCTGTTTTTGGTGTGTTTGATGGTATTGTTGATGCACTCAATGTAAAACAGTTTGCTTATTACAACGAGATGGACAAGCCAGCATCTAGGTTATCGAAATATGTTGATTTTAAGCAATTTCAATTTGTTAACATTATCACTCCTCGTTACATAGTTGCGCTCGCCATTGCTGATATCCGCTATGTTGCTAATGGTTTTTGTTACCTTTATGACATTAAAGCTAACAAACTCAGCCAGACCCAGTGGCTAACCCCGTTAGGGATTGGGTGTCGGTTAAGCGATTCACCTAAAAAAGGTCGAGCGGCAATAGGTAACAACCGAAAAAACATCGCCATTGAGATTGTCGATGGTCAATGGCATGTTGAAATGAATTTGGCGGATATTCAGGCCAATTTGCAGATACAACCCGCCCCCCTAAGTTTGCCACTATGTGTATGCACTCCAACCGGCTATAACGGCTGGACTTATACCCAAAAACATAATGGCTTAGCTGTGTCTGGGCAGTTAACGATTCACCATGAACCGCAACCATTGCAATATGCGCTTGCCGGTTACGATTTTTCGGCAGGCTTTATGCGTCGCGAAACCAGTTGGCGCTGGGCGTCGATTAATGCGCAAACTGAGGCTGGGGTTATCGGGCTTAACCTTGCTGCGGGGGTTAATGAGACTGGTCAAACTGAAAACGTCATGTGGATAAATGGTGAGCGTCATTTATTGGGTGCTGCACACTTTGATTTTAATCGGTATTCACAGCCAGATATGTGGCATATCACCACTAATGATGGCCAGGTAGATTTGTATTTTAGGCCACTTAATCAGCGCAGTGAAAAACTCAATTTGATTTGGCTAAAAAATAACTTTAGGCAATATATCGGCTATTTTAGCGGGATAATCAGTGATAATAATGGTCATCAATATCGGCTACACAATCAGCTTGGGCTTACTGAAGATCATTTTGCCAAATGGTAATTAGCTTACAATGTAACGTATTCGATATAACTTTATGATAAAAAATAATAAAAAATAACAATAAATGGATTGTGAATATGGATATGGATTTATTAATTGCCCACCCTGAGTGGCTGTTGCTTGTTTTAGCCCCAATCTTTTTTGGCTGTATTTTGTTGGAGTGGTGGTTTGGTGTGCGCGCTAAGCGTTTACCGGCAAATGCTCAATATCGCCTAACTGAAGTGTTATGTAATTTTGCTTTGGCGGCTATGCATCAAGTGGCTGACATTATTGCTGGCTTACTGATTGCAAAGGTGTATTTACACTTTTTTGGTTGGCGTTTGTTTAATATAGAAATGACATTATTAACCTTTGCTATATTAATTATTGCGCAGGACTTTTGTTATTACTGGTTTCATCGTGCCAGTCACCGCATTAGGTGGATGTGGGCAGCCCACGTGGTGCATCACAGTTCAGAAAACATGAATTTCACTACCGCTTTTAGGCAAAGCTTAATGTATCCACTTGCAGGTATGTGGCTATTTTGGCTACCTTTGGTGGTGATAGGCTTTGACCCCAACTGGGTGGTGTTTGCTGTATTGCTCAATTTAGGCCTGCAGTTTTTTGTTCACACCCAGGCGATTAAAACCTTAGGCCCGTTAGAGTGGATTTTTAACACGCCGTCGCACCACCGCGTTCATCATGGGCGTAACCCACAATACATTGATAAAAACTACGCGGGAGTATTAATCATTTGGGACAAAATGTTTGGTACCTTCGAGCCAGAAAATGAAACCGTGCAATATGGTATTACTAAACCCGTAAACAGCTTTAATCCGTTAGTGGTGACCTTTAGCGAATGGCGCGATATGTGGCGTGATGTGAGCCAAAAGTCGTTATCACTAAAGCAGCGTTTGCAGATACTATTTTCTCCACCTACTACACATCAATCTACTCATTCAGATACTTAATCTAGCTAACTTAGTTTCTTTGCTTTAATAGAGTAAATCAGCGGGATTGGGTGGCCTTGGTGTTCAAATTGATAGCCTTTGCCATCCACAAATGTTAACCCTTCGCTGCAATTATATGGGCTGTATTGGTGCTCGTTAAATATTTCAATGGTTAATCCTGCGTTAATGAGTGCGCTAATCACTTCACTTATGGGATGCGGCCATGTGGCGACAGTTTCGATTTGGTTGTTGTGATTTTCAGTGTAGGTGGCTTCATCTTCTACATCTGGTTGTAACTGTGCAAAATATCCATAGCCAGATAACACGTCATTAAAAGGGTGGAATTCGACTAAATGAAACTCACCACCAGGCCTTAAAGCACCAGCAATAGTATCTGCCCAACGGGTTAAGTCGGGTAACCAGGCAAGTACGCCATATGAGGTAAAAACGATGTCATATTGTGCGGTGTTGTCTTGCCCAAACTGGTAGATGTCGCTGTTAATAAAGTGTGCATCGAGTTGTAGTTGGTTTGCCAGTTGCTGAGCGGTGGCGATAGATTCGGCTGATAAGTCTACCCCAGTGACTTTTGCGCCAAGTCTTGCCCAAGATAAACTGTCTTGACCAAAATGACATTGCAGGTGTAACAGGTTTTTACCCTGTACATTGCCAACTTGCTCAAGTTCAATAGGATTTAATGATGACTTGCCAGCTATAAAAGCGTGTAAGTCATAAAATGATGAGTTTAGATGAATTTTAGTACGCTGATCCCATGCGTGTTTATTAATTGCTATGTAGTCCATTTTTGTGTCTTCTTATTGTTTTTTTTCACTATTGACCATCATATTACTGGGTTGCTTGTCAGTATGCTAATTGATGAATGGTATTTATATAAACAAAAAGGCCTGCTAACGTTTGGTTAGCAAGCCTTTTTACCGATAAAGTAGATATTATAACTTAGGTTTTACGGGTTCTATTTTTCCGCCTAACCATAATGATATTAACGCCAATGGTACAAGTGCCGCGCCCAAAATAAAGAATGGAGTGTAGTCACCGCCTTGAGTCATCATAGGCACTAATTGAATGGTGATGATGACACTTAACACCGCCGACGTACCGCTAATGCCAGCTAATGTGCCCACTGTTTTACCCGAGAAATAATCGCTCGGCAAGGTTTGCACATTGCCAATCGCCGTTTGAAAGCCAAATAAAATTACTGCGATTAATCCCATTGCTAGCCAAGGTGTGGCTGCTTGAGATGTCAGCAGCAGTGCTGGCAGCATCACTAAACAGCCGAGTACAATGGCGCTTCGGCGTGCTTTGTTCACCGTCCAGCCACGGCTCATTAAATGACCACTAAACCAGCCACCAAATAACGCACCAATTGCCGCGCCAACATACGGCAGCCATGCAAATGCACCGATTTGCTTAACATCAAAGCCAAATTTTTCGTTTAAATATAAGGGTAACCAGGCAACAAATAACCACCAAATAGGATCAATAAAAAAGCGTGCAGCAATAACACCCCAAGCTTCGCGGTGTTGCAGTAGCTGTCCTGTGGTTGGCACGTATTCTTTTGCTTGTTTCTCTTCGGTTGAGCATTGCTGGCCGGTAAGAATATATTGGCGTTCTGTTTCGGTGATCCAAGGGTGAGAGTCGGGGGCTGATTTATAAATAATCATCCATGGAATTATCCAAATAAGCCCGAGTGCACCAATCACAATAAAGGTGGCCTGCCATCCTAAAAACGCATACAAAAATGCAATTAATGGCGGCGCAATAATAGAGCCAAGCGAAGCGCCAGAGTTAAAAATACCTTGTGCTAACGCGCGTTCTTTAATGGGAAACCACTCGGCGTTGGCTTTGGTGGCACCCGGCCAGTTACCTGCTTCACCAAGACCTAAAATGGCTCTGAAGATGGCAAATGACATAGCCGTAGCTGCAATGGCGTGTAAGGCGATAGATACCGACCAGACAACGATTGATAATAAAAAGCCTAACCGTGTACCTATGGCATCAAAAATTTTACCAAACAGTGATTGACCAATGGCGTAAGAAATCATGAATACGGTAATAATGTTAGCGTAATCGTTTTTATCTAGGCCTAAATCTTCGGCAATGCCAGGCCACATAATGGCAAGGGCTGAGCGGTCGATATAGTTAATCACGGTAGCAATGGCGACTAAACTGACCACCAACCACCGAAGATGATTTAGCTTAAAAGGACTGTTTTTCATACTAAGTCCTCAACAAAGTCTTCACGTGGTGGGCTAAAGGTATCAATTAAAATACCTCCGGTTGGGCACACTGCGCCATGATCTACATGAGGGGGAACAAAGAAGCTGTCGCCAGCATGAAGTATTTGAATCACGCCGTCGACATTGACATGGAATTCACCTTCTACAACATATGACACTTGCGAATGACGATGGGCGTGTACGTAGCCTTCAGCACCTTTATCAAACCAAATTTTAACCGCCATCAATTCATGGTTATATCCAAGCATTTGACGCTTTAATCCGCCGCCAATGTCTTGTATTTCTGTTTTATTGCCAAAGCCAAAATGTTGATTCTGTTTCATCGTCGGAGCTCCTATTTTATTTCGAATTTTTTGATTGGATTGCCTGGGCGCTAGCAAGCGGCCCAATAAGCTGTGCGCGGCCTTTAAATGGATACTGGGCTCCATTAACAGTAATCACGCTTTGGGTTTGCTCTGTTACAACGTTATTTGAATGATTCATCGCGAGTAGATATTGCTGACCATCAGTAAAACGAATGGTTAACGCTGCTAATTCTGCTTGTTGGTAATGATTAAGCTCCGCCACATTGCTGGTGGCCCCAAGGGTATATTCTTTTGACGGGTTGTATTCACCGTGGGGTTCTATCACGTTAATAAAGGTGTGGTTTGTGGCATTAACCCGATGAATAAACGCTTGTTGCTGACGTAAATTCATATTGGGATCGTTTGCCCCTAGCTGTGTAAATAACATTTGCTCATCGTTGTGCTGTGATGAGTTGGCGTTTACTAACGTGCTTAAGGTGTAAAAACGGCCATTGTTATTAAGCCAGGTAATTTTTGCCAATCGATTAAGCATGCTGTGGGTGGTTAAGTTAGCGGTTGCTAACAACCATAGGTGCTGGTAACCATGGTGCTGCCCTAAAGCTTGTAATTGATTGAGCGATGCTTTGCGTTGAAAGTTAGTGTCAATCAATTGTCCTTGGTAATGCACAGGCAAGTCGTATTGGTGTGGCTTGTTTGCCTTGACGTGCATGATATCAATACCAATTACTGCATCACGCTGTTTAATATTAACCAGAGCAAGTGTGCGTTTAAATGCGACATCTTCATAAGCGGTGTCTATTGATGCTGAGGCAATGGTTAAGTTTGGCTGCGACTCATAAAATTTAAGTTGTGGGTGGTGCTTATTGGCCATGTTAAGTTTGCCGTTAAAATGGCTTTGCTCATCAACCACCAAGGTATTATGGGCAATAGTTTGTTTAGCCCACGAGTTGTTTTCTGGGAGGTAGCCTCCACCAAACTTGGCTTCAATATTTAAAAAGCGTGCGGCGCCGTAGTCCGATACAATTTCATTGCCTTTGTCGTAAAATTGCCACGTGAGTTTATCAAAATGGCCATGACCTAAGCCTTGTGCTGTGGCTTTAAATACCAAGGTTTGATCGGTTTTACCACCTTGACGCATCACCACTAAAGCACCGTTATCACCCTGTTGGCCATCGCGGTATAACGACGACACAAACGGGTAAGGTTGTTGTAATTGGTTATCTAACCCTTGAGCGATTTTTAGGCCGTCACCAGTGAGTAAAATATTATTTTGTTGCTGGGCGATATCAAGTAAGCGTGGATCGTGATTAAGACCATAAGCAATGGCAATGCCATGGACTAATTCAATAGTGTCTATGCCTTTGCTATTAATGGCGTCATTTAGCGGGAAAAGCAGTTTGTTGTAACTTAACTCAACCGAGCTTGTGATGGCTTTAAGTAAGATGCCATTTCGATATTCAAATATCTTACGCTGTGGCTCATTCTGCTCAATGGCTTTTGCAAACGTAACAAAAGGCATTAAGGCATAGCGTTGATAATATGGCCCTTCATTGTAATAGCCGTCGGGTGAAAATAGCTCATCTAGCTGGCGCATAAAGCCGCCTTTTTTGGCTAGATTTAGGTCATATAATGCACGTTCAACCCACAATGGTTTGTCTAATACATAACCCGTCATACCCACAGCTGCTGTTGCCCATGTGCCGTGGTTATGGACTTTATTAAATGTTTTTGGCGACTGTTCAGATAAAAATAATGCCACTGGCATTATTGCGCCCATTTCAATGCTGTTACGTTCTGCAGGGGTTAGGGCATCATAAATAAAATCATATGCCTGAATTGTGTGGACTAACCACACTGCCTCGTTAAGCCCTTGCCAAAACAGTTTGCCTTCGTTGCTGCTCTTACGTTTTGGATGCAGCGGCAGTGTTGGGTAAAGCTTGGCGTATTGCAGCAGCATATGTTTAACGTATTGGGCATATTTTTTATCGCCCGTCAGCTGATAAATAATGCCAGTATCGTACATTTGCTGATAATTGCTTTTATGTTTTTCGTGGGTATAACCGCCGCCAGCATCCTGTGGAACAGGCACTTCAATAGCTTGAGTTAACCCTTGGTCCACACGCGCTAATGTGGCGTTAAAAGCCTCTTGAAATGCACCAGGTTGCGCAATGGCTTGTTTCATGTCGGCCACATCTTGCTGGTTGATGACAAGATTAGGGTGCTGTGCAGCCGTGGCCGAAAATGACACGGTATAAGCGATTAAAACCCGTAAAGCGATGCTGCCAATACGGCGAGTTATTGACATTGCTAGTCTGTAAAATGCGCTTGTAAATATATACGATGGTATGGGGTGGCCTGTTGCTAGCTTGATGTTGTTCATAGTGATTGC
Source organism: Shewanella inventionis (assembly GCF_014641855.1). GTDB lineage: Bacteria > Pseudomonadota > Gammaproteobacteria > Enterobacterales > Shewanellaceae > Shewanella > Shewanella inventionis. The sequence continues at coordinate 54,412 of NZ_BMII01000017.1, forward strand.
GCTTTATTATTGTTGATTGTTGCGGTTTGCTTACCCACAGCCACAAGCTCAGTGACAATAGGATGGGCAGTGTTATTGAGTTGATTGTTTGCAATGCGTGTTTGCGGCTCTCCCACGGTATGCTCAACAATAATAGGCGCACTTTGGCTAAATTGATTGTGCTCAATCGTGCTCACCTGAACCCCGTGTAAGTTAAGCACGGCACCAGTGTGATTGTTTTTACCAAGGCTAACGCGAGTAAACTGATTGTTATTAACCAATACATGAGGGCCAAAAGTGCTCTCGTCTGTTCCTCCTCGATATACGGTTGCAATAACACCTTCAATATCAATGAATTGATTGTTGTTTAGGGTGAGGTACTCTGCGTTATAGATCCCTAGGTCATCGGTTTCTTTATTTAGGCGGAATATGTCGCCACTGATATGACGAAATTGACTGTGGCTTACATTAATGGCATCTGCAAATGCACGGTCACCTGAGTCAAAAAAATGAAATGCTTGATTAACATTAAGTTGCTCAACGATGCTGTTTGTCATGTCAAAACGATAATTAGTTAACATGCCCCATTTACGAGTTCTTACGACGCTATTGCCCGCAGAATCTGGGCTGCTTAAGCCATTTATCACTAAACCATCTAGTTGCAAGTTGCCGTTGTTTTGAATTTCAAATAGGGTTGGGCGTTCAAAGCGAATGATGGCTTTGTGCGGGTTAGCGGCTTTAAAGGTTAATGTTTTATTGATGTTGAGTATGTGGGTGACGTTATATTTTCCATCACTGAGTAATATGATGTCGCCTGATTTTGCATGTTTAACCGCATTGACTAAGTCATCGTCGGTCGCCGTTACATTAATCGTGTTGCCAGACTGGAAGGCTATTGTGGGTTCTGATTTAGGGTACCAAGGTGCGCCAGTATTTTGCTTTAATATTGGCTTGAGTGATGTGTTCGCCCCGTATTTAGCGAGTTTTTCATTGTTAGGGTATAACAGCCCATTTGCGGCTCGTACCATGGTGATTGTTTGTGAGCTTATCCCCTTAGCCAGCGCGTCGTTGAGTGCTTTAGTGTCAAAGTTACTTGCATTTTGGATAAACTCAAGACCACTGATGTCGTCATTTATGGTAAATGGTGAGGTTGAGCCTATGAATAAGTTTTGGCTTAATGTGCTGTTGAGTGGTATTGCTGTGCGCTCGTTATCACTGCCAGCGGCCAGTTCGATATGCTCAAGGTTGATAAAGCTATTATGGCTGACCTTAGCGTTAACTACTTGATGGTAGCGATTGATAGCTGAATTAGGTACGCCATTCATGATGGTAAAGCCACTGCCGAAGCGGTTACCGGTTAGCCCTTCTAGATAGTTGTTGGTGATAGTTTGATCGCGGTTAATGACGCGGATCCCACCGGTATGTTCTACGCCATTTCCTAAAAATACATTGCTGTCGATAATATTTCCGTTGCCGTGCCTTAGGGTTAATGTGCCGCGTGAACTATAAAAGACGTTATTTTGAATACGGTTTTTGCCTGATTTTACCGAGATAATTTCAACTTCACCGTCGCAGCGATCGAAATAGTTATTTTCGATAACGGTAAATGAATCGGTGAGTGAATATGGGCTGGTGCCAATTCGGATTGTTTCACCGCCGTTAGAGCCTAAAATCGGTCGAGGACCAAAGTAGTTGTGGTCAATTTTATGATGGTTTTGTTGACTTTTTTTGCCTTCTAGACGAACGGCTACTGTGACACCAGCATTACGTTTACCAACAAAATGGTTGTGATCAAGGCGGTTATGTTGCCCGTATAGGCTGACCCAGTTGTCGGCTTCTTGTCGGTCTGGGTTGTTATAATTATCGATTACCACTTCAGTGACTCGAGAGTGGTTAGCTAGATCATGATTACTTTTTCTAAAGGCGATGACTTCATTACTTGGTGTAAAGCCATCTTTAAACACTAAACCTGATACTTGTAAATATTCGCCTGCCAATTTTAGATCAGATTGCCCTGACAGGATAACACGGCCTTTGGTTTGTGCAGTTAATGTGATTGGTTGTTTAGCTGTGCCTTTAGCTGAAAATACTATTTCAAAGTCTTGCCAGGTGCCATCTTGTAAAATGATGCTATCGCCTGGTTGCAGTTGTTTTAATACTTGTTGATATTGTGCTTGTGATGCAACTAAGTGCTCTTGTGCATTCACCTGAGCCGTTAAAGGAATCAACAGCGATAACAGAAATATTTTTGTGACTAACCCATATGAAAATGGTGTGTGGGAGTTGAATGGGCTCATGTTGTCTCTCTAGTAGAACCTAATTAATTTTCCACCAATACATCTGTATAAATTGGTAGACCAGATATCCTTTGATATAAATAAATGCGTTTTGGCGCTTGAGTATCACAGTCTTTCATTGGGGTTGCGTGTCTGTGTCAAAGGATATTAATGAATAGCTCAAGGATTAAAGATGATGATATGAGGCACACAACATGATTACATGAGGTTGTTTTTTCGCTTCTATTTTGTTTGTAGTATCATTTATTTTGTTAAATTTCACTTTAATCACCCCAGATCTGTGCATTCTTTCTGTTAGCGGAACACTCCGCTTTTAAGGCATATTGAGTATTACTCTGCGCCTGCATAGAAACTAACCAACTATTAACATCGTGTCAACCAAATTGACTTACCAATTTGTTTGTTTTTATAGTTATTTGTTATTACCAATGCTATTAATGGTATGACAGTGTGCTATTGTTTTTATAATGTGAGTGGCATGTCATGTTATTTAGTTGTTTGCTGCCACGGTTTTAACCGATAATATGTCAGTATTAAACCACTTAATTGGTTTTACTTTTCGAAGGAAGGTATATGAAAAACCGTCGTTTATTTTGGCGAATCGTCGATACGATAGAGGCTGCCATTGCTTGTGGCGAGTATCCCGTAGGCAGTCGTTTACCCCCAGAGCGTGAGCTCGCAGAGAAGTTTGAAGTTAGCAGGCCGACTATCCGTGAAGCGATCATTGCGTTAGAAGTGCGTGAAAAAGTGGAAGTCAAAACAGGCTCTGGTGTTTACGTGGTGAACAACCAAAAACAAAGCGTTAACGCAAGTAGCGTGAATGCTTTTGAGTTAACACAAGCTCGAGCTCTTGTTGAAGGTGAAATCGCTGCACTCGCGGCTAAAACCATTACAACAGAAGAGCTTGAAAGGCTTCACGGCACACTTGTCATGATGAAAGACATGGAAAATGTCGAAGAAGCCGACGAGCTGTTCCATCAAATCATTGCGCACTCTACCCGCAATGGTGCACTGATTAATTTATTTGAAAACATGTGGGCGTTGCGATCTTCGAGCAATGAAATTATCGAAGATTACAATATTGTGTGTAGCACCGACAATAATAAGACTTTAGCTGAGCATACAGCCATTTACGAAGCTTTATCTGCTCATGATGCAGCAGAGGCACGCTTAGCAATGCATAAACATTTTAATCGGTTAATTAACGTATTATTTGACAAGCTTGAGCAGCAAGCCTTAGAAGAAGTACGCCGTAAAAACAGTGCTAATCGCGATCTGTATTCAATTGAAAATTTAGTTAAAATTAAAGGCTAAGGTTTTTATCACTATAAACGCACTGTCGCTATCGTCAGTGCGTTTTTTTATGTCAACAAATAAAAAAAAAGACCCCAAAGAAAACTAAGGGGCCGACTAATGGTATGAGACTGAGGAGCTCAACCTAAATAAGCGACATCCATGTCGAGTGTTGTCATACAGTTATGTTCGTAAGCTAAGCCAATCTGTGTTTAAGATTGCTGGGAGTTGCCATGCAGTTAAGTCGTAAACACCTTTAGCGGGTAAAATGATTTTAGGCTTTGGTTATTTATTGTGTCAACCAATTATTTTTTTTTGGTAAGTCCAATTTAGATTGGTTAAGGTGGCGCAGTGTTTATTTGGGGCTTAGGTTAATTGTCGTTAAGCCCATCTTAGATAGCTTGGTATATACCTAATAGTCTGGTTGAATGGGTATATACCATGCTTGGAATGGGTTATTTCTTGGCTTGTAAAATGACAAACTTACCGTTAGAGGCGATGGTCGTGCAGTTATTAAAAATACGCTTAATTTTAACGTGATAGGCCAGGTGTCTATTACCTACAACATGCAAAATGCCGCCAGTTTTTAAACGTTTGTAAGCATCAACAAACATTTGCCACGCAATATGATCGGTAATCGCTTCGCCTTGATGAAAAGGGGGATTACAGAGCACAAGATCTGGGCTAATGTGCGCAGGAAGGTGAGTTAAACAATCGTCCCAATAAAACACCCCTTGTGGTAAATCATCATCACTGTCTAACTTATTGTGTTGCCAGTTGTGCTGCGCCGATGCAATGGCCATATCTGAGTCATCGACAAAGTGAATACTTGCATTGGGGTAACATTGTTTTGCATGCAACCCTAAAATGCCATTACCACAGCCTAAATCAATCACCTGCTTAAAGTCGCCTTTAGGCATGTTGTCGAGCATGATCCTCGCACCAATATCGAGTTTGTTGGCTGCAAACACATTGGCAAGGTTGGTGATTGTCAGCCCTAACTCATCTACTTTCCAACTCACGGGGTTTGCTAACTCTCGTGGCTTGCCGTCACTGACACAAGTGATTACTCGTGTTTTCTTCCAGGTTAAACTGGCGCTTGCGGTACCTAAGTTTTTTTCGATGATACTGAGTAACGCTGCATTAATGGATTTTGCTTTAGCACCAATTAGCACTTGGGTTCCCGCGGGCAAAACAGCTGACAAACGTGCCAGTTGTTGAGCAAAATAATGCAAGTTTTTAGGCAGTTTCATTAATACCAATTGTGTGTGCTTTGGTAGGATTTCACGGCTATTGATAATGTGTAAAGACGCTGGGGTTAATTGATTGTGTTGCAGGTTGTATTGGCAACCAAGCAAACTGGTTTTTGCATCGGTTTCCAGTGTAATAGGCCACTGAGGCTCAATAGATACCAAGGCGCAAGACAAGGCGCCAAAACTGTCGTTGAGGATTGCCGTGGGAATTGCACTCTGTTGGACATCGACTAAATGTTTAATTAGGTGTTCATCGGCTGCGTCCCATGCTTGTAAATTTGAAGCTTGCTGAGTAGGGTAGCGAAAAAGCTCAAGTTCAATGCCTGCGCAAGCAAATTGAGTAGTCATGGGTTTATTACCTAAATAAAAGAATGTTGATGAATGCAAGATGCCGTTTATCGGTCGAGTTTTAATGACAAAAGCTCTGAACATTATCTCAGATATCGTTTAATAGCGCGAGGTTGATTGAGTATAAGATTGCTATTGGCCAAAGGGTTGAGTAAATTGTAAATACATAAAACATATCAAGGGATAGTGATGAAAGGTGCTGGTGGAACGTCAGGTGGTATTGGGCAGTTTTTTATTGGTTTAGCCATGATGTGTGGCGGATTTTATATGTTACTGAATGCCATTAAGGTCACTAGTTCTTTTGGACTTGGCAGTCATTTATATCAATTTGGTGGCTTTGGGTTAACCAGTGGAATGGTGATGATCCCCTTTATTTTTGGTGTGGGGATGATGTTTTACAATGCTAAAAACCCATTTGGTTGGCTACTCACTTTTGGTGCACTTATTGCGCTGATTTTTGGGGTGATAAGTTCGATTAATTTTCGTTTTACTTACATGAGTGCCTTTGATTTAATTGTTATTTTAGTGCTCAGCATTGGTGGGCTTGGTTTGTTTTTACGCTCATTAAAAGCCATTGATAATCGTTACCCAGATGCTTAAGCAATGTGCAATTAGCTGCCGCTTGTTTTTACATCAATGCTTGTACATCAATGCTTGTACATCGATAGCGGGCGTGCAGTGACTAATATTGGTGGGCTTGGTTTGTTTTTACGCTCATTAAAAGCCATTGATAATCGTTACCCAGATGCTTAAGCAATGTGCAATTAGCTGCCGCTTGTTGTTACATCAATGCTTGTACATCAATGCTTGTACATCGAGAGCGGGGCGTGCAGTGACTAATATTGGTGGGCTTGGTTTGTTTTTACGCTCATTAAAAGCCATTGATAATCGTTACCCAGATGCTTAAGCAATGTGCAATTAGCTGCCGCTTGTTTTTACATCAATGCTTGTACACCGAGAGCGGGCGTGCAGTGCTAATATTGGAGGGCTTGGTTTGTTTTACGCTCATTAAAAGCCATTGATAATCGTTACCCAGATGCTTAAGCAATGTGCAATTAGCAGCCGCTTGTTTGTACATCGATAACTGGCCGTGCAGTGGATGATGTGGCTTGCCTGTAACGTAAATAACATTGTGCAACGCCTGCATCTTCTGCTATCACGCCATGCCAGTAAATCCAGGCGCCATCGAATACACTTGCGCGTTTTTGCCAATCACCATCCGGTAGGTCCATGAGTAAATCTATGCCTGCGGCGGTGCCGTTTGGGTAACCATAGGCAAGCACAATATCGACACCATCAATATTGAGCGTGGTGCTTTCAAGCCTTTCCACTCCAGCGATAGCGGCTTTTGAGTAGGTTAGTGTGGCAGCAGATTGCATTGCGCTTTCCATACCGATCATTGTTGAAACTATCGCGTCATTGCGCAAATTAATAAAGCGACTGCTTGCGGCGATGGCAAGTATTGCCAACACCACGATTACCACAACCAGTTCGATAATACTGAACCCTGCAGACGCTTTAGACATAGCATTACGTAAGTTTTTCATAGGTAATTTTTGTTATTTATTAGTCCACTAAGTTGTTAAATCAAAGATCATTGATCTACTTAAGCGGATGTCTGGATAAGAGATGAGTTTATGATGTTAAATTCAAAATCAAAACCTTAATCTTGGCCAACTTTCAAGCTTGTCATTTGTTTTCTAATCAAGGCGAATTGACGCGCCAATAGCAAGCCTCATCTTATTGTATACAAGTAACGCAGTTAGAAAGACAAAGGGTTGTTTAAGAGGTGTTTGTTATCCAGAGCTCAGGTTACTTACTGCACGTTTGTTGTTATTATCGATTTATCTTAGATTTATTTGTTGGTTAATACTGTGATGAACTCTACGACTGCAACAGTCTCATCTAAAAGTGCTTCTCTACCCTACCGCGTTTTACCTTGGATAATACAGTTTTTATCACCTTATAAAATGAAAGTGATTGCTGCGATTATTTTTTTGTTTATTGGCTCGTTAGCGTGGTTGTCGCTCGGACAAGGCGTAAAACTAATGGTTGATGAGGGCTTTGTTGCCGACAATGCAGCAAGACTCAATGAAATTATGCTTATTATTTTTGGTATTACCGTAATCAGCGGCACTGCGGTGTTTTGTCGATTTTATTTAATGACCTGGCTTGGGGAGCGAGTGAGTGCGGATATTCGTTTGCAGGTTTATGAGCACTTATTATCGTTATCGCCAGGCTTTTTTGCCACGCAGCGAACAGGTGAAGTTATCTCTCGGTTTACTGCCGACAGTACGCTTATCCAAAGTGTTGTTGGGTCAAGTTTGTCAATGGCATTGAGATCGAGTGTAACCGTTTTGGGCGGTATCGTTATGATGGGGTTTACCAGTGTAAAACTGACAGCATTAGTGCTATTGGCTGTACCTTTGGTGTTGGGGCCTGTGAGTTTTTTTGGTCGTAAAGTAAGGCTCCTATCACGTAAAAGCCAGGATAGAGTGGGGGATTTAGGGGCTTATATTGATGAAACTTTGCATGAAATTCATACCGTGCAGGCTTATACCCATGAGCAAAAAGATCGCCAATTATTTGCCGATCGTGTCGAAGCTGTAATGGCGGTGGCTAAAAGCCGAATTACATATCGAGCTTTATTGATTTCGTCTGTGATGTTGTTAAGTATCGGCGCAATTACATTTGTGACTTGGGTTGGTGCTAAAGATGTGATGAATGGCAATATCACAGGTGGGGAGCTATCTGCATTTATGTTTTATGCCGTTATGGTTGCTGGGGCGGTGGCGACCATCAGTGAAGTTTTTAGTGAAATCCAACGTGCATCTGGAGCTGCTGAGCGCTTAATGGAGTTAGTGACTACCCCTGTTGATATCCCTCAGCAATCAGTACCTAATCAACTAGCCTTACCGGTAAAAGGCGCGCTTCATTTTGACAATGTGGTGTTTGCTTATCCATCCGACAATGCGCAAGACGTTATTCGGCAGCTGACGTTAACGATAAAACCGGGTGAGCGAGTCGCACTTGTTGGCCCTAGTGGTGCGGGTAAAAGTACCTTGTTTGAGTTAATGATGCGGTTTTATCAACCTAAAGAAGGCCGAATACTGTTAGATGATGTTGATATTTCGACTTTATCATTAACTGATTTACGCCAGCAGTACGCTTTGGTGCCACAAGAGTCGGTGATTTTTGCAATGGATGTGTTTGATAACGTGCGTTATGGGCGTTTGGACGCTACCGACGATGAAGTTATACAGGCTTGTATTGCGGCAAAAGCCGATGAGTTTATTCGTGAATTTACCGATGGATACGCTACCTATTTAGGTGAGCGGGGGGTGAGATTATCGGGTGGCCAAAAACAACGTATTGCTATCGCTAGAGCTATTTTAGCCGACAGGCCAATACTGTTGCTAGATGAGGCAACTAGTGCGCTCGATGCCGTCAGTGAGGTTAAAGTAAAGCAAGCTCTTGATTCACTAATGGCGAATCGTACTACAGTGATTATTGCTCATCGACTTGCAACCGTTATCAATGCCGATCGGATTTTTGTTATGGATAAAGGGCTGTTGGTGGCGAGTGGCACTCACAGCGAGTTAATGGAAAGTAATGAGTTGTATCGGGAGTTTGCAAGTTTACAGCTTTTAATGGATATCGATGCTGTGTAGCGGGGATGTTTGGCAACAAAAAAGATGCCGAGGCATCTTTTTTGTTATCACGACTTTTTTGTTATTTGCGCAGCTCTCTACGTAATATCTTCCCTACGGTACTTTTGGGGAGTTGCTCAGTAAACTCAATAATCCTTGGAACCTTGTAAGCGGTGAGTTGGCTGCGGCAATAATCATTGATGACTTTTTTAGTTGCCTCTATGTCTGTTGAAGGAGATTTTAACACGATAACGGCTTTTACGGCTTCGCCGGTTCGTTCATCTTCAACGCCTACCACCGCACATTCGAGCACTAACTCATGTGTTGATAGTACGTCTTCCACTTCGTTAGGATACACATTAAAACCTGACACAATAATCATGTCTTTTTTGCGATCGACAATGGTGTGATAACCATCTTCGCTTGCGATCCCGATATCACCCGTTTTAAAGAAGCCGTCTTTTGTCATCACTTTGGCAGTTTCTTCAGGTTTGTTCCAGTAGCCTTGCATGACTTGTGGACCACGAACCGCCAGTTCGCCAGCTTGGCCAATTGCCACTTCGTTATCGTCCATATCAAGTACCTTAACTTCTGTACCTAAAACCGGTTTTCCTATCGTACCAAGTCGTTGATGCCCAGGTGAGTTTAAACTAACGACGGGGGATGTTTCTGATAAACCATATCCTTCTGAAATCATGCATCCTGTAGTTTGTTGCCACAGGTTGGCTGCAGCGCTGGTTAAAGCCGTGCCGCCTGAAATGGTAATGGTCATTTTACTGAAATCTAGTGCTTTAAATTCTGGTTGATGGCACAAGCCGACAAACAAGGTATTTAAACCAGCGAAACCAGTAAAAGGGTAGCGTTTCATGGTGTTAATTAATCCTGCTATGTCGCGTGGATTAGGAATTAACACTGAGCAGCTTCCTGACTCAAAATACAGCACTAAGTTAACCATAAACGCATAGATATGATAAATCGGTAATGGGGCAACAAATATGTCGTGGCCTTGATTCATTGTGCTTGCAATGCGTGATTTAACTTGGGCTGAATTGGCTAAAAGGTTGCCATGATTGAGCATGGCTCCTTTCGATAACCCCGTTGTACCGCCGGTATATTGAAGGGCTATCAAGTCATCGTGAGTTGGTTTAACGGCCAGGTAGGGATGTTTTGCACCCTCGATTAACACATCTAAAAATGTCACTTTGGCAAACGGTGTATCTGGCTGCGGTTGTGGCTGGATAAGATCCATCGCATGAGTTGAAATTACCAGTTCAACGGGGGTGTTATTAACGACATTTGTGAGTGTAGGTAGTAGATCAGACAGTACCACTAAGGCTTTTGCGCCTGAGTCGTTAAATTGATGAGTTAATTCTCGTTCGGTATACATAGGGTTTGTGTTCACTAACACCATACCTGCGCGAACAATACCATAAGCGGCAATGACAAACTGTGTAATATTAGGTAGTTGCAATGCAATTCTGTCACCTGGTTGCAACTGGGTGCAATGCTGGAGATAAGCGGCAAAATGACGAGAGTCTTGTTCAATTTCACTGAACCTGGTGTCTTTTCCTAGGCATGAATATGCAATGTTATCAGCAAACTTGTGACAAGCTTTCTCGATGAGTTCGACGATGGATGAATACTGCTGTAAATCAAGTGTTGAATCTGCATCATAGGCCATGCTTATCCCCTCTGGTTTTGGGTTGTTATTGTGATTAAATCAAACGTACGTTTAGTTCTTTTAGCTAACCTACACGGGTCATGCCTAATTGGCAAAGATTGTGTTGTAAATGCCATGTTTTTTAGCGGATTTAAACGGATTAAAGACAAAATGAGAAATGTCACAAACGTGTAAATTTATGTATACAAAGATATTTTCTGGTTATTTTGTCAGCAAAAAATAAAATAATGAGAAAAAATCATTATGTGACATATATCACTTTAAATCAGTTACTTACTGTTTTTTAGGGCGATTTATTCTTTAGATTCTGCTTATTAATGTCAGAAAGTGTTAGCAATTGTGTTTTTGTTGTTATAAAAATGTAATTGAAATAAGGACTGTTTCACTTTTAAACAAAACTAGTTTTAGGAATGAATCACCTATAACGCAGTTCAAACACAACAATAATAAGTAGTTGGGAAGATAATAATGATGCAATCAAAAAAATCTAAATTTGGTGTGAGCTCATTGAGTTTAGCCATTTCATTTGCACTTGCCGGAACAGCAATCAGCACTCAAGCTTTTGCTGCTGACGACGAAGCAGCAGTGAAAGAAAATGTTGAAAAAATTGCTGTTGTAGGTTCTCGTGCAGCACCTCGTTCAATTGGCGACTCACCAGTACCAGTTGATATTATCAGCAGTGATGATCTAAAGAAAAACGGTTCAACTGACATGATTGATATGTTAGTAACTTCGGTACCGTCTTTTAACTCGCGCGCGCAACCCATTAGTGATGCTGCAACGCTTGTTCGTCCTGTAAACTTACGTGGTTTACCATCAGACAGTACTCTTATTTTGGTTAACGGCAAACGTCGTCACCGCGCATCTGTTATTGCTTTCCAGGGTGGTGGTATTAACGATGGTGCTCAAGGCCCAGATATTTCTGTTATCCCTGGTGTTGCTTTAAAGCAGGTTGAAGTTCTACGTGACGGTGCTGCGGCGCAGTACGGTTCGGATGCGATTGCCGGTGTAATGAACTTCGTTTTAAAAGATGACTCAGATGGCGGCTCTATTACGGTTAGCCAAGGTGAATATTACGAAGGTGATGGCGCGGCAACAACCATCGACGGTAACATAGGTTTACCTTTGTCTGATGATGGTTTTGTTAACATCAGTGCGCAATATAAAACCGCAGATGCAACCAGTCGCAGTGTTCAGCGCCCAGATGCGGCAGCACTTTCTGCGGCGGGTAATGAGTTCATTCAAGACCCTGCTCAAACCTGGGGTAACCCAGAAATCAACGATGATTTCACCGTATTTGTAAACTCTGGGTATGACCTAAACGACAACACCAAATTGTACGCATTTGGTAACGTTTCATCACGCGAAGCAACGGGTGGTTTCTATTATCGTAACCCACATAATCGTGGCAACGTTTATTCAAACGATGGCGGCGAAACCTTATTAGTGGGTGATGTTGGTTTGGCTGAGAATGGTGTTGCGTCATGTTCGTGGGTAGGAAATGTGCCTGCAAACGTTGATAACGTGCTTGATACACCTGAATATTTAGCCATGGTGGCCGACCCTAACTGTTTCTCTATGAACCAAATCCGTCCGGGCGGCTATACACCTCAGTTTACTGGTAAAATTGAAGACATGTCTTTCTTTGCAGGTATTAAAGGTGAGTCAGGCGAGTGGATGTATGATGTGAGTGCTGGTACAGGTAGCAACAAAGCCAGCTTCGGTTTAAAAAATTCACTTAACCCATCATTGGGTTTAGCGACACCAACCGATTTCGATACAGGTTCTTATGAGCAAGTTGAAACAACCTTTAACGTTGATATGAATCGTTTTGTGACTATTGGTGGTTTAGAAGACATTAGCTTTGCTACTGGTTTTGAATGGCGTGAAGAGTCGTTTGAAATTGGTCAAGGCGATGAAGCTTCTTGGATTGCTGGCCCATACGCAGAGCAAGGCTTTAACATTGGTTCGCATGGTTTTAAAGGCTTTGGTCCTGAGTCGGCGGGTAAAAACAAGCGTAACAATATCGGGGTTTATACTGATGTTGAAGCATACTTAACCGATGAGTTCTTACTTGGTTTTGCGCTTCGTTACGAAAACTTCTCAACCTTTGGTGACACGCTAAACTACAAGCTAACTGCACAGTACATGGCTACCGATGAGTTGTCTTTCCGTGCATCTCACAGCACAGGTTTCCGCGCACCAACGGTTGGTCAAGAAAACGTAGTAAATACTCAAACATCGATTGTTAACGGTGATTTGATCCAAAGCTTTATTGCACCACCAACAGACCCGCTAGCCGCATTTTATGGTGGCGAAACGTTAAACCCTGAAGAGTCTGTCAGTTATGCGGCAGGTTTTGTGTATGAATACGAAAACCTATTCTTAACCGTTGATTACTACAACATTGAAGTAACAGGTCGTATTGCGCAATCTAGCCAAATTACGGTTGAAGAAAGCGACTATGATGCATTAAGAGCGGCTGGCGTAGAGTTCCCTGAGTTAATTTCAGCGGTTACTTACTATACCAATGACTTTGACACCACAACTCAAGGTGTTGATATTGTTGGTTCTTACAGCATGGACCTGTTTTCTGGTGATGCTAAATTTAGCCTAGCATACGGCTGGACTGATACTAACGTTGATAAATACGACGAAGCTACAACCGATGCAGGCAAAGTGCGTCGTTTAGAGGACGGTATTCCTGCTCACCGTGCCACATTGACATGGGGACAAAGCTGGGATGATATTAGCACGTCTGTTCGTGCTAACTATTTTGGTGAGTACTACGCAACTCACGCTGATGACACTTCTGATTGGGGTTCTGAAATGGCAGGTTCTGCTGTAACGGTTGACCTTGAAGTGAGCTACGCATTAATGGATAACTTAACTGTTTCTGTTGGCGCTAACAACATCTTCGATCAAGAAGCTGAGAAGCTAAAAGATGGTACTTTAGGTGAGTTAGGTGCTGTGTACTACGAAAGTGGTCCATTTGATTACAACGGTGGCTTCTACTATGGCCGTGTAAACTATCGCTTCTAAATAGACGTGATGTTGAATTGAAAAAGACTGCTTCGGCAGTCTTTTTTATTTTTTATCAATTGTGCGGCTGGGCTAGTGATAGAGCATAGTTTATGTCTTTAATCATCAATACCTTAGGGAGTTCAATGCCGTTTGGGTAAACGGAGCTATACACTTTATTAAAGGGCGTACCCGCTACTGATTGTAGCCCCATGTATTGCTCGATTACGGTATCTGCTTGAGTCCAATCACCTTGCATTAAGATAATGTTAGGTTGATTTAATTGATTTACCACCTGCTCGCGGTGCAACACATTGGCTTTATTGGTTTGGCATGGCACACACCAGTCGGCCGTAATGTCAACAAATACGATTTTGTCTTGAGATACATATTGGGCAATTTTGTCTGGTTGCAGTGGTTGCCAGCGTAGCGCTTGATAAGCGAGATAATCCTCGCCTTTATTGATAAATGCAATCACCCCAGCAAAACAAAGGCCCATGAATGCCAGCATAATAATCACAAGTGTTGGGATAGCCTTACCTTTTGTTTTGGCCCAAATGAGGCCCACAACAGCAGTAAATAATACCGCCAGTAATATCATCATTAAAATTGTCATATAGTCTGTTATTTATGATAGTGCAAAGTGAGGTAACATTAGCAACGCACGCTTAATTGGTTGTTAAAAATAAAGACAGAGGTGTTATGACATTTAGTGCTTGGTTAGGACTGTTGGCAATTTGTTGTTTGGGGGCGATGTCGCCAGGCCCGAGCTTAGCTATGGTAGTAAAACATACCTTGAGTGGAGGCCGTTTACATGGCGTGGTATGTGCTTGGGCACACTCGATTGGGATTGGTGTTTATGCGTTAATCACATTACTTGGTTTAGCTGCGGTATTAAAAGCTTCGCCTGTGATGTTTAATGCAATTGCCGTTGTGGGTGCGCTATATCTAGCGTGGATAGGGATTCAGTCATTGCGATCTAAAGGAGGGATGCAGCAAAAATTAGCTGCCGGAAAACCGAGCCGTTTGTGGGAGGCCGCACGTGATGGCATTGCTATTTCATTATTTAACCCTAAAATTTTATTGTTTTTTTTAGCATTATTTAGCCAGTTTGTGCTTGCTGCTCAAACCACTGTTGGTCAGGGGTTAATCGTTTTGACTCCGTTAGTGGTTGACGGTCTTTGGTATACCATCATCGCATTTGTGTTATCACACGCTGCGGTATTGCCTAAGTTGCGTGAAAAGTCGCAATTAATTGACCGTTTGTCTGGTGTTGTGCTGATTTTATTGTCGATAAGAGTGATTTATTCTTTGCTTTAATGCATTCGACAAGCCAAAAAACCATCAATGAGATGGTTTTTTGCCTTTGATATTATGGGGTGTTATTCCCCGTTAAATACCTGTACGCCATCATCCGCTGGTTTCTGAGCGGGGACTGGTGGATTGACTATATGGTCATCTAAGTTTTCATTTAGCATGGCTTTAAATTCGTTAGAAAACCATTCCAAGGCATTGTCTTTTTCTGCTGCTAAGTCGGTTGACTTAATTGCGGCTTCAAATGCGTTATAACGAGCCGCCGCAAATCTCATTGCTGTGCCCACTTTGCCAATATCATTTTCTTGTTGGCTTAGTTGATTGGCTAATGCGATAAATTGATCGGCAATTTGGTACATGGTGAGTTCAGTTTTTTCTTCAGACATTAGATCCACTTTGTTAATGAGTAAGTTTGCTTTGAGTGTAACGATTTCTATATAAAATATCAGGTAATAAGTTAACTAATGAGAGGTGTAGCCAATCTAAAGCTTGGATGGATATATCGCTATTATTGATTTGCTGTCAGCTTATTAACAAAAACGGGTTGCCTTGATAAGGTTGATGTCGGACTGACCCTTTATACAAGGAGGGCAAAACGGCCTATCGCTCGTGTTTAGTCGCATGTCATGGCATCATATTTACTAAGTCGTTTTATACAGTGAAGAGAGAAACTATGGTCGCCAGCTGGCAAGCATTATGTAAACAGCAAGCAGCACAATTATATTATCAACAACTACAGCAGTTTATTGCGTTGCAGCGAGCTCAAGGTAAGGTGATTTACCCACCGGATAGTGAAGTGTTCACTGCATTTGATTTAACGCCACTAGACAAGGTTAAAGTCGTTATATTAGGTCAGGATCCTTATCATGGCCCCAATCAGGCACATGGCTTGTCTTTTTCGGTTAAAAAAGGGGTTAAGCCACCTCCGTCATTAGCCAATATTTATAAAGAACTCAGCAATGATATTGAGGGCTTTACGATCCCTTTACACGGTGACTTGTCTACCTGGGCTCGGCAGGGAGTATTATTACTCAATACCGTGTTAACTGTTGAGCAAGGCGCTGCTCATTCACACGCTAAAGCGGGGTGGGAAACATTTACTGATGAAGTGTTAAATGTGCTTAACCAACAAAATAGGCCCATTATTTTTGTACTTTGGGGAAACCACGCAATTCAGAAAGGCCGATTAATTAACGCGAAGCATCATACCGTGTTAAGTGGGCCACACCCGTCTCCGTTGTCGGCATATCGAGGATTTTTTGGTTGTCAGCACTTTTCAAAGATTAATAAAATACTCCATGTGCAGGGTGACACACAGATTGACTGGCAAGTTTAACGTAGTGTGATGAGGCGCATTTACAATGATAAATGCGCCGACATTGGGATTAATTGTTACGGTTAACCGATAAGTGGGCTAAAGATATCAATGCTTGCTTGTATTCACTTTCAGGGAAAATAGCCAATGCATCAATGGCTTTTTGTGCTTCGACTTGGGCCTTTTCTTGAGTGTACAATAATGCACCAGACTCATGTAACGCAGCTAAAATTTCATCAATAGCTTTAGTGCCATCACTTTGCTCAATCGCTTCGCGGATCAGCTTTTTCGCGGCAATAGAGCCATTTTCCATAGCGTAAATTAGCGGTAAGGTTGGTTTGCCTTCAGCTAGGTCATCACCAATGTTTTTTCCTAATTCATCAGCATTGGCTGTGTAGTCAAGTAAATCATCAGTTAGCTGAAAGGCTGTACCTAAATATTTGCCATAGTCACCAAGAGCTTGTTCTTGTTCAGCACTAACGTTGGCTAATACCCCAGCTAGTTGAGTTGCCGCTTCGAATAATTTAGCGGTTTTGCAATAAATAACCCGCATGTAATTTTCTTCGCTGGTATTGGGGTCGTTACAGTTCATTAACTGCAGTACTTCACCTTCAGCAAGGATGTTAGTGGTATGTGCCAGGACTTGAAGCACTTTCATGCTGTCTAGCTCTGTCATCATTTGAAATGAACGGGTGTATAAAAAGTCACCAACCAATACGCTGGCACTATTACCAAAAAGTGCGTTGGCTGTTTCGCGACCGCGGCGCAAGGTTGACTCGTCGACTACGTCGTCATGCAACAATGATGCTGTGTGAATAAACTCGATAATGGCTGCAAGCTTAAGGTGATGCTCACCTTTGTAGTTAACCGCTTTGGCGGCGAGTACTGATAATAACGGACGTAAACGCTTACCGCCGCCATTGATAATGTAATAACCTAGTTGGTTTATCAAGGCTACATCAGATTCAAGTTGTTTATATATCAGCTGATTGACTGCTTGCATATCAGTGTCAGCCAGTTGACGAATGGCGTTTAAATCCATAATAGTCTCTGGTTGTTGGACGACAGGGTTTACACCCTTAATTATCATATCGAATTTGAGCGCATATCTTACAGGATATCAACGCTATTTTTCAAAGTAAGTATTGTATCAAACCTGTATTACGCAATGCTGATACTGTTTTACTTTAATCTATTTTTTATCCACTTAGCTTAAAAAGATGGCGTTAAACCGCTTCAATCACTGTGTTTATTTATTTTTGTGAATCTTGTTATGTCGCGCTAATATGGTAGCTAATTTTTAGCAAGGGCACATTAGCTATTAATGAATAGTGTGCAGTTATGTGCTCTTTTTTATTTGAATGTGAATTAGGGCTTGCCTGATGGCAATTCTTCGCGTAGAATCCGCGCCCATTGTCATTAAAAGTTTTTTAGCACCTAGTCTCGTCAATTATACGAGTTAGCGTGTTAGTCATTTGGAGTAAAATAGCTATGTACGCTGTTTTTCAAAGTGGCGGAAAGCAACACCGTGTTGCTGAAGGTCATACAGTTCGTTTAGAAAAATTAGAAGTTGCTACTGGTGAAACCGTAGAATTCGATCAAGTTTTATTGATCGCTGATGGTGAAACAGTACATGTTGGTGCTCCTTTAGTTGCTGGCGGTAAAGTCGTAGCTGAAGTTGTTGGCCACGGTCGCGGCGAAAAGGTAACTATCGTTAAGTTCCGTCGTCGTAAGCACCACGACAAGAAGATGGGCCACCGTCAGTGGTTCACTGAAGTTAAAATCACTGCGATTAACGCATAATTTAGGAGTCTAACTCATGGCACATAAAAAAGCTGGCGGTAGTACTCGTAACGGCCGCGATTCAGAAAGTAAACGTCTTGGTGTTAAGCGCTTTGGCGGTGAATCAGTTCTAGCTGGTAACATTATCGTTCGTCAACGTGGTACTAAATTCCACGCTGGTGTTAATGTAGGTGTTGGTCGTGACCACACTCTATTCGCATTAACAGACGGTAAAGTGAAGTTTGAAGTTAAAGGTCCTAATAACCGTAAGTTTATTAGCATCGAAGCTTAATTCTTTACAACGCTAGATCTCGAAAGCCCTGCCTATGGTGGGGCTTTTGTGTTTTTTATATCATTAAATTTCCATGGGAAGTTTGATGATTTTAGTTTATATGCAGTAGGCGATATCGTGATGAATGCTATCTTCAGCGCTTTCCTGCAAATCCCATTGATTTGGGGTTATAATTACAGAATAAGTGGCGTCAGGAGTCAGTATGAAGTTTGTTGATGAAGCGAATATTCGCGTAGAAGCAGGTGACGGCGGAAGCGGTTGCGTGAGTTTTAGACGCGAAAAATATGTTCCAGATGGTGGTCCAGATGGTGGAGATGGTGGTGATGGCGGTAGTGTTTATCTACAGGCTAACGAAAACCTCAATACTCTGATTGATTACCGTTTTACTCGTTTCCATATGGCTGAACGAGGATCAAATGGTCGTGGTCGTGATTGTACAGGCCAGGGTGGCGCAGATTTGATTCTTCAAGTGCCTGTTGGTACTCGTGCTATTGATCAAGAAACCGAAGAGTCACTTGGCGATTTAACAACCCATGGTCAAAAACTGCTTGTTGCTAAAGGTGGCTTCCACGGCTTAGGCAATACTCGTTTTAAAAGCAGTACTAATCGCGCACCACGCCAAAAAACATTAGGCACTCCAGGTGAGGTACGCTCGCTAAAGTTGGAGTTATTGTTACTTGCTGATGTGGGTTTGCTAGGTATGCCAAATGCGGGTAAATCGACATTTATTCGCGCGGTATCTCGTGCAACACCTAAAGTGGCTGATTACCCATTTACTACCTTGGTACCTAATTTAGGCGTGGTTAACCCTCGTCCAGGTCAAAGCTTTGTAATTGCCGATATTCCTGGTCTTATTGAAGGTGCTGCTGAAGGTGCTGGTCTAGGTATTCGTTTCCTTAAGCATCTTGAGCGTTGTCGTATGTTGTTACACATCATCGATATTGAACCCGTCGATGGTAGCGATCCTGTTCATTCTGCTCGTGCAATTGTAGGCGAGCTTGAAAAGTATTCTCCAAAATTGGCAGCCAAACCTCGTTGGTTAGTTTTTAATAAAACTGATTTGCTGCTTGAAGAAGAGTTACAAGAAAAAGTTGATGCTATTGTTAAAGAATTAGATTGGCAAGGTGACGTGTACACTATGTCTGCTTACAATCGCACCGGTACTGAAGAGTTGAGCATTAAGATGCTTGATTACATTAAGAGTATCCCTGTGGTTGAAGAAGAAATCACTGCCGACGCCGATGTGGAGTTTAAGTGGGATAACTATCATAAAGGTGCTGATGATGGCATCAATGAAGATTATGATGATGACTTTGATGATGATTTCGACGATGATGATTATGATGTCGAAATCATATACCAACGTTAACATACTCATTTGAGAAAATTGTGTACGCAGATAGTCAAAATGATATTACTCGCCTTGTAGTGCGCTGTGCACAGTTATTGTTAGCCTATGGCGCTGAGTCTGATCTTGTTGAAGAAATCAGTCAGCGCCTTGGTAAAGCCCTTGGGCTTGCAAGTATTGAGTTATCTATTTCTTCTAATGCATTAGTGTTAACCAGTCTGGTTCATGGGCGCTGTATAACAACTACTCGTCGTATTCGTGCTCATGGCATTAATATGATGGTTATTTGCGAACTGCAACGCATTTGTATCCTAGCTGAAAAAGGGATTTATGGTGCAAATGATGTACGACGTCGTCTAGCCCACATAAAACCTAAGAGTTATCCCGCTGTTGCTGTTGTCCCTATGATTGGCCTTTCTTGTGCTAGTTTTTGTCACTTATTTGATGGTGACACTTTTGCTTGTTTGATCACTTTTTTTGCCTCTGCTATCGGCATGATGGTGAGGTTATTTTTAGCATCTAGACATTTCAATCTTTTGGTGAACTTTTCAATTACTGCCTTTGTTATTACTGCTGTTGCTCAAATTGGTTATGTTTGGCCGATTACCGCAACTCCACAAGCAACAATGGCTGCTAGTGTACTGATGTTGGTGCCTGGGTTTCCGTTAATTAATGCGATTTCTGATATGGTAAAAGGCCATATGAATGTGGGTATTTCTCGTTGGGGACATGCCTCTTTACTCACATTAGCCTCGGTGATAGGTATTACCATTGCAATGCAAATGGGTGGGATTTTTTAATGCTATCCTTACTAACCACCTTACTTCACGACGCCTTTTTTTCTGCTATCCCTGCAGTGGGTTTTGCGATGGTGTTTAATGTCCCGAAACGTTATCTATTATATTGTGCTATTGCTGGCGCTATAGGTCATAGTTTTAGAACCTTGTTATTGCAGTTTTCTATGCCAATTGAATGGGCTACTTTTGTTGCTGCTGCCCTTGTGGGGGTCATCACCATAAGGTTTGCAAAACGCCATCTTGCTCCGCCTCTTATGTATGCCGTTGCGGCTATTATTCCAATGGTACCAGGAACTTATGCTTTTAATACTGTGATCGCGCTTATTCAGTTAACAGCTCAAAGCCAGGTAAGTCCGGAATTGACTGCACAGGTTATCCTTAATGGCTTAAAGACAGTATTTATACTAGGTGCGCTTGCGGTTGGTTTGGCTTTACCGAGTTTATTGTATTATCGCACTCGTCCAATTATTTAATGTAATCAATTTTTGACACAGTTTGCACCGCGCGTTCAACCTAAATATCGCTGTTAATACTTCAAGCACGATAACATTATCATATTGGGTTGGCGCAATTAGCGCTGAGGATGGAGCATAGTGATATCTGAACTCATCATCTGGCTAGCTAAACGAGATGTATGGCCGTTTTAACATAAGGACTTTTAAATGCGTATCGCGATGATTGCCGCCATGGCAAATAATAGAGTGATTGGCAAAGACAACAAAATGCCTTGGCATTTGCCTGAAGATTTACGTCATTTCAAAGCAATGACATTATCAAAACCTGTCGTCATGGGCCGCAAAACATACGAGTCTATAGGTCGTCCTTTACCCGGTCGTCATAACATAGTGATTAGCCGTAATGATCGGTTAGTTATTGATGGTGTAACCTGTGTAACTAGCTTCGAACAGGCTTTAGTTTCTGCGGGTGACTGTGAAGAAGTCGTTGTGATTGGTGGCGGCCAACTTTACGAACAATTATTACCTAAAGCTGATGTGTTATATCTTACCTTGATTGATTTAGATGTTGAGGGTGATACGGTATTTCCTGATTGGGACGATGGTTCGTGGGAGATTGAGAACTCAGAAACTGCAACAAACGACAAAGGATTGCAATATAGCTTTAACACCTTAGTAAAAAAGTGTTAAATTAATCACGTTTATACCCTGAAATTAATATGCAACTGTAAACTTCACTGTCTACAGTATGTATAGCTATATAACTATAAAGATAAAGGAGTGTCAGATGCGTCTATTGCCTGTGGCTATTGCAGCCCTGATTGCAGCATCTTCTGTGTCAGCCCCTGCTGTTGCTAATACAGAACAATTAGTAGCAAACATTTGTGATTATGTTAAGTCAGACGACAAAAACCGCTTACGTAAAAAGATGAAAGAAAGCCGCGTCAAATTACGTAACGTTTATTCTAGCATTTCTTGTGATGGCAGCAGTTTATTGCGTACTGCCTACAGTTCAAATGCGAATGATGTCGGTGAGTTTATCGCAAAACGTATGCCATCGTCTGACCTTGCAGCCCCTGAAGCAGATGGTAAAACCATCTTAGATTGGGCTTCAGCTAACGGCCATAGCAGCGGTCCTATTACCGATGCAATTAAAGGTCGTATTGGTGGTGCTGGCGGAGATGATGACGAGTAATCGTTAGATTTTTTGATTGAGTAAATAAAAATACCGATAAATGTTTATCGGTATTTTTTTGCCTTTTTCTCATTATCCCAATCAGGAAAATGATCACATTATCGTGCTGATTGATGTTAATACCAATCAGGGAAATGACCAGAGATAGCTGATTGATATAAAATAAAAAGCCCCCTAAGGAGCTTTAAAAAAAGAGTCTGTAGCACACGTGCGTTACACTTTAAACTCACGTACAGAGGCTTGTAGCTCTTCAGCAAGCATTGCAACCTGGTGGCTAGACTGTGCTGTTTGATCCGCCCCAGTGGCTGTTTCTTCAGAAATAGATGCAATGTGTTCTAGTTTTTCAGAAACCTGCTGGCTGACAATGTTTTGCTCTTGAGCTGCTTGAGCAATATGGTTACCAGAGTCGTAGGCTCTATGAACAGATTTGCTGATGGTTTCTAAAGCGAGGTTGGCTTGCTCGTTTTTCTCTACGCAACTGCTTGCCTGCGTACGCCCAAACTCCATGACGGCTACGGCTTCTTGCGTGCCTACCTGCAGAACTTCAATCATTTGCTGAATTTCACGGGTAGAGTGTTGAGTGCGTGACGCAAGGTTGCGTACTTCATCGGCAACAACAGCGAAGCCTCGACCTTGCTCACCCGCTCTTGCTGCTTCAATGGCGGCATTAAGGGCTAATAGATTTGTTTGGTCTGCGATGCCTCTGATCACGTCAAGGATTGAACCGATAGAGGCGCTGTCAGAATGAACTTTATTAATAACAATGCCTGCTTTGGCGACTTCTTCTGCCAATGCCAGAATGGTGTTCTTGCTTTCTTCTGCAAGTGAGCGCATGTGTTGGGCTTCTTGGTCGGCCTGTTTGATTTCATTTAAAGCTTGGTCTGCACTCATTGACACCTGTTGAGCGCTGGAGCTTAATTGTGTTGTTGCAGTAGCAACTTGGTCAACTTGGCTTTTTTGCTCTTGAATACCGATTGTTGTTTGTGACGTAATCGCTGAGGTTTGTTCTGCGGCAGCAGCCAGTTGATTTGCCCTGTCAACAATACCCACAATTAAGCTTCGTAAACTGTCGACTAAACGGTTGCAGTTTTTTGCGAGTTCGGCAAATTCATCATGACCAGAGTCATCTAATTTATGAGTTAAATCACCTGACGCTAATACATTAAGTGCTTGGTTCACTTTTTCTAAAGATTTGGTTAATGGGGTAATAACAGCAATGCTCACCACAATGGCAACAACGATTGCAAACAGCACTACACCTAGGGTTTTATAGAATGCTGAATCGATAATATTGAGTGCTTGTGAGCTGATTTCTGCGGTAAATGTGTCAATTGATTTTGCGAGCATTGTCATCTTCATATTGACATCTTTTGCAGCGATTTGTGTTTCATTAAACAGTTTAGCTGCGGCAAACTCGTGATTAAGCTGTTGCTGTTTTAGTGACAAAATGGAGCTACCACCCTCGAGCAATGTAAATACTTTGCTGCTCTCGTTTGATAAGTCTTCTAATATAGATTGACTAATAACGCCGGTACCTTGACGGTTTATGTAATCAATTTTAGTTTTTGCTTCACTGACCATATAATCAAGTTCTTTAATGATAAGGTCATATTTACTTTGCTCTGTGGCGGCGACTAAATCGTAAATAGTGGTAATAATATTTATCAGGGTACCATCAACTAGGCTTGCCGAAGCGGCTAAACTGCGTTCTGTGTCATCTTCGCTTGTTTCTAAATCTATTACGTCAAGTAAAATAGACGATGAGTCGTCTGCGGCATTTTCTAAATTACTGCGCATTTTTAATAACTGTTCTTGCAAGCTAAGCGCGCTTTCTCTTTCGTTAAGCATGGCGGTTTCGCTGGCTTCATAAACGTTATAACTTTTCGTTAACCCGTTTAAAGGTGAGGCAAGTTGAGTTTGTTGACTCACCAAATTACTTAAACGAGTTAAGTCATTTTTAAAGCTGTTATTGAGTTCTGATAGCTTTTTTTCGATGGCTGGAATTTTAGATGAGTGCGTACTGTAGTAAGCAAGCATGGCTTCAATTTGCTGGGTGCTTAGGTTTTCACTCAAAATACTGGTGGCTTCTAGTGCGGGTAAGCTGACCGTTTTAAGCGTGGTGGTGCCATCTTTGATACTGTTGTTACTGAGTAGAGTAACTATCCCAAGGACCACAAGTAACAGGGTTACTACGGTGAAACCACCAATAACCCTGGTCGCTACATTAATTTTCATACGATACTCCGACTATTATTATTTGATCCTGGCGTTAGTTCTGAATGTGATTTTGATATCAGTTTATCAGCGAAATGATGTTACTCAGGTTTGTTTCATCACTTCTCAACGGTATGTTTATCGTGTTATGGGTTGCTACTTGCGCTGCTGTTTAAGATCTCGTTTATTTATAGGGTACTTCGAGCTTATGCGGCATCGTTAGATAATCAATACGATTGTTATTATTATCGGCAAATTGCTACTTTAGTTTAACGTTAAATCAACCTTTTTTGGGTAATTTTTTCATTCTTTTCAAGATGCCATAATGTCAGGTGTTCTCCCCAGCAGCAGCCTGTATCGAGTGCCATGTAATGGGGGTGATTTGTTTGCCCCATCAATGCGGCCCAGTGGCCAAAAACCAGTGTGTTTTTAGGCGCGCACCGTGACGGAAATTCAAACCAAGGTTTTAAACTTGCATGGGCTTGCTGTTGTGGTGGTGTTTTACATTTAAAATCTAGGCGTCCATCAGGGTAAAGGAAACGCATTCTGGTTAAAGCGTTAATGCAGTACCGTAGTCTATCAATGCCTGCTAAGTCGCTAGACCATTGCTGTGAATCTTCGGTATACATTTTTGCTATTAAAGCTGTTAAGTAGTCATGTTGTTGCAGGGCGGTACTGACTTGTTCTGCTTCTTGCAATAGGGTACTGACATCCCACTGTGGCGGCACCCCTGCGTGCGTCATAATGATATTGTGCTCTGGCAGCGTTCTCACTAAAGGCTGTTGCCTTATCCAATCAGTGAGTGAATTAATATCTGATGCATTGAGTAATTCAGCTAAATTATCTTGTGGGTTGGGGCGCTTTAATTTGCCATGAAGTGCCAGCAAATGCAGATCATGATTACCTAGTACGATTTTGGCTGAGTTGTCTAAAGATTTAAAAAAACGCAGTGTCGCTAAGGATTCGCTCCCTCTGGCGATGAGATCGCCTACAGCCCATAATTCATCTGTTGAAGGGTTAAAGTCTACTTTTTGTAAGAGTAGACTGAGTTCTGCAAAGCACCCTTGAACATCACCTACAAAATAATGTGCCATAACTTATTGCAGTATCCCTGGAACCGCTAATCGAAACGCAGGGATAGACGCTAAAAAGCGCTTACCTTTAGCATCTTCCATTCCATAAAAACCGTGCATAAACCCAACTGGGGTTTCCATGACAGTACCACTTGAATATTGATAGGCAGTGTTGGGGCTAATGGTGGGCGTTTCGCCAACAACGCCAGGGCCTTTTACTTCGCTTTCTTTGCCATTTGCATCGGTAATTATCCAATGTCTGTCTTTAAGTGTGACATTGCTGTCACCTAAATTGATGATAGTGATGGTATAACTAAACAGGTATTTATTATCAGCAGCATGAGATTGCTGTTCTAGGTATTGGGTGTCGACTTTGACTTTTATCGATGATTCGACTTGGCTCATTTCACATCCTGTCTTAAAACAAAAGGGCATGCTCGTATTGGCATGCCCTTATTATTACTTTTTGTTGTCACACAGTAAATTAGCCATTGCGACATATTGTGGAACACTGATTTGTTCTGGCCGCATGCTGGAGTCGATATTTAATGCGTTAAAATCATCATCTGACAGCAAGGCTTTAAGGTTATTTCTCAATGTTTTACGACGCATACTGAATGCCGTGGAGCACAGGTGGCGTAACACATTGACATCTTTACATGGCCAAGGTTTAACTTCATATGGCAATAAACGTACCACTGCAGAATCCACTTTGGGTGGTGGAGTAAAGCAGTGTGGTGGTACCTCAAGTACTGGAACCACTTGGCAGAAGTATTGGGCCATAACGGTTAAGCGGCCGTAAGCTTTAGTGCCTGGACTCGCTGATAAACGAAGTACCACTTCTTTTTGTAGCATAAAGTGCATTGTTTCAATTTGTTCAGCAAACTCAAACAAATGGAACATCAACGGCGTTGAAATGTTATAAGGTAAGTTACCAAACACTTTCATTTTTTTGCCGGGTTGCTGCAGCGTTGAAAAATCAAACTGCAGTGCATCACCTTGATTAATTGTCAGTTTATCTTTGAGGATTGGGTGTTGCTGTAAACGCTCTACCAGGTCGCGGTCTAACTCTACAACACTGAGGTTATCAACCATATCGGCAACTGGCTCGGTTAATGCACCAAGCCCCGGCCCAATTTCAATCATCACATGATCGTTATCGGGGGCAATTGCACCGACAATACTGCTTATAACACCTTCATCGGTAAGGAAGTTCTGTCCAAAACGTTTTCTGGCCGTATGGCCTAAATGTACTTTATTACTCATTAAAATGGGTTACTTACTTTTAGAAGCCAACTCAATGGCTTTGTTTAATGCACAGGTAAAACTGCCGCTATCCGCTTTGCCGGTACCAGCAAGTTCGAGTGCGGTACCATGGTCAACTGATGTGCGAATATAAGGTAAACCTAAGGTGATATTGACCGACTTGCCAAATCCTAATGATTTAAGCACAGGTAATCCTTGGTCATGATACATGGCTAACACCACGTCTGCTTGTTCAAGGTACTTAGGCTGAAATAGTGTATCGGCTGGCAATGGGCCAACAATATCCATTCCTTGCTCTCGTAGCTCGTTTAGCGCGGGGATAATGGTATCAATTTCTTCACGGCCTAAATGGCCGTCTTCTCCTGCATGGGGGTTGAGTCCACACACATAGATTTTAGGTGAGCCTAGACCAAACTTGCTGACCAGTTCACGATGTAAAATACTGATAATATGATGAAGTCTGTCGCGAGTAATGGCTTTAGACACATAGGCCAATGGAATGTGTGTGGTCATTAATGCCACTTGTAAACCAGGGGTGGCTAGCATCATCACGACATCAGCACAGTTTGCCTGTAATGCAAAAAATTCGGTATGGCCACTAAAGGGAATACCTGCTTGATTAATAATGCCTTTATGAACAGGACCAGTGACAACGGCATCAAACTCATTAGACATATTTTTTTCGCCAGCGTAGCGTAACGTATCAACAACATAGGCACTGTTAGCCTCGTTTAATACGCCACATTCAGCAGGCTCTGCTAATGCAAATGGCACTATGGTTAAGGTGCCTGCTTCTTGCGGTGTTGGTGCTTGCGAAGGCTGATAAGGTTTGAGCTGTAGAGGTAAACCAAGTAATTTGGCTCTGCTCATTAACAAATTTGGATCAGCACAAACAACTAACTCAGCAGGCCAAGCCTGCTGAGCGAGTTTGATGACTAAGTCTGGACCAATGCTTGCTGGTTCACCTGGAGTAATGGCAATACGTTTAGTCATTGAGCTTGCTTAACCTCTTTGTGTTTCTATAGGGTCAATAATTTCAATATAGGCTTCAGAGCGCATTTCATCTAACCAGTTTTGTAATTCTTCGTTAAATTTACGACGGAAAATTAACTGATGTGCTCTATTGCTGTTAAATTGATCTGTTGCATCGGTTTTGCGACGCGACTCAAGTTGTACAATGTGCCAACCATGAGTGGTACGAAATGGCTCACTGATTTGCCCTTCATCTAGGTTTGCCAACGTTTGTGAGAACTCAGGCACATAAATCGTTGGGTCTGCCCAGCCTAGATCACCGCCTTTAGCGCCTGAACCAGGATCTTCAGAATACTGTTTGGCTAACTTAGCAAAGTCGGCTTCGCCATTGCGTATTTGAATTAAAAAGTTATCTAGCATGGCTTTAGCACGCTCTTCCGATAAAATCGGTGACGGTTTTAACAAAATATGGCGAGATTTAACTTCTGAGACTTCTTGTACTTGCAGGCCACGAGTGTCCATGACTTTAATAATATGAAAACCAGAACCAGATTTGATTGGGCCAATAATGTCGCCTTTTTTAGCCCCGCCTACCACTTCGGCAAACAAGGTTGGCATTTCATTGATGTTCATAAAATCCCAAATACCGCCTTCAAGGGCTTTAGGGCCCGATGAGGATGCAATCGCAGTACTGCGGAAGTCATCACCTGCATTAAGGCGCTTCAATACGATTTCGGCGCGACGGCTGGCGTTTTCTAATTGCTCACTGTTTGGTTCGTTTGGGATCTCAATTAAGATGTGGCCAATTTGGAATTCAACATTTTTTAGACCTTGCTCTTCGATGAGTTTAACCAGGCCATTGATTTCTTGTGGTGAAACTTGAATACGACGTTGAACTTGAATACGTTGTATTTCACCTAAAGTGATCTCCTGACGTAGTTGTTCACGATATTGGCTAAAGCTACTGCCTTCGCTTTCGATAGCTTGTTGCATTTGAGCTACCGTTATTTTCTGTTCTTTAGCGATGTTTTCAATGGTTTGATCAAGTTGTAAGTCACCGATCTGTAAACCAATGCGTTCAGCCATTTGCATCTGTAAATGGGTTAAAATAAGACGTTCGATCACCTGTGTGCGAAGCGCTTGATCTGATGGCAGAGTTTGATTAGCCGCTTTTGCGTTAGCTCTGACCGTGGTAATCATATTTTTGATTTCACTTTCGAGAATAATACCATCATTAATTTGGACTGATACTCTGTCTAATGGCACTGGTGCTGCAATACTGGTTTGGCTCATTGCCAGTGCAAGTAACGCAAAAATCATTTTTTTACTGTGTTTCATCCACAAAATCCTTGGCACATTCGATTCAATATAAACTGGCAATTTATCGCCAAAATAAGGTTACTATTTCATACTCAACAGTATGTTTGTTGTTATTGGACTATGAGTTTATCGCTAGGTTCAGCAATCTATCATAAAAGATAACTAATTCCTCAAGTAAAGTGGCTTACGATAGTTAAATAACCCTTCGTTTAGCATGTCTGCGACGCCTAATGGACCTGAGCCACCTAACCCCTTGATCACAAAGTTAAGGTATACACCGCTTTCGAACTCTTCACTAGTGATGTCTGAATCAGATAAATCATCGTCATAATTGGTTTTTATACGGTAATGATAACTGAGACGAACTGCCCAGCAGCATGCTTCGTATTGCACACCTGTGTAGGTTTCAATATTACGAGACTCGTTAAGATCGTAATAGTAGTTGCCCACAAAATATAAGCTGTCGCTAAGTGGCCAAGATGTTCTGAGACCAGCTTGAGAAATATCGACCTGATCATTGGTGTTGGTATTCAATAAATCAGGCACGTAACGATAACTTAACTGTAATAGTTTGTCATTGCTTGGACGAAAATCTAATGTGACTTCATTTTTCTTGTTTTCACCTGTTTCTGTGTCGTGTTGAACAGACCCACTGATAAACCAGTCGTTGTATAATTGCGCATCTAACTCAGCAGCAAGTACAGAGGTAGACGGTGAGGTTTCAGCAAAGGTGTCATCTAGTGTGACTTTAGAGGATTCTAAATACATAATCTGGCCAACACTGAACTTAAATTGTTCTCGATTATTATCGTCAAATAACCGAGTGGTAAAACCTAAGGTAAATTGATTGGCATCTGCTATACGGTCAAGTCCAGAGTATTGTCTATCACGAAACAAGCCATAGTAATCTTCTTGTAGTTCTGCAGTGTCGTAGATTCCAATGTTTGATTGGTCATCGTATCCCACATAAAGATATTGCACTTGCGGTTCTAACGTTTGGCGATATTGACTGTCAAACAGTTGCGTAGCACGTTCGAAGTTTACCTGGCCGTGAAGACGAGCCTGGGGGATTGTTCGGCTAACTGAATCGTCTAGTGTTGCATCCTCATCAAGGTTTTGCTGCCAATACTGAGTTTGCATTAGTTTGACTTCGCTGGTGAATGACCCAGCAGGGCCTTGAATAGGCCAAAGTAAACTCGGTACCATATGCACTCGTGTTGCTGTGTTGTACTCGTTATCTTGATGGCTGAAGTTGGTGAGTTCTGAATTAAATTTAAAATCGATAGAGTCGATAATATCCGATGTACGATAATTAAAGTTTAATTGCGGCATGACCTGATAGGGTTTTTCATCTTCGCCAAGCACTTTAATGTCTTGAACTCGCATGTTGAAATCCCAGTTACGCTCAAAGTAACTGGCTTCGCCAATCCGCGATAGCTGGTTGTCTGTAGACTGATTAACGTCCGAGTCTAAATCGTTAAAGTAATTATTGTCAGAGACATCAGTAAAATCTGATCGTACCCGCCAGTTTTTGTTAATTGCACCCGAGTGGCTCCAGTGGTAAAGATAACGATTGGCATTAGAGTCTGAATTATCATCACTGTCTAAATATTCTACGTTAAACTGTCCGCTTTGTTGCTCGCCCGCCAGATAACGAAATTCTGTTTTGGTATACAGGCCGCGTGAAGACATAAAAATAGGGTTAAAGGTTAAGTCGTATTCTGGCGCTATGTTCCAGTAATAAGGGGTGCTGACTTCAATACCGTTGGTGGTACTAGTGCTGAAGCTAGGAAACAAAAAACCGCTTTTACGTTTGTCTGATACCGGTACAGTCATGTAAGGAATGTACAGTATAGGCACGTCGGCTATTCTTAATTTTGCATTCCAAATTTCACCCCATTCTTCAGTACTGTCGATTTTTATCATGTCTGCTTCTAGCAGCCACGATTCATCCCCGGGGGGGCAGGTAGTAAAATTGGTTTTGGTTAGCAGTAAATTGTTTTCAGAGGTAATTTGTAATTTACTGGCATCTCCGTGCACTTGTTGGCCATGGAGCCAGTATTGGGTTTTTTCTAATGTGGCACTATTGGTGCTCATTTGAGCTTCAAGGGACTGTGCCGTGACGGTGAATAACTCATCTTTAAAAATGAGGTTTCCGTCAGCATTTAATCGTTGGTTTTTTTGATCTAACACGGCACTGTCGGCTGCAATATGGCGTTGCCCCTGACTAAAACTCACATCACCAGTAAATTGGGCTTTGTCGTTAAATGCAGCGTTGGAATAATCACTAATAATCACAATTTGATTATCATCAATACCGGTTAATGCAGCTCTGTCTTCAAATGAACGGGAAACCGGAGGCTCAACAACGCATTGCGATGTTGGCAGTTCGGTCGTTTCTGCTTCTTCAGCTAGAACGATATTGGGGAGTAGGCATAATGCCAGAAAATAACGGATCTGCATTGTTGTCAATAATTTATGATTTCGTATTCAGAAAAAAGTTTGGAGAGAAAAAGATACTCAGCTAAACAAAACATTCAATTCTTTAGCTGTTTCCAAATGTTATGCTGGCTATAATAAAGCAATTTTTCGTGAAGAGCCATTGAGATGAGTTTATCTGACACAAGATTTATCGCCTTAAGCCACTGGTTAAATCAATATTTTGCAGGGCAGGTAACTGCCAAGTTGATTTGTGGTGACGCCAGTTTCCGTCGTTATTTTCGTATTGAGCATCTGGGCAAGCATTATATTGTGTCAGACTCACCTATCGAACTGGTGCCAGTTGCGCCATTTGTCGCGATAGCAAAGGCGTATCAAACGGCTGGGCTGTTGGTGCCAGAAGTACTGGCCACCTGTTACGAACAAGGCTTTGTGTTGCAAACGGATGTCGGTGAGCAGCAACTATTATCTGTACTTAATCAACATAATGTCGCTGACTATTATAAACAGGCACTCAGTTTGCTACCGACTATCGCAAGAGTCACTCATACAGAGCTAGGTCCGTTAACAGATTATGATGCAGCGTTTGTGCAACGTGAACTGGCAATATTTGTTGATTGGCTGGTAAATACCCACTTAGATTACACGCTTTCGGACCATGAGCAGCAAATGATTAACGCCACGTTTGAGGCATTAACGCAAAGTGCGCTCTCTCAGCCTAAAGTTGGCATGCATCGTGATTACCACAGTCGTAATTTATTGCTCAATGGCGAAGCTCTGGCCGTGATTGATTTTCAAGATGCTGTGCTAGGCCCCATTACCTACGATGCGGTGTCATTACTGCGAGATTGTTATGTTCGTTGGCCAGCTGAGTTGGTGCATGAATTAATGCAGTATCATTTTAAGCAGCTTAAATCACAGCAATTGATTGACCAACACGTTGATTTTACTACTTATCAACAATGGTTTGATTTAATGGGCTTGCAGCGACACATTAAAGCAGCCGGTATTTTTGCGCGTTTATATCATCGTGATGGTAAGCGCGGCTATTTGGCCGATATTCCGTTAACCTTGCAATATATCGTCGATATAGGAGCTGATTATCCTCAAATTAAAGCGTTTAGTGCATGGGTAAAGCGAATTATTGTGCCACTGGTTAAGCAAGCTGGTGAACATTCTGCTTGTGATAAAGAGGGCGCGCTGTGAAAGCAATGATTTTAGCCGCAGGGCGAGGTGAGCGTTTGCGTCCACTGACAGATACGTTACCCAAACCATTAGTGAATGTAGCAGGCAAACCACTCATTGAATATCACCTTGAAAAACTTGCACAATTAGGTGTTAAAGAGGTAGTGATTAATCACGCTTGGTTAGGGCATAAATTGCCACAAGTGCTAGGTGATGGCCAGCGTTGGGGGATTACAATCCACTACAGTGGCGAAACCGAAGCATTAGAAACCGCAGGTGGGATAAAACAAGCACTCCCTTTGCTAGGAACCGATCCTTTCTTAGTGATTAATGGTGATATTTTTATTGATACGTTACCAGGTAATCTTAACTGGGCTGTTGAGCAAGTTAGCCAGGGGCATGCAGCCGCTTTTTTGTGGTTAGTTGACAATCCTGAGCATCATCCTCAGGGAGATTTTTCGGTTGATGCAGCCTCTACACTGAGTGTGAATGATAGCCAAAAGCTGACTTTTTCAGGAATAGGTGTTTATCATCCTCAATTTTTTAACCCTGTACCAGCAGGTAAGCAAGCTCTTGGGCCTTTACTAAAAGAGGCAATATCTAAACAGCAAGTCAAAGGTGCCTATTTTAATACGTATTGGTGTGACGTGGGCACGTTAGCAAGACTTGAGCAGCTAGAGCGTCGATTACAGGCTTTAGTTTAACAATGACAAAATAGACATCGCGGAAGGTAAAATGCGCATTTGGGGCAAAGTTTTTGGGTTTATTATTGGCTTTATGTTTGGCCGTATTTTTGGTGCGTTTTTAGGCTTGTGGCTGGGGCATTTGTACGACAAACGTCAGGGGTTATCATCATTAATACGCCAGGGTAGTGAACGTCAGGCGATGTTCTTTAACGCGACTTTTGCTGTAATGGGCCATGTTGCTAAAGCGTCGGGCCGGGTGACTGAAAACGACATTCGTATTGCCACCATGCTGATGGATCAGATGAAGTTATCGGGCCAATCGCGCCTTGATGCTCAACAAGCCTTTAGGCAAGGGCGCCAGGCTGACTTTGATTTAGCTAAGCAGTTAGAGCAATTTCGTCACGTCACTCAAGGTCGTGCTGAATTAGCGCAAATGTTTTTAGAAATTCAAATTCAGACCGCGCTATCAGACGGCGAACTGCACGCTAATGAGAAACAAATCTTATCGACTATTGCCAACAAACTGGGTATGGCATCGCAACTTGATGCGCTGCTAGCGCGCTGGCAAGCTGAGTTTAGCCACCATCAATCGCCACAGGGCAATAAAATGCCACTGACTGATGCTTATGTGATGTTAGGACTTGCTGATTCGGCATCTGATCAAGACATTAAGCGGGCTTATCGTAAATTAATGAATGAGCATCACCCTGATAAGTTAGTGGCTAAAGGGCTACCAGAAGAAATGATGGCGCTTGCCAAAACCAAAGCACAAGACATTCAAGCCGCCTATGAGCGCATTAAAACGGCTCGGGGAATGCGCTAAATCTAAGGGTGCAGTAATTGATGTTTAATAGAGGCTAAGCCATAAATGAAAATAGTAGTATTAGACGGTTATACGCTCAACCCGGGCGATTTAGATTGGCAAGGGTTACAGTCACTTGGTGAGTGTGCTATTTACGATCATACCCTAGCAGATGAGGTGGTGGCGCGCTGCCAGGATGCACAAATAGTATTAACCAATAAAACCGTGTTAAATGCACAAATACTCAGCCAATTATCGCAACTCAAATATATTGGCGTATTAGCAACAGGGACCAATGTTGTCGACATTGCTTGTGCCAGTCAACATGGTATTTGCGTCACTAATATTCCCGCTTACGGCCCAGATGCTGTGGCGCAAATGGTGTTTGCCCATATTTTACATCACCATCAACAGGTTTCATTGCACGACCAAGCGGTAAAAGCAGGGCAGTGGAGCCGCAATCGTGACTTTTGCTTTACCTTATCGCCGTTAACGTCGCTAAAAGGACTTACCCTAGGGGTTGTGGGTTATGGTGATATTGGCCAGCAAGTGGCTAATTTAGGTGCCGCATTTGGAATGAAGGTGTTGGTGACCAGTGCCAAGCCTAAAACGGATCTCCCCCCTGCTATTCAGTGGTGTGAGCGCGATACTCTTCTTAAACAAGCAGACATTATTTCGCTGCATTGCCCGCTCACGGCAGCCACCAAATACATGATAAACCGTGACAGTTTGGCCTTGCTTAAGGCGGGGTGTTTATTGGTGAACACCGCTCGCGGCGATTTAATTAACGAAGCCGATTTAGCACAATGGCTAAATCAAAATAACGGCTTTGCTGCTGTTGATGTGTTATCAACTGAGCCGCCAAGCCCAAACAATCCGTTATTAAGTGCCGCCAATATCACCATTACGCCGCACATCGCCTGGGCAACATTACAAGCAAGACAAAACCTGCTCAACATTGCCGTTAATAATATTAAGCAGTTCCTGCTGGAGGATGTGGTTAATTGTGTAAACGGTTGACTTACGCAATAAAAAGCCGCAATGATTTGCGGCTTTTTTTTGGGCTTTGCTCAAGGCTGTTTGCTTATCTTAAGGGCTATAACAAGCTCAAAGCTGTAAAGATTAAAATAACACGTTAATGTGGCTGGCAACCGTTTTGGCTTTTTCAATGGCGCTTTCTATTGAGTTGTCGCGTGCTAGGGCAACACCTAACCGGCGGCGACCATCAATATCAGGTTTGCCAAATAAGCGTAATTGAGTGTCGACTGGCGCTAACGCTTGTGCCATGCCTTGGTAACGAATATTGGTCGAGGTGCCCTCGGCTAAAATGACCGCAGAAGCACTTGGGCCATGCTGAACAATATTGCTTATTGGTAAACCCAATATGGCACGTACATGTAACGCGAACTCAGAAATGTCCTGGCTAATTAACGTTACTAGGCCTGTGTCGTGAGGTCTTGGAGACACTTCAGAAAAATACACGTCATCGCCTTTCACAAACAGTTCAACACCAAATAAGCCAAAACCGCCTAGGGCTTCAACCACTTTTTGGCTCACGACCTGGGCTTTTTGTAACACAACATCAGACATGACTTGTGGTTGCCAAGACTCGCGATAATCACCGTCTTCTTGCCTGTGACCAATAGGGGCACAAAAATGAATACCATTCACTGCGCTAATGGTGAGTAGCGTAATTTCATAATCAAATGGAATAAAGGCCTCAACAATCACTCGGCCTTGCCCTGCGCGGCCACCTTCTTGCGCATAAGCCCATGCTTTGGCAATGGTATCGCTCAACTTAATCACACTTTGGCCTTTACCTGACGAGCTCATGACCGGCTTAACTACACAAGGAATACCAATGTCTGCAACAGCTTGCTCGAACTCGGTTTGGGTATCGCAGAAGAAATATTTTGACGTAGGTAAGGCTAAAGTCTCAGCCGCTAAGCGGCGAATGCCTTCACGGTCCATGGTTAATTTAGCTGCGTTTGCCGTTGGCACAACATGTAAGCCTTGCTGCTCTAATTCTACTAAGGTTTGAGTGGCAATGGCTTCAATTTCAGGGATAACCAGATCTGGTTTTTCTAATTCGATAACCGCTTTTAGCGCATTGCCATCGAGCATATTGATCACATGAAATCGATGCGCAATTTGCATTGCCGGGGCGTTAGGGTAGCGGTCAACCCCAATCACTTCAATACCGAAACGTTGCAGTTCAATCGCGACCTCTTTACCAAGCTCTCCGCAACCTAATAACATGGCTTTTACTGTGCCAGGTGTGTTTGCCGTGCCGAATATAGTAGGAATGGACATGATGATTTATGGCCTTTATGTAGGGATATTTTTATATGCCGAACAGTGTAACGATCCCTAGGATAAAAAATCCAATACAAAAACCAATAAATCGCTATTTTATGGCAATAGGTATGATTTTTTGTGATGTGAGATTGTGTTTAATAGCGATAAGTGGTTTGAGTAGGCTTAATACGAGTGGGTATATAAGTGGAGGTTATCAAGCCAGTAAAACCAATACTGGCTTGATAATGATTGCGTGCAGATTATTTCGCTAAAAGACCTGCCGCGGCCAAAATAAGCTCAGGGGCTGGGCGCACTTTGTAGTTTGGGTTTACATATTGAAAATGAATTAAGCCTTTTGTGTCTGCTAAGTACACAGCAGGTACCGGCAACACCAGGCGTTTGTCACCTTGTGGCGTGGTAAATAACTCATTGGTAACTACACTGGCTGTGTATTTTTTTGTGATATCGGCACTGGTGTAATAGGCTAACCCAAAGGCTTGTGATGCGGCCATTGAACTGTCTGATAGCAATAAGTAATCAAGCTTTTGATCGTTCAGTGATGCACGCATTTTTTCGGGCGTGTCGGGTGAAATCCCCACAAGTTGAAATCCCATGTCGATAAGTTTTGGTTCAATGGCTTTTAGTTGTCCCATTTGTGAATTACAAAATGGACACCAACCACCACGGTAAAAAAAGAAAATAGTGGGTTTTTGTGACACCAATTTAGCTAAATCAACGGCATTGCCATCAACATCTTGCAAAGTGACCGAGGGAATTTGGTGGCCATTGAGCAGTGGCATGACATTGTTTTCGTCACTGGCAATAGGTTTAGCTATGCTGGTAAAGCTGGTTAACATTAACGCGCTAGCAATAAGCAAAGTTTTTAACATGATAAGTCCTTGTGTGGTGTTGTCCTAACGTACTCGATATCACAATAGTACGCATACGTTATAACAAAATAAATTTCATTCAAAGACAAAAAAGACGCCGTAGCGTCTTTTAGTTTGCCTCCCCTTTACAGCGGGAAAGGTAAAATATATCGAATCTAAGTTACTTAATTTTTTTGTATTTTACTGTGCTACTGGCTTTACCCACTTTAACACGGCGGCCATCCATTTTTTTCTCGGCAATCATTTGAGCGCCAACGTTGTCGCTACGTTGCTGTTTTTTAGCGAAGCTACGGCGCTTTTCAATTTGTTTAAGCAACATTTCACGGCTACCTACCTCATAACCCGGTACGGTAATACGGCGAATTTGTTGGCCAATAAGTTTTTCAATGTCGGCTAACGTGCGTTCTTCTTCACGGCTGACAAACGAAATAGCCACACCGGTTTTACCTGCACGGCCTGTACGGCCAATACGGTGGACATAATCTTCTGCCAAAAACGGTAAATCATAATTAACCACGTATTCAAGGTTTTGAATATCAAGGCCACGAGCAGCAACTTCAGTGGCCACTAATACACGGATTTTACCTTCAACAAACTCACGTAATGCACGGCGACGGCTACCTTGAGCTTTTTCTCCGTGAACAACACCTGATGGAATACCGTCAAGGTTTAATTCTTTTACTAAGGTGTCTGCTGCGTCACGAGTGGCGGTAAACACCAGTACTTGACGCCAGTTTTTTGTGCCGATCAGTTCAGACAACAATTCACGCTTACGGCGTTGTTCAACCGGATAAATCACCTGGCTAATGGTCGCCGCCGTGGTGTTTTGTTTATCTACAGTAATGACTTTAGGTTTATCAAGCATGTCGTTAGCGAGTTTTTTTACTTCACTAGAAAACGTCGCTGAAAACAACATGTTTTGGCGGTTTTTGTTTACCGCTTGGAGGATTTTTTTAATATCGGCGCTAAAGCCCATATCAAGCATACGGTCAGCTTCATCGAGCACTAAAAAGTCAACGTTTGACAAACTTAAGTTACAAGCTGTGATGTGCTCGAGCAAACGGCCTGGGGTGGCCACAATAACATCAGCACCACGTTTTAGCTTTTGCGATTGCGTGTCCATTTTAACGCCACCGTAAATGGTTAATACGGTGAAGTTAAGGTGTTTGCTGTAAGCACTGATGTTGTCTGCAACCTGTGCCGCAAGTTCACGGGTAGGTGTAAGAATTAACGTGCGTGTGTTTGATGGTAATGTCTCTTTTGGCACTTCACACATTTTTTGTAAAATAGGTAAAGCAAACGCTGCGGTTTTACCGGTACCCGTTTGCGCGCTGGCGAGTACATCTTCGCCGCGGCGGATAGCTGGGATCGCTTGTTTTTGAACTGGTGTCATCGATTGGTAACCGCACTCAGCGATCGCGCGTAATATTTCTGGGGCGAAGCTAAAAGATTCGAATTTCATGGTGCGGTTCCTGTATGTACATCAAAACAAAGCGATTTAGTTACGTCCAGCTTATTAGCTGAGCAAGGTAAATCTAGATAATTGGGCCCGTTAGCCTTACTCGATGGCTAAATTCATGCTTAACAATGTTGTTAACTTCATAGGATAGTTGAAAAACGTTAAGCTTGAGCAGAATACCCGATTGGGACGCCATCGATAAGCGGCCGCGGAGTATAACAAACTTTTGCCTAAATCCTGAACTTTATCTGTGTTTACTCATAAGATTTTTTAAGCTTGCGCTTTTGTTGTTATTGCGGTTTAGGCGGTGTTTCACATAAACGCAAATTCTTGAGTAGAGGGAGGTAAAAATGTTTGCTAAATTGCATGGTAAATCAATGATAGACTATGACATCAAGTGCATCATCGACGTAGCAACCTTCTTTTATGAATATAAATCAACTCGATCTTAATCTACTGATTATTTTAAAACAGTTACTTGAAGAAAAGCATATCAGTAATACCGCATTAACGTTAGGTATCAGCCAACCATCAATTAGTCGGTCTTTGGCAAAGCTGCGAGTGCTTTTTGATGACCAACACATCTTGCTGGTATCACTAGAGTGGACAAGTTGGGCTGAGCAAATAAATGCCCAGGGATATTCTCATGGCGATGGGGAAGGTCGAGGAAACATGCCCTCAATACTGAGGTACATATTACCTTTTGTTAAAGAGTTGATTTTAATTGGCGTGCCCATGTTAATTACGGTTGGCATAGCAAAATTAATCGGGCGTTTCAAAAAACGTTAGTCATTGTTGCTCGTCTTTACCGGCACGTTGTTTAAAATATTCCTTGCTGCAACGTTCATTTTTATTGATAGCAATATAAGGTTGAGGACAAATGTGAGTTAGTAAAACTCCACACTAAACCTAAACACAAAAACAGCGGCTTCCTTTGTCAATGTTGTATATATTAACGCGATTAAAAAAGGCTTAGGTGAGATAACTACTCTAAGCCTTTTATCATCTATTGAAAGCTAGCGCTTAAATCGCCTTAGTCACTTTATTTAACCAGGCTAGTTCATCGCCTTGCATTAATGGCGCTAGGGTGTTGCGTACTTTTTGTTGGTATTGATTAAACCAATTTACTTCAACATCAGTTAATAATGATTTGTCGATTAAGCGTGCATCCATTGGGATGTGGGTTAATGCATCAAATTCATACATTTCACGCTCAGCCCCTTGCAGGGCTTGGCAAGGTTGTACTGCCACTAAGTTTTCGATACGAATACCAAAACCGTCGGCGCGGTAATAACCAGGCTCGTTCGACAATACCATGCCAGGTAACAGCGCAACGCCATTGACGTTTTTACCAATACGCTGTGGGCCCTCGTGTACACTCAAAAAGTGGCCTACACCATGACCGGTACCATGATCATAATCAAAACCGTGTTGCCATAAATATTGGCGTGCAAAGGCATCAAGTTGCTGGCCCGAGGTGCCTTTAGGGAAACGTGCAGTATCAAGTGCAATATGACCTTTTAATACTAAGGTGACCATTTTTTTCTGCTCGTCGGTTACTTTACCAATGGCGATAGTGCGAGTGACATCGGTAGTGCCATCGATATATTGTGCGCCAGAGTCAACCAGGTAAATGCTGTCCATGGTCATAGTACTTGGGGTGCCATTGTTATGATTGTAATGACACATGGCGGCATTAGCACCGGTGGCTGAGATAGTGTCAAAACTTGGCTCACGATACAGTGGGTCTTGCAGTCTAAAGCTTTCTAATTTGTCTGCCAGTTGTGCTTCATCGTGCATGATGTGCTGCTCAACCTGACTGTCTAACCAGGCTAAAAAGCGGCTAACCGCAACACCATCACGAATATGGCAGGCACGCATACCGGCAAGTTCTGCGCTATTTTTTTGCGCTTTAGGTAATGCAACAGGATCTGTCCCAGCAATAAGTTTGGCACCGCCTTTTTGCGCTAATAATTGTGAGTATGCATTGGCAGAATGAGGATCGGCTAGCAATTTAACCCCATCCATTTGCGCTAACACGCTGGCTAATTCAGACTCTTCTTTAAAGCTCACCCCTTCACCCACATGCTCGGCAATATTTTGCGGTACTTTGCCTAAGTCGGTAAAGAAGGTCATGTCGCCATTGGTAGATAGTAAACCACAGCCCAAGACAACCGGAAAACGTGGCACGTCGTTGCCACGGATGTTTAACAACCAACAGCATGAATCTAATGCCGCGATAAGTGCCATGTCGGCACCTTGTTTTTTAACTAATGCCCCAATTTGTTGACGTTTCTCAATGCTATTGCGGCCCGCACCTTCATGGCTAAATAATGTCATGGTTGATGCTGATGGTGCAGGGCGATCTCGCCAGCTCACATCAATCGGGTTGTCGTTTACTTCAACCAAGTTGATTTGAGCTTTATCGAATTGCGCTTTGGTTTGTTGGTACCAGGCAAGAGTGTGTAAACGGCTGTCGATACCCACATTTGCTCCAGCGGGTAAGGTGTCGATTAGCCAGTCAATTTGTGGGTCGTCATGCAGGCTTAAATACTCAAATAAACTGCCATCCACTTGCTGGCGCACCTGCACAGTGTAACGACCGTCGGTAAAAATGGTTGCGCGGTCTTTTAATACAATCGCCATACCTGCTGAGCCGGTAAAGCCAGTAGCCCAGTGTAAACGCTCATTGCGGGCAGGCACGTATTCACCTAAGTATTCATCGGCGCGGGGAATAATAAAGGCATCGATTTGGTTAACTTCAAGTTGTTGGCGAATAGCACTAAGGCGGGTGGCAATAATATTGGACATGGTTTCTCCGTTGGAGGCGACTGATGAACTCAGCTCTGTAAATGAGGTGCAATTATCGCAAGGGCAACAGCAGCCTTGCAAGCGTAGTTGCTAAGATTTGCTTGGCTTAAATTGTAAACTTATATTGTATACAATGGTAACTCTACATTGTAGGCGTTATGCTTATCGGCATTTATCTGACAATAACAATAATAAAGGACTCGTGATGACAATCGGTGTTGGTGGTGTTAGCCCGCAGCAGGCATTAGCTAAATTATGTAAAATGACAGACGGTGTTGCAGCCATAAGCGAGGATGAATTTAATCAACGCATAAAGCGTGCACAAGAGTTAATGGTACAACATGGCTTAGATGCTATTTATGTTAATGCGGGCACTAACTTGTATTATTTTAGCGGTACACGCTGGTTTTCAAGTGAACGTATGGTCGGGGCTATCATTCCGGCAGAGGGCGCGATTGAGTACATTGCCCCAGCGTTTGAGCTAGATACTTTGCAAGGGTATATGGCCATTAAAGGTCAAGTAAACACCTGGCATGAAGATCAAAGCCCCTATCAATTATTTGCCCATTTGCTTGATAAAATGGGCCTTAAGCAAGCCAAGATCGGCATTGATGAATCGACTCCGTTTTTTATTAGCGACGGCATCGCTCAAGCTGCGCCTCAACATCGACTTGTTAGTGCAACAACCGTTACTGCAGGTTGTCGAATGATTAAATCTGCTGCCGAAATCGCCTTAATGCAACGCGCAAAAGACATGACGCTTGAGGTGCATAAAGCGGCTGCGAGTATATTGCGTGAAGGGATTACCACCGCTGAGGTTGAAGACTTTATCGACCAAGCACATTATGCGGTAGGTGCTCCAAAAGGCTCGTATTTTTGTATTGTATTATTTGGCGAAGATACCGCTTATCCGCACGGAGTTAAGTCGCCAAAGTCGTTAGCGATTAATGATACAGTGCTGATTGATACCGGCTGTCAGTTGCATGGTTATAACTCAGATATTACTCGCACTTACGTGTTTGGTGAACCCAATGAACGCCAACGCCAGTTATGGCAATTAGAGCAAGATGCACAGCTTGCGGCATTTGCTGCTGCGCAAATCGGTACGCCTTGCTGTGAGGTTGATGTTGCTGCGCGCAAGGTGTTAGAAAATGCAGGTTTTGGCCCAGGTTACCAGGTACCTGGCTTACCACATCGCACCGGACATGGCATAGGGTTAGACATACATGAATGGCCGTACTTAGTGGGTAATGACTCAACTTTACTGGCCAGTGGTATGTGTTTTAGTAATGAACCCATGTTGTGCGTGCCGGGTGAGTTTGGTATTCGACACGAAGACCATTTTTACATGACGGCTCAAGGGCCAAAGTGGTTTACGCCACCTGCCAAATCAATTGATGATCCGTTTTATTTGGCTTGAGCATAGGTTAAAGCTAATTTGTTGATACCAAAAAGCCTCCATTACGGAGGCTTTTTATGTTGGTCGGTAGCACTAGATTAATTAATCGCAAATAACTCAACATCAAATATCAGTACCGAGCCACCCACAATTTTACCAGTTGAGCGGTTACCGTAGGCAAGCTGGCTTGGAATATAAAAACGGAACTTGTCACCCACAGTCATTAATTGCACGCCTTCTGTCCAGCCTTTAATCACTTGATTTAGGCCAAAGCTAATGGTTTCATTGCGATCAACTGAGCTGTCAAATACAGTGCCGTCGATTAATGTGCCATGATAGTGTACCGTCACCTTACTGTTGGCTTTTGGGTGTTCTGTGTTATCGCTTTTGGTGAGGACTTCATACTGCAAACCTGACAAGGTTTGTACTACGCCTTCGCGTTTTGCATTTTCAGCTAAAAACTGCTTACCTTTTTCGATGTTTTCTT
Organism: Shewanella inventionis; assembly: GCF_014641855.1. Taxonomy (GTDB): domain Bacteria; phylum Pseudomonadota; class Gammaproteobacteria; order Enterobacterales; family Shewanellaceae; genus Shewanella; species Shewanella inventionis. Next base: position 97,733 of record NZ_BMII01000017.1, read on the forward strand.
TCGCTGCTTTTGAGTTGTTTGCCTGAGTAAAAAAATAAAAAATCACTCCAGCAATGACCACCACGGCCAAAATCATACGCATAGTCGCTCTCTACTATTGGTTTTATGTAGCATGAGTTTACCGTAAAACAACCTAGGCTAACACTGCTGGTGTAGCCAAAACCACAAGAACACTGGCGTTTTATATTCTGAGTTCAGGCAAATGAGTATTGCAATTTGAACCATGAATAAAATAAATAGCTCGCAGCGCTAACCATTACGATATTGGCTAATATGCAGCACCATAAAATACGAATAAACGATGCCTTTTGGGTTTTATGACGAAAGTGGTGTTGGCCTAGCAATGCGCCAGGCCAGCCACCGAGTAAGGCGGCAGCATGTAATGTTTTTTCACTGATCCGCTGATGACTTTTTATTGATGCGCGCTTGTCGATGTAATACAAACCCAACGTGAGTAAGTTAAGTATCAAAAATGCTACGCCAAGCCAAAGTTCAATAAGTGTACTGTTGAGTGTCAATATCACCAACATTAGCCAAGCAAATTTATTCATATGAATGATTATCTTATGGGTTATTGTTTTAAAAATTCAGCGTAAATCTCGAGTTGCACTTCGTCGCCAACTAACGGAATGTAACTTGCCATATCAAAATCTGAGCGTTTTATGGTGCCTGTTGCACTAAATCCCAAGGTGTATTTTCCTGTCATCCAATTATCTGCACCACCATGAAAACGAGCAATAAAACTGACAGGGCGGGTAACACCATGCAAGGTGAGTTGGCCATAAAATTCAAATTGTTCATCTACTAAAGGGTTAACGCCTTGGCTGATAAATAGGGCTTGAGGAAATTGTTGGCTGTCAAACCAATCGCTGCCTTGTAAAGTGTCGGCTAAGTCTGGGTTGTTGACATCAATTGAAGGGATATCGACCAGCGCCTGTAAACGGGATGTACTGATATTTTGCGGATCAAAACGTAAGCTGGCATCAAATTGGTTAAAGCGTCCTAAATAGGTCGATAACCCTAAATGTTGTATTTTAAATATTAATGCCGCATGGTTTGGGTCGAGTTTATATTGGCCGGTTTCCAGTGTGGCGAGATCTGCGTTAACCGAGGGTGCCAGCCAGCTAACACAGCTACTGAGACTAAAACACAGCGCGAAGCTTAAGCCCAACGCTAATGAACGAGACGTGATTTTCATGGTGCTGTGTCCTTAATATTGCTGTCGATTATCCACGTGTTAACACCAAATAACGCCAAAGCTTTTCTAACGGCCCCTGGTTAAAGTGGCGTAAATACACCTGCGCTAACCCTAATTGCACCATGCTGTAAATAATGGCAATAGAGAGATAGCCAATACGGTCGAGTTCTTGCTGCCATTGCGGGGCAAAGTAACGCAAGAGTAAAATGCCGACGATTGACTGTAATATGTATAAGCTAAAAGCTAATTTGCCGACATTTTGCAGTGCTGTTAAACGGTTTGGTTTGTTGCGGCAAACTAGGCAAATAATATGGATGTACACCAAAGCACAGGCTATGGCACTGAGCAGTAAAACCACATCAGAAAAACTGACCAGCATGGGGTTTTCACTGAAACTAAAAAGTGAGTCAATTACCGACAATAATACAGCCCAAAAAATGCATTTTTTGACTGTGATATTATCAAAACCGTGACTAAATACCTCTCGTTTATACAGCGCCATGCCAAGTAACATCAGCCCAGCAATAAACCACATTAGCGTGAGTGGAATGACCAAAATCATGTATCCAAACATCATTAAATGCATTAATAATTGCTCAGAATAACTGCCTGTCCATGCCGATAATTGTTCAATAAATAAAGCTGAACCACGCAGGTACACCTGCTCGTCTGGCGTTAGTGATATCAACGCGATAGGAATAAGCGACAAAAAGATAAACCATTTAGCCTGCCTCATTAACGCATCTGCATCGAGATAGCGGTATTTAAAAGCCAGTAATCCACTGACACCATACGACAGTAAAATATCGCCCGGGAAGATAAAAACCCCGTGAATAACCCCAAATAGAATCAACCAATATAAACGCCACTTTTGTTGTTTAAGTGACTTTTGTGCTGACGGCAGTGCTAACTGAGATTGATATTTTTCAAATTGAATTAACATACCCGCGCCAAAAATGATGGCGAATAAGCTAAAGAAGCGTCCTTCTAAGAAAAAGTTACTCGTAAGCTCTATGGCAATATCGCTAACCGGCTGTACAGCATGGGGGGCATAGCCATAAAAGCTATTGCCCATAAAATAGATATTTAAAAAGAAAATACCCAGCACACCCACACCACGAATGGCGTCAAGGTTGGCTAGACGTTTTTTGGGCGTTGGCTCGCTATGTTCATCCATGTTGGTGTTACTGTTAATCACAGAATTCCTTATATAATACGCGACCACTAAATGTTAAGTTGAGGTTGATTACATCATCAATACTGTAAACATGCCAGTCAATCAGATTTCACCATAATAAAAAAAACCAAGCACTTAGCTTGGTTTTTACTGCGGGTTATTCTTTAACGCTGTAGAAGCGTTATTTCGTTTTTTGTACTTCTAAAAACGGAATCGTACCCGTTGGCAGCATGGTGGTTGGCAGCTTGCCATCCCAGCGCTCAGCTTTGGTCAATTCAACTAAATTTTGGTTTTGCGCTAACGCTTCTGCACGGATTTTAATTGCCGAGGCTTCAGCGTTACCCTTAATACGAATACTTTCAGCTTCTGCAATCGCGCGGGCTAATTGTGAGTCTGCTTCAGCCTGTGCTTGAGTGACCGCAATTTGTGCGCTAACACGTTCTTTTTCAAGATTTTGCAATTGTGTTTGCACTTCGACTTCGGCGCGCATTCTGTCTTCTACTGACTTTTCGTACGCATTAGAAAAGTCGATATTCTCAATCTGTACTGAGGTAATGGTTACCGGACCTTTAATTGATTTAGTGATAGCCTCGGTCACATCAATACCAAACTTAATCCGCTCCTGTACTGCAGAAATCGCCGTATATTTACCAAATATGTTCTCCACTTGCGTCGGTACTTGGCGATCGAGTAGTCGCGACACCATAGAGTCGATGCCTTTAAACTTGGCATAGACTTCTTCAACGCGATCGGGCGGCACACTAAACGTCACTGACGCGCGCAACGTTGCGGGTTGTTGATCGCGGCTATAGGCTTGTAATGCTTGATAGCTTGCGGTGTGCGTTTGAGTTGAGATTTTTACAACAGTGTCCATTAGCGGAATTTTAAATCCAAGCCCAGGTTCAGCCGTGTCGATAATTTTACCGTTGCGCAATAACACACCACGCTCACCTTGGTCGATCGTATACCAGCTGCCGTACAAGCCAATAAGTAATATTAGCAATATCGACACAGGAATAATTTTACCTAAATGGTTGGTGCTGACTTTTGAAAGATCGTTTTTTAACATTGTGCTTCCCTAGCAAAAAATAAAATGAATATCATTTTATGGATGTTTTAGTGTTTTTGGGGTTTTTCAGAAATCCACAGCTTAATATGGCCCTGTACTACCACTATACCGTTCGTGTCATAGGCTTTTACGTCGACTAACATATCACCGACTTGCCACTGCTCTGGTTTTACCTCTGCGACACATAAAATGTCGGTCCCTGCTTTGGCGGTATAGTCTACCGACATACCTTTAGGGATCCAGCGTAAATGAGCTGGAATGGAGGCTTCAGCCATGGTGCCCATTGCCATTTCTAAGCCATTACAAATTGCAATCACGTGCACGGTACCAATATGGTTTTGCACTTTTTTACGTTTTTTAATAAGACATTCACAACGATTAACTTTTAAGTCGCTAATGTAAGGGTGAATGGTGCCAAAATAAGGTGCCATGCGGGCGACCATTTTAGAGAAAATGTGTTTTCCAAGAGGGTATGATGTCACTTTTTTGTAAAGCGACATGACTTTGTTAGGTTTTGTTGGTGTCATATAAAACTCTTTTCGTGTGAGAAAAACTATCTGGTCGGACGAGGTTAACATTGTTGTAACCTTGGGTGAAGTGACAACCACTCTTTTTCATCGCTCATTTGCTTAGCTACAGGTATAATTTTGCTAGCGTTGTTTATTTAAGGATAAATTTTGAAATCGAACCTGTTGTTGAATTATATCAAAGGCATGGCCATGGGAGCGGCTGATGTTGTCCCTGGTGTATCTGGCGGAACCATTGCATTTATTACCGGTATTTTAGACCCGTTGCTAGATGGTATCCGTAAAATTAATTTATCTTTGTTTGGGATTATTAAGCAGCAAGGGATTAAAGCGGCCTTTATGCACATTAATGGTCCCTTTTTAGTCTGTGTGTTTGGCGGCATCTTAACCAGTATTTTTACTCTAGCTAAGTTGATTTCGTGGTTATTAGCAACCCATGCTATTCCGGTTTGGTCATTCTTTTTTGGGTTGATTATCTACTCTGTTGTACACATGGTTAAACAGGTCGACAAATACACCGCAATGCGCATCGTGATGTTTATTCTTGGGGTTGTGTTTGCTTGGTCAATCACGGTATTACACCCAATTGAAATCCAGATAACCTACCTTAACTTCTTCTTTTGTGGCGCTATTGCCATATGTGCCATGATTTTACCTGGAATTTCTGGCAGTTTTATTTTGCTGTTGCTAGGCATGTACCCTGCGGTATTAGCTGCGGCAAAGAGCTTTGATATTGTGTATTTGGCGTGTTTTGCTGCTGGTGCCGCTATCGGTTTGCTGTGTTTTAGCCATGTATTGTCGGCCTTATTGCGTAAGTTTCACGATGCAACCGTGTTGTTTTTAACCGGATTAATGCTAGGTACTTTAGGTAAAATTTGGCCCTGGAAAGAAGTCATTAGCTGGCGTGAAAACAGCAAAGGTGAGCAAGTGCCTTTGCTAGAGCAAAATTTATCGCCGTTTCAGTTTGAGCAGGTTACAGGCGAACCCTCTCAAATTGCCTTGGCGGTTTTGTGCGCCTGTGTCGGCATAGGTTTGGTGTGGGGCCTAGAGTATGTAGGCGGCAAAGCCAAGGCTCAGGCAACCTAAGCTAACTGAAGCTAAGCTAAATTAGGTCATCAAAGCAGAACTTAGGTTCTGCTTTTTTTCGTATTTGCTTTGTTGAGCGATTCTTTACAGCGTTGATGACTGGCATCAATCCATTCGCCTCGATTAGCACGTTTTAGTTTGAATAAAATTCAACCAGCAAAGATTGGCAAGCCTAGTATTACTTCAATTTTTAATAGAAACATATTATTAATAATGAACTTAATTGATTCAAATGTCGTATTGTCAGCCATAATAACTATGCTATTAATCATGGTTAAAGTTACATAATAATTTGCCAATCATAGGCAAAATCTCATTCGGTCCAGGAGTGTAAAGCATGCCAAATACAGCCACATTTGTGCCAGAAAAAATCCAAATTGGGATCAGTAGTTGTCTCTTGGGTAATCAAGTTCGTTTTGATGGCGGCCATAAAAACTCATATTACTGCAAGCAAGAAATTGAACCGTTTTTTGAATACACCACAGTGTGCCCAGAAATGGCCATTGGTATGGGCGCACCACGTAAAAGTGTTCGTCAAATCCGCGATGGCGATATTGTGTATATTCGCAGTGCAGATGGGACCCTAGATGTTACTGATAAGCTCAATGAGTATTCTAAAAATAAAGTAGAAGAGCTCGACTATCTTGGTGGTTATATTTTATGTGCCAAATCACCCACCTGCGGAATGGAGCGGGTTACAGAATATAAAATCGGCACGAACAATGGCTCAAAAACCGGCGTTGGTGTTTTTGCTAAGGCATTAATGGAACGCTATCCATTTTTACCGGTAGAAGAAGAAGGCCGATTGCATGACTTACCCATCCGAGAAAACTTTTTTACTCGCGTGTTTGCCTACAACGATTGGAAAAAGATGATTGAGTCGGGCTTAACTAAGCACAAATTGATGCAATTTCATTCGCGTTACAAATATTTACTGATGGCGCACAGCCCTAAATGGTATCGCGAATTAGGCCCAATGTTGGCTGACATTCAAGATTTAGAGCAAACCGCACAACAGTATTTTGAGGGCTTTATGACGGCACTTAAAATCATCGCGACGCGTAAAAATCACACTAGCACCTTGCAGCACATTCAAGGTTATTTTAAGAAGCAATTAAGTGCAGATCAAAAAGAAGAACTGACCGAATCAATTTTAAAATACCGTCAGGGATTACTGCCTTTACTTGTGCCTATTACCTTGATTAACCACTATGTTCGTGAGTTTCATACTCCTTATATTGAAGATCAAGTGTATTTAAATCCGCATCCTGAAGCGTTAAAACTTCGTTATGCATACTAGGTTGAGGGTTAATGATTAACATGAATAGCTTGATGTGGTTTAGACAAGATTTGCGCGTTGCCGACAACCCTGCGTTAGTGGCGGCTTGTGAGTTTGCCAAGCAACATCAAGGCAATGTGAGAGCCCTATACATAGTGACGCCACAGCAATGGGCGCAGCATGATGTTGCGCCTATTCAGATTGATTTTATTGAACGTCATGTCAATTTATTAGCTCAGTCGCTTGCAGCATTAGGCATTGCATTAGACGTGCTGCATTTACATTGGTTTAGTGATACCCATGCAGCATTGAGTGATTATTTGCAACAACACAACATCAGTGCGGTGTTTGCAGGAAGTGAGCCCGAAATAAATGAACGACGCCGCGATGCTCTGTTAATCGAGCAGGGCGTACCACTGAGATTACTCGAGCAAGATTGTGTGCTTGCAGCCGGCGACGTGTCAAATTTGTCGGGTGACATGTACAAGGTATTTACACCATTTGCTAAAAAATGGAAAAGTATCACCTGCCAACGAGCCATATTGCCAGTTGCCGCGCCGGCACCCGTTGCGCCAGCATTAGCACAACCTGAGGCTATTGTGTTTGAGTGCAATAAACGCAGTAGTGAGCAATGGGCTGCAGGCGAGGGGGCTGCCAAGCGTATTTTAGATCAGTTTTTAGCCAGTCAAGTTGCCGACTACCAAAACGAAAGAGATTTCCCTGCGCTGGAGGGCACCAGTCGTTTATCGCCTTTTTTAGCTCTGGGTGTTATTAGTTCGCGCCAATGTGTTGCGGCTGTTTTAACGCGTTACCCTGAAGCATTAGTTGACGATACCAGTCCAGCTAAAACCTGGCTCAACGAGCTTATTTGGCGAGAGTTTTATCGCCATTTGCTGGTGGCGTTTCCACGGTTGTCGATGGCACAAAACTTTAATGAGTTAGGTGATGGCATTGTGTGGCGCAATAACCTTGAGGAGTTTCAAGCCTGGTGCGAAGGCCGAACTGGTTACCCGATAGTCGACGCCGCAATGCGTCAGTTAAATCAAACCGGCTGGATGCATAATCGTTTACGCATGGTGGTGGCCAGTTTTTTAACCAAGCATTTGTTGGTAGATTGGCGTTGGGGCGAGCGCTATTTTAGGCAACAATTGATTGACGGTGATTTAGCCGCTAATAATGGCGGCTGGCAATGGTCGGCCGGAACCGGTTGTGATGCGCAGCCTTACTTTAGGGTGTTTAACCCCATGACCCAAAGTAGCAAGTTTGACCCCGATGCCAGCTTTATTAAACGCTACATTCCTGAAATTGCCTCCTGGTCTATTAAAGATATCCATGAGCCTAAATCGGTTAATATGCACGACTTATTTGCCCAGCCAGATAATCAAGGGTATCCCAAGCCAATTGTTGAACACAAAATGGCACGCTTAAGAGCCATTGAAGTGCTAAGTGCATTAAAGCGCGGTTAGTTTCCTCATTAATCCTTTCTCGCTAATCCCCGTAGATATCGTTTTATATAAAGCCAGCACCCGTTTTCGGTGTTGGCTTTTTTGCGTTAGATCACACTATGACCTGCCTAGTTTGCATTAGCGATGAGTAATGATTGAAGTAACATAATGGGCAGCATACAATAGCCTTACTTAAAGATTTATATATAATGCATGTTTAAATCTTGTGCTCTTAACTCACTAAATGAGTGTGCTACTTATGCTAAATATTGATGATCCTGCTGATGTTGATAACACCCCTGCAATCTGGCGTTTAGGCTTTAGGCCGTTTTTTCTTGGTGGGGCTGCTGTGGCTGCGCTGTATATTCCACTGTGGTTAATGGGCTGGTTTACGCCGCAATATAGCTTATTTAACAGTGAGTTTTGGGCTAATGTTGTGCCGTTATGGTGGCATCCACATGAAATGTTATTTGGTTTCGCCATGGCAATTGTGTGTGGTTTTTTACTGACCGCAGTGCAAGCCTGGACTAATCAACCGACCATTAAAGGCCGAAGTTTGATGCTGACATTTGCTTGTTGGTTAATCGCCAGGCTCATGCTGCTATTACCCATGAATATTCCATTAGTGCTTCCGGCACTCTTTGACAGCTTATTTTTAGGCTTCAGTGCGTTTGCATTATGGCGTTGTATCTATCCGGTTAAGCAATGGCGAAATATCGGGTTTCCTATTCTGCTTATGGTGGCTCTGGTGGTCAATCTAGCCAGTTACTATGCATTATACCAACGAGACTTTTCGCTTTCGACTCAGCTATGGCAAGCCATGATTTGGTGGCTAGCGTTAGTGATTACCATTGTGGGGGGACGAGTCATTCCGTTTTTTACCGCCATGCGTATTCAACAACCCAAGCCAGATCCCATAAGTGTATTAGAAAATACATTATTATTGGCCATGGGATTATTGTTTTTACAAGCAATTACACATTGGTTTCCTAAAAGTGTAGAGCAAGTGTTATTGGCGGCGGCTGGTGGATTACACCTTGTTCGTTTTGCTCGATGGCAAGCGCATAAAACCTTGAAAGAGCCTATGTTATGGTCTTTGCATTTGGCGTATGTGTCATTGCCAATCACGCTTATTTTGATGGCAATTAACATTAACAACGAATATGCCTATCGAACCTTGTTGCATCTCTTTGCTGTTGGCGGCATTGCAGCATTGTGTTTATCAATGATCTCTCGTGTATCTCTTGGGCATACCAGTCGCAATATTTATCAAGGCCCCAATATGGCGTTTGCATTTATGAGCCTTGCTTTGGCTGCGGTGTTTCGAGCGATTATGCCGCTGCTAATGCCAGAGCACACCCAAATGTGGTTGTGGATTGCTGGGGCGTTTTGGTTTGTTGGCTTTGGTATGTTTGTGTGGTTTTATGCGCCAATTTTAACTCGCCCAAGGCTTGATGGCCGCCCTGGGTAACGCCAACTGATGTGTCACATTTATCTGTTATATCAATCAGGATAAATAAGTGATTAGAGATTACTGATTGGTATTAAGGCAACGGTATGATTAATTTATTAGTAGACGTGATGATGAAAGTTTCTCGGCCATTACGTAGCAAGACAGGGATTACAATACTGGTCGCAGGGCTGGCATTATTGACACTGACCTCTTGGTCTTTACAAAGTGAAGAGCTCGACCCAAATCAGATTAAGTTTCCTAATCAGTTTGCATCTTGGGAGGCCACAGTAGAGCAGGACGAAAGCGAAGATATGTTGGCGCAATATCCTGCCAGTATTATTTTGTGGGCAGGCTCATCTTTTGCCAAAGAATATCATAGCCCACGTGGCCACCAGTTTGCGGTTGCAGACGTTACTCATACTTTACGTACTGGTGTTGCAGTGGCTGAAGGTGACAAAGGCTTATCAGCCAGTTGCTGGACCTGTAAAACACCAGACGCCCCAAGACTGATGAAACAAATGGGGATTGAAGGGTATTCTGGTGCTAATTTTGTCGATTTAGGCCGTGAAATAAAATCGGTCGTGTATTGCAGTGATTGCCATGTCGATGGCAGTGCGGAGTTAACCTTACCTCGTCCATATGCTCAAGATGCCATGGCAAAAATTAAACTGCCATTTGATAAGCAAGACAGCACAATGCAAGGGGCGCAGGTATGCGGCCAATGCCATGTAACGTATTACTTTCAGCCAGAAAAAAGCAATAAGGTAAATATACCGTGGATTTTTGGCAGCACAGCTGATGACATTGAAAAATACTATGACACTCGCCGCTTTTATGAGTGGATCCACCCTATTTCAAAAACACCTATATTAAAGGCTCGTCACCCAGAATTTGAACACTGGAGTCGTTCTACTCACGCTAAAAAAGGGGTGACTTGCATTACCTGTCATATGCCACAAGTGAGCGATGATAAAGGGCAAACCTTTACCGATCATAAAGTGGCTGGCGCCATGGATAATTTTGATAAAACCTGCATTAGTTGTCATAGCAGTAAAACCGCATTAGCCAAGAAACTCGATAACGCTAAAAATGACATAAACGAGCGGGCACGAAATCTAGAGTTATTACTGGTTAAAGCCCATTACGAAGCAAAAGCTGCTTGGGATGCAGGCGCGACATGGCCACAAATGAATGATTCTATTATGGCTATCCGTCATGCGCAGTGGCGTTGGGATTTTGCCATGGCATCACATGGATTATATGCTCATAACCCTAAAGAGGGTGTGGCACTGTTGAGCGTAGCAACAGAGCAAATTACTTATGGTCGTGAAGCATTAGCTCGAATTTTAGCGCAACTTTCGGTTACTCAAGTTGAGTATCCTGATATTTCGACAAAGCAAACTGCCCATGCTGCTATAGGATTTATTGAAGCCGACGCGATTAAAGCAAAACAAGCGTTTATTAAAGACGAAGTGGATAAGCATTGGCATCCGGTGGCTAAAACCGGTTATTAATTTGCTTTGTTAACCCTTTGAATAACCACACGCCCGAGCCTAGCTTGGGCGTTTTGCTATTTATCTACCATAGTGATCTGTATTTTACCTTATCTCGTATTATCTCTTAATTAAATAAGTCTGAATTTGAATGCATGAAACACTTTGATCTTATTGTGATTTAAGGCATTGTTTATTTTATGCTCACAAGAATAGCATTAGAGGAGTTGGTTAATGCAAGGTGCACAATCGGTAGTTGATATATCAGCTGAACCATCAAATGGCGTAAATGCAACGTCTAGTCATGGCTACCCTGCTATTGTAGATGCATTTATTAATATGTATCAGCAACTTAACAAAGACAATTTGCATTTGCTACGCCAAGTTTATCGCGACGATATCGCTTTTCGCGATCCTATGCATCAGGTTAATGGCATCGACGATCTCACTCGTTACTTTGCCAATATGTACCTTAACGTTACCCACATTGAATTTAATATTAAAGAAGTGGTTGTGAGTCATAACAATAGCCAGGCGGCATTATATTGGACCATGACTTATTCGCACCCTAAGTTAAACAAAGGCCAGCAGATTCAGGTTGACGGCATGTCGCAACTTAAGTTTGATGACAAAATCTATGCCCATCGCGACTATTTTGACCTTGGGCAAATGTTGTATGAACAGGTGCCATTTTTAGGTGGGTTGATTGGTCTGTTAAAAAATCGGGCGGCCAAGTAATGGTGATGACAACCGCTAAAACGCCGGCAGTACTCATCACTGGTGCTAGCTCAGGCATCGGCTTTGCGTTGGCAGAATATTACCTTACTCAAGGTATGCAAGTGATTGCTTGTGGTCGTAACCGCGAGGCGCTGCAAAACATTAGCGGCGCGACACCACTTGCATTTGATATTACCGACAATGCACAAGTGCAAATTGCGGCCACTGAACTTAAGCGGTTGTTGCTCGATAACCATTGGCAATTACAGCACGTGATACTCAATGCCGGCAGTTGCGAATATATCGACGATGCATTGCATTTTGACTCGGCATTATTTGCCCGAGTGATTAACACTAATGTGATTGCGATGGGTTATTGTCTAGAACATTTTTTACCGTTACTTAGCCGTGGCGCTCAACTTGGGTTGATGAGTTCAAGTGCGACCTACTTACCGTTTCCTCGGGCTGAAGCTTATGGAGCATCAAAAGCGGCGATTAGTTATCTAGGTCGCAGTTTACGGGTCGACTTGGCCGAGCACGATATTGGCGTGAGTGTTATTTGCCCAGGATTTGTTAAAACTCCTTTAACCGATAAAAACGATTTTGCCATGCCAATGCAAATTACTGCTCAGCAAGCAGCAGTGGCTATTTATAACGGCATGCAACGCCAACGTAATGAAATTCACTTTCCGGGCAAATTTACCTGGTTACTTAAATTGGCTTCGTTATTACCAGAGTCATTGCTGGTGTCTTTACTAGCAAAGAAAAATAACAAAAATAGCACTAAGGATGATTAAATGAAAAATATCGCCGTGATCGGTACGGGTATTTCTGGCTTAACTTGCGCACATCTATTGAGCCGCAAACACAATGTTACCGTGTTTGAAGCTAATGATTATATTGGCGGACACACAGCAACGGTTGATGTTGAAGTGGCAGGTAAGTCGTATGCCATTGATACCGGTTTTATTGTATTTAACGACCGTACTTACCCACGATTTGAAAAACTCATGGAGCAGCTCAAAGTTAAATCCATGCCGACTGAAATGAGTTTTAGTGTAAACAACGCCATTACAGGGCTTGAATATAATGGTCATAATTTATGGAGTTTATTTGCCCAACGCCGAAATTTATTCCGCCCCAGCTTTTATCGATTCCTTGGCGAAATCGTGCGCTTTAATAACGGCTGTAAAGCGATTTATGAAGCCGACAACTACCCTAACGCCACATTGGGTGAATACCTAGATCAAAACAACTTTTCTGCCTTTTTTTGCGAGCATTATATTTTGCCCATGGGCGCAGCAATTTGGTCTTCCAGTATTGATGATATGCGCAGTTTTTCATTACGGTTTTTTATTCGTTTTTTTCAGCACCACGGTCTGCTCAACATTAATGACCGCCCACAATGGTATGTACTTGAAGGCGGCTCACGCAGTTACATTCCGGCATTAACCGCCCCGTTTAAAGAGCGCATTCACCTTAACTCACCCGTTACAGGCATTAAACGCAGTGACGATGGCGTGCAGGTGCAAGTGTCTCATGGCGAGTGGCAACAGTTTGATGATGTGGTATTAACTTGCCATAGCGATCAAGCATTAGCCATGCTTTGCGATCCAAGCCAAGACGAGACAGATATATTGGCACCAATGGCCTATCAAAATAATGAGGTCGTGCTTCATACTGATATTAATGTATTGCCAAAACGCAAAGCGGCTTGGGCAAGTTGGAACTATCGTCTTGATGGTAAAAATGAGTTAGATGTTGCCCAGCGTCCAGCGAGCGTCACCTATAACATGAACATATTGCAGCGTTTACCCAAAGATGCGCCAACCTTTTGTGTGACGTTAAATCAAACTGATTTAATTGATGAAACTAAAATCTTACGTAAATTTAATTATGCTCATCCGGTGTTTAATGACGCCAGCATGAAATCTCAAGCTAAAAAAGCGCTAATCAACGGAAAACGTCATACTTATTATGCGGGCGCCTATTGGCACAATGGTTTTCATGAAGACGGGGTGCGAAGCGCAGTTGACGTATGTAACTTATTTGGGATCACCTTATGACATTAACATCATCGCCACAGACCTTACATAGCGGCATTTATACCGGTACGGTGAGCCATCGTCGCCACGTGCCTAAAGTGCACAGTTTTGGTTACAAGTTGGCGATGATGGCAATTGATTTAGATGAAGTCGATGCCATATGTGCCAGCAGTAAGCTGTTTTCGACAGACAGGTTTACTCCGCTTAAATTTAAACCAAGCGACTACCTTAACGAATTGGATAAGCAATTTGCTGATGCATTCGTGTTGCCGCCAGCCTGTCATGGTGATGATGCCAGTGCGTTAAAACACCGGGTGTTAGCCACCATTAAGCATTTAGGCGCGAGCCAAGTATGCGATAAAGTGATTTTTTCGGGGCAAATTCGTCATTGCGGATTTTATTTTAGCCCGGTGAATTTTTATTTTTGTTACCACCAAGATGAAATGGTTTATATGCTGGCAGAGGTAAGTAATACCCCCTGGAATGAACGCCATTGCTATCTAGTGGACATGGCCAATACTACCCACACCGACAAGGTGTTTCATGTGTCGCCGTTTATGAATTTAGACATGCATTACTTATGGCGAATTACCGCGCCATCTAAGTTTTTAAAGGTGACCATTGAAAACCGCAACGCGAGCAACGATAAACTCTTTGATGCTGGTGTGGTGCTTAAACGCCAGGAGATAAGCGCGAAAAGTATCCGAGGTTTTATGCTGCATTTTCCGCTGATGACAGCAAACATTATGTTAGGTATTTATTGGCAGGCATTAAAGCTATTTTTAAAACGTATTCCTTTTGTGAGTAAACAAGCCACCAAAGCTTTGTAATTTGAGCACCCATAGCCAACAATCAATTGTAAACCAAATGGACAACTGCAGCGTATAAACACTTAATAAGGTTAAAAAGCCTATAACAGTGATGAACTGGAGACAAAAAATGGAAAATACGGCCACAGAAAGTAGCATGGCTCAAGCTGGTTTATCAGACAGTCTTGCAAGAAAGATTTTATTACGTGCACTGGCGCATCTTGCAGAAGGTCATTTAACAATTGTCGATGGGGCGGATACCGCAGCTTTTGGCGACACTAAAAGCGATATTCATGCCGTAATGCAAGTTAGGCATGCTAGTTTTTACCGTCAGGTAGTATTTGGGGGCTCAATTGGTGCCGGTGAAGCCTATATTCAAGGCCATTGGTGCAGCCCTGATTTAACAAAAGTGGTGCAAGTGTTTGCGCGCAACTTAGCCTTGCTCGACAACATTGAGCGTTATTTTTCGTGGCTAAGTAACGGCATTAGCCGTGTAAAACATGTGCTAAATCGTAATTCTGAGGCGGGTTCTAAGCGCAATATTTTGGCGCATTACGATTTAGGTAATGACATGTATCAGCAGTTTTTAGACCCAGAAATGATGTACTCAAGTGCGTTATATCCTAGCGATGACAGTACATTAAACGAAGCGCAAATTCATAAACTGCACACCATTTGTGAGCGTTTAGATTTAACCCCTGGGCAAACCCTGCTTGAAGTCGGCACAGGTTGGGGCGCATTAGCCATTTATGCAGCTAAGCACTTTGGCGTTAATGTTACCACCACAACTATTTCTGACGCGCAATATGACTATGCTGTTGCCCGTGTTAAGCAAGAAGGGTTAGAAGACAAAATAACCCTGCTTAAGCAAGATTATCGCCTGTTAACGGGCGAATACGACCGTGTGGTATCAATCGAAATGATTGAAGCGGTTGGTCATGAATACCTCGCTGGGTTCTTCGAAAAGCTACAAAACCTACTCAAGCCCAATGGTCTTATGCTTATTCAAGCCATTACCATTGCAGATCAGCGTTACGACAGCTACCGCAAGGGTGTTGATTTTATTCAACGTTATATTTTCCCTGGTGGTTGCTTACCCTCAGTGAGCGAAATGACCAAACACATTGCCAAAAAAACAGACATGGTCACCTGGTCTGTGAGTGACATGGGTAAAGATTACGCTCGTACGTTAAAACACTGGCATGAAAATTTTGATGCAGCTTACGATAAAATTAAAGCGTTAAATTACGGCGATGACTTTATCAGAATGTGGAAGTTTTACTTAAGCTACTGCGAAGGCGGCTTTTTAGAACGTACAACCAGTACTGTGCACTTGGTTGCCGTTAGGCCGCAATATCGCTTGAAATAAACTTGCTGATGCGACGAGGTGCTTATGCCTAACCCCAAGCTATTTATTATCCTAAACGCGTTATCGTTTCAGTTAGTTTGGTGGGCAGGTGTGCTGGCGGGTAATCAGCTTATTTTATTGTCTATTCTGCTTATTGCTGGGCACTTTCTGTTATCGCAATCGCCCCAAAAAGACGCCCAGTTAATGTGTTTTTGTGCTTTAGTTGGCATGAGTGTCGATACATTATTAACCTGGTTTGGTCTGTTTGTGTTTGCTCAAACGCCTTATTGGTTAGCGTTGCTTTGGTTAATTTTCGCATTAAGTTTGGGTTACAGTTTAGTGTTTTTTCAGCAGCTTAATTTAGTATTACAAGCATTGTTTGGTGGCATATTTGGGGCGCTAAGCTATATCGCAGGTGCTGAGTTTGGCGCGGTAGTGTTACCACACGGTCATTGGTTTAGCGGTATTGTGCTTGCGGTGATCTGGAGTGTGTTGTTTCCCGTATTATTGTTAATAAGTCGCGGTGAATACATGCCTAACATTACACAGAGGACTCGGCAATGAAATCGGTAAATGAAGCAGTTAATGTGACCCGTAATGCCTATCAATGGTTAGTTGAGTTGCTATTTGGTGTTGTAGGGGCCGTGGTAGTGATGCTTGTTGTGGCATTAAGCATAAGCGATGCTATGGCTAATCAAACCTTAGCAAACAATGCGAGTAGCCTTAAAAGTTCCAATGGTGTAAAAAATAGCGTTAGCATGTCAACAGCACCAACGGCTTTATTGCAAGTTGGGGCTGCGAGTATGAGCGTGCTGTGGTTAGATATTTACAGTGCAACTTTATACAGCCTCGACGGTAAATACCAAGCCAACCAACTGCCAATTAAGCTTGAAATAGAATATCACCGCGACATTGAAGCCAAAGATTTAATCGACGCCACTGTTGATCAATGGTTGCACATAGGGTTATCAAAGCAAAAAATTGATGAGTATCACGACCAGTTAGCTCAGGCATGGCCCGATGTGAAAGAGGGCGACAGGTTAACGTTTATGGTGAACTCAGCCACTCAAGCTGAGTTTTTATTTAATGATAAGCCTTACTTTGGCGTGACAAATGCAGACTTTCCTGCTGATTTTTTGGCGATATGGTTATCTGAAAAAACCAGTCGGCCTAAACTGCGTCAGCAATTGATTGGCATGAACTGAACAAACTAAGGTTGAAATATGATAGCTAAAATCACTCCATTTGTGCGCACAACATCGTGGCTAAAAAATTGGCGTCAAACAGCGTTATTTTCACTATTAGTGCTATGCGTTATGTCATGTTCGTCAGCATCGATAGATGATTATGCAGATACCACTCCAGGGCTCGATCTAGCAGAATTTTTTGATGGTAAGCTAACCGCTGCCGGTATTGTGCAAGATTTCTCAGGCAAGGTGACACGTAAATTTACCGTAACCATGGAAGCACATTGGAGCGATACCCCACAAGGTAAACAAGGGGTGATCAATGAGTGGTTTGTTTATGATGATGGAGAAAAGCAAACACGAGTGTGGACTATCATCGATAAAGGCAACGGTAAATATCAAGGCTCCGCCAATGACATTTTAGGTATTGCCCAAGGCGAAGCGCAGGGCAGTGCATTGCGCTGGCGTTACGATATGATTTTGCCAGTCGATGGCAGCGAATACGAAGTGCATTTTGACGATTGGATGTTTTTGGTTGACCAAAATACCATCATTAATAAAAGCGACATTATCAAGTTTGGCGTGACAGTTGCGCAAGTAACGTTAGTGATATCAAAGCAAATGTAAGAGAATGATCTCGTTGAGCATTTGCTAACTGATTTATGGGTAAAAGTGTTTTAGCTACTTTCTCGCCGTCCAACTCTCACGTCGTCCCGGCAATGCTTTTGAGCCGGGACCCAGGCGTTTTACTTTTTATGGTTTTCGGCCACTAACACTTCAGGCTGCAATTCCACCCTGAACGGCCAAATACGGCGTCGTCTCGGCAATGCTCTTGAGCCGGGATCCAGGTGTTTTGTTCTTTATGGCCTGCGGCCACGAATGCTTGAGGCTGCAATTCCACTCTGAACGGCCAAATACGGCGTCGTCCCGGCAATGCTCTTGAGCCGGGATCCAGGTGTTATTTTTTTCTTTGAACTTTTGTGCAGAATTTACTGTGGGTGGCTCTGTTTTATCAAAGTCTTATTTTACCACTGGGTAACGATACTCAATGAA
This sequence comes from Shewanella inventionis, assembly GCF_014641855.1. Taxonomy (GTDB): domain Bacteria; phylum Pseudomonadota; class Gammaproteobacteria; order Enterobacterales; family Shewanellaceae; genus Shewanella; species Shewanella inventionis. The sequence continues at coordinate 115,619 of NZ_BMII01000017.1, forward strand.
ATCACTTCTATGACACGCGGTAAACCCATCCATGGGCGCTCTGCGAAAACATCCATGTTTTCGAAGGTCATAGCCGCGATTACATCCGCCGTATGGGTATCTTCGATTCAACCTTGTTTGTTACTGAAAAATCTAACGCATTTATGGACAAAGCTTATTTGCTACTTTCACATCATCCAACTCTAACGTCGTCCCGGTTGTACTTTTGAGCTGGGACCCAGGTGTTTTACTTTTTATGGTTTTCGGCCACTAACACTTCAGGCTGCAATTCCACCCTGAACGGCCAAATACGGCGTCGTCCCGGCAATGCTCTTGAGCCGGGATCCAGGTGTTTGTTTTACCACTAGGTATCGATACTCAAATGAAATCACTTCTATGACACGCTGTAAACCCATCCATGGGCGCTCTGCGAAAACATCCATGTTTTCGAAGGTCATAGCCGCGATTACATCCGCCGTATAGTTATCTTCGATTTAACCTAGTTTGTAATTTAAAGATCTAACGCATTTATGGACAAAGGCATGTTAGCTACTGTCTCATGGTCCTAACTTTAATATCGTCCTAACTCTCACGTCGTCCCGGCAATGCTTTTGAGCCGGGACCCAGGTGTTTTGCTTTTTATGGTTTTCGGCCACTAACACTTGAGACAGCAATCCCCCCCTGCGCGGCCAAATAGGACGTCGTCCCGGCAATGCTTTTTAGCCGGGATCCAGGTGTTTTACTTTTTATGGTTTTCGGCCAAACCAGATCAAGAGTGGCCAATGGAAATAGGCCAGATAGAGCTATTAACTCAAACAAAAATAAGATGTTAGGCAACGATACTCAATGAAATCACTTCTATGACACGCGGTAAACCCATCCATGGGCGCTCTACGAAAACATCCATGTTTTCGAAGGTCATAGCCGCGATTACATCCGCCGTATGGGTATCTTCGATTTAACCTTGTTTGTAATTGGAAGAACTAACGCATTTCTGGACAAAACTACCTTCTTGTCGTCCCAACTCTAACGTCGTCTCGGTAGTGTTTTTGAGCCGGGACCTAGTGTTTTACTTTTTATGGTTTTCTGCCACTAACACTTCAGGCTGCAATTCCACCCTTAACGGCCAAATACGGCGTCGTCCCGGCAATGCTCTTGAGCCGGGATCCAGGTGTTTTGCTTTTTATGGTTTTCGGCCACTAACACTTGAGACAGCAATCCCCCTCTGCGCGGCCAAATAGGACGTCGTCCCGGCAATGCTTTTGAGCCGGGATCCAGGTGTTTTGCTTTTTATGATTTAGGCCAAACGAGATCAAGAGTGGCCTATGGAAGTAGGCCAACTAGAGCTATTAACTCAAACAAAACTAAGATTTTAGGCAACGATACTCAATGCAATCACTTCTATGACACGCGGTAAACCCATCCCTGGGCGCTCTGCGAAAACATCCATGTTTTCGAAGGTCATAGCCGCGATTGCATCCGCCGTATGGTTGTCTTCGATGCAACCTAGTTTGTAATTTAAGATCTAACGCATTTATGGACAAAACTACCTTCTTGTCGTCCCAACTCTAACGTCGTCTCGGTAGTGTTTTTGAGCCGGGACCTAGTGTTTTGCTTTTTATGGTTTTCAGCCACTAACGCTTCAGGCTGCAATTCCACCCTGAACGGCCAAATACGGCGTCGTCCCGGCAATGCTCTTGAGCCGGGACCCAGGTGTTATTTTTGCTTTGAACATTTGTGCAGGATTTGCTGTGAGTGACTCTGCTTTACTGCTTTATTGTCACACTAGGCAACGATACTCAAATGAAATCACTTCTATGACACGCGGTAAACCCATCCATGGGCGCTCTGCGAAAACATCCATGTTTTCGAAGGTCATAGCCGCGATTACATCCGCCGTATGGTTGTCTACGATGCAACCTTGTTTGTTACTGAAAAATCTAACGCATTTATGGACAAAGCTTATTTGCTACTTTCGCATCGTCCTAAGTCTAACGTCGTCTCGGTAGTGTTTTTGAGCCGGGATTTAGGTGTTTTACTTTTTATGGTTTTCGGCCACTAACACTTCAGGCTGCAATTCCACCCTGAACGGCCAAATACGGCGTCGTCCCGGCAATGCTTTTGAGCCGGGATCCAGGTGTTTGTTTTACCACTAGGCAACGATGCTCAATGCAATCACTTCTATGACACGCGGTAAACCCATCCCTGGGCGCTCTGCGAAAACATCCATGTTTTCGAAGGTCATAGCCGCGATTACATCCGCCGTATGGGTATCTTCGATTCAACCTAGTTTGTAATTTAAGATCTAACGCATTTATGGACAAAACTACCTTCTTGTCGTCCCAACTCTTACGTCGTCTCGGTAGTGTTTTTGAGCCGGGACCTAGGTGTTTTGCTTTTTATGGTTTTCAGCCACTAACGCTTCAGGCTGCAATTCCACCCTGAACGGCCAAATACGGCGTCGTCCCGGCAATGCTCTTGAGCCGGGACCCAGGTGTTATTTTTGCTTTGAACATTTGTGCAGGATTTGCTGTGAGTGACTCTGCTTTACTGCTTTATTGTCACACTAGGCAACAATACTCAATGCAATCACTTCTATGACACGCGGTAAACCCATCCCTGGGCGCTCTGCGAAAACATCCATGTTTTCGAAGGTCATAGCCGTGATTACATCCGCCGTATAGTTATCTTCGATTTAACCTAGTTTGTTATTTAAAGATTTAACGCATTTATGGACAGAAGTGCGTTAGTGCAAAGGGTCTAAAAATGGGTAGTGGGATTAGTAAATGTATTGGTATCAGTTAAAGTTTACACTGACCCCACATATCAAAGTTTACACTGACCCCACATATCAAAAGTTTACACTGACCCCACATATCACAGTTCTGGACAACATAACCATGTTAGTATGCCTTTAATCCCATATTAACCTTGCGCAAATAAACGCAACTAACTGAAAAATTAGAAATGCTAGAAAGAATAATAAAAATTGAAAACATCAAGCAATGGCAACACAAGAGAGCATTGACTCAAGGGTTTGATAAGCTAAACCTGATCTACGGCCGAAATGGCTCTGGTAAGTCTACGCTAAGTAAGGTCTTTAATTTTATCAATGAAAACGACAAAGCTGCGATAGAAGCGTTAAAGCCTCAAGAATCTGATGGTGTACCAGCTCTCAACCTTCGAGTTGGCGGTAAAAACATAACGCTAAACTCGCTTCAAACACCGTTTAATTTTCAAGTATTCAATCAAGAGTTCATTGATAGTAACCTTTATATTCCTAATGCTAAAGATCGTAGTCAACTCACTAATTATTATGAGTTTTCATTAGGTAAAGTATCAGTATTAAAGGAACAAGAGATTGATACACTTAAAGCAGAAATTGACGCTATCAACGTTCAGCTAAGCCCAATTGATACAAGACTTACTACGACATTTCCCAGCAAAACAGTTGCTAAAATCCGTGGTATAAAAGCTACTCCTAACGCTGATGCTGAGATTGCAAGTCTTGAAGCTCAAATCCAAGATTTGAAGAGTGTAGAACACTACAAGAGCCGTAAAAAGCCTACCCCCCTGGCTCTGACTAAGCCAGATTTAGATACAAGCATCTTCACACTAAACATCGAGAGTCTGTCAAAAGAAGCACAAGAAAAAGTTGAGCTGCACATTGCTAGTAATCTTAAAGAGCGTGATGTTATGTGGCTTGAAACAGGCACTCAACTGGTAAACGAATCAGACAATTGCCCTTTTTGCGCTCAACCTCTTGTAAACTCCAATATCTTTAGGCTGTATCAGGACTTCATTAATGATTCGTACACTAAAGCTAGTGATAAGTTCGAACATGATAGTGACCAGTTCGAATTAGATGTAAGAGACATTGGTTGTAAAATTGAAGAATTAGAAGCTCTAGTGAAATCCAATAGTGAGATTATCAAAACTTGGTCAGATCGCATCACAGGCTTCAATCCTCAATATGATTTTAAAGACCTTAATTCTTTATCAACATCAATCGTATTTGAATGTGTCAACCTGATCAAAGAGAAGAAAAAAGACTTATTGTTAAAAACTAATTTCACCAAGTTCAATCAACTATTTGATAGTCTTTTCAATAGGTTTGATTTCTCGGCATACAACAGTGAAGTGCAAGAATTTAACGAGCAAGTTACTAAGTTTTTGAACCAACTAGCAACTGGTTCAACTCAAGATCTCCAAGCCAAGATCGACAACATTGAAGAAACCAAAAAGCGTTTTGAGACTGAAATAGTTGAAGATTTGGTTAATCACAAGTCTCTGTCTGATGACAAAAAAGACAAGACTAAGAGGATCAAAGAACTAAAAGAAGAAATTGATAAAGATCAGGAAGATAGCATTAAAACACATAAAGATTCTATTAACCTGCTATTGAAAAACTTTCACTCAATGATACGAATCAAAGAGCTTGATAAGGACAATAAAGGTAGAGGCGGTTCAACTCGTCTTAAGTATGTAATAACCTTTATCGACAAAGAACTTTCAGTTGAAAATGTGGATGATAACAAACACATTTTTGAGCACGTTCTGAGTCTCGGTGATAGATCTGCTCTCGCTCTAGCATTTTTCTTATCTAAGTTTGCCAAGCCTAATAGCGACGATTCCATCGTTGTTTTAGATGATCCTATGTCATCCTTAGATAACTACCGCAAAGACGCAACTATCGTTGAGATCGAAAAGCTGATTAACAACGGCTATCAAACCATCGTATTTAGTCACGATCCATTCTTTTTATCTGAGATTCAAAAATACTCGATATTATCTCAACATACCAAGTGCTTTGAGATTGATGTGACATATAAAAAGTCAGATCCTCTTAAGCCTGACAGTTCTCAATACATATCTAGTCAAATGGTAGAAAGAAGCGACTATGACTCTCACGTTCTTCACTCCTACCACAAAGAATATAATAAGCTCTATGATTTTGTTGCTGACGCCAAAGATGAATCAAAGGTTGAAGTGGCTCGTTCTATTCGCCCTATTTTAGAAGCACACCTACGCTTCTTATACCCTAGAGAGTTTAACGGAGGTATTTGGCTAGGTAATATGATTACGATTATTCGAGATGAGACAGATCCTAATAGTCACTTCTACGATAAACACAATCAGATAAGCCAAATCACTAAAATTAATGAATTTTCTAAGGCGTTTCATCACGCTGATGGTTTTGATACTAAGATTCAAAGCTTAGATCTACAAACCGTTCAATCGTACGCTCAAGAAACGCTGCTATTCGTTACTGGTATTTAAAAAACACCTCAAAAAGCTCTGCCTTATCGGTAGAGTTTTTCTGTATTAGGTTTTCTCATAGTGCAGTAAACGACCGTAACAAGGTTTGGGGCAGACATATGTTAGACCTTAATGAGTTCTTCACCAAAAGTGCAAAAACCAAACTTTAACATGTGCGCACTGCAAGATGATTAATCTTCGCAGTTGTAAAAAATGGACTCAATTGAGTCCATTTTTATTGGTGGTCAATAACGATTAACCTTTTAATTTTGATGAGTCTTGTTGTTTTTTATCGTAGTACTCAAACGGAAATTGATTGCGAATTTGTTGGGTTAAATTGTCACCCACGTTGGCAGAAACATGCAGGCGCACGTGTCCTGATTTTTCAGCCCTCACGGTGCAAGTGAGTTTATTTGTTTTGGCAATTGTGCGGCATTCGCGTTCAAAGCGCTCTGGGATTTTACCTTTGTGGCTTGTTAGCTTTCCGTCTTTAAAATGCATTTCAAACAGTGTTAGCCCGCGACTGCCGCTAAAAATGAGTTTATAGGCTAAAAAGAACAGCCCAACAATAATGAGGATTTTTATGATGTTGTCAGCCATTGTTCGCTCCTTTGTGGCGTTTATTTTTTTACTATACCCAATCAACCAGAAGATGCTCAAACCATGCATCTTCTGCGATACTATGTAAGGGTAAGATACTCTCGTAACACCTGTATGCAATGTTATTTTGTTGAAATCTATGAGCAAGATCGAATACTGATAAAAACCGCTTATCAAGTAAATATTTTGTGACACATTTATTAGGTCAATATGGACGTTATAATTAATTTAAGGACAAATTTATGCCTATCTCTAATGCAGCGCGTTGGACCGAAATCTGTGAAATTTAAACTAAATTAATGCGCGGGCTTGCTCACCAATTTCCACAACGTAGCCAGCAACTCAATCACATTGCTGATGGTTGGCAAGGGGTAAAGCAACAGGCACAAGGCCAGGGTGTGGCAGTAAAGTAATGCTAAACTTGATAAAAAACCGCCAATGGCGGTTTTTATCGATATACCATATAGCCCATGGGCTTATTCATTACGCTTAAAATGCATAGCTCACGCTAGCTAATAAGGTGCCAGAGTTTTTATAAACCCCAGAGTTAACTTCATAATCACCATCGATATCCGTGTCTAGGTACGCCACAGAAACCGCAAAGCCGCTAAACTCTGTTGATACGCCAATAGAGTAATCTGAGTAGCTGTCAAAGCCTTCACCGTCATCAATGGCGTCGCCAAAGTTATAGCCATAATGTAAGTCTAGGCTCCAATCTTCGGCAAATCCCCAGCTGTAGTTAATTTCAGTGTAATGAAGGGCTAAATCACTTCCGCCATAATCATCGGTATACCAGTATGCGGCTCTAAAACCATTAAAATCGATACCCGCGCTGACTTCTAAATAGTCTAACTCACTGTCACCTGGGTAGTTGTAACGGTAAAGCGTTAGGTCATAACTGGTGTCATCGTTAATTTCGCCGTAGTAACCTGCATAGAGATCTACTTCAACGTCCGGGCCATTATAACCTGGCTCATCAAAGTCGACATTACTGCCCCAGGCACCTACAAAAAAGCCGCTATCGTGGCTCCAGTCAATGTTGGCTTGCAGTGCTGGGTCGCCTGCAGTTTGTGATACACCACGAAAGCGGTAATCGTTAGTCACGCTTACCGCGCCAGACACTTCTGCCATAGCAAGTGGTGCAAGCAGGGTAGCTGATAGTGTTAATCCGCTTAACAGTGCAATTCGCGTTCTTTTAAATGTTGTCGACACGATATTATCTCCATTTACATAAAGTACAGCAGCTAGTACCATTTCAATTTAGTTATGATCGATTGAGCTACCATTCCAATGGTAGCTCATCGGTCTTTATTAATACTTTCAAAGAACGACTTTCTCTCGGCGTTCGGCTGATCAATTTGTCTGTTTCTAACTTCAAAATTGTCTGAT
>NZ_BMII01000018.1 GCF_014641855.1 Shewanella inventionis
AGAGTATCATGCCATGAATATCACTTACCTTGTAGAGTTGACCCAAGAAGAACTGCACACCTTAAAGACTTTATTAAGCAAGGGCCTACACAATGCCCGCTTGTTAAAACGAGCCAACATTCTGTTGCTTGCAAACCACAATCAACACAGTGATAAAGATATCAGTCAGTTACTCAATACCAGTACCTCAACTATTTACCGAACCAAAAAACGCTTCGTAGAAGAAGGACTGAAGGTCGCACTCGCCGAAGGAAAACGAACAGGGCAACCCAAATTACTCTCAGCTAATGATGATGCAACATTAGTTAGCATTGCTTGTAGCGAGCCACCAGATGGTCGCGCTCGCTGGACATTATCACTCATCGCAGACAGATTAATTACGCTGACAGAGCTTGAAAGCGTATCGCTGGAAACCGTCCGTCAACGGCTGAAAAACAATGAATTAAAACCATGGCAAAAGAAGATGTGGTGTATTGGCGAGTTAGATAGCGACTTCATTGCGCAGATGGAAGAGGTACTTGATATTTATGCAATGCCTGCGGATGAAAAACATCCTGTGGTTAATTTTGATGAAGCAATGAAACAACTGGTGTCACATGTAAAACCGCCCAAATTAGCTTCGCCAGGACACTTAGCTAAAGAAGATTACGAATACCGGCGTGAAGATGTGGCCAATATCTATCTGATGTACGATAGGCATAGAGGCTGGCGACATGCTAAAGCAACAGCAACCAAGAAACGAGAAGACTTTGCAGCGTGTATGCGGGATTTGGTTGATGTTCATTATCCTGATGCCGATAAAATCCACTTGGTTTTAGACAACTACACAACGCACTCCCCAGGCTCTTTATACAAAGCTTATCCAGCAGCAGAAGCTCGGCGTATCTTGAAGAAAATTGAATTTCACTACACCCCAAAACATGCCAGTTGGTTAAATATGGTAGAAATTGAGATAGGCGTGATGAACAGACAATGTTTGGATAGACGAATTGGCACGTGGAATGATCTGCGGCTTTCTCTTAAGGCTTGGGAAACAACCAGGAATAACGAGAAGGCTAGTATTAATTGGATGTTTGATGTAGATAACGCCCGGTCGAAACTCAACCGAGCTTATAAGTTTTTAAACAGTCAGAATTAAATGGAATTAGTACTAGCTGAGTGAGTAACGACACGGCTTTATCGTAAGTAGGTTGTAATTGAACGGGAAAATCGTCGTCATGGGCAAATTGTTCAAAGCGGTTTATGCGACTGTTGGTTTGATTTCGCTGACTTGGCAGTGCATCGCTAAATGATTGCCCTTTAGAACCAATGAAACCTGCGCTCATGCCGCGCTCTTTTTGCAGTTCGTGGACGAGTGCACTATTAATAATGGCGACATTAGATAAGTCGATGACTAACGCGAGTTGTTGCTGTGTACGATACTCATTATGAACATACATGCCACCAAACAAGATACTGGTCAATAAAGGGGGTAAAACCAACAACGCAAGTTTACGCGATATTTTAAGATTGCTTATCCATTGCCAGTTCATATTGGAGCCTTATGTCAAATTATTTGATACTCAGTTATATCTGCAATAACCATAAACGAATTAAAAAAATTTACATTAATTGACAATCCAAACTCAGACATTGCTCACAGCTAAATTAGCCCTTGTTGATCTAATTTTCGTTATATACCCACAAAGAGATAATCGGTTCATTCAATGACTTAAGTTGACATGAATTTAGTCTGCTATGACTGCAAAGCAAGACAAAACTCACTGATAAGTTCAGGCCATTCATCGACATGGTCCATTTTGCTAGCGACATGCAAAGTCGAATGGGGCAATGCTTTATGTAATGTTTTTGCTGATGCTACTGGGTGTGCATCATCGCCCTCCCACGCTAAAATAAGTGTAGGTACATTAATTGTGGCGAGTTGTTGTTTACTGGGTAAATCGTTGTGGGCTGCTGCGGTAAACAGCTGATGTAATGTTTGGCGCTTCATTGACTTTAAGCCATCTAACATACCCAGCACACTGTGTTTATGAGCATTAACCAACCAACTTGGCAGCATTTTAGTTAAATGCTTGGCATTCATTTGCGCTAAGCCTTTACCACCCAGAATGCGCGCCGCTTTGGCGATTTTATGGTAGTAATCCACCTGTGCAGCTCTTGCTTGCCAACCAATGGGTGGTGTCATCAAAACTAAACCTTTTACTAGTTCAGGTTGAGCTAATGCAGCATATAAACTAGTTGCGCTCCCCATGGATTGGCCGCCAAGGATCAACGGTGTCGGTGCACGATAATGAGCAGCAACACGCAACATGTCTTTGGCTAGATTGGGCCAGAGGTAATCATCGACACTGTCGCCTTGGGCAGATAACCCATGGCCAATTGCATCATAACGGATCAGCTGTAATTTTTTAGGAAATCGATGCCATGCATATAAGCCTATGGCATCTTCACTCTGCATACAGCCACATAATCCGTGGGCCCACACCAGAGTGCTGCCTTTACCACTAATGGAACAATTAAACTGATTAATATTAAATTGCTCTGTCATGGTGAGGTGTTCTCCTTTTATCCTTTTACGATTTCGATTAAGCGGTTAATAAACAATTTAATGGCTTCAACATTGTCAAATCTAAATGCCAATCCATAATGGGTTTCATTTAAGCCCTTGTATTGTCGTGTCGGAAAACGCGTCATTTGGGCGTTGTGATAATAATCGTATTTGGCATGCACTCCGTCAATAGTGGCTAACTCAGTTGAAAAAACTTCAAATGCAGGACGAATTATCAGTAAAGGTGTTTTACCTTCAACGTGCAGATAGACGGGTTCTTTAAGCTCTGGGAGCATGTATTCGGTGACATTCTTAATATTAAAATTAGTACGACATTTAAGTTCATTCAAGGTTGATGAAGCTTGATCAAGGGTGATGCTCATAGTAGCTGCCTATAGTTATTTTATGTGAGTATATGGCTAAATCAATAATATAAAAACAAAAAGCCCCGAACATATGTTCAGGGCTTTAAGAGGCGATGGTTAATTTACTGAGGTTAAATTAACCTTCAATACCTTTGCTAGCAAGAAACTCATCGTACGTGCCTTTGAAGTCGTTAATGCCTTCTGGGGTAATTTCTAAAATACGCGTGGCCAATGACGATACAAATGCACGGTCGTGAGAGACGAACATTAGTGTGCCTTCGTATTTTTCTAGCGCGTTGTTTAACGACTCGATTGATTCCATGTCCATGTGGTTGGTTGGCTCGTCGAGTAATAATATATTTGGCTTTTGCATGATAAGTTTGCCAAAGTACATACGGCCTTTTTCACCACCAGATAGCACTTTAACTGACTTTTTAATGTCGTCTGCGCTGAATAACATACGACCTAAAATGCCACGAACCGACTGGTCATCATCGTTTTCTTTGCGCCATTGACTCATCCATTCGAACAGTGACATATCATTGGCGAAATCAGCTTCGTGATCTTGAGCATAATAACCAATGTTGCTGTTTTCTGACCAGTGAATGGTACCTTCATCTTGTGGAATATCATGCACTAAGGTACGTAGCAATGTGGTTTTACCCACACCGTTTTGACCCAAAATAGCAATACGTTCGCCCACTTCAACCATAAGATCAAACTTGCTAAATAAAGGCGTGTCGTAACCTTTTGCTAGGTTTTCAACCACGAGTGCATTACGGAACAATTTCTTTTCTTGTTCGAAACGAATAAACGGGTTAACGCGGCTAGACGCTTTAATGTCTTCTAGCTTAATTTTTTCAATTTGCTTGGCGCGCGATGTCGCTTGCTTAGCTTTAGATGCGTTAGCCGAGAAACGGGCTACGAAGGTTTGCAGCTCAGCAATTTGGGCTTTCTTCTTGGCGTTGTCGCTCATTAAGCGCTCGCGCGACTGTTGTGCCGCCATCATGTATTCATCGTAGTTACCTGGGTAAACACGTAACTCGCCGTAGTCTAAGTCAGCCATGTGAGTACACACTGAGTTTAAGAAGTAACGGTCATGCGAGATGATGATCATGGTGCTGTTACGTTGGTTCAACATGTCTTGTAACCAACGAATGGTGTCGATGTCTAAGTTGTTGGTTGGTTCGTCAAGTAACAGTAAATCTGGATCAGAAAACAGCGCCTGGGCTAACAATACTCGCAGTTTAAAACCTGGTGCGATTTCGCTCATTAAGCCAAAGTGTTGCTCGGTAGCAATACCTACGCCGAGTAGTAAGTCACCTGCGCGAGATTCGGCAGTGTAACCGTCCATTTCAGCAAATTCCATCTCAAGTTCAGCAACTTTAATGCCGTCTTCTTCGCTCATTTCTGGCAACGAATAAATGCGGTCGCGCTCTTGTTTTACTTTCCACAACTCGCGGTGGCCCATGATCACAGTGTCTACGACTGAAAAGGCTTCGTATGCAAACTGGTCCTGGTTTAGTTTACCCATGCGCTCATTAACGTCTAGTGACACGTTACCGCTTGAAGGCTCTAAATCACCGGCAAGGATTTTCATAAAGGTTGATTTACCACAACCATTCGCGCCAATTAAACCGTAGCGATTTCCGCCACCAAATTTGACAGAGATATTTTCAAACAGCGGCTTAGCGCCAAACTGCATTGTGATGTTAGCTGTTGTAATCAAAATGAAATTCCAAATCGTGTTGTGTGTTTAAACGAGTATTAACGTTTAGCGTAATGGTTCGAGTTGACATCTGTATGACGCAGGTCATTACCCAAACAAATGTAGCGCACTTGCTAAACAAATAATAATGAGATTTAAACTGATATACGGCATCGCCGATGGGGTATATATAAAGCGCGACATTGTAAGGATTTCTGGCTTATTTATCAACCTATCAACATGCTTTGCTGGTGCAATAAAAACCGCACCAGCAAAGTAACGGCTTTTAAGCCTTTAAATAATTAAGAATATAATCAAGTCCGCCAGTTATTGCGGCGACTTGTGCGTCGTTACATTGCTGCTCGGTAACGTGTGGGCTGTCTGGGTAGACCTCTGTGGTGGTATTAAAGTGATTGTTGGTAATGCCTGCACATAAACTGAGTTTTTTTACCGGATAATTTATCACCCCAAACTGCTCTATTGGCACTTCAATCAATTGGCCGTTATCGTCTGGTGCTATGTGGGTCACTTTTGCGACCGCATCAATGATCGCTTTTTGAAACTCTGGGGTGGGATTATCGCTGTCGCCCACTAAATAAAAACCATCTGGAATAATGCCTTTTTCGTATTCAACGCCATCACGGGCTGACAGTAGAGGTCTAAATTCTAACTCGTCAGTATCGGTGGTTTCGTGCAAATCAATATGAGCATAAACCTCGCCTAATGTGGCTACAAATGCCATAAGATTGGCCGACTCCTCGGCTGGACTATTGGCATAAAATGAGCGATTAGGATCTATCGCCTTTGGGTTCCAGCGGTTAATGGTTTCATATCCCCATGGGCTGACACACGGTGCCACGGCTATATTAAAATACTGACTGTAATGCTCAGCCTTGGTGGCTAAAAATTGTATTGCACCATGAACGCCACTGGTTTCGTACCCGTGTACGCCGCCGGTGACTAAAATGGTCTTTTTGTTGCGGTCCCAGTTAGGCGATTTAAACCCAAATAACGGATATTTGTCAGCATCGTAAGATAATGCGCCGTATTGCACTTGTTCAAACTGGTTTGCGAGCGGCGTTAATTTGCTAACCACTTCGTCTTGATATGAGCGCTTAATAGTCACTTGGGCTAGCCATTGGGCTTTGTCTGCATCGGTCCATTTTTGTCCTGGTGTGCCGATTGGGTATACGGTCGATTGTGTCATAAAACCTCTTTTTTAATTGTAGATTTAGGTTTGGTCAATATGACCAAAGAAATGCCAAATAAAATAATGCTGGCGCACATTATTAGATGAACGCTCAGTTGCTCGCCAACAAAGATGACGCCACCCAGTGCCGCAATAATCGGTACGCTCAGTTGCAATACCGCAGCCTGAGTGGAGTGTAGACCGCGTAATGCTTGATACCATAATGCGTACCCTATTGAGGAGGCTAGGCCACCAGAAAGTATGGCTAACAGCACCCCTTTGCCACTGAGTTGCACAGATATGTTATTTTCAACAGGGGTAAACACTTGTATAAGCCAGACGGTCAATATCATTAGCAGCACCAAGGGCAAGGTTAAAATAAAATTAACGCCTGTAGTAAACAGTGGCCGAGTAGCGCCTTTGCCTAACAGCGTATAACCGCCCCATGCACAACCACTAATGACCATAAGCACCATGCCAGTGATTGATAATTCGCCATTAGTTACCCCCACGCTCGGCCAGACTAAATAGCCAAAACCGCCAAACGCAACTAACGCGCCAAGGATTTCTAGCTGGTTTAAGCGGTGTCCTTGTATGTAACTTATCAACATCATGCTTATCTGGACTGCTGCAAACAAAATAAGCGCGCCTGTTGCAGTGTCGAGCAACACATAAGCGTACGAAAAAGTAATGGCATAAATAAACAACAGCAACGAAGCAAGATTGCTAGCATGAGCAACTGCTGGCTTTGATGATGTTGATGGCATTAGCAACATTATCGCTCCTAACACTATAGCCCCAGAGGCCAAACGAATAACGGTAAAACTGCTGGGATCAATTAACGTTGCGGTGTTATCGCTTGATAATGCCATTCGCGCTAATACGGAGTTAGCCGCAAAAGCGATTAATGCCATCATGGTATAACAAACCACTGCAACACGGGAAAGAGGCGTAAATGACGGCATGAATATGGATCCATTAGGCTAATTGTATAAAACCTATTATTTAACCTCAGCTCTGGATAACAAACGCCTTTCAAGCAGTCCTTTGCCTTCCTCACTGCGTTGAATTAACTTGCAATAGGCTAGCTATTGACGCGTTAATTCGCCTTGTTAGCAAAACAAATCACAAGCTTGACAGTGGATTTTAGTCAATCTATTGATTTATATCGTTATCAATACATCTCTTATCCAGAGTTGAGGTTATTTAGTCTTTTTTTTGAAGCTAAATTTATTGACGAACCAATAAATAACAGCGATTTGCTGTGCCTGCGTTAAACCAAAATAAATACAAATCCACGGTGATATCAGTAAAAACCAAGGTAACGTGGCGGTGGAGCGTCCAGAAAAAAACAGGTACAAAAAACCTGAGTAAATAATCAATACCCCTAAGATCCCCACGATAAGCATGATCTTTTTTAATATTTGTTCTAATTTTGCCACGTGATAAACCTCAACTCAGGATAAGAGATGTATAAAAATCCACGTTCATTCGTTGATTCATCTCTAAAATGAAAAAGTCACGCCGAGCATAAGCTCGGCGTGACTGCATCATAACAAATGGTATAAGCCAAATACCACCGTTCTATAAACGGATACCGCCATCAATTTCAAATACGCGGCCGTTAACATAATCATTTTCAATGATAAAACGAACCGTTGAGGCAATCTCTTCTGGCTGACCTAAACGCCCTACTGGTACCATTTTTTCTAAGCGCTCTAGCGCTTCAGGTTTCATGGCTGCGGTCATTTCTGTGGCAATCACACCGGGGGCGACTGCGGCGCTGCGAATATTATAACGCGCTAGCTCTTTTGCCCAACCCACCGACATGGCCGCCACGCCAGCTTTAGAGGCTGAGTAATTTGATTGACCCATATTGCCAGATTTAGCCAGACTAGAAATGTTAATGATAACGCCGGCTTGCTTGGTTTCAATCATCGCTGCTGCGGCTTCACGGCCACATAAAAAACTGCCCGTTAAGTTAACATTAATGACTGACTGAAATTGTTGGTATGACATGCGGTCGGTAACGACGCCATCTTTGGCTTTAACCATTAAGCCGTCACGTAAAATGCCGGCGTTATTGATAAGCACATTGACTTGCCCAAAGTCTTCAACAATATATTTAAACCCGGCAACCACATCTTCTTCGTCGGTAATATCTAAGGCATAGCCTTGTACTTCAGTCGTTGCGCCTAAATCAGCACAAGCTTGCTCAAGCTTGGTTTGGTCAACATCGATAAGCGCCAATTTAGCCCCTTGGGCAGCTAAATCATGGGCCATAGCCAGACCTAAACCACCCGCTCCGCCAGTAATGACGACAACCTTATCTTTTAATTCCATCAACTGAATCCTTTATTTTTTCTTTGAAAACTGTTCAAAAATGCTCGAAAAATCTCGACTACCATTGCCTTGGCGAGCATGGTTTACATATAAACTGCGGGCAAGAGAGCCCATTGGGGTACTTGAGTTCGATGCAAGTGCAGCCTGTTGCGATAGGCCTAAATCTTTTACCATAAGGTCGACCATAAAGCCGCCTTGATAGTCTTTAGATGACGGCACATTTTCCATCACGCCTGGACATGGGTTGTATTTTTCAAGTGTCCAGTTACCGCCGCTACTGACTTTCATGATATCAGACAATACTTTAGGATCTAAGCCATTATCTAAACCTAATTGGATTGACTCGCTAGTGCCCACCATTAATACCGATAACAGCATGTTATTACAAATTTTGGCAACTTGCCCAGCGCCAACGCTACCTGCATGAAAAATATTGCCGCCCATCACCCTCAGCACAGTTTGCGCTTTGGCATAAGCGTTATCAGAACCGCCACAAATAAAGGTTAGTGTACCTGCCGCCGCCCCTGCTGTACCACCCGAGACTGGCGCATCCATAAACTCTATGCCCTTCTCAGCAGCTTTAGCACCCACTAAACGCGCGCTGTCGGCATCAATGGTTGAACAATCAATTAATAAGGCTTGCTTGGGCACCACATCAAGTAAACCTTTGTTGTCATCATCGCCTATGTACAAACCTCGCACATGTTTACCTGCTGGCAACATGGTAATGACAAAATCAGCTGACGCCGCCGCGCCACAGGCGGTTTTGGCGCTTAATGCACCTTGAGAAGTGAGCGCGTCTACTGCTGCTGGGTTTAAGTCAAATACTGTGACTGTCATGCCCGCTTTAATTAAGTTGGCTGCCATTGGGCCGCCCATATTACCTAAACCAATAAATGCTACTGTTGCCATGATAATAATCCTTATTAAGTAAAGTCAGCTAATGGGTGGTTAGTGGCGGGCCAAGGGGAGCAAGTCAATTGCTCAACTTTAGTTTGCGGCACCGCATTAACGTCGCTAAATAGCCATTTAGGTTGGCGATCTTTATCAATGAGTAATGCTCGAACCCCTTCGCAAAAGTCTCCCATTGAGCAACAATTAACACTCACGCCAAGCTCCCACTGAAAGCATTGTGCCAAACTAAGCTCTGTACCAAGTTGAGCTTGAGCAAAAATTAAATGCCAACTCAATGGGCTGCCGGCTAAAGCGGTTTTTTGAGCCCGCTGTAGCCATTCAAGTTCTGTATTTAAGCTGGATAATTGGTGATGAACATCGTGTATATCACCCGACATTAACAAGTCGATTTCTGCTTGAAATTGCTGTAAATGGCTTTTGGGTAACGTTGCTAAATGCGGCGCAGTCATTTGGGTTAACAAATCGGTTAATATTTGGTGGTTGAGTTGACTGTTTTGGCTCCAGTTAAGTTCGGCCATGGCATCAAATAATGGCTCTTTTTCATCACTGTTTAAATAATGATTACCGAGCTCAACATACAGCGCATCGCTCGCGTTCATGTTGTAAGCGGTTAAGCCTAAAAACAACCCTGTTTTACCTGGCATGCGATTTAAAAAGTAACTGCCGCCTACATCTGGATATAAACCAATGGTGACTTCTGGCATGGCAATTCGGCTGCGTTCGGTCACGATGCGATGACTACCCCCTGCCATTAATCCAAGGCCGCCGCCCATCACAATGCCGTCGCCCCACACTAAAACAGGCTTACCAAATTGATGCAGTAAGTAGTCGAGTTGGTATTCTTGAGTGAAAAACCCACAGGCTTCATCAGTGATATTGTTAGGATTAGCAATCGATGCATGATAAATCGCGCGCACATCGCCGCCGGCGCAAAATGCCTTTTCGCCGGCACCTTGTAACACCACGCAGGCAATACTGTTGTCAGATTGCCAGCGGGTTAATTGGGTTTGCATTGCCGCAACCATATCAAGGGTTAGTGCATTGAGTGCTTTTTCAATATTAAGGGTCACGATGCCAATTGATTGGCCAGAAAGCGTGCCTAATGTTTGAAATATTACGTCTTGAGTCATTAGCGGTTCTTCCAAATTGGGGCGCGTTTTTGTAAAAAGGCGTTCACACCTTCAGCTTGATCTTCTGTGTCAAATAACCCCACAAATAGCTCTCGCTCAAGGGGTAATGCTTGAGTGCGCGGCATATGTCGCCCAGCTTGAATCAAGGTTTTGCACACACTCACACTGCTAGGTGATTGTTTAGCCACTTTAGCGGCAAGTGCCACTGCAGCATCAAGGGCCTGGCCTTTTTCAACCACTTCTTCTACTAAGCCAATTTTTTCAGCTTTGGCTGCATCAATGCGTTCACCACATAAAATCATACGTTTAGCCCAGCCCTCGCCCACTAAAGCAGTGAGGTTTTGGGTGCCACCAGCACAGGGCAACAACCCTACGGTGGCTTCAGGCAGTGCCATTTGCGCTTGTGCCTCTGCAATGCGTATATCGCACGCTAAGGCCACTTCTAGGCCGCCGCCCATGGTATAACCGTTAATGGCGGCAATAGATACACCACGAAACGCGCTAAGGGTTTCAAAGGCTTCACCAAAATGTTTTGCCATGGTGGCTGCATTGCCTTTATCGCCATCGGCAAATAAATTTAAATCTGCCCCAGCTGAAAAAAACTTTTCGCCCTGACCTGTAATAACAAGCGCATAGATGTCTTTGTTTTGGTTTAACTTAGTAATGGTTTGCTTTAGCAATTGCAAACTGTCTGCTGTCCAGGTATTGGCTGGCGGGTTGTTGAGCGTCAAGATGGCCGTATGACCAACAATATGTTCAATGATTGCGGTGTTTGCTGTCATCATATTATGTCCTTATATTCACCTAAGAAGGTGATGAAATCTTGGTATTATGAGTCGTTAATCGATTACAAAATCGGATGAGCGTTTTCATCGAGCAAACGACGGGCAATAATCAGGCGCATAATTTCGTTAGTGCCTTCTAAAATCTGATGAACTCGAACATCACGGAAGTGGCGCTCTAGTGGGTATTCACGAATGTAGCCATAACCACCATGGATTTGCAGGGCACTGTCACACACTTGAAAACCTACGTCGGTCGCAAAGCGTTTTGCCATGGCGCAATAGGCGCTGGCTTCAGGGTCTTGTGTGTCGAGTTTAAATGCCGCTAAACGTACCATTTGGCGAGCAGCAACCAGCTCAGTCGCCATGTCTGCCAGTTTAAATTGCAGGGCTTGAAACGCCGCAAGCGGTTTACCAAATTGCTTACGCTCGTTCATGTATTGTGTGGCGCGCGTTAATGCGGCCTGAGCGGTGCCAATAGAACAGGTGGCAATGTTAATGCGTCCACCATCGAGGCCTTTCATGGCAAAGGTAAAACCTTGGCCTTCATCACCCAGTAAGTTGGCTACAGGTACGCGGACGTTTTCAAAGCTAATTAGTCTGGTCGGCTGGGCGTTCCAGCCCATTTTATCTTCGGCTTTGCCATAGGTTATGCCAGCTGTATCTGCCGGTACCGCAATGGCAGAAATGCCTTTAGGCCCGGCTTCACCTGTACGGCACATCACAACAAGTAACTCGGTTTCGCCAGCACCAGAGATAAACATTTTTGAACCCGTGATCAGGTAGTCGTCGCCCTCTCGCACGGCTTTAGTTTGCAGTGAGGCTGCATCGCTGCCCGCACCTGGCTCAGTTAAGCAATATGAGGCTAACAGTTGACCTGTAGTTAAGCCTTCTGACCACTGTTTACGTAGCGTTTCGCTGCCCCAGGTGGTTACCATCCAGGTCGCCATATTATGAATAGTTAACATGGCAGTGGTGGCCGTACAGCCTTGGGATAGTTCTTCAAAAATAATGGAAGCATCTAAACGAGATAAGCCCATACCGCCCTGTGACTCAGGCGAGTACAAAGAACAAAAACCCAGCTCACCTGCTTTTTGAATCACATCTTTGGGGAAATGGTGTTCTTCATCCCATTTGGCGGCAAATGGAGCGAGTTCTTCTGCGGCAAACTGGCGGGCTAAGTCAGCAAACTGGCGCTGATCTTCGTTTAAATTAAAATCCATGTTGGACTCCTAATATTGTTTTGGATGACTCTTGGGTCACTTTATGGCTTGTTCACCTGCCGCTTAAGCGGCTTAGCATGTATTACTGAGCAGTAACACTATGGGCAAATCAAGCAGGTCTTGTTGTGTTTAGCCAATAATGTTTGCCGCGATAAATAAAATATATCGCGGCATATATGACGCTTATTTAAGGTTGATGCTCATGTTAGGGCCGCTAACGGCTTCTGAGTCGAACCAGCGGGTTGTGATGGTTTTTGTTTCTGTGCAAAAACGCACCGCTTGTTTGCCATAAGCGTGTTGGTCACCATAAAAGCTGCCTTTCCAGCCAGTGAAAGAGAAAAAGGGTAATGGCACAGGAATGGGCACGTTAATACCCACTTGGCCGACTTCAATTTCATGCTGGTATTTGCGCGCTGCGCCACCCGATGCGGTAAAGATTGAAGTACCATTGCCGTATGGGCTGTTGTTCACAAGCTCGATGGCATCGTCTAATGTTTCGGCTTCCATACAACACAACACAGGGCCAAAAATTTCTTCTTTGTAGATGCTCATGTCTGTGGTGACATTGGTAAACATGGTTGGTCCAACCCAGTTACCAGACTCGTAACCGGCAACCGTAAAGTCACTCCCATCAAGTAAACACTCAGCCCCTTCAGCTTTACCTTGAGCAATGAGTTTAAGTACACGCGCTTTGGCGGCAGGGCTGATTACTGGGCCATAAGCGGCATCTTTATCGTTCCATAATCCTGGGCGAACTTTAGCAAGCGCCTCTTTTAACTCAGGGATCCACTCTTTAGCTTTACCAACAAACACGGCAACAGATATCGCCATACAACGTTGACCAGCCGCCCCTACTGAGGCCCCTACCATATTGTTGATGACTTGCTGTTTGTTAGCATCTGGCATAATGACACAGTGGTTTTTGGCGCCAGCAAAGGCTTGCACGCGTTTTAGATTGTCTGTGCCCGTTTTATAAATATATTGCCCAACGCCTACTGAGCCGACAAACGATATGGCTTTAATGGCAGGATCAGTGAGTAACATGTCTACAGCTGTTTTGTCGCCATGAATGAGCTGCAATACGCCTTTAGGCGCGCCCGCCTCCACAAACAGCTCAACTAAGCGCTGTGGCGTCATAGGATCTTGTTCAGAAGGCTTTAAAATAAACGTGTTACCGCATGCGATGGATAATGGGAACATCCATAATGGGATCATCGCGGGGAAGTTAAACGGGGTAATACCTGCACACACACCTAATGGTTGAGTGTAGCTGTAGGTGTCAATATTACGTGCGACGTTTTCAACCGTTTCGCCCATCATTAATGACGCCACGTTACAGGCATGTTCAGCCACTTCAATACCGCGCCACACATCGCCTTTGGCATCTTCAAAGGTTTTACCGGTTTCTTGGGCTAAAATAGTTGCTAGTTCGTCATGATGCTCTTTGAGTAAATGCTGGTATCGCAACATCACGCGTGCACGCTCTGAGACAGGCACTTCTTTCCAGGTTTTAAAGGCTTCTTTGGCACTGTGAATGGCCAACTCAACTTCGGCGGTAGTGGCACAATTTATTTTAGCGATAACGCTGTTATTAGCAGGGTTTGTCACATCAATATTGCGCTCGCCGCTGCCATGAGTAAATTCGCCATCAATGTAGTGCTTAACTTGTGTGATCATTTTGCTTTCCTCGATCCTTGAACTGTTTGGTGAGCTAGGCTCACGCATATTGAGTAACTGCACAGGTGACGTGATTATTGTTTTACTCACATTAACGTGGTTGTATTACGTCTACCTGTACAGCGGTCTTGTTGAACGTGTTTATTTACACTTCAATGGCCATGGCTGTTGCTTCGCCGCCACCGATACACAGTGAAGCAACGCCGCGCTTAAGGCCTCGTGCTTTTAGTGCATAAATTAGGGTGACGAGTAATCGCGCTCCTGAGCAACCAATTGGGTGTCCTAACGCACATGCGCCACCATTAACGTTGACCTTACTGGCATCTAACCCCAGCTCAGATACCGCTAGCATGGTCACCATGGCAAAGGCTTCGTTGATTTCATATAAGTCAACATCGTCTTTATTCCACTGTACTTTATCGAACAGTTTTTGCATGGCGCCAACTGGAGCGGTAGTAAACAGAGACGGTTCTTGCGAATGCGTTGTATGGCCTTTAATGGTTGCCATAACCGTTAACCCTAACTCTGTTGCTTTGGCGCGAGTCATTAGCATTAAGGCTGCTGCGCCGTCGGAAATTGAGCTTGAATTAGCTGCGGTGATGGTGCCGTCTTTGGCAAATGCTGGGCGCAAGGTGGGGATTTTTTCAGGACGCGCATTGCCAGGTTGTTCATCTGTGTCGACGGTAATATCGCTACGTCGCGTACTCACAGTAACGGGAACCACTTCATCTTTAAACGCACCGGAGTTAATTGCTGCGTTGGCTTTTTCAAGCGAGCTTAATGCAAACGCGTCCATTTGCTCGCGAGTTAAGCCAAAATCATCGGCCGTTTTTTGAGCGAACGTGCCCATAGCACCACCGGTATAAGCGTCTTCTAGACCATCTAAAAACATATGGTCCATGACCTTGCCGTGACCCATACGCATACCGCTACGGGCTTTATCTAGCAAGTATGGCGCCTGGCTCATGCTTTCCATGCCGCCGGCGATAACAAGGTTACTGCTACCGGCTTTAATT
Source organism: Shewanella inventionis (assembly GCF_014641855.1). Lineage (GTDB taxonomy): Bacteria > Pseudomonadota > Gammaproteobacteria > Enterobacterales > Shewanellaceae > Shewanella > Shewanella inventionis. Next base: position 14,897 of record NZ_BMII01000018.1, read on the forward strand.
AAATCATGGGCTAACATGACGGTTTTCATACCAGAACCACATACTTTATTGACAGTGGTTGCCCCAACACTTAAGGGTAAGCCTGCGCCTAGTGTTGCTTGGCGAGCAGGCGCCTGACCAAGGCCTGCTGGTAATACACAGCCCATAAGTACTTCATCAATACTGTCGGCTTTAATACCCGTTTGTGCCAAAAGGCCTTTGATAGCATTAGCGGCTAACACGGGTGATGCGACTTCAGACAGCGCACCTTGAAACCCACCCATTGGGGTACGTTTAGCTGCAACAATAACGATATCTTGACCTGTTTGTTCTGTACTCATAACCACTCCTAAATCTGTGCACATAAAAATCAACAACACTATTACACCACTTTGACGTTGACGCTAACGTAAAGCAAGTAAAAAGTGATCAAATTTGTAATGTTGATCTTATGAGGTTGTCATTGAAGATTTACACTTGTTGGTAAAATCAGAATTGTTGTAGATAAGCTTATGTTTTAATGAAGATAAAACCATCAAGGTTTTAATGGGGGAGTGAATTTAAGGGCCGTTTACACTTTAGTCTACAGGCATAAAAAAGCCGCGAGTATTGCGGCTTTGAATTTACACAAGGATTATGCTTTTTTGTTTTCCCAGGGGGTTTTTGCGCTCATGTCGGTTAAATCATAAGGGGTTAACTGATACACATAATAGTTCAGCCAATTACTCACTAACAAGCTGCCATGGCTATGCCAACGTGCAATAGGCTCTTGGGTTGGGTCATCGTTTCGGTAATAATTTTGCGGTATATCAGGGTTTAACCCTTGGCCTAAATCGCGGTTATATTCATCATTTAATGTGCCTTTTTGATATTCAGGATGGCCCATTACAAACAAATTGCGATTGTCACGGCTTAACACAATATAGGCGCCCGCTTGCTCTGACTCAGCTAACACTTCGATATCAGCATGTTGACGAAGCTCTTCTATGTTCATTTCGGCAAAGCGTGAATGAGGCGCATAAAACTCGTCATCAAAGCCTCTAAGCAAAGGGTGTGGATCGCTGGTGCGAGTGTGATTAAACACCCCTGAGCGTTTATTTTGTAGCAGTTGGCGCTTTAAACCATATAAGTGGTACAAACCGGCATGAGCAGCCCAACACAAAAATAAAACGGAAGTCACGTGATGTTGTGACCAATCAATAATTTCGCGGATATGATCCCAATACACCACATCTTTAAAATCAATTTGCCCTAAAGGGGCGCCGGTAATAATTAATCCATCGTAATTATTATGACGAACATCTTCAAAGTCACGATAAAAGGTGTTCATGTGATCAACCGAAGTATGCTTTGACTCTTTGTCGTGAATACGCAATAAGTCCACGCCGACTTGCAAAGGAGTATTGCCTAACAACCTAAGCAGTTGGGTCTCTGTCTCAATTTTATTGGGCATTAAATTCAAGATTAATACCCTCATTGGACGAATGTCCTGATTAGCCGCTCGGGTTTCAGACATCACGAAAATATTTTCAGACTCTAAAATACCTGCAGCAGGGAGATTATCTGGAATTCGAACCGGCATACGACTCACCTTTGGGTTAATGGAACACAAACAACGGGTGCATTGGTAATAACGTTTAACTAAACAAATGACTGTGTGGAACAGATCACAAATTTACATTCTGCACATCTGAGCATCAGTTAACTTTGCCAAGGTGTTTTAATGGCTTAATCAGTTAAGCACAACGGCTAAACATCAATAGTGACACACGTTGTCATTTATTTTGTTAATCATACACAAGGATGTCTAGAAGTCTACACGTCTTAAGTTGAATTTTTTTCGTTCTTGTTATCAAGCGGCAATATTTCTATTATGAGCCATTGATAATAATGAGGTTAACTATGTCTGCTGCGACAGCAATGATTATTGGTGCAAGCTCTGCACTTAGCCAAGCACTTGCGGCGCAATTATCGGCACAAAATGTGTCGTTGGTGCTATTTGTTAATGATCCAGAAGCGATTCAACCATTTAGCTTAAGTCTTCCTGGTGAAGTCAGCATATATCCATTAACTATCGACCAGCCACACACTTTAATTGCGCAGCTTAACCAGGCATGGGAGAAGCATAACGGTGCCCATTTAGTGATAGTCAATACGGGCGTTAACGAATATGACCCTGCTTTGCCCTGGTCTATTGACCAACATACGATTGACGTTAATGTGATGGGCTTTGCCGCTGCGAGCCAGTGTATTTTTAAATTGATGTGTCAGCAAGGTTATGGCCAATTAGCAGCAATAAACTCTATTGCAGGACAACGCGGAGGCCCTAATGTGGCTTATCACGCTTCTAAAGCATTTGCTGCAAACTATCTGCAAGGGTTAAGTATGCACGCGCAGCGCTTAAAATTGCCTGTGACTATCAGCGATATTCAGCTTGGGTTATTTGATAAAGCGGTGCACTTAAATACCAAGTTATTATTGTCGCCCATTGACAACGTAGCCGAGCAAATATTAACGGCACTGAAAAAGGGAAAACGCCGAGTGTATGTTACCAAGCGCTGGCGTATTGTGGCGTGGATAAACAGAATATTGCCTGAATATATCTACAATACCCGCCATTGGAAACCAAGAAAGAAACGCGGTTAATCTGGATGATATGATAAAGGTATATAACAAAACAGGAACCTGCGGGTTCCTGTTTTTGTTGCAATGAATAGCTGATGCTAATCAACTACAGTTAGAAGGTATATCCCACACTAACCATATACACCCATGGGTCGATATCGGTTTCAACAACCACATGATCGGCACCCAAATCGAAACTGACATCAGTAGAAATTTGCGCATACCATACAGATGCGTTAACCAACCAATTTTTATCAATTTGATAATCAAGCCCCACCTGTGCAGCCACGCCCCAAGAATTTGACATGGACAAATTATCTAACCCTAAATCTTTGGCACCTTGATTGAAATCATTGTCAAAAAAGTTAGTAAAATTAACCCCAACACCAACATATGGACGAAGCGCAGACTGAGCATTGCCAAAATAATATTGAGCAACTAACGTGGGTGGCAAATGCTTGGTGTTTGCAATCACACCTAACTCACCAAGGGACACATCATGACTAAATGGCGTCGCCGCTAATAGCTCAACCGCAACATTATCAGTGAGCATATAACCAAAGTTTAAGCCTAACTGTGTGTTGTTATTCACACTAAACTCAGCGATACCCGCAACGACTGGGCTTGACTCACTTGGGGCAACCGTTGCACTACCTGCACGTACAATAATATCTCCAGCTTGATGAGCTGCAACACCAAAAGATAAACCAGCACAAAGCAACGAAGCAGCAACTAAACCTAGGGTAATTTTATTATTCATTTTAACACTCCATAACAGCAATAATCAGATGTAACTCTGTAACATTCTTAACAATTGCCGCTAACCTACCTAAGTTGTTCATTAACAATATTGATTTAGATCAATAAAGCTGCAGTACCTCTATGTGGGTACCACCATGCTTGCACTAGACATGATGCAGATCACAAAAAAACAGCAAAAGAGATAAAAGATGCATTTAAAAGTTAGCTTATTGGATGGAGATCACGGGGGGACGATGGCATGAGGATACAATGAACTACCACTCATGCCATTGTTAGTTAATACAGTTACGGAAGAAGACTAATACTTGTAGCAAAACCTAACTGGCGTCATGTTGTTGTTCTGGCGCGGCATTGGCAAACGCGGCTAATTGGTCGCAAGTTTGTGCAATGCGGACAATGTTAGGAAAGTTATCAAGCGGTACATTAAAACGTTTTGCGTTGTATACCTGTGGTACCAAACAAATGTCGGCCAGTGTTGGCGTGTCGCCAAAACAAAAAATGCCCGAATGCTGTGATAACTGCTCCTCTAACGCAGTAAATCCCAAGACGATCCAGTGATGATACCAGCGCATTTTGTCTGTGTCAGACACGCCCATTTCGTTAACAAGGTATTGCAAGACGCGTAAGTTATCTAACGGATGAATTTCGCAAGCAATGGCTTGTGCCATGCCTCGCACGATGGCGCGATGCTCAATGTTACTGGGCAATAAAGGGGTTTGTGGGTATTTTTCTTCTAGGTATTCAATGATGGCTAATGATTGCGATAAATTAAGTTCGCCGTTAGCACCATTATCCACTAAGGTTGGCACTAAGTGTTGCGGATTTAACTGATGGTATGCTTGAGAGTGCTGCTCACCGCCGTTATTGACCAAATGTACTGAAATATGCTCTGCCGATAACTGTTTTAAATTTAACGCTATACGCACACGATACGCCGCACTTGAGCGCCAATATCCATAGAGTTTCATATCGATTTCCTATTTGATTTTTTCTACTAAAAATAAAAAGGCAATAACGAGGGTTCGCCACTGCCTTATTTCGTGATGAGCATTGAGTTGTTTTATGCTTTATATTCAACAACTTTTTGGTCAATAGAACCAAAAATGCTCACGCCATTTTCATCAAACATTTCAATTCGAACAGTATCACCAAAATGCATAAATGGGGTTGATGCTTTGCCGTCGGCGATGATTTCTAGCATACGCTTTTCAGCTAAACAACTTGAGCCAGCGCTGCGGTCATAGTTAGAAATCGTACCTGATCCAATAATAGCACCCGCGCCTAAAGGACGTGTTTTAGCCACATGAGACACCAACTGGCTAAAGTTAAATGTCATATCAACACCGGCATTTGGACGACCAAATAATTCGTTATTTAAATGCGTAACCAGCGGTAAATGCACCTTGCTGTCTTGCCACTTATCTCCAAGTTCATCAGGAGTGATAGCTACAGGAGAAAACGCACTTGATGGTTTAGATTGAAAAAAGCCAAAGCCTTTTGCAAGTTCGCCAGGGATCAAGTTACGCAGTGACACGTCGTTGACTAGCATCAGTAACTTGATGTGTTTAGCAGCATTGTCACTCGACACGCCCATGGCCACATCATCAGTAATAATGGCAATCTCTGATTCGAAATCGATGCCGTATTCTTCACTGGCCATTTCAATATTGGCTTTAGGTGCGATAAAGCTGTCTGAGCCACCTTGATACACTAATGGATCTGTCCAAAATGTTTCTGGCATTTCAGCACCACGTGCCTTTCTTACTAACTCAACATGATTAACGTAAGCACTGCCGTCAGCCCATTGATAAGCGCGAGGTAATGGCGACAAACAACGTGACTCATCAAAGGCAATAGCGTTGTCCATTTGACCGTCATTTAGCGCGTCATATAACTCGCTCAGTTGCGGATACAATAAATCCCAAGCATCTAGTAACTGCTGCATGGTATGTGCAATGGCTGGCACAGCTACCGCTTTGGTCAAATCTTTACTAACTAACATCAATTGGCCGTCGCGACGTCCGTTGTGATAACTTGCAAGTTTCATTATTGCTCCTAAATTCTGGGTGGCATTCGCGCTGAGTCTCATTAGCTTGAATGGCTTAACTTACTCATTTTGACCATAGAAAGGCGAAAAATCCTAGAGTGTGCGGCAAATCACGTTTTGCCGGGGTAAATCATGATTTGTACATTATTATTTACAACGATAAAAAAACCACAACAATGCTGGTTTACCGCACTGACAATGGCCAATTTGCCAGCAGTTAACTGGCAGTAAATCGTTACATTACTTTTTCTTACTTATGTCGTAATCGCGTAACTTATTGGCAATGGCGGTATGAGATACACCCAGTTTTTTGGCTAATTGCCGCGTACTTGGGTAAGCAGGATACAAGCGGCGTAATAAACCGGCCTCGTATTCTTTCATTGCTTCATCTAGGGTGCCTTCAAATTCTTCGTCAAAATAACCAAAGCCTTCAGCATAAGACGGCAGTTTAAGTTGCTCAACGGTCAACTCGGTAGAGCCATCCCACATCGACACGGCTCTAAAAATGGCATTTTTAAGCTGACGCACGTTACCTGGCCAGGCGTAAGTAAACAGATAGTCACGGCAGCTGGCAGAAATACGTCTAAGCGGACTGGATAATTGTTGACTGTAGTGCTCTAAAAACATTTCGGTCAATGGGATAATGTCGACTCTTCGCTCACGTAGCGATGGCATGTGATAGCTCAGCACGTGAATGCGATAATATAAATCTTCTCTAAACTCGCCCGTTTGACAAAGCTCTGCGAGGTTTTTCTGGGTCGAGCAAATAATGCGTACATCGGCTCGCACTTCAACATCGCCACCAATGCGCCTAAAAGTACCGTCTTGTAATAAACGCAGCAACTTAACCTGAGCAGCTTTAGACATTTCGGCAATTTCATCTAAAAACACCGTACCGCCTTTGGCCTCTTCAAATAAGCCTCGTTTAACCACTGTGCCGTTAGTGACAAAACCAAAGAGCTCTTCTTCTGCCACACTGTCTGGCAAAGCGGCGCAGTTAATGGCAATAAAAGGATGTTCACGGCGCATACTGGCGTCGTGGCTCGCGCGGGCCATCAGTTCTTTACCTGTGCCTGTTTCGCCGGTAATTAACAGCGGCGCATCGAGCTGAGCCATACGTTTAGCTTGCTTTAACACGTCTTTCATTTTGTCGCTGTTGGCTAACACATTATCAAAACCTGTTGATTGATTTTGCAAAGCATTAAATTGCTTGCCAACTCTGGCGGGGGATTTAAGCGATATTACCGCACCGGCTAAAATAGTCGTGTCATTATCGTCAGGAAGATAAATAGGAAGCATTTCTGCTAAGTATTCATTGGAATTGATTTGCACTCGAGTTGCTTGAGCTAACACTGGGGTTTCACTCATCCAACGGGCAAAATTAAAACCTTGTACCCAGTGGTTAAGTGACTCGTCTACTACTTCATGTTCTGCCATATCTAGAGTGAGTAAGGCAGACTCATTGGCAATACGAATACGCCCTTTTGTGTCGGTTGAGAAAACAGAATCAGGTAACGTTTTAAGCAAGGTTTTTAGTGCGTAGTGCTCTTGTTCTGATGGCATAAAAGATACGGTGCGAACATCGTGTACACTTTCAACTTTACGAATTTGTGGCATCAGTTCACGCAAGGTTTCAAAGCTGATTTCTGCAAACTGCAAAAATAGGAACCCTTTATTACTGGCATCAATGGCGATTAAATTAATGCCATGTTTTTCAAGCACGACGAGGATGTCTTTCGCTAAACCAACGCGATCAATACAACTGACTTCCAAACGCATATGTAACGATTCCCTATTATTAAAGTTATGTTGCGGAAATTAGTGACAACGTTAGATGGATATTGCCTCAGTGGCAAGTGAAGTTTACAGCAGAATTGTAACAGATAACGTATTTAGCATGTTACGTTAACGTAACATGCTGAAATCGATGTGATAATATTTAATCTAACAACTGGTCTGTCTTGGCTGCCATAATGAAATCATTTTTATGTAAGCCTTTAATTGAATGCGACCACCAAGTGACGGTCACTTTACCCCATTCGGTTAAAATTCCAGGGTGATGAAACTCTGCCTCGGCCAAATCGGCTAGCTTATTAGTAAATGCCATAGCCAATCTAAAATTTTTAAATTTATAGACTCGCTCAAGCTGCATGATACCATCTCGAACTTCGACACCCCAGTCTGGGATCATACCGATAAGCTCCGCTAACTCTTCATCAGTTACTTTAGGTGCATCTGCTTGACATGCTTCACATTTCATCTCGGTTAATGCGCTCATTTATACTCCTTGGCTTAATTTAATCTTGTGTGCTTGCAGCATGATAACTACACGCTGGGGTTAACAGATTTTGGCTCAAATTTAGGTTCAAACAGGCCTAACTGCTGCGCTTTACTGACCATAGCCATAATGTCCATACGGGCAATTTCATCTAGATAGTCTATATTTTCAATAACATAATATATAGGCTGCATAATATCGATGCGATATGGCGTACGCAGTACATCAAGTAAATCAAAGGTTTTACGCTCAGGTTTATCGCTCAATGCATACATGGTTTCACCGGGTGAACTTAAAATACCACCGCCGTATATCTGTAACGGCTCATCTTTTGCCTGCACCAGGCCAAACTCGATAGTAAACCAATACAAACGAGCTAAAAACACCCGTTGCTCTTTGGTTGCCGCCAAGCCTAATTGACCGTACATATGGGAAAAATGGGCAAAAGAAGGATTGGTTAACAAAGGGCAATGACCAAAGATTTCATGAAATATATCTGGCTCTTGCAAGTAGTCGAATTCTTCTTTAGTGCGAATAAAGGTTGCTACCGGAAACTCTTTATTCGCTAAAAGTTCAAAAAAACGCCCAAATGAGATAAGTGCAGGTACAGCAGCGGTTTTCCACCCCGTAGCTTGTAGCAGTACCCTGTCTATTTCAGGTAATTGTGGGACCCGATCAACCGACATCCCAAGCGCATCTAGACCTTTTAAATAAGCCGGACAAGCTCGCCCAGGCAAATTAGTCACCTGGCGCTGATATAGCTGTTGCCATAATTGATTCTCGTGTTCTGAGTAATCAATGTAGCCTTGGGCGTCAGGTTGATGGGCAATATACTTTGTTGCTGTAGTCATATGTTCCACTTTACGTAAACTTCACTTATTACATAGTGTGCTAAGGTGAACGTTTTGTTAACTACTTCACAGTTTATTGTCTCATGATAAAGCTGCACTATTTGTAAACAAATTAATACAATGGCAACAAATCTTAGCCATAATCGCTTGCTCATTTTGTGCGAAGTTGATTAAATTGATGCAAAGCTGACCAGTATAATTTTGCAATCAATATCAATAATTTCGCTGGAACTTGAGCTGTGATAATTTACAATGTAGACAGAACATGACTCATTTATTCACAGGACGATTAAACTATGGCAATTTTGGTAACCGGTGGCGCAGGCTATATAGGTACGCACACAGTAGTAGAGCTACTAAATGCTGGACAGGAAGTGGTCATCGTAGACAATTTATCGAACTCAAGTGTTGAAGCATTAGCTCGTGTAAAGACCATTACAGGTAAAGATGTCACGTTTTACCAGGGTGATATTCTTAATAAAGCGTTACTGCAAAAAGTGTTTGTCGATCATAGTATCGAATCTGTTATTCATTTTGCTGGCCTAAAAGCCGTTGGCGAGTCGGTTGCTAAGCCGCTGAAGTATTATGAAAACAACGTTACTGGCACCATTATTTTATGCCAGGTAATGGCTGAAAATAACGTTAAAAACTTGGTATTTAGCTCATCAGCTACTGTGTATGGCGACCCGGCAAGCTTACCGATTAAAGAAGATTTCCCTACCGGCGCAACCAATCCTTATGGTCAGTCAAAGTTAATGGTAGAACACATTCTAGCGGATTTACATCACTCGGATAATAGCTGGAATATCGCTCGTTTACGTTACTTTAACCCTGTAGGCGCCCACGAAAGTGGCTTAATTGGTGAAGACCCTAACGACATTCCTAATAATTTGATGCCATTTATTGCCCAGGTTGCTGTAGGTAAACGTGAGCAATTGAGTGTGTTTGGCAATGATTACAACACCCCAGATGGTACTGGCGTGCGTGATTATATTCACGTGGTCGATTTAGCTATTGGTCACTTGCAGGCACTCAAAAAATTGCAAACTAAGCCAGGGTTAGTCACTTATAACCTAGGTACTGGTATAGGTTACAGTGTGTTAGATATGGTAAAAGCATTTGAAAAAGCCTGTGGCAAAACCATTGCTTATCAAATCAGCCCTCGCCGCCCAGGTGATATTGCCGCCTGTTACGCAGATCCAAGCTTTGCAGCGACAGAATTAAACTGGCGCGCCACCCACAGCGTAGAAGATATGGCAAGCAGCAGCTGGAAATGGCAATCAAATAACCCTGATGGGTATAAAATGCCAAGCGCTTAACAATTTTTTGCTGCAGCTAATGCTAATATTGGCTGTTAGTTGCAGCAAATAATAAAGCCAAATGGACAAATAATGACCCAAGGTATTAATCAAAGCCGCCGTAATCTTTTTAGCCGCCGTAAAACCAATGTGATCCGCCCGCCCTGGAGTAAAGACGAGCAAACCTTTACGGATAATTGCACCCGTTGTGATAAATGCATTAATGCGTGTGACACACAAATCATTAAACGTGGTGAAGGTGGTTTTCCTGAAATTGACTTTAGCCAGGATGAATGCACATTTTGCAAACAATGTGTTGAGGTGTGTCCTGAACCTGTTTTTGATACCAGTGCAACGTTACCGTGGAACATAGTTGCCAGTATAAAAGACAACTGTTTAACCGAGAAAGGCGTATGGTGTCAAAGCTGTAAAGATGCCTGCGACCCCCGCGCTATTAGCTTTACCATGGCGGTAGGCCAAGTGCCCAAACCACGAATAGACACAGAAGCATGTACAGGATGTGGCGCTTGTGTTTCACCTTGTCCGTCAGATGCGATCACATTGATGCCATAGGGTTAATAAAACCCACAATTTATCGTTTTGTTATGTTGTCTTTAACGCTATATTAGCACCCCTATTTAACCATATACCCAAGGCACTGAGATGTTTGGCCAAAAAAAGCCTGTTAACCCATTAAGTTTTATTGCACAAGAATGTCATTTAACAGGAAAATTGATGTTTAGTGGTGATGTCCTGATTGCAGGTCATGTTAATGGCGATATTCAGGCACAGGGTAATGTAACGATAGAACCCTCAGGAACAGTTGAGGGAGATATTTTATGTCGCGAATTAAAAATAGCAGGCCAAATGTCTGGAGAAGCTCGCTGTAAAAAAATCACCCTTCATGAACAAGGCGTTTTTGAGGGTGATGCTTATTGCGAAAACATTGAAATTTTAGATGGCGGCCAATTTTTAGGCTATCGTCACCGCGACCCACTCTCGACCTCATCAGCCAATACAGACGCAAAAACCGCTGATAAAGCTTAAGTTATATTTGAGTTAACACTTTGGTTATGTGCTGGTTTTGTTGGTGTTAAAACGCTGGCAAGTGTCCTCTATGGTTAACCAACTAACCTGCTCATTGGTATAAATATGATATGTAGGTTGCACTTTGTTAGGGTCATCAAGTGATGCTATCGACAAAGTGCAGTACTGCGGGTAATCCACATGTCTATAGGTCATACTGGTGCCACATTGCTGACAAAAACCACGACGAATATCAGCAGAAGAAGCAAACTCTGTGATCTGCCCTTGCAGCCATGTTACCTGTTCGGTATTAAAATCCATCCAACTCATCACCACTGCACCTGCACTTTTACGGCATTGGCTACAATGGCAATGATCGGCATCAAATGGCATGTCAGTTGTCTGGTAACGAATAGCGCCACATAAACACCCGCCTGTTAATAGCATGGTTAATTATTCCCCTTGTAAATGCACCTCAGCCAACGTGGCTGCTTGGTTTGACTGCTGCCATTGGCGTAACAAGCTAACAAACTCTTTTGGGTCGCGATCAATACTGTCTGTCGATAAATAAAGATGATAACCCAGTTGCTCATTTAAGGTTTGGCAGCGGTGTCCAAACATGGCTAATACGCCACGATAACGGTCGCCATTTACAATTAACGGCGTGTATTCTGTGCCTAAATAGCCTTCTAAACTTTGTAAGTCTTCATCTTGTGTAGCTGCCGTCATTAATAGCGGTCGTTGCTCGGTTAGCAAGCCTGTGGCTAAACGCGGCGAAATACAATCTAAAATAGGGTTAATTTGTTTCAGCTTAACGCCAATGTAGGGCAATTCAATCAACTCCATATTTTGATTAACTCTTACATTGTCAAGACGTTGTATATTAGACCATTCAATAAAGACCTGCCCCCGACGATGAAAAAAGCACATTCCTTGGGCGGTTAATTTAAAGCTAACTGCGGGTTGATACACTTTGGCTATGCCTAAAATTAACCCAACAGATCCCAGCGCAAACAACATCATGCCAAGCGCAAACAAGCTGCCAAAGCCAATAAAAATCACTAAGCTTGATAACAGGCTAATCGAACCAAATAAGGTTAGCGTAATACCATTGCGTTTTGAAAAGGGGGTGATCAATAGCTCATCGATCATTTAGCGTGTCTCCTTGGCGATGGGCGCGTGTAATATAAATTTAATGTTGAGCCACAACATACCCACATATTCGTGAATGGCGCGTTGAGAAGCCAATAATTGGTCTGCATCAAGTCTCCACCAAAAACTCTGACGAGCAATAAAATCGGTTGGCGCTGCTTGCGGCTGCATGCCTATTTGAGTAAAAATCATCATTGCACGCGGCATATGTGTTGCTGATGTCACCAGTTTAAAAGGTTGTGAACCAATCAACTGCTGCAGAGCGTAAGCCTCTTCTATGGTATCTTTAGGCTGGTCAAACTTAATTATATTGGCCGGGTTTACCCCAAGTTCAATCGCTGCGTTGGCCATGATACTGGCGTGTGGTGTCGGTTGTATGCCGCCACTGTAACCGCTCACCACTAATGTGCATTGTTGCCCTAACCTCAGTTGCCTTATTCCTTCGCTTAAGCGTGCTAATGCGGTGGCAGATAACTGCTGCACAGCAGTTAAGCCTGGCTTTTCGGTATTACTTGAGCCTAATACCATCACCACGCACCCTTGTGCCATATTTTGGTTATTAGGGAGAAAACGAGACTCTAATGAGTCGGATAACCAATAGCTTACCTGCGATTGGCTGCACAAAAACAACACAGCTATAGCAAGTGATAAGCTGACTTTACCAAGCTTAAGCAACCATTGGCCTTGACTGCGCCACAATAACGCGGCTAACAACAACAGCAACACAGTTAACGGAATGGGCATCACTAATTGTGACAAGAGCTTTTTAAACCAAAACATCAATCATTCACTCAATCTTTATTCAGTCTTAGATTCTAGTGTAACTTAGTCTACGCAAAACAAAAACGGCACTATTAAGTGCCGTTTAGATACCACGCAAATTGGGGTAAACCTACTTTTCGTCTTTGCCCCAAAGCCATGCAGCGCCACGTACGCCAGATGATGCACCAAATTTGTTTTTAACAACTTGCGTGCCACACTCGCGGCCCACAACATATTTAGGTAGCACTTTAGGTAGTTCGGTATAAATGGCTTCGATGTTGGATACGCCGCCACCTAAGACAATCATGTCTGGGTCCATCATGTTTATCACATGAGCAAGTGAACGTGCTAAGCGATCGATAAAACGCTCAAACGCTGCTGTTGCTAATGGGTCGCCCTGCTGCATCATTTCAGCAATTTGAATACCACTGGTGGCATCGCCACCGGCAGCACGAAAGTCACGCACAAAACCAGTGCCAGAAATAAAGGTTTCAATACAGTCGCGGTTACCACAAAAGCACGTAGTGGTATTAAACTCATCGGGTGTCATCCAAGGTAGCGGGTTATGCCCCCACTCACCACCAATGCCATTACCACCACCGTGTACTGTTCCGTTAATTGATACACCTGCACCGCAACCTGTACCAATAATGCCACCAAATACGACACGCTTTCCGGCTGCTGCGCCGTCAACGGCTTCTGAAACCGCAAAACAGTTTGCATCGTTAGCTACACGCACTTCACGGTGTAAAACATCACTTAAATCTTTGTCTAATGGATGGCCGTTAATCCAGGTTGAATTTGAATTTTTAACTAGCCCAGTAAACGGTGATACCACACCAGGAATACCTATCCCTACAGAACCCGTTTGCTCTGTTGCTGCTTCAGCATCCGCTACTAAACTGACAATAGCTTGCACTGTATCAGGGTAGTTTCTTGGCGTAGGAATGCGCTTTCTGAATATTTCAGCACCGTCATCTGCTAACGCTACTATTTCAATTTTGGTCCCACCGAGATCGACGCCCATGCGCATCATAACTAGCCTCTCCATTATTCGTGTTAAGTTTTGTCCATACTTGCAAACTCAGGATAAACCTAATTTTTTGCTAACCACGCCTTAGACGCAGCAATAAAATATGGATTTAAAATCGTTTCTTTTTGATTATATTCAAGTGGCGTCATGGCTGGATAAGCCAACACAACCCCACCTGCACTTTCTAGTACTGCTTGCGCTGCTGCGGTGTCCCATTCGCTGGTTAATCCAAGCCTTGGATACACATCAGCTTGCCCTTCTGCCACCATGCAAAACTTTAGCGAGCTACCGACACTGAGCATAGTGTGCTCACCCAGCTGCTCCAGATATAACGCCACATCGGGGCTCACATGAGAACGGCTACCAACCACGACCGGAGGGGTATTTATTGCACGTGAACTAATATCAAGTTCGGTGACAACACCCTCATGCTCAAGCCAGGCTCCATGGCCTAATATGCCGCTGTAACATTTATTTAAAACGGGTGCATAAACCACCCCCGCAATTGCCTTTCCTTGATGAATTAACGCAATATTAACGGTAAACTCACCATTACGTTTAATGAACTCTTTGGTGCCGTCAAGTGGATCAATTAACCAATAGGTTTGCCATGTTTGTCTTTCGGTCCAGCTGATGTCGGCGGCTTCTTCACTCATGACGGCAATATCAGCAAAATGCGTTTTGAGCCCAGCCACAATCACATTATGACTAGCAATATCGGCAGCAGTAACTGGGCTGTCATCTTGTTTAACTTCAACACCTAAATCAGCTTTAGCATAAACCTGCATTATGGCTTTACCGGCGTCTTTGGCCAGTGCGACTATGTGCTCTAAATCAGTGAGCGAAAATGTAAAATTCGACAAATCTATTCCTTAAATTTATAGCGGTTCGATGTAACATTTTTGCATTATGCCATCGTTCACGTCATAAACTGATATATTGATTTCATCGAAGTTAAGCCAATTAGGATTAACATTGCTTTATTAACGCTCACTATCAAACAACATACCTGCAACAACCTCTGCCTGTTGATACTAAGCTAAGCACTACAAGGCGCAAAGCAAACTGTGCATTTCTGCATTCGTATTCAATCATTGGCATAAGCAATATTTCACTAAAACGCTGAGAATACATTGAAAAGGCAATGAATCTTGTCGAACAAGCAGCCTTTTCCATCTTCTCTTTTCTCTTTTCTCTTTTCTCTTTTAATAATACTAAAAGACCAAATATCATAGCGCTTTGGTTATTTTTATATTGTCTACTTGTAACACCACACCTTGTTGATCTCCCCAATTAGGGAATATCACTAAGGGCGTATCCACTTTGGTTAAATCCAGAGTTGAGCCGGTATTATTTTGTAGGTCTGCCAAACTGATATCATAATGTGTCCATACACCTATCTCGGGGGCGTTAATGGCAAAATCACCAGAGCTACATGGGTGCTGACAATCCATTTTAATGTTTAACGAACGTGACGTTCTTGGATCTGATACCACATATAAGTCAAAAGATAAGGTGGCAAAATCACTTAAATCAAACACGGTAGGGCTTTGAAAATACCCAACAGCCTCATTAGTGTTAAAGGTTAATTGAGTCACCATGTTGTGTTCGCCGCCAACATCTACCTGTGCTTCTGCAAGTTCTCCAGAAGCAACATATTGACCGTAGGCAAAAGGCGCATTTGTAGCGTCGTCATACACACTCAGTTGAGTTTGGTTATCTAGTTGGTATTGATAACGAACATTATCTATTTGAAACTCAATCGGACCTGTAGGTTCAATCACAAACGGGTTGACGATATCAGCAAAGTTGACCGTACTACCTGGTGAAAAACGGTTACCATTAGCCACAAGTGTTGCCAGTGGCACACTCACTTGTTGCCACTGTTCAAGCGTTGTTGGTAATTGTATGGTTGCATCACCGACATTTGGCCAACCACTGTCAGCTTTAACCAATACTTCGGTACCGTCTGCAATTGTTAATACTTTAATATCAAAAACTAACGCACCTAATGCCTGCCAGTGGCTTAAATCGGCTCTTGGGCTGTACTCAAAATACAGATTACCAGTATCGCCCGTTTTAGTAATCTGTAGTACGTTTCCCTGGGTGTCGTCCGTTATCACTTGATAACTTATGGCATTATCAGGGTTGTAACTGTTAAAAATTAATCCTGCTGCTAAAGCATCTTGATCGCCAAAACTAAACAGGTTTAATGGTGATTGTTGGCCAAAGGTGGTGTCGGGAATAACAATCTCTGGTGCGGTTTGCCCTGGCGTTACTGTGACGGTTTCGTCAATGGTTTCGCACCCCGCGCCAGTACCTGGCGACTGCGCACATTCATAAACGCGAACATAATCCACTACCATAGATTGCGGAAATACTGACGGATCAATACCTGTGTTATGCACGTTTGCCGACCAGGCACCGCCCACAGCAAGATTTAATAACATGTGAAAACGTTGATTAAAGGGTGCATCATCTGGTGCGTTAACTAATTGGCCTTCGTCGTCTACGTATTGGCTATACCAGCCAGAAGATTGTTGGGTGGCAAAGTGTACATCGTCAACATACCAGCGTATTTCATCTTCTTGCCATTCAACGGCATACACATGAAAGTCATCTGCTGGATTGGCCCCGTCAGGTAAGGTGTACTCCTGCCCTGTGTAAACATTGTTTGGCCATTGCTTACCGTAATGTAAAGTGCCGTGGATCGCCGCAACTGGCGCTTCGCCGTCGACTTCTACCTTAAGATTCACCGCTTCCATGATGTCAATTTCACCTGAACCAGCCCATGGGCCATATACCCAATCGGTTGGAAGCATCCAAATTGCTGGCCATGTACCTTGGCCTTGAGGTAACTTGGCACGGATCTCAAAACGGCCGTATTTCCAATCACCTTTATTTTTAGACACTAACCGTGCAGAGGTATAGTCAAGGGTTTTGGAGGTATCGTTAATATCATAGCTTGGGTCTGAGTCGTTAACCGCGGGGCCCGAATACGTTTCTTTGATGGCGGTTATGGTTAACATGCCATCGGCAACTGAGGCGTTTTCTGTTCTGGCTGTGTAACATTGAGCTTCGTTATTACCGCCGCCATAACAGTCAACAGCAAAACTCCATTTGTTGCTATCGACTGCATTGCCATCAAATTCGTCTTGCCAAACCATATTCCAACCGCTATCAGAACTATCAGCAATACTGGTGTCTTCTTGAGTGATAATGGCGTCATCGTCAGAACACCCTGGCATTAATACCAGTGTGGTTAAACAAAGCCAAAATGAATATTTATTGTAGCTCATTGTTTTCCTCATTTATGGTTCTTCGCGCTTTGCAAATAACAGTGTCTAAAACACCATTAACCACATCACTTGGCACAAATTTGGGTTGAGTTAAGCTAGACTCATCTAAAATAGATGAGCCTAACTTAGGTAACGCTTTGGTTATTGTTTACAAGTGACTGTGTTTTCGCTCGGCTGAGACTTGATCACCACATCGCTAAAGCTGATGTCTACTTTAGCGTCGGTCGCTAGGTAAAACGGCATGGTGATTTTGCCAAAGTCCATAGGCTCATCTGCAAAACATGCCAGTGAAAAGCTTAAGGTTTGCCACTCACCCAACTGACTATTAACCTGCTGAGCAATATCAAGCTGTTTACGACAGTCTCCTTCACAAGCCATACCTAGCCACAACGGTTTTTCAAGCACGGCTGAACTCTTGATGCTTATCGACAATGCTGAATCACTGTTACTGTAGGCTCTAAAGTCACGCGGGAAATTACTCACTAAACCAACAATACCTTGTTCGCTGCCATTAAATGACACTAAACGAGCATCTTCTTGCACGACGCGATCCATGGTGCGAATAGTTAACGCGCTATTTTTGGCCACACTGCTCGACATACCTTGACGCTCTACGCTATTGGCAATGTACATAGACCAAGGAGATTTCACTGCGCGCTCAAACAAAGCCAAGTCAGAAATGGTTTGCTCAGCCGCTAGGTTGTCTTCAGACAAGCTATCTAACACGACAGCGCTCGATACATCTGACTGATAATTTAGCCCATAACCAAATGGAATAAGCGGCTTGTATTGTGCTTTTTGCTCAGCTGATGCGCTTTGTAGCGGCACATTAACTGTGGTTTGTTGTGGTGTTGCAGGCCATGAGAATGACAATTTACCCACAAAGTCATGCTGCACTTTTCCGTTGGCATCGGTAAACAACACATCGGCAATCCCTTGACCTTCAGAGCCTGGTAACCATGCTGCAACAAAAGCATCAGATGCATTAAATTCAGGATTTACCCACATTGGGCGGCCACTGATAAATACCGACACAACAGGAATACCTTGTGCTTTAAGTTGTTTTAACAAGGCTAAATCGCGTTTGTCACCCCGTTGATATTCTAAATTATCAATATCACCGTTACCTTCTGCGTATGGCTCTTCACCATAAACCACAATGGCGACATCAGGTTTTTGTTGCGTAGTTAACTCACCAGTAGGACTTAATATTGCCTGGCCACCCGCTTGCTTAACGGCTTGCTCAATACCAGAGTAAATTGAGGTTGCCCCAGGGAAATCAGCATTTTGATTGTCAGTACCCTGCCAGGTAATGGTCCAACCGCCAGACTGCTTACCAATATTATCTGCAGCATCACCCGCCACCAAAACAGTTAATTTGGGTGACAGTGGCAATAACTTTTGATTATTTTTCAATAATACCAATGACTCACGCACAGCTTGACGTGCAACTTCACGATGACTTTCTTGGCCTATTAATTCTGTTTTACCTGATAATGGACGCTTAGCAGGGCTTGGCTTATCAAATAAACCAGCCCTAAATTTAACCCGCAAAATACGTGATACGGCATCATCTAATCGAGCTTGGCTAATTTCACCACTGTTAACCTGCGCCACAGTGTTTTCAAATAAGGGTTTCCATGCCGCAGTTGGCACCATAAAAATATCTAAGCCAGCGTTGGCAGCCTGAGCACAAGACTCATTGGTACAGCCCGGAATTTGTCCATGGCCGTTCCAGTCACCAACCACAAAGCCGTCAAAGCCCATGCGGTCTTTTAACACATCTGTCAGCAGGTATTTATTGCCATGGTTTTTAACCCCATGCCAGCTGTTAAATGAAGCCATCACACTTTGTGCACCTGCATTTAAACCGCCAACATAACCTTGAGCATGCACATCAACCAATGTTTGCTCACTGGCAATATTGTCGCCCTGATCGATGCCTTTTTCTGTGCCACCATCGCCTAAAAAGTGCTTAACCGTTGATAACACGCGTTGATCCGATAAAAAGTCGCCATTTACAGCACCTTGCAATCCTTCAACAATGGCAAATGAGTAATCTCTTACAATGGTAGGATCTTCTGAATAGCCTTCGTAAGTGCGGCCCCAACGGTCGTCTTGAACCACAGCAACTGTAGGTGCAAATACCCAATCGATACCCGTTACCATCACCTCTTTTGCTGTAATCGCTGCAATTTGTTCAATCAACTTAGGGTTATTAGCAGCACCTAAACCGATGTTGTGCGGAAATAATGTCGCGCCAATCACATTGTTGTGACCATGTACCGCATCGGTACCCCACATTGTCGGAATATTAATGCCATCGACAGAATCATCGACAGACGCTTGATATAAGGCTTCAGCTAAGGCAATCCAGTCCGCTGGTGTGGCGTGTTTATCATTATTTGGGTAAGCACCACCGCCATTAAGGTATGAACCAAATCCATACTTACGCATATCTTCAATGGTAATGTCGCGGATTTCGGGTTGGATCATCTGAGCCACTTTTTGCTCTACGGTCATTTTTGCAACCAATGCCGCAATTTTAGCTTCAAGCGCTGCATCTTTCGCAATAGCAGGAGTCAGCGCTGGCCATAAATCAATGCCAGATTTTACCGCTGTGTCATCAACAACTCCCGCAGAAGTGTCAGGAACTTGCTCAACAGGAGTCGAATCGCTGCACCCAGTTAAGCTTAAAATCACAGCTAAACTTACTGTACTCAGTGGCAAAGCTAATTTACCTGACGTAAATCCGTTAATAAATTGATTGGTGTTCATTGTGTTTCCTTATCCCTGCTGCTGTGCATTAAACTGAGGACGCTTTGCATTGCAGCCCACTAAACCGTAGTAGCCAATAAAACCATAGCAAACTAATGGCACAATAAAGGCTAATTGAATACCAAAACTGTCAGCCATAACACCTTGCAATAAAGGTAAAACGGCGCCGCCGACAATGGCTAAACATAAAATACCTGAGCCCTGGCTTGTATGTTGTTTTAAATCTTGTAACGCTAAGCTAAAAATGGTCGGGAACATGATCGAGTTACACAGCCCTACAAACAATAAAGCCCACATTGCCACACTGCCTGCACTAAACATGGCTGCAACCACCAATACACAAGCACAAAGCGCATTAAAGGCTAATACTTTACCCGCTCTCACTTTTTGCATCACAGCCGCCCCAATAAAGCGGCCCACCATGGCACCACCAAAATAGTAGGCGATATAGTTAGCTGCTTGTGACTCAGATAACCCACCTATGTCGTCTTGAGTTAAAAAGCTGATTAAAAAGCTGCCAATGCCGACTTCAGCACCCACGTAAACAAAAATACCTACGGCGCCTAACACTAGATGCGGATACTGCCATGCACTGCCAGCAGGCTCGCTGTTTGTGCTCAGCACTTTTTTGCCTAATAGCGGCAGTTTTAACAGCATAAAAATAAGCGCTAGGGCAAATAAGGCGCCCGCTAAAATTAAATAGGGCGTTTGTACTGCTGTTGCTTGCTGCTGTACAGATAGCTGCCCAATCACCTCACCCACTTCAGTTAATTTTTCATCGTGTTCTACCGTTGATAAAATTAACCAACTGCCAAAGAAAGGCGCAACGGTTGTACCAAGAGAGTTAAAGGCTTGGGTTAAGGTTAATCGTGAAGATGCCGTCTCAGCAGGGCCAAGTACACTGACATAAGGGTTAGCAGATACTTGTAAAATAGTGATGCCTGAAGCGAGAATAAAAAAAGCAAAAAGGAACATGTTGTAAGAGCCGTAACTCGCTGAAGGATAAAATAATAAACATCCGACACACGCAATCACTAAACCAGTGATAATCCCCTTTTGATAACCAATTTTACCCACTAGTGCGCCAGCGGGAATCGACACAATAAAGTAAGCGCCAAAGAAACAAAACTGCACTAACATGGCTTGAGTGTAATTAAGCTCAAACATGTTTTTTAAGTATGGAATTAAAATATCATTGAGGCAGGTTAAAAACCCCCACATGAAAAATAAAGAGGTTAACGCGACTAACGCAAAGCGAAAGTCCCCGATTTGATGGGTCGAATCAACATGCGTTAATTCTGGTTGATGTGAAGTCGCCATGACATTCCCTATGTTATAAATCGTTATATTGGGTTGTTATCAATAAATGATAATTAATCGCTACCGTTCAATCGCTAAATCAATAGCAACATACAATGCCCATAAATCATTAACCCAGCTCAGCTAAGTTAATCATCTCCCCTACGGGCTGGTAACCACTAATTTGCAAAATCAATTATTGACCTTTGAGTAATTAATCACTAATCTCAATGTAAGCGCTTTCATTTTTAACATATCGATAACTGATGTCAACGATTTTTAAGTACTCTAATAGATATTTTCATCATTGAGCAAATCGGGACAAGCGCGTTATAACGGGTGTTTCAGCGCAAAAAACTCTCAATAACAAAGACTCAAATTTAATCAATACTAAGTGAAAACTAATATGAAAATAATGTTACCAGCTAACTCGAAAATGCAATCAAAAGCATTCACCTATGGTGTGGCAACAGCTTCGTTTCAAATTGAAGGGGCAGCAGATTCTCGTTTAGCCTGTATTTGGGATACCTTTTGCGCCACGCCTGGCAAAATCCGTGATGGCTCAAACGGTGAGCAAGCTTGTGAGCACGTTAAACTATGGCGTGAAGACATTGACTTAATTGAGTCACTCGGCGTTGATGCGTATCGTTTATCAATTTCTTGGCCACGTGTATTGCACAAAGACGGCAGTGTAAATGCGCAAGGTGTCCAGTTTTACATCGACTTATTAGATGAGTTGAATCGTCGCGGTATTAAACCTTTTGTGACCTTATACCACTGGGATTTACCACAACACATTGAAGACAATGGTGGCTGGTTAAATCGCGAAACTGCCTACTTGTTTGCCGATTACACCGACAAAATTACTCAAGCTTTAGGTGATAGGGTGTATTCGTATGCCACATTTAACGAGCCTTTTTGTAGCTCATATTTAGGCTACGAAATTGGCGTTCACGCACCCGGTTTAGCCAAAAAGTCTTATGGTCGCCAATCTGCTCACCATTTATTGCTAGCACACGGATTAGCAATGAAAGTACTGCAAAAAAACAGCCCTAACACCCTAAATGGCATCGTACTTAACTTTACCCCGTGTTACAGCGCAACAGACTCAATAGCAGATGTGCAAGCAGCCAGCAAAGCCGATCAATATTTTAATCAATGGTACATCAAGCCACTATTTGACCGCTGCTACCCAGAGATCATTAATGATTTTGACCCGCAAGATGTACCAGTAATGGAAGAAGGCGACTTTGACATTATTGCGCAACCCATCGATTTTTTAGGCATTAACTTTTACACCCGTGCAGTATATAAAGCTGATGCGACTCTTGGTTTTAGCCAAATTGATATGGTCGATAAGCCTAAAACCGATATTGGTTGGGAAATTTACCCACAAGCCTTTACTGACTTATTAACCTCACTACACAAATTGTACCCATTACCGCCGATGTACATCACCGAAAATGGTGCAGCGATGGCAGACAAATTAATCGACGGAAAAGTGGATGATCAAGACAGACTCGCCTATTATGACGCCCACTTAAATGCTGTAAATAATGCAATAGAACAAGGCGTTAATATTGTAGGTTATTTTGCTTGGAGTTTAATGGATAACTTTGAATGGGCAGAAGGTTATTTAAAACGCTTTGGTATTGTGTATGTCGATTACGCAACACAAAAACGAACACTTAAATCAAGTGCATACGCTTACAAAGACTTAATTGCTAATAGAAAATAAAAAAAAGCTGTTACAGCCGTTCCTAATCTATGAACGGCTTTATTTTAGTCATCTAGTCGCATCATATTAAAACAAAAAACACAATTATTGAGGCAAGTATGATCAGTATTAAAGAAAAAATTGCTTACGGGCTTGGGGATACCGCCAGTAATATCGTTTTTCAAACGGTGATGCTGTTTTTAACCTTTTTTTATACCGATATTTTCGGTATTTCACCGGCGTTTGTCGGCACCATGTTTTTAGCCGTACGCTTAATTGATGCGGTAACCGATCCTTTAATGGGTGCACTTGCAGACAGAACCAATACCCGTTGGGGTAAATTTAGGCCTTACTTATTATGGTTTGCCCTGCCCTTTGGCTTTATCAGTGTGTTGGCATTTACCACGCCAGATTTAACTGAAGATGGCAAAATGATTTATGCTTTTGTCACTTACACAGCATTGATGATGGTGTATACCGCAATTAACATTCCTTACTGTGCGCTAGGCGGCGTATTAACCGCCGATCCAAGAGAGCGAGTATCAGTACAATCATACCGTTTTGTGTTTGCCATGATTGGTGGCCTACTTGTATCAGGCCTCACATTGCCTTTAGTTGAATTCTTAGGTCAGGGCGATCAAGCCAAAGGCTATCAACTGACGATTACCGCCATGAGTATTTTAGGTGTAGCGATGTTTTTAGTGTGTTTTTGGGGCACAAAAGAACGTTTACACCCACCAGTGGATCAACAATCTAGCTTTAAAAAAGATTTTGGCGACATGCTAAAAAATGATCAATGGCGGGTACTTGCTGTTGCCGCCGTGTGTTTATTATCTGGCATGGTGCTGCGTACTAGCTTAGCCATTTATTATGTTAAGTATTACCTTAATATGCCTGACTCAATCACCTTATTTATCACTCTTGGTATGGTGGGTAATATCTTTGGGTGTATTTTGGCAGAGCCTCTTGCTAAACGTATCTGTAAAGTAAAAGCCTATATAGGGTTACAAATTATTGCCGCTGCGTTGTGTGTGTTAAGTTATTTTGTACCAAGCGAACAAGTCGTTTTAGCCTTCTTTATGTTTATCGCCTGGGGCTTTACCTTTAATATGGCCACACCGCTATTGTGGGCAAAAATGGCCGACGTGGTCGACTATGGTCAATACAAAAATGGCGTTCGCATCACAGGGATGATTTATTCATCTGTTATTTTCTTCATCAAGTTAGGTGTTGCCATTGGTGGTGCTGCAGCCGGTTGGTTGTTAGCTGGTTACGGATATCAAGCTGATACAGCTCAAACAGCAGAAACCCAACAAGGCATTTTATTATCCTTTACTATTTACCCCGCCATTGGATCTATTTTGGTGGCGTTTGTGATGCGTTGGTACATCCTCGATAATCAACAAGTTGATCGCATTCACTTAGAATTAAATAGAGAAGTAAAATAAAATCATGTTAGTCTTGGCGCCTTATGCTCCAAGGCTAATTTGAATTTAATAACGTGAAATGAATATATGGCAACAATTTACGATGTATCGGTAATGGCGGGAGTGTCTCTGGCAACAGTTTCTAGAGTCATGAACAACAACACCAAAGTCAGTGACAAAACCAAACAAAAAGTATTGGATGCGATGCAAGTTTTAGGCTATCGCCCCAATACCATTGCACAGTCTTTAGCATCTAATTGTTCCAATAGCATTGGCGTGTTGGTGTCGCAACTTGATGGTCCGTTTTACGGCCCTATGATGACCGAAATAGAAACCGTACTGCGTGGCGCCAACAAGCACGTTATTATTGCAGCAGGCCACAGTAATGAAATTCAAGAAAAAGACAGTGTCGATTTTTTGATGAGCCGTGGCTGTGATGCACTTATTTTAGATATTGAAGCCGTCTCTGATGAGTACTTAATTGAGCTCAGCAAAGGTCCTACTCCGATTGTGTTTATTAACCGCTACATCGACGCTATTAAAGAGCGTTGTGTTTACCTTGAAAATGAACAAGGTGGCTTTATGGCCACCGACCACATTTTATCCCTTGGCCATAAAGACATTGCCTACATATCAGGGCCGTTATTTAAGCTCGACGTAAGGGATCGCTTAAAAGGCCATAAACGCGCACTTAAGCAATACAATATAGACTTTGATGACACCCTCTACTACGAAAGCGATTTTAAAGAAGCGGGCGGAAGCGAGGCTATGGAGCATTTTTTATCGCTAAACAAGCCAATTACCGCGGTGGTGTGTGCCAACGACCAAATGGCATCTGGGGCAATATCAGTTTGCTTAGAACACGGTTTACGAGTGCCTGAAGACATCTCATTTATTGGTTACGACAATATCCCGTTTCCGCAGTATATTTCACCTAAGTTAACTACGGTAAGTAACCCTATTCATGAAATGGGTAAAATGGCAGCAAGATGGGTACTACAGCACGTATATAACGACACTGAAATCCTGGTAGAAAGCTCGTTTTCGCCAGAGTTGTTTATCCGTACCTCAACCAAAGCCATAGACTAAACCAGTATCGCGTTTTTTACTCGTGATGGCATTGTTTTTGACTCAATTTTGAAAACAATGCCCAACCACCACCTACCGGCTTATCAATATCACCCTGCTATACTGACGTATTTATCGGATAAATACGCCCAAAACTAGCAACATTTCTCGCAACAAAAGAAAGCGCTTACATTTTATACCAATTTATCGCGATAAAAAATAAATATATAAAAATCAATCGCTAATAGTTACCACCATTTACCCCCTATCACGACGGTTAACAAAATGTAATAATTATTAATCATTTTTATTGACTAAGATCAATATTTACACTAGTTTTATGTAAGCGCTTACATTAGCTGTTTTATATGACAACAATTTATAAATAATGATCACAGCGCCGATGGAGAATTACAAAAACGATTTGCGCCCAACTCGCAATATTGAAAGACATAAAATCTAGTCAATGGGGATTTCCTAGATGAAAACAAGAACATTTAACAAAACCAAGCTTGCGACCAGTTTATCGCTTGTGCTTGGTATGAGCACTTTTCTACCTGCTCATGCTGCAGAAGAAACCAATGACGAGAATATCGAAGTCATTTCGGTGACGGGTATTCGCGGTAGTTTAATTAAATCAATGGATGTAAAGCGTTCTTCTAACGGCGTTGTAGACTCTATTTCAGCAGAAGATATCGGTAAGTTTCCAGACACTAACTTAGCCGAATCGCTACAACGTATCAGTGGTGTTTCGATTGACCGTGTCAACGGCGAAGGCAGTAAAGTTACAGTACGTGGTTTTGGTCCAGATTTTAACCTAGTAACACTGAACGGCCGCCAAATGCCGGTAACAACAGGTTCACGCTCATTTGATTTTGCTAACATCGCCTCAGAAAGTATTAGCGGCGTTGAAGTTTTTAAAACCGCGTTAGCAGAAAACCCAACGGGTGGTATTGGTTCTACCATCAATATTTTAACCCATAAGCCACTGAGCTCTCCTGGATTAAAAGCCACCTTTGGCGCAAAAGCCATGGATGACAAATCAACGCGTGAAGGCGGTATGACTCCTGAGTTATCAGGCTTGTACTCTAATACCTTTGCCGATGATAAATTTGGTATTTCGATTTCTGCCAGTTTCCAAGAACGTGAATCAGGCAACGCTCAAGCTCAAGTCGGTACCGGCTGGCGCAGCTTTCCTGGCACAGTTGATAACGACTGGGGTGCAGGTACCGCTGAATGGGGTGGTGTACCACAAGACGGTCAAGTCAATCGCCCAGGTGAAGGTGATATCTACTCTGTACCGCAAACCACCATTTACCGTTTTGAAGAACAACAACGTCAACGTACTAACGGTCAGCTAGTTTTACAATATCGTCCGGTAGATTCTATTACCACTACGTTAGACTACACCTACATGCGTAATGACGTTGATACTCAATACAATGACGTATCAGCCTGGTTTACGTTTGCTCCTTCAGAAAACGTTTGGACTGATGGCCCAATTTCTTCTCCATTAATCTATTCAGAAACCTATGCAAGCGCTCAAGATTTATCAATGGCGACTGGTGATTATGGCGTAAGAAACGAAAGTGGCTCACTTGGTTTTAACATCGAGTGGCAAGCCAATGAAGACCTAACACTGACATTCGATGCGCACAGCTCTGTGGCAGAAAACAAACCAAATAGCATTTACGGCTCAAGCAATACCTTAAGTACCGCAGGTTTTGTTCGTACTAGTGCCGCGACTGATTTCAGTGGCGATTTACCAGTATTAGCCGTGGGTGGTGGTAACGCCATTACACCTGCTGACATGGTGGTAACAGGTTCTGTATTTGGTAATGCACGTAATAAATCAGAAATTGATCAATATCAACTTGACGGTGAATACGTATTTGAAGACGCTGGCAGTATCGATTTTGGTTTAGCTTTAACCACAGTAAATAACCATTCGCAATCAGTTAACGTCCAGCGTAACGATTGGGGTGGTGTGGGTAGCCCTGGTGATTTAGATGATGCTTGGTTCCCTGCAGACACCATTCACGATAAATTCAGTGCTAACGGTGGCGATTTCTCTGATGGCACTGGCACTTACGACATTTTGAACACCATGTTTGTGTGGGATTTTGATGCTGTACGTGATTACGCGGCTGCAAATTACGCCTCATCTGTTATGGGTGATTGCGGTAACGGTTTCTGCCCATCTACAGATTACGCGTCTGACGTTGACCGTTTTACCGAAGAAGAATCTCAAGCGGTATACGTACAATACAACTATGACAGCGAAATTGGCGACATGCCATATGATGTCCACGTAGGGTTACGTTACGAGAAAACTGACGTCACATCAACTTCAGCGGTTGCGGGATATAACGGCACAAGTTGGGTGGGTGATACTGAAATCGCACTCGTGGCATCTGGCGATCGCGTATTTGAAACCCAAAAAGGTGATTATGATTACTTACTACCAAATATTAACTTTAATATTGAAGTAGTTGAAGATGTTATGCTGCGTGCCGCTTTCAGCGAAACCATAGGTCGTCCTGACTACACCTCTATTCAAGGTGGTACAGTTCGTAGCACGCTTGCAAACCAAAGTAATGGTGGTGGTTCAGCGGGTAACCCAAGTTTGTTACCTTTAGAGTCAAAAAACTACGACTTTTCAGCAGAGTGGTATTACGCACCGTCAAGTTATGTTTCTGTGGGTTACTTCTATAAAGATACTGAGAACTTTATCAGTAACACCAACGTTGTTACGACTTATGATGGCATGTACAACCCAGCAACAGGTGATTTATATCAAGCTGCGGTTCAAGCAACTGGTTCGTCTGATGCAGGTATTGTTCGTCAATACATATTCGACAACTTTGCCGATAATGCAGCTGTAGATGTCGCTAATGGGACCATTGCAGGTAGTGCGGCTAATAACGATGAACTGTTAGAGTTTTTCATCGACACACCATCTAACAGCTCTCGTAGCTCAGTAATTGATGGTTGGGAGTTTGCGGTACAGCATTTCTTCGGTGAAACCGGATTTGGTGTTATTGCCAACTACACCATCGTTAATAGCGATGACCAATATGACAACTTCTTACTCGAAGACCAACCTGCGCTTATCGGTCTAAGTGATACGGCAAACGCGGTATTAGTTTACGAAAACTACGGCTTCCAAGCTCGTGTGGCTTACAACTGGCGTGACGAGTTCTTAAACTCTCGCGGTCAAGATACTGGTGCTAACCCTCAGTACACTGAAGCTTACTCGCAAATTGACTTATCTGTCAGTTATGACATCGAGCAAGTTGAAGGCCTAACGGTATTTTTCGAAGGGCTTAACATTACCGAAGAATATACCCGAGTTCACGGTCGTGCTGACGAGCAAGTGTTAAACCTAACCGAAACAGGTGCTCGCTACAGCGTTGGTGCTCGTTACACCTTCTAAGTTGTATCTCACTTGATGTTATCCCGCTTTCCCCCAGTGTTAGCGGGATACATCAAGCCCTATTTAGGTCGTTGAGGTGCTCAAACTTTGGCACCTCTTTTTTTATCTGTATATATTAAGTGACAAGGACGTTACTGCTTTTTTAATACTGACCACAATGCGATAGCACAACACCGAGCTTTAAAATCAAAGTATTAAAAAACACAATGTGATAATCAAAACATGAAAGTGCTTACATTTTATAAATTTCTACTTATGATGTAGTGATGCTCATTTTACGTCATAACGTTGCAACATTATCAAAATAACAATAACGCCCAAAGCGTAGGTAGATATTATGCAAAAACCAATCACCCAAATAGTCATTGTTGGTGGCGGCACAGCCGGTTGGATAACGGCAGGACTACTCGCCGCCGAGCATAATGTCGACAAGGGCGTATTGGCTCACTCGCCTAAACTCAACATCACCTTAATTGAATCGCCCGATGTAGCCACCATAGGTGTAGGTGAAGGTACCTGGCCTTCAATGCGATCAACCTTGAGCAAAATCGGCATTGATGAAAATGACTTTATTCGCCGTTGTGATGCAAGCTTTAAGCAAGGCTCTCGCTTTATTCATTGGCGAAATGATACCCCAGACAGTTCAAACAGCTACTTGCATCCATTTAGCCTACCTCATGGTCATCAAGAACTCGATTTATGCCCATTTTGGTTGCCTCATGCACAACACGTAAGCTTTGCTAAGGCCGTGAGTAACCAGGACGTCGTATCTCAGCTTGGTTTAGCTCCTAAAACCATATCAACGGCGCAATATCACTTTCAAAATAACTATGGTTACCACCTTAATGCGGGCAAATTTAGCCAGTTACTGACAGAACATTGCACTCAAAAACTCGGTGTTAATCATATTTACGATCATGTCGAACAGATTGTGAATAATGAACAAGGCGACATTGAAAAGCTGATAACCAAGCAACATGGTGAGATTTCAGGGCAATTATTTATCGACTGCACTGGGGTAAAATCATTGCTATTAGGTGAGCACTTGCACGTGCCGTTTTTATGCCAAAAATCGGTTTTGTTTAACGACAGCGCCTTGGCCGTACAAGTACCTTATGAAGATCCGGCAACCGCCATCGCCTCTTGCACTCACTCAACCGCGCAGCCAAATGGTTGGATTTGGGATATCGGCTTACCGACCCGAAAAGGCGTTGGATATGTTTATTCATCAAGCCACAGTAACGACACCCAGGCAGAGCAAGTATTGCGGCGCTATATTACTGCAAATGGCACAAGCGACAAGCTTGCTTCGCAACTTGAGCTACGCAAGCTTACTATTAACCCTGGCTATCATGCTAAATGTTGGCAAAATAATTGTATTGCCATTGGCATGGCCGCAGGATTTATCGAGCCATTAGAAGCATCAGCCCTTGCGTTAATCGAGTGGACAGCATCTACACTCGCCCAACAATTACCGCCCAATCGTCAGGTAATGGACACCATTGCAGATAGAGTAAACCTACGTTATCAGCAGCATTGGCAGCAAATTATTGACTTTTTAAAGCTGCATTATGTTATTAGCCAACGAGACGCCGACGACTATTGGTGCGACCATCGCCAAAACAGCTCAATACCTGAACGCTTACAGGCACAGCTTGAATTATGGCGTTACCAGGCTCCAAGCCAACACGATATTAGCTATAAAGAAGCGCTCTTCCCTGCGGCCAGTTTTCAATATGTGCTTTATGGCATGGGGTTTCAAACCCAGTTACCTAGCCAGGTTAAACCGTCTTTACAGCAACTGGCTCAGCGACTGTTTACCGATAACCAGCAGCGCACACAAGCATTGAGTAAAAGCTTACCGACTAACCGGGCTTTACTCGATAAGGTGGCACAATATGGATTTCCAAAGCTTTGATAATACGGCAGAGGGTTTCCGTTAGACACTTGTTAAATTGAAGATGACGTCACGTATAAAAATCATAACAACATAACGTATTTGAACGAACAATATAGGACACAATATGACTCAGCATGTATTACTTAATAGCATCGATCATAAAGACTTAAAGATAAACACAAGCCGCTCAGCCGCTTTAGGCGACAACTTATGGTACAGCGTGACCTTTCCGCAAGAGTTTCGCAGTATTCAAGCTCACTACCCTATTTTCTTCCACAAAGATGCAACAACAGGCCAGTTTTATTCGGTGGCACTGTTTGGGTTTACCCAAAATGAAAACCTGTTTTTATCAAATGAGGGTTGGAACGCATCTTATATTCCGCTCACAGTTCGTCGCCAACCTTTTTTAATTGGTCAACAAACCGTGCGCGAAGATGGTGTTGAACGTCAGCAGCGCGTTATTCATATTGATTTAGATCATCCTAGAGTGAGCCAAACCGAAGGCGAAGCGCTATTTTTACCCTATGGCGGTAATACACCGTTATTAGATGAAGTCGGCGAAATGCTAGAGCTCATTCACCATGGCCTTATCGACAACCAACAGTTTATTGAAGCGCTAATTAAGCATGAGTTGCTTGAGTCGTTCACCCTTGACATCGAACTCGACAACGGTAAAAAACACCAAATGATCGGCTTTTATACCATTAACGAAAACACCCTAGCGACGCTATCAGCAGACACCTTAGCGACATTGCATCAACAAGGTTACTTGCAAGCCATTTTCATGGCCCTTGCCTCACAAAGCAAAGTACGCGATTTACTTAACCTTAAAAACGCACAAGGATAAAAGGAAGCCAGCTGATGTCTCACAGCAACCAGGCTCAAGCCTCAGTACACACAGGCACAATGCAAACCGTCGACAGTGTGAGCGGTTGGTCGTTAGCGCAGGTGATGGACTATGTTAAAAACGCCAACAAACCCATGGTGTTTAAAGGCTTATGTCATCATTGGCCTGTTGTACAAGCAGGGCTAGAGTCTGCTGACAAAGCGTTAGATTATTTACGCCAGTTTTATCAAGGCAATGCCGTAACGGCTTATTACTTGCCACCAGAGCAGCAAGGGCGCGTTTTTTACAATGAACAACTCAATGGCTTTAATTATCAAGCAGGACGCTTAGATTTCAATCAGTTAGTTAGCCGCTTACAACAAGAAAATGCCAGCCCAACGCCGGCAGGCATTTACATGGGCTCGACAGATATCCATCACTTTTTGCCCGGTCTTGGAGAGCAAAATAGCCTTGATATTAGCCCAATCAACCCGCTTACCAGTATTTGGTTAGGCAATAAAACCAAGGTTGCCGCTCATTTTGACTTTCCGCTTAACCTCGCCTGTAACGTAGTGGGTAAACGCACTTTTACTCTTTTTCCGCCAGAGCAAATAAGTAACCTCTATGTCGGTCCGATGGAGTTTGCTCCTGGCGGGCAAGACATCAGCATGGTGGATTTTGATAAGCCAGACTTTGAACGATTTCCTAAATTTAAACACGCACTGGCGGCCTCATTAACAGCTGAGCTGACACCAGGTGATGTGTTATTTATTCCCAGTATGTGGTGGCATCATGTGCGCGGTATTGACGATATTAACGTACTGATTACTCATTGGTGGCGCGACACGCCGGGGCATTTAGGTCGCCCTAATAACGCACTCCTGCACAGTGTGTTAAGCCTACGCTCACTGCCAAAAGCGCAGCGCCAGGCCTGGAAAGCAATATTTGACCATTACATTTTTGAGCATGACGAAGTAGACGATAGTCACATACCAGATGATGCTAAAGGCATGCTAAGCAAACCCTTAGATGAATTAAACGCCCGAAAGTTACGCGCAGAGTTAATTAATAAATTAAAACGATAATGCTGAACACAGCAAACATAAAACAGGATGCCCAAGATGAATAAATCAATCAAAAAAGTTGTCATAGCAGGCGGTGGCACGGCAGGCTGGATGGCCGCCGCCGCATTTAGCAAACTCATGGGCAAAAACCTTGACGTAGTATTAGTGGAGTCTGACGACATCGGCACCGTCGGCGTTGGTGAAGCGACCATCCCTACCCTGCATCTTTTTCATCGCCTACTGGGTTTAAAAGAGCAAGATGTGATGGCTGCCACCAATGCCACGTTTAAGTTGGGCATTCAGTTTGAAAACTGGCACGACGTGAATAAAGACTATTTGCACTCGTTTGGATTTCTAGGTAAAGACTGCTGGGCCTGCGGCTTTCAGCACTTTTGGGTCAAAGGAATGCAACAAAATATAGTCAGTGAGATCGGTGATTATTGCACTGAGCATTTGGCCGCTCGCCAGGGGCGGTTTGCGGTATTACCCAACCAAGACTACAACCATGCTTACCACATGGACGCCAGCTTATACGCTAAATTTTTACGTAAATTTGCCGAGCAGCATGGTATGACACGCATTGAAGGAAAAATTGCCGATGTGTTGCAACATGATGACTCTGGCGAAATTAAAGCATTACAGCTTGAGAATGGCGAGGTTATTGAAGGCGATTTATTTATCGACTGTACCGGATTTAGAGCCTTATTAATCGAGCAAACATTAAATACTGGCTTTGATGATTGGAGCCATTGGTTACCGTGTGACAGTGCTATTGCCGTACAAACTGAAGCCGTACAGCAACCCATTCCTTACACTCGCTCAATTGCCCACGAGTCTGGCTGGCAATGGCGAATCCCACTGCAAACTCGAACCGGTAATGGTATGGTTTTTTGCAGTAAGTATATTTCGGATGCAGACGCAACTGAATTACTGCTTAATAACATTGAAGGTAAACCGATTAATCAACCGCGAGTGATTAAGTTTAAAACCGGCACCCGTCGTCAACACTGGAACAAAAACTGTGTGGCAGTAGGATTATCATCTGGCTTTTTAGAGCCGTTAGAGTCCACCAGCATTCATTTGATCCAGCGCAGCATCGTGCGCCTACTGCAACTATTTCCATCAAACGGCATCATACAAGCCGATGTGGATGAATTTAACCAGCAAACCAAAATAGAAATGGACAATATCCGCGACTTTATTATTTTGCATTATAAAGTCACCGACCGCGAAGACAGCCGTTTTTGGCGCTACTGTAAAAACATGCCAATCCCCGCCTCATTGCAGCACCGTATCGACATGTTTAGTCAATCTGGCAAAGTGTACAAATATGGTAATGAACTGTTTGGCGAAAGTTCGTGGATCCAGGTCATGATGGGACAGGGATTAATACCTAAAGAATATCACCCTATTGTTGATTTAATGGAGCCTGCCGAACTACAAAGCTTTTTAAACAACATTAAAGCAACGGTTAAACGTAAAGTTGACAGTTTGCCCGCGCATAATGATTTTGTGCAGCATTATTGTAAATCAACGGCAATGTAAGGCTAACCATGCCAACGCCGCAAACAACAAAATCCATCATCAAGGTCAATCATATTGTGCCTGAGGTACAATTGATTGGCCAACAACGAACCCCAGTTATTGTGATTGATAACTTTGCAGACGATATCAATCAACTGATTGATATCGCGATTAATAGCAGTGAATTTAATCAAGACAAAAACTCGTTTTACCCAGGGCAACGTACCGCACTACCAAGGCAGTATATTATCGATGTGATCAATGCTGTGTTCCAAATGATTTACGATGTGTACCGCATCCCAACAACTCGGCGCTTAAAACCGCAACAATGCGTATTTTCACTTATCGATACCCAACCACAAGCACTTGTTCCATTACAATGCATGCCACATTTTGACACCCCTAATCCGTATTATTTTGCCATTTTGCATTATCTTAATGACGCCCCCCATGGCAACACAGGATTCTTTAGGCACAAAAGCAGCGGCTTTGAGCGAATAAACAACCACAATATCGAGCAATATTTTGCCAAGGCGCAACCTTTTGTCGATTACATCACTCAGTCAAACCCAGGCTATTGCGTTGCCAGCAACGATCACTACGACTTGTATCATCAAGTAGAATATAAACCCAACCGTCTGGTGATTTATCCCGGCAATTTATTGCATTCAACCCTAGTCGACCCAAAAACCGACATCGATGCAAACCCGCAAACTGGCCGCCTAACGGCAAATATATTTATCGACTTTCAGTAAGCTAGGGTTATAACTTCGTGCCGAGGCGGTGGTTCATAAAAGGGGAAACTAACGCTCAATAAACCCCATTAAGCGTTCAGTCAGTTGTTGTGCCAACTCAGGCTCTCCGGCTTGTTCAAGCAATAAAGCCACGCATTCTGCGGTGCATAATCCACCTTCGAGTTGATTACGTCTTAGGGGATAAATTGAGGCGTGTGTTGGCTGCAAACCCACTTTAATTAAGCTTTTAAGATATGGGCTTTGATTATACATTTTACGTGCTTCTTGCCAGGTGGCGTCAATCAACAGCAAATATTCAAAAGGTGGCGTACACTCCTTTGCAGATGCCTTAACATTATCAGCAGAGTTTGAGCTCACAAGTGGCGTGTCATCATCTGTTGGAAACACTAAACCTACAAGTCCTGCATCAATGGCGGCAATTAATGCAGGATCTGGCTGCTTACGGTGCCACTCAATTACACGGGCGCGTTCACCTAACACTTGCAACACCAATTGGCCGGTGTTAGTGATGCGAAGTCGCTCTCTTGGATGGGTTAATAAAATAAACTGCACAACACTCCCGACAAAGATTGCTATAGGCTTGAATAATCACACAATGTAACACATTTATAAGGCTGTCAGCAGACATAATGGATTACATAATAGATATGCTATCTGGCCATACTTTATACCAATTCCACTAATTATCTGGTCATTCAGCGGGAATTCTGTGCCTTCTAGGCAAGTAATAGGATTGTAGGCATAGTTGCTCTCGGCAACTGCTCCTGCGTTGCTCTACCTCCTGCATCCATGCAGTCGTACGTCAAAATACTATTAAGCAGCATAGAAGGCACAGAAACCCGCCTTGCAGGAGACGCTCAGACAGTCCATTTCTTTGTTGCATTGCCTTAGAAGGGAATAACCATTATTTCAACAATGCGCCTCAAACTGAACAGTCTGAGCGACTCTGATTGGTCACATAATTAATGGAAATGGTATTATATGAATTTACGATATAATCGCCCTTATAAAACTCACATCCCAATACCGTAATTAACGATCACTCATGGCCTACCAACACATTGTCGCGTTATTTTTTACTATGGTTATTTTGGCCATTGTACCCGGACCTGCCGTATTTGCGGTGGTGTCACGCTCATTCTCTAATGGTTTTGAGCATGGCGCAGCGTTAACACTTGGCGTACTGCTTGGCGACTTTCTGTATATCTTATTGGCTTTGTTTGGGTTGGCTGCCATCGCCAATACGATGGGACCCACATTTGAACTGATTAAATATGCCAGTGCCTTGTATTTATGCTGGCTCGGCTTAACTATGCTGCGTGCAACCGCCCATGGCGTTCAACTCGTTGAGCCGCCCAATGTCAGTATCAGCCAAAACATATTCACAGGCATTGTGATCACTTTAGGCAATCCCAAAGCGCTGATTTTTTATGTGAGCTTTTTCCCTGCATTTGTGCCCATGACAAAAGTAAGCTTAATCGATGTTGCCATTATTTTAACCATTGCCACCGCCGCTTTTGGCTCAATAAACCTTGCTTATGCATACTTAGCATCAAGTGCTAAACGGGTATTTAGCTCAACCAAAGCGGCCAATATAATTAATCGCACCGCTGGCAGCATTATGTTGCTTGCAGGCATATGGGTTGCCATTACGATATAGGATTTTCAATGACTGCACTGCGTTTTACTCCGTTAACCTTAACCAGCGGATTAACCCTTAAAAACCGTATAGTGGTGCCGCCCATGGCATCACAAACCGCTGATGAAAATGGCTTAGCAACTCCCGCCACCATTGCGCATTATCAACACCTTGCCCAATCGGGCGCAGGCCTTGTGATGGTGGAGTACAGTCATGTGAATTTGGCTGGTCGTAGTGAACCTAATCAACTTGGAGCACATGACAATGCTTGTTTAGTTGGCTTAAGCCAAATCGCTACAACGCTGCATAAGGCTGACGTGAAAACCGGTTTACAAATTACCCATTGCGGCGGCAAAGACAGTGCCGGCATAAGCGCTGATGT
Source organism: Shewanella inventionis (assembly GCF_014641855.1). Classification (GTDB taxonomy): domain Bacteria; phylum Pseudomonadota; class Gammaproteobacteria; order Enterobacterales; family Shewanellaceae; genus Shewanella; species Shewanella inventionis. The sequence continues at coordinate 51,824 of NZ_BMII01000018.1, forward strand.
TATGGGGCCATCTGGCATTACTGTGCCCGCATACGACCGTGTATTACCTACACCAAGGGCTATGACAATGGATGATATCAAGCAATGGCAACAGGATTTTGTAGCATCGGCAATACGTGCCGACAAAGCCGGTTTTGATTTAGTTGAAATCCATTGTGCCCACGGTTACGGCATTAATCAGTGGTTATCACCCTTAACCAATCAGCGCAAAGACATCTACGGCGGTAAGCTTGAAAACCGCGCCAGAATATTAATTGAGATTGTGACTCAAATTAAACAAGCGGCGTCGAGGTTAGTGGTGATGACTCGCATTCCTGGCCAAGATGGCTACCCTGGCGGTTTATCTCATGCAGACATGGCGCAAGTGAGCCAATGGTTAGTGGCAGCTGGCGTTGAAATACTCAATGTATCGTCAGGTATTGGCGGCTGGAATCGGCCTAAAGATAAACGCGGCGAAGGCTTTTTGGTTGAAGATGCCGCGCCGTTAACCGGCAAAACCACTGCGGCGGTTATTGGTGTCGGCGGTATTGAAAGCGTGGATTACATCGAAACCATTTTAGCCACCAAGCAAGTGGATTTAGTCGCGGTTGGTCGGGCTATTTTAGCAGGCCCAAGTGAATTTGCTCACAGGGTGATGCAAGGCTAGTTACAGCTCATCTACTGCATTGGCTGTAGGCGATATTATGCCTTTAAAAATCAGCGGGTAGCGTCTTACTCGCTGACCAATATCGTCGCTCATCACCTGCCTGTAAAGCAATTCAATATCATCATTGTCTTCAAACACCAGTAGCAACCTGTCAATGGCAGTATGTAAGCCTTTTTTCAAAAAAGGCTGCGCCTGAAACTGCGCAATGTTGTGTCTCACAATGGCGATTTTTTCAGGATGACGGCGAAGCTCGGCAAACACTTGCTCAAAATAGTCCATGTGCAGCGCAGGCGTAGCACGATTGCCACGTCTTGTCCTGGGTGCACCAGTGCCTCGTTTAAAATACATTGCAGGCAATGTTGTAACCTCAAATTAACTCGCGTTTACTCAATTAACCTCAGCTCTGGATAACAAACGCCTTTCAAGCAGTCCTTTGCCTTCCTCACTGCGTTGAATTAACTTGCAATAGGCTAGCTATTGACGCGTTAATTCGCCTTGTTAGCAAAACAAATCACAAGCTTGACAGTGGATTTTAGTCAATCTATTGATTTATATCGTTATCAATACATCTCTTATCCAGCGTTGAGGTCAATCAGGTGATTAACTCAACAGCGCCAATAAATCTTCGGCGTTGCCTTGCCATGGGCCTTGAGTGCCATCGGATAAAATACTGTCAGCTAAACCTTGTTTATGCTGCTGCATTTCTTGAATTTTTTCTTCGACCGTCCCCTGGGCAATTAGCTTATACACAAATACCGGATTAAGCTGACCAATGCGGTGGGCTCGATCAGTTGCCTGGCGCTCTGCTGCGGGGTTCCACCATGGGTCGAAATGAATAACCGTATCTGCCGCCGTTAAATTAAGCCCAGTACCACCGGCTTTTAAGCTGATTAAAAACACCGAGTTGTCGCCCTCTTGAAATGCATCTATCTGAGGTTGACGGTCGAGTGTCTGGCCGGTTAATTTACTGTAACTAATTTCTAGCGTTTTAAGTTCATCTTCAATCAACGCCAGCATGCCGGTGAACTGACTAAAAATAAGGATTTTACGGCCCTCTTCAATCATTTCAGGCAGGTTTTGAATTAACCAAGTGAGCTTGGCGTTGTCTTTCACGTGTTGAGCTTGCTCAAGCTTAACAAGGCGAGGATCGCAACAGGCCTGGCGTAACTTTAATAATGCATCTAAAAACTCAATATGACTGCTCGACACCCCTTTTTTAGCAAACAACTCGCGCAGTTTTTTCTCCATGACTAAGCGGATAGACTCATACAAATTACGCTGATCTTTCTCAAGCTCCAGTGTTTGGATAATCTCGGTTTTCTCTGGCAGTTCTGACACCACCTCTTTTTTGGTGCGCCTTAGCATAAACGGTGAAATACGCTTACTCAGCAAGACTGACTTTTCAACATCGGCTTGCTTTTCAATCGGCCCACGAAACTCTTTATTAAAGTAAGTGTGCTGCCCTAATAAGCCCGGTAAGCAAAAATCCATCAATGACTTAAGCTCGCCTAAATGGTTTTCAAGCGGCGTACCAGACAGACATAAGCGAAATTGACCCTTTAAGGTTTTAATCACCTGGGTCACTTTAGCCTGGGCGTTTTTGATCTGCTGGGCTTCATCTAAAATGATATGGTCAAATACATAATCGCTATATATGGCTTCATCGCGCAGCATTAACGGGTACGTTGTTACCACCACATCAAAGTCATCGATTTGCTCTAACAATGGCTGGCGTTTATTACCATGAATAACCACCACATTGAGTGACGGGGCAAATTTGTTGGCTTCTTTAAGCCAGTTACCCACCAAACTGGTTGGACATACAATTAAGCTGGTGCGATGCGTCTTGGCGTCTTGCTTAGCTTTAAGTAAAAAGGCCAAGGTTTGAATGGTTTTACCCAGGCCCATGTCATCGGCTAAAATCCCGCCAAGTTGGTATTCTTTTAAAAAACACAGCCAGTCAAAACCCTGTTTTTGGTAATCGCGCAATGTGGCATTTAAACCTGCTGGTAACTCAACCGACGTAACGCCTTTAAACTCGGCTAATTTAGCGGCTAAATTACGTACCCGCTCGCCATTAAGCAAGCGTACATCGCTGGCAGATAAATCATTAAGAATGTGGGCTCGGTTACGCGGTATGGCAATTTGGTCGCCTGAGTTGCGGTTAAACAACTCTTGAATGATAGAAATCAAAGGTTTAATGGTTTTGGCTTTAATTTTAATAAAACCGCCATTAGGCCCAGGGAGAATTAATTCATCGTCATCTGCCGGCTCACCATTTTGTTGTAACCAGCGCGCGACCAAGGCTAATAAAGGCACATTTTGGCCGTCTATATCGGCGCTCAACGACAGGGAAAACCAGCCAGATTCGTCATCATCAACCAAATCTACATCTAGCTGTGCATCGACAATGTTTAAGTCAAAGTCATCTTCAAACTGAATCTCAACGCCCAGTGCGGTTAGTGCATCGAGGCCATTTTCAGTTAAATTAGACCATTCAAAAATCGACTCTGGTAACAAACCCACACTTAAATAATACTCAGGTTGATTGGCATATTCACTCGGAATAAAACTCACTAAGCCAGCTTCTGTCAACGCGTGTAATGTGGCTAATTCTTGTTCAACATTGCGATGCACTTGATATTGCACACTGCCTTTTTTAACCAGGCTAATACGTTCAGGTTTAAGGGATGCGTTAAAACTCACCTCTCCATAGTGCTGCTCTACCCTAATAACCGGCTGTAATACAGGATTATTGGCATAAATTTCGCGAGTAAAAATCAATTTGGTTTTTAAAGGATCGTTGATTTCGCAAAAATCAATTTCACTTGGCACAGGCACCGTTTTTGGCGAAAAGTGTTGCAGCATTTTGTGGCTAATTTGGTCAACTTGCGCCAACGGGACCGGCGGCATATGTTGTAATAAACTGAGCTTTTTGGCCGATAAATCGGTGTCGATTTTACCTAAACGTAAATAATCTAATTCAACATACAGTGGTGGTTCGGTGGCGACAAACTCCCAGTTTTCAAGGCCGGGCATACGCATTTGCATTTGCGTGTGTTTTTTATCAAGCTCGCACCAAATAAATTCTGGCGCAATGGATTTAGCCCAGGTTAACGGGGTGCGATTTTCTTCCCAAAAGCACACTTGATCTGCGAGCATTTTGGTTAAAGCTAAATAGGATATTTCACCGTCGATATAAATTTTTGATCCCTGGTTATTTGACGACAATAACAAGCTAATGATTTGTTTATCTTCAGGGTCAATCCACCAAGGCATACTATAACGAATATCGGTTAACGCCAGCTTGCTGCCTTTATTATACTGGCCTTTTTTGTTGAGTTTACTGCGTTTGAATTCGACAAAAATCCCATTGGGATCATTGGATAATACATAAATAATTCGGTCTTTCTCTTCTTGATCATCGTCATATTCACTGGCCGATTTTTGATCGTCAAGCTGGCGTAACCACTGGTGAATGCGTTGTTCTTCTACCGGCTTTTTATCCACTAGCGCCAGCATGGCTGCTGCAACGTGTTTGCAATTGGTGCGCACTGGGCAAGTACAATGCGAGCGCATCACAATTTTGTGGTTAACATTAACAAGGGTGATTTCTTGACGGTAAGGCTCATCAGCTGAGCCTTCGACATAAGCTTCGATATCATGGTTGTTGCTGCTGGCGGTCACTTCAAGTACTCGACCCTGGATCAAGTAGTTTTGTGCTTTTTGAATTTGCGTGGCCGAAAACAGTTTCGCAATCATCTCTAATGAAAGCTTAATGGGAAGATTAAACAGTTTCGCCGACATCAATATACCTAATAAAAACCGAGCAGAAAAAACATCACTGCTGATAAAAAGTTAACTTACCATTCTATGGAAGAAAGCATGCAATATCTAGCATTTGCCTAACATTTGCAGGTAAATCTTGCTTAAAATGATGCCAATAGTCAGTGCAAAGTCATAGCGTAAGGTGCAATACCTTGATACGAAACAAGTTGATGAAAGGTTTACTTGGAACGTAAAACGAGAAATGGTTCTTTTTGTTGGTAAAAATAGACGTTCGATTATGTCATTAATCGACCAAGTTTGGTCAATTACCCACCTGCCGGTTACCAGTATCCACTTAGCACATCCATTAAAACCATTAGTAACCAGGGCGAGATAGCAAGACTGACTTTTAATCGGGTAAGTTGTTGCCGAAATTGCTGTAAATTAGCATCGTTTAGGTGAGAGATATCACCGGTATTAAACGACTCCATCAACATGACCTCGGTGCCTTTTTTAGCATCACCCATTTTACTGCCAATGCGCTCGCATTCTTCATAAACCTTAGGGTAACTGCGTTTAATGTAATGACAAATATGATGGGTCACGCCATTTAATCGATAAATAAAAAAAACGAATGATATCGCGGTTAACGCTATCCAACTCATTATCAGCATTCTCTCTCCTTATTACAGAAATCACATCCCCACACAGCTAAAAAACAATCAATAACATTACCTGAGTCACACATTTTATTGAATGGTTATCATCAATAAGGCAAGCAATACAAACACTAAGACAAATAGAGTCACACCAAGTTCATTTCACAGTCATAAAAACCATATCAAGTGGTTATCACTTAAGCGAAATTGTGTTTATGGGCCGTATTTCAATTTTTAGCCCAATGACAATGGCCCCCAATCGAGTTAATTAGCTTGCACATAAAAAATATACGCATCAAGTGAACATTAAGCCCATTTAATAACAGTGATTGAATATCAGGCTCATCACAGTCATGTTCAATGTTCAGTTATACCAATCAGGGAAATAAGTGAGCATTCTTGTGCTGATGGAATAATCAGTTAGCGTTAATCCATCGATTTAGCCTTGCAGTAAATATTCTTCTGCTTTTTCAATGCTGCGCGGTTTGCCCACCAACATTAAAATATCATTGCGTCTTAATATCCACTCTGGTGGCGGAGGGTCAATTTCTTCGCCGCGACGACGCACGGCGCGAAGCTCTACATCAAGAGTTTGCCAGGGAATATCGGCAACGGTTTTCCCAACAGCACTCGCACTAGCGGCCAATGATACAGCATGCAATAAATCGAGCGTAAAGTCGGTTTCGGTGCCTGAAAAAAAGCCGTGTAAATATTGGTAATGATTACGACGCTCTGACTCTAAGCGCTTAATAATCCGCGCTAACGGTACTCCGCATTTAAATAACACTTGCGACACCAACATTAAGCTACCCTCTAAAGACTCAGGGATCACTTGGGTTGCTCCTGCCTCTTTAAGCTCATGTAAATTAGCATCATCGCGAGTGCGCACTAAAATTTTCACATCGGGTGCTAATTTGCGTGCAACGGCTAAACATTCTTCTGATTGCCTTGGCTCGCAAAACGTCACCACGACAAGGCTGGCCTGGCGAATCCCCATTTTTTTCAACAATGCCATTCTACAGGCATCGCCAAAATGAATGTTCTCGCCTGCGGCTCTTGCTTCGGTCACCCTAGTAGGGTCGATGTCTAACACTAAATACGGTACCGCTTCTGTTTTTAAAAAACGGGCAATAGTTTGTCCAACGCGTCCGTAACCTAAAATCAAGACTAAATCGCTTTCGTCTGTGTTGGGCAATACAATGTCAATCGGTTCAGACTCTGGTTTTTTATTGCTACCGCTGATCTTTTTAGCAATATCGACACTGTGGCGAATTAACCAGGGTGCAATTGACATAGAAAGCACGGCAACGGCAACCAACACTGTACTGACTTCGGTTTCAAGTAATTGATAGTTCACTGCAAGGGCGAGCAATACAAAACTAAACTCTCCCACCTGCCCAAGACTAATGGCTGTGCTGAGTGAGATTTTACTGTTTTCACCTGCTAATTTAAGAATGCCATGAACAATTAAAATCTTAGTTATCACCACGGCGAACAAAAGCAACAGCACTTGCCACCAGTACTGCATTACTAAATTAAAATCGAGCAACATGCCTATCGAGATAAAAAACAGCCCCATAAGCAAATCGCGAAACGGCCTAATATCGGCTTCTAACTGTCTACGGTATTGACTTTCACCTAACAACATACCGGCGATAAATGCGCCTAATGCCATCGACAAACCAAGCCACTGAGTAAATGCACCCGTCACTAACGCCACAACCAAAGTAGACAATACGAATAACTCATTTGAACGCGAACGCGCAACTTCATCAAATATTCGCGGTAAAATCCATTTGCCAAATGACATTAAGCCTAAAAAGGCCAAAATCCCGGTGAGCAAGCCCCAAGCGATGCCGTTAAAACTCATTTGGGTACCATCATTGGCCAGTAACGGCATTAAAATAAGTAAAGGCACCACAGCTAAATCTTGAAATAGCAATACACTGACTGACAGCTCGCCGTGACGTCGGCGCAACCAGTTTTGTTCATTTAGGAGTTTGAGCACAATCGCAGTTGACGACAAGGCAATTGCTGAGCCAATCACCACTGCAGCCACTAAATCCTGGCCAATAAGCATGGCTATTGCACCTGCCACAAAGGCAGTGATAATCATTTGCGCACTGCCTAAACCAAACACGGTACGGCGCATCGCCCACAGCCTAGGTACTGAAAACTCAAGCCCGAGTGTGAACATCAGCAACACTACGCCTAGCTCGGCCACAGACTGCATTTGTAACTGGGTAAACCAATGAAAACCACTAGGTCCACTCACCACGCCAGTTAACAAATAAGCCAAAATAGCCGGCAAACCAACTCGTCTAAGCAATGCAATCGCCACAATCGCAATCACAAGCATTGAAAGAATATGAATAAAAATGCTGTGTTCCATTACGGTATAGGCTCCTTGTCAAAAAAATGTCGATAGGGAATTTACGAATATCTAATCTCTACAGTAAATCATCAAGCAACTAATAACTATAGAATTTTTTTCATAGGCACGAATATTGCTATAAACAGAGTAATTAGTTGTTACGTACTGGAGCAAACACAATGGATTTCGCATCTACATCAGAGCTGTATCCTGAAGACTACTGGTACCGTTCAGACGCTTACTTGAACATGGACTTAGAACTCGATCTTGTTCAAGTGATTCAACAACTACATGGAAGTTTAGATCCTAGGACAGTTTTTGCCTGTTTCGGCAAAATACTAGGACAACAGTTGCCGGTTAAAGGATTGCAGTTGACCCTAGAAAAACAAAAGTTTGTCTGGGGACGTCATTACGGTATTGAACTGCAACGCACTATTGCAGATAAACAAGACCAATTTAACATGACTTACCAATTAGCCATGCCGCTAAGCAAAACGCAAACGGCAACGTTAAACCGGTTAGAAGCGATATTGATCCAGCCGCTAAGTAATGCGATCAAGTATCAAAACATGTCTAAGCAAGCCATGTTTGACTCACTGACGGGTCTGGGTAATCGCTATTATTATACCCAAGCGATCAGTACAGCATTAGCACGTGCTAACCGTCACCAAGGTAAAGTGTCTTTAGTGGTAATAGATCTAGACAAGTTTAAACAACTTAATGATATCTATGGTCACAAAGCAGGTGATTATGTATTAGTTGAATTTGCCGAACTCATTAATGAAGCGATCCGCAATACCGACCAGGCTTTTAGAGTTGGCGGTGATGAGTTTGTTATTATTGCTCAAGGCGACACGCAAGCGGCTGAAATTGTTTGCCAGCGTATTATTGATATGATGCCAAAACATGCCCAATTAACCGAATACGATATACAATGCAGTTTGGGTATTGCAGAGGCGATACCAGAGCAACATGCAGACAACTTGTACGACCGTGCCGATAAAGCCATGTATGCAGCCAAAGCAGCTGGGCGCAATTGTTATCGCATTAGTGAAGGTTAAAAATGCAGGTTAAAAAATCACGCAGGTACTAGCACCATAGCGTTGGTTTGGATAGACAACTAATTAATGAGCACAAAGCCCTTAGTCAATTAGAATAAGGGCTTTTTCCGGCTTTTGTCCTGTATTGAGGCTCATTAAGATATTAAACTTTAAATCAACCTCACTACAGACCACGTAATTGAATTCGCCTTAAAAATTCAGTCATCACCCGATCGTAAACTAAGTCACCTAAAAATAAATCTTCAACACCGTGATCAATACTCGGGTTATCATTGACCTCAATCACAAACGCTTTGCCATCGATTTCTTTTAAATCTACGCCATACAAACCTGCTCCAATCAGATTTGATGCTTTTACCGCTGCGTCGACAATATTGTGCGGTACCATTTTTAAATCGATACAGTCAAAGTCGCCACTACTCACACGACCACTCTGGTGGTGCTGATAAATCTGCCAATGACCACGGCTCATAAAATAACGGCAAGCATAAATAGGTTGGCGATTTAACACGCCGATGCGCCAGTCATAGTCGGTTGGCATAAAAGCTTGTGCCAAAATTAATGCGCTGTGCTTAAAAATCTGTTCAGCCTGCTCTATTAGCATAGCGCGGTCTTTAACCTTAACAACCCCAAGTGAGAATGCACCATCGGGCACTTTAAGTACGATAGGTAAACCAATTGCATCGATGACTTTGTCAGCCCAATTTTTATCAGATGCTTTAAATATAATACTCTTTGGGACAGGCACTTTGTGTTTATAAAGTAATTCAGTTAAAAACACTTTATTAGTGCATTTCATTATCGATTCAGGGTCATCCATCACCACTAAACCTAATTGCTCAGCGGCTTTGGCAAACCGATAGGTAAAGTTACTGATGTTGGTGGTTGAGCGAATAAACAAACCGTCAAACTCACTTAGTCTAGATAAATCATGTTTACCAATTTGCACTAAATCCATGCCAATCCGACTAGCGGCTTTTGTAAACAGTTTCAACGCGGCTTTATCTGAGGGGGGCATTTTTTCATTATTGTCGACTAGCATGGCTATTTCATATCGATATCGCTTAAAAGGTTTAGGCGCTCGCCATACTTTTTGAGAAAACACTTCAAGGTATTTAGCAAATAAGTCTTGCTCTGACTCACATAAGTCTTGAAAAGCCACTGGTTCAATAACTTCAACCTGCCATCGGCCAGAAATATTAAGTAAATTGACTTGCAACACTGGCACAGTAAAACGTTCAAAAATTTTACGAGCAATTTTATCTAATGCAGGATTATCGCAATAGCCAAAATACACTTTCATCGCAATGTCAGTCACACTGGCAGGCAATTTATCTAACCCTGCTTGTGGCAGGCTAAAAAAACGGTCTTGAGATAAATCATTAATGGTCATTACTTTAGGAATGACTCTATGACCACGCGCCTCCGCCATCAGTGAACAATAATATCCTGTACTCAAGTAATCGTAACGACGACACAGGTTAATCACTTGCATTGCATTTTGATCTGCAAATGCTCCCATCTCAAGGTAGTCATGAACCGTGACAAGGTTGTCACTTGGCAAGTAAGGCCGCCAATCATCGATATCGTCGGTAACAATTAAAAACTGAGCCATAAAAATCTATTGCCTCTTATGCAATTTAGCGCGTAAATTAACCACCATCATGTTTGCCAATTCGAGCCGACTCATGCTGCTTCGCCAAGCTATTTCTAACGATTTATCGCAACTCATCAACATCGAAAACAATGCATTTAGCGGCGATAAAATCAATGCTCGACAAATGAAGCGTTTTATCAATTCGCCGCTAGACTGCTTACTCGTTGCAGAAATAGACGGTACTCTTGCAGGCTACGCATTGGTGTTATTTCATCGTGGTACTCGCCTAGCAAGACTCTACTCTATCGCTGTTGCATCCGAGTTTAGAGGCCAAAACATTGCCTTTGAACTTGTCACTCATTGCGAGAAAATTGTGGTCGAACGCGGGTTTATTACATTACGCCTCGAAGTGAGAAACGACAATATCGCCGCTAAAAATCTTTATGTAAAAATGGGTTATAAGGTATTAAAAACCTTAGTGCATTATTACGATGACCTGGCTGATGGCGTGCGAATGCATAAACGCCTAGACCCACCAGGACCAAGCAAGGTTATTAAGATGCCTTTGTATGTGCAAACCACGCCCTTTACTTGCGGCGCAGCGTGTTTAATGATGGCAATCAATGCTGTTAAGCCAAACTATCGGCCTAGCCGAGTCGATGAGTTAAGTATTTGGCGCGAAGCCACTACCATATTTATGACCAGTGGTCATGGCGGGTGCAGTGTACATGGCTTAGCATTAGCCGCGATAAACCGCGGACTACAGATAAGGGTTTATAGCCAATCTTCGTCGATACCATTTATCGACAGTGTACGTGATAAAAACAAAAAGGCGGTGATCACTTTAGTACATCATGATTTTTGCCAGCAATTGGCTTCGCATGGTGTAGAGATACACAATTCCTCACCCAATATAGTGCAATTAAAGCAGTGGATTGACCAAGGATATGTGGTGCTGTTAATGATCAGCACCTATCGTTTTAATGGTGAAAAAGGCCCACATTGGGTGGTATTGAGTGGCTATAACGAGCAGTTTATGTTTATCCACGACCCATTTGTTGTCGCGCAAAAAGATGCCATTAATGCCGCTTACGTGCCCATCAGTCAGGCAGAGCTTACCAAAGTGATGCAATATGGAAAGCAGAAATTGGTGTCTTGTTTAGTGGTTGAGTCATCTTTGGCAAAAGATGGTTAAGCTTTTTATGGCCTGCGGCCACTAACGTCGTGGCGCTTCGCCCACCAGATTATCAATACACGTTACTTTGATTCAAGATATCTAAATGAGTCTGTCAGTTTATATTTGTCTTCCCGGCAATGTTTTTGAGCCGGGATCCAGGTGTTAGCTTTGTACTTTTGTACTTTTGTACTAATGGCCTGCGGCCAGCAACGTCGTGGCGCTTCGCCCACACCAGTCCAAGAGGAAACCAACGGCGGTTCCCTCTTTACTCTTTATAAAAGAATTGGCCCAGCCGCCACATCAAAATTATCATTCTTGTTACCAAACGATAGCTGCGATAATTTCGCGACGTGGTCAGATCCTGCTTTTAACTTCGTTTTGGTGTTCTTCGGCCACCTCTTTATGGTAAAGAATGAAAATGCTAACGCTTCCGATGGTACACCCTGTACCGCGAAAGCTAAGCTCACATCCATGTGAACTTCACGCTATTTTCTTCAACGGCCTCAAGTTCAGAGTTGAATTTGAATATTTTCAAGAAAACAAAACACGTTTTAAACAAAAGCAACTAAATTTCTGACCCAACTAAATTTGAAACTAACTGTGCACAAAGGCTAATGAAGCAATGACTTCTCACCATCATCACTATGCCAAATGCTATTTAAGCTACATCGCCATGATTAGACACCTTATTGGCGCGCATTAATGAATACAATCAACAAAGTCGTTTACACCCTAAATGAGCCTGAAACTAACTGTGCAAAAAGCACCTCTGACGTGAATAGTGCCATCTTAGGGTTAACCGATAAATGTCTAGTGCCCCTGACATTTCAAAGTAATGAAAAGCGTCAGGCAGCGATAAGATCGCACTAAGAGAGCCTCTATATGTGTTTGCTGTAAACGATGATTTGACAGCTAAATGACAGACGAAGTAGATGAATTTGTTGATTGATTTTAATTTGACAGCAAAAGCAGTCAAATAAGTTAGGCGCGCCTATTGACTGGCGGAAGGCTCATATGTGTTATAACTTTTTTTGCATACGTATTAAGTCCCAACTTTCACCATTAAATTCCCTACTATTTTTCTCAACGGTAAAGGATATAAACCCAAGTTTTTCATAACATAAAATAGCCGCCTGATTGTGACTAAAAACTCCTAAAGTAAGTAACTGACACTTATACTGCTCTTTAGCTTTCATAACTAACAATTTGAGCATTTCTGTGCCGAGATTTTTACCACGAAAAGTGGGAGAAATAAACACTCTACAAATTCGACATTCACTGTCAGAGACTTGGTAAAGTTCTACAAAACCCGCTGGCTTACCGTTAACTGTAAACATAAAAGGATGTACTTCGGGCTTAGTATAATGCTCTTGAATCTGATCCGCTGTCAATGGAAATTGATAAGCAGGGCCACCCCACAAATAGTTGAGCTCATCACTATCTATCCAAACAATTAACTGTTCGAAATTATTTTCCAAAAAGCATTCTAGTAGCATAGTTACCTTGAAGTTATAACGCCCGCAACAGCGGAAATTTATGAGCTCTAGCGAGTAAATTTTCCGACTGCTTGCGCTTGTTAACACTTTACAATGTATGGTTAGCAATATCGCTCAACTTATGCTCTTTGATCATCCATCGAGCTATTTCACCGAACTCATTTTCGAGTTCAGAAAATATATGAGCTGTTCTCGGACTTATCAAAGGACTCATTTCAGAAGCAGGAAGATTATACTTAATTGGTTCTTTTCTAAACTCGTAGCCCCAGTTGGCGATAGCAGCCAGATTTAATGCAATCTTTGTATTCTTGATTTTGTTCCAAACCTCTCTTTGCTTCTCTAAAGGCATTCTTTCGCCAAGGGTGATTGACTTGATCGCATCCATTGGTACATCCATTACATAAACCGGAAAGCCGTTATAATCACCAACCTTTTTGCAATCAGAGAGATTTCTAACAATTCTATATTCTTGCTCATATTTCCAATCTTTAGGCTTTACACAAAGCTCTGCTATAGGAATTGGAGATTCACCACTTAAATAAGAACTAATGTCCTTTTTAGGTCTTTTCTCTCGATACTCTATATCAAATAGGCCCGTGAAAAATTCATGTTCCTCGTCAAACTCAATAACAGCTCCTGAATACTCATCTGCATAATGTGACCACATTAAAAGAGATGATTCATTTTTAGATAAGCATAGAATACCAACAGACTGATTCAGCGAGCTTAAAATCTTTCTGGAGTTGATGTCATTGCAATGGTCAGACTCAAAGTCAATTGGCAATTCTCCAACACTTGTCTGCCTTCTTGGTGCAAGGACGTCAAAGCTGATTGAGATATCTTTGGATTCGAAATCTTCCGGAACATGTAATTCCGGAACCATTTCAAACGGGTCATTAAAAGCCCCTGGTTGAGTAAATCTGACACTCCCATCCAAAACCCTCAACGTATTCTCAGGTGTCAAATACTTGTATAAAGGCACATTCTCTCCTTGAGTGTTAACAGCTTATTGAACGGCCAAATAAATTTAAAGTCGGCCGTTTAAGTTATTGATTAATATCATCCTACATTTACTATCTTATTGATGTAAAGCAGTTTTATTTAACGCCAGTGACACATAAAAGCGAGCTTGCGCGTTAAAAGTGGACCCAATAATCGAAAATAAATTAAAAGACATTAATATCAATGCATTAGGGGGTTCGTGAATTATTACTCGTACTACTTTAGTTTACTTATCAACCGATTAAACTTAAAAATACGCAAAAAAACCATTACAACTGTTTTTATACACAGTACACACCACATAAAGGTGAGAGACTAGCTGCAACTGGATAGCTATCCGACATTTGTAAGCCTGTTAAAATGCAGTCAGGAGCTGGGTGAAGCGCTACGACGTTAGTAACCGTATGTCATAACTAATAAAAAGGAGACTTCCGCCTCCTCTCTTTCTTAAACTAGCAACACTATTTACCGTCTTGTGCTCTGAGCTTTTTAAAGTCTGACTCTTCTAGCCATTTTGGCCAGTCGTTGTTATTGGCAAGTTTTTCAATGATGTCGCTGATTAAAGCAAGATCTTGTTTTACCCCACCTAAATGCCAGTTGGCGTCATAATCGTCAGCACCTTGATGATATTTATGCGCGATATAGTCTGGGTCGGTATCGCCTAAACTCATAAACAATAATCCAGGGACTCCTTGTTGTGCTAAGGCAAAATGGTCTGAGCGGAACATAAGGCCGTTTTGTGGACGAGGATCAGCTTTAACTGTGCGCCCTTGTGCTTTGGCGGCAGCATCTAAATACGTCTCAAGTTGAGATACACCATGACCATAACGCAGGATGTAATCAACACCTTTACCGACATTCATGCCATCGATGTTTAAAAATGACACCAATTGCTTTGTGGGCACAGGAGGATTAGAAGCAAAGTATTGTGCGCCAATGAGGCCTGTTTCTTCTGCTGTAAAGGCTGTAAATAGAATAGAGCGTTTAGGGGCTTTATCTTGCGCGTTAAAATGACGCGCTAACTGCATGACGCCTGCAACACCTGAGGCATTGTCGACGGCACCGTTTAAAATAACCGTTTTACCGTCTTGAACGGTTTTGCCTAAGTGGTCCCAATGGGCGTGCATCACGAGCCATTCATCTGATTGGCTCGTACCCGGTAGCAAGCCTGCAACGTTATAAGATGTAGCAAGTTCAATGGTGTTTTTTACCACTAAATTCGCTTTAAGGTTGAGCGCAATGGCTTTAAAACCAGCCTTGGCAGCAGTCAGTTTAACTTTATCAAAGTCAAGGCCGGCTTTTTGGAACACCGTTTGTGCTGTACTGTGTTGTATCCAGCCCATTACACCGATGTGTGATTGATTATTTTGATCATCTACCAAAGTGTATTTGGTATTGGTGTTGCTGTTTTCAACCACGTTCCAGCCATAAGCCGCTGGCGCGGTTTCGTGCACAATAAACACGGCTTTGGCGCCCTGCCTTGCGGCTTCTTCGTATTTGTAGGTCCAGCGGCCATAATAAGTCATGGCATTACCCTTAAACACGTTTGGGTCTTGTGTGGCAAAGCCTGGGTCGTTAACTAATACGATGACGGTTTTGTCTTTTACGTCGATGTTAGCGTAATCGTTCCATTGGTATTCTGGGGCATTAATTCCGTAACCCACAAATACAATATCGCTGTTATCTAATGACACTTGTGGCTGAATTTGTTCGGTGCGGGCGGTAAAATCGCGACCATTATTAAACACCACATCTGGAATGGTTAGCTGCATGGTTTGATCGGCCGTAATTTTAGCCATAGGCACGGCTTGACGGTAACTGTCACCAAAGCCCGGTTTGAGTCCTATAGCTTTGTATGCTTTTTCTAAATATTCAACGGTCAGTGTCTCGCCCTGAGACAAAGGCCCCCGGCCTTCAAATTTATCACTGGCGAGGGTTTCTACATCTTGGCGGTAGGTTTTTTCATCAAATTGAAAGGGGGTAGCGTTCACGTTTGGCAGTAACAACACACCAAACAGCGCTAATAAACGAAAGGTATTCATAGACAACATCCTTTGTTAAATATTAAAAATAATTGTAAACGTATTACGACGATCGACACGCTTTAGCTATTCAACAGCGGCAAGCTAAGCCCAGCTTGCCCAGGGGCTGCAAGATAGCGTTGGTCTATCCATAATCCAATGGCGGCAACTAACACATCACCGTAAAAAATTAATGGTATTTGCTGGCGACGCCAAGGCGGAATATGGCATTCCTGCCACAATTTTTTAAGCTCACGTGGTTTGCTGCGCTGCGTTGACGCAAACTGTGGCAGGCATTTAATTGAGCCAGCTGCGCCAAACTTTACCGTGACTTGTACATGCTCAATTGGCAAAGCAAGTAAAGGAAATGAAGATGTTGAAACGCCCTGTTGCATCTGCGCCTGCATCTGTTTTTGCACTACAAATGCCAGTTGCCCTACTCTGCCTGAGGCTTGATTTTGCTCGCCTAACAGTACCGCACGAATATCGTGTTGCAACGCGTTGACAGGTAATGGCTCAAGCGCTGAGTTACTGAGTACGTAGGCTATACCGGCAAAACGCTTAATTTGAAAGTCGCCCCATTGAATTGCCACATTAGCATCATCTTTTGCCTCAAGCAGTTGCGACAGTATTTGCTGCAATTGTGATTGTGACGGTAAACTCACGTCGCAATAACTTAAATACCCACGAAACAGCAATGCCTGCCAGGCGGGCGTTAATTGTGCAAAGCCTGCTAATACAAACCCGGTGGATTCGGTTACTAGCGCCTTGGGATCAGTTGGCTGTATTAACCACTGAGGTAAGCGATGACTCACTTCATTGTCTATCACCTGTTGTTGCTCTGCACATAATGCCGCGCTGCGGGCCGCGGTAGTGGCAATGCCGGGCCAACGTTGTTTTAGGCGTGGAATAATATCAAGGCGTAAAAAGTTTCTATCAAAGCTGTCGTCTTGGTTACTTTCATCTTCAATATGAACTAACTGCTTTTGGGCTGCAAATTGCTCAATTTGATCGCGACTTATGTCTAATAACGGCCTCACTAACCAAGCTTGCTTGTAAGTTTGCAGCGCCCCCATTGCAGCTAAGCCTTTTGGGCCCTGACCTCGCTTTAACGCAAGCAATAAGGTTTCGAGTTGATCGTCTTGATGGTGTGCGGTGAGTAAAATATCACCCGGATTAAGATAGCGATCAAATGCTTGATAACGCGCCTCACGCGCTTTAGCCTCTAAACTTTGTCTAGCGCCTTTTTCAACATTAACGCGTTCTATTTGTATTGGCAGTTGATAATGGCTTGCACGGGCAATGCAATGTTGCACCCAAATGTTGGCATTGTCACTAAGGCCATGATGAACATGAATAAGCAAACAGGCAATGTGCGGGTATTGATGACTAAAACGACTTAGCCCGAAGGCTAAAACCTCTGAGTCAACACCGCCACTGTAAGCTAACACTAACTTAGGCTGTTGTTGCCCCTGAGAAATGCCTTGAGGATAGAGTGGCAAAACGGCCTGTTCCAATAACAATAAAAGCTGTTCTGCTGTCATAACGTACCTTAATTAAACGTAATTTTAACGTTATTAGAACCAAGCATACTCTCTAACGCTAGCATAAGCTCGTCACTTGGATTGACTCGCCATTCATCGCCTAGGGTAATTTTGCCACTGGCTTCTGGTTTAACATAATTGATAACTACTGGCACAGCGCCATTTCGCCATGGCGTTAAGGTTTGCTCAAATTGTTCAAGCCATTCAGGCGTCACTTCATTGCCTTGAACATTAATTTCAACTGCGCGCGCAAAGTGGCTTCGGGCTTCGCCAATCTCAATCACATTACGGGCATTCATGCGGTTGCCGCCAGAGAAATCATCAAAGCTGACATCACCTTCGCAAATTAAAATGCGATCTTTTTCAAGTAAATGTCCAAACTTTTCAAACGGCTCGGTAAACAACATGATTTCTAATCGGGCACTTTTATCATCGAGCGTCACTAAGCCCATTTTAGAACCACGCTTGGTGATCATCACTCGGGTTGCGACAACCAGCCCAGCGGCCTTAACGGTTTTGCCACGCTCGGTTGGATGTATGTCTTTTAAACGGCCGTTGGTGTACTGCTTAAGCTCTTTTAAGTACTGGTTAATCGGGTGTCCAGTTAAATACAGCCCTAAGGTTTCACGCTCGCCTTCTAACCAAATTTTGTCTGGCCATGGCGTACACTGCACAAAATTTTGCTTGCTGTCTTCTGGTTCGCTATTGAGTAAACCAAACATATCGTGTTGGCCAATGGCTTCGGCTTTTGCGTGCTGCGCTGCTGCGCTGATGGCTTCTGGTAAGGTAGCCATCATTGATGCACGATGAGGCCCTAGGGTGTCTAACGCCCCTGCTAAAATGAGTTTCTCGATGACGCGTTTGTTGAGTTTTTTTAAGTCTACACGGGCACAAAAATCGAAAAGATCGACAAATGGGCCGTTTTTACGCGCTTCTAATATAGACTCTACCGGGCCTTCACCTACGCCTTTAATGGCGCCAATGCCGTAAACAATATTCAAATCGTCATCTACGGTAAATTTAAACAAACCTTTGTTCACATCGGGCGGAATAAGCGGTAAGCCCATGCGCTCACATTCATCCACCAGGGTGACGATTTTGTCTGTGTTGTCCATATCGGCAGACATTACCGCGGCCATAAATTGCGCTGGGTAGTGAGTTTTAAGCCATAACGTTTGATAGGACACTAAAGCATAAGCGGCTGAATGCGACTTGTTAAAACCGTAACCGGCAAACTTTTCAACCAAGTCGAAGATTTTCATCGACAACTCGCCATCAACGCCGTTGTTAATCGCGCCCTCTTTAAAAATACTGCGCTGTTTAGCCATCTCCTCAGGTTTCTTTTTACCCATAGCTCGGCGCAGCATGTCCGCGCCGCCTAGAGTATAACCAGAAAGTACCTGAGCAATCTGCATCACCTGCTCTTGATACAAAATAATGCCGTAGGTGGGCGACAACAGCTCTTTTAACGATTCGTGTTGGTATTGCGAATCAGGGTAAGACACTACCTCGCGGCCGTGTTTACGTTCGATAAAGTTATCAACCATGCCTGACTGTAGCGGCCCAGGGCGAAACAGTGCTACCAGTGCAATCATGTCTTCAAAACAGTCGGGTTGTAGGCGCTTAATGAGGTCTTTCATACCACGGGATTCAAGCTGAAATACCGCGGTGGTTTCGTAGCGTTGTAGTAATCTAAAACAAGCTGGATCGGTTAATGAAATGGCTTCAATGCGAACAGGTTCTTTACCTTCTTTAATCAGGCGCGGATTAATCATCTGCAGTGCCCAGTCAATAATGGTTAAGGTCCGTAAGCCCAAAAAGTCGAATTTAACTAAACCTGCGGTTTCTACGTCATTTTTATCAAACTGAGTAACCGGGTTTAGCCCTTCTGCATCGCAATATAATGGTGCAAAGTCAGTAATACGTGTGGGAGCAATTACCACACCACCGGCGTGTTTACCGGCGTTACGTGTTACCCCTTCTAAGCGGCGACACATATCAATAAGCTCTTTTACATCTTCATCTGCTTCATAAGCTTCTGGTAATGCAGGCTCCACTTCAAATGCTTTGGCAAGCGTCATCCCAGGCTCTGCTGGGATCATCTTGGTTAACCTGTCAACAAATCCATAGGGATGCCCTAAAACACGGCCTACATCGCGTACTACCGCTTTTGCCGCCATGGTACCGAAAGTAATAATCTGTGATACCGCTTCACGGCCATATAATTCAGCAACGTGGTCGATAACTTCATCACGACGATCCATACAAAAATCGACGTCAAAGTCGGGCATGGATACCCGCTCAGGGTTGAGGAATCGTTCAAACAGTAAATCGTATTCAAGTGGATCTAAGTCGGTAATTTTAAGGGCGTACGCAACCAATGACCCAGCACCAGAACCACGTCCTGGCCCAACCGGAATGCCGTTGTCTTTACCCCATTGGATAAATTCCATCACGATAAGGAAGTAACCCGGAAAACCCATTTGGTTGATGACTTTGAGTTCAATATCAAGACGCTCGTCGTACTCGCCACGTCTTTGTGCGCGCACTTGAGGGTCAGGAAACAGAAACTCCAAGCGTTCTTCTAAGCCTTTGCGAGACACTTCAACAAGAAAGTCCTCAATCGACAGATCACCCGTTGGGAAATTCGGCAAAAAATACTCGTGTAATCGAATCGTCACGTTACAACGTTTGGCTATTTCAACGGTATTTTGAATTGCTGATGGAATATCAGCAAACAAGGCTATCATTTCATCTTCAGTGCGAAGATATTGCTGATCGCTGTATTTTTTTGGGCGACGAGGGTCGGCTAAGGTAAAGCCATCATGAATTGCGACCCGGATTTCGTGGGCTTCAAAATCGTCTGCTTTTAAAAAAACAACCTGATTAGTGGCAACAACAGGTAGGCCTCGACTTGATGCAAGCTCAACCGCCATGTGCAGGTAACGCTCTTCGTCGGCCCGGCCCGTTCGGATTAATTCTAAATAGTAGCGGTCATTAAAGTGTTGCTGGTAAAAACTCACTAAAGAGTCAACTTGATTTTGGTTGCCTTTTAATAACGCTTTACCTACATCGCCTTCTTTGGCACCCGACAAAATAATTAAACCACGATTAAACTTAACCAGCCACTCTTGATCAATCACCACCCGGCCATCGATCTGCCCACGCAAATAGGCTTCACTGATTAACTGAGTCAGATTTTGGTAGCCTTCATTGTCCATTGCAATAATGGTTAATGCGCAAAACTCTTTATCAAACCCTGGTGTTTGTACCCAAAAATCTGCACCGACAATCGGTTTAATCCCTGCACCATGACAGCCACCATAAAACTTAACCAGACCACAAAAGTTGTTTTGATCGGTTAACGCTATTGCTGCCATTCCCATGCTTTCGGCGGTGGCAATAATAGGTTTCACTTTGGCAACGCCATCTGACATTGAAAAATCACTGTGGACGCGCAAATGAACAAAACGAGGATCGGACATAGATTAATTATTCTTCGAAAAAGATGAATGTAATAACATGAAAAAGCAGGATTTAGACTATCAAACTAACCTAGTTTCGCCAACGAAAACTAGGCTATAAGGGAATGTTTATTTGTCTTGGAGCAACATACGCTCAGCCACAGGTTTAAAACTTTTACGATGCTCAGCCAACACACCGTGCAATGCCAGGGCTTCAAAATGCGCTTTTGTCGGATAACCTTTATGTTTAGCAAAGCCATATTGAGGATATTGGCTGTCTAAGATAGCCATTTCAGCATCACGGGTCACTTTAGCAATAATGGATGCAGCGCTTATGGCGTCCACTAAACCATCACCTTTAATCACCGCATGACTGGCAATACCAAAATCAGGTACACGATTGCCATCAACTAACACACGTTTGGGCTGAATAGTTAACCCAGCAACCGCACGTTGCATGGCTAACATGGTGGCATGCAAAATATTTAGCTCATCAATTTCTGCAGGGCTAGCACGGCCAACACTTACACTGAGCGCATTGTTGATAATATCGTGATATAACGCATTACGGCGTTTTTCACTGAGCTTTTTAGAGTCATTTAAGCCTGCAATCGGTTTGTTAGGATCTAAAATCACTGCAGCGGTCACGACATCCCCAACCAGTGGTCCACGCCCGACTTCGTCAACGCCAGCAACAATACCATCTGTTATTATCACTACTTGCTCTGGTGTGATGTTTTTTATTACTACAGGGAGCGTGTTTAGGATCATTAATCAATTCCTTAATGCTTATTGCGTTGCGAGTAAAGCATCTACGGCATCGGCGGCGCGTTCACTGGCATTACATTTAAGCAATTGATGCAGTTGCTCAAAACGGGCATTTAACGGTGCAAAATCTTTATTAAGCTGATCAATTATCGCATCTGCAATAAGTTGGGGTTGGCAATTAGCTTGCATCAACTCAGGCACAATTGTTTCGTTTGCCAATAAATTGGGAAGCGAGTAGTTCTTAATCATCATCATACGAATAGCAATCGCATAGGTGATTGGGCTCACACGATACGAAACCACCATAGGGCGTTTAACTAGCATCGCTTCTAAGGTAGCTGTGCCTGATGCCAATAAAATACAATCTGCTGCTGCCATGACTTCACGCGATTTACCATCAACAAGGTGAATGGCTAAATCTGGAGCAAATTGTTGTAATGCATCGGTAAACTGTTTTCGCCTTGCTTCATTGACAACCGGAGTAACCAGCTTAATGTCTGGGTATGCTTGCTTAACCAACACGGCTGCCTTGATAAAAGGCTCTGCCAGTTGCGCAAGTTCACCACCACGAGAACCAGGTAACACAGCTAGGTATTCTGCTGTTGGGTCGAGGCCTAAATCTAAACGAGCGGCTAATTTGTCGCTTTGCATTGGGATATCGTCGGCTAGCGTGTGGCCAACGAATGTGCAAGGGACCTGATGTTTATCGTAAAAGGCTTTTTCAAACGGCAGTAACGACAACACCATATTGGTGGCTTTGGCAATTTTAAAGATGCGTTTCGGCCGCCATGCCCATACCGAGGGGCTAACATAATGCACAGTTTTAATGCCTTTAGCTTTTAACTTAAGCTCTAGGCCAATATTAAAATCAGGCGCATCAATACCAATAAAACAATCGGGTGCTAATTCAGTAATTTGTTTGATCAAACTTGTACGAATATGAAGTAATCGAGGTAAGCGCGACAGCACTTCCACGAGGCCCATTACGGCTAACTCTTCCATTGAAAATAAGCTTTCAAATCCGAGCGCTTGCATACGTGGGCCACCAATACCAATAAAACGGGCATCGGGATAACGTTTTTTTAGCGAATTAACTAAACCCGCACCTAAAATATCGCCGGAGATTTCTCCGGCGACAATGGCAAATACTTTTTGAGTACCTTGTGTCATCGTATCTTCTATCGAATAATGCCGCGACCAGGATGATTAATAAACGCCAAAAAGGCTTTTACATTTTCATCTTTTTCTGCCATTTCGCTAACTTCAGCATTGGCTTCTTCAATGGTTAAGCTCTTGCGAAACACTGCTTTATACGCATTTAAAATCGCGCGTTGGCTCTCTTTGGTAAAACCACGACGTTTTAAGCCTTCAAGGTTTAAGCCACGCGGCACAGCAGGAGAGCCCGCAGCCATGACAAATGGAGGCACATCTTGCAAAATAAGCGAGGCACCGGCAGTAAAGGCGTGATTACCAATACGCACAAACTGGTGAACACCCGTCATACCGCCAAGAATCACCCAATCACCCACATGAACATGGCCAGCGATTGAGGCATTGTTTGCCATGATCACGTTATTACCCACAACACAATCATGCGCAATATGGACATAAGCCATAAACAAACAATTTGAACCAATGCGTGTTTCGCTGTTGTCTTGGGTAGTTCCGCGGTGAATGGTGACAGACTCACGGATAATATTGTTATCACCGATAATTAAGCGAGTTTGTTCGCCAGCATACTTTTTGTCTTGGCACTCTTCACCGACTGAAGCAAATTGAAAAATGCGATTACCTTTACCAATCACAGTTGGGCCTTTAATGACCACGTGTGAGCTGATCCAGTTATCATCGCCAATTTCAACGTTTTCGCCGATATAAGTCCAAGGGCCAATAGTCACGTTTTGACCAATTTTTGCAGTAGGGTGAACAAACGCTAATTTATCTATCACTTTTTAATCTCTCTACGTGCACACATGATTTCGGCAGAGCAAACTAGCTCACCATCGACCAATGCTTCACCAATAAATACACCAATACCACGGCGCTCTTTAATCATTTTAACGTGGAAATGTAATTGATCGCCTGGCTCAACAACGCGTTTAAAACGCGCTTTATCGATACCAGCAAAATAATACAATACGTCTGGAGACGGCTCTGTGCTCATGGTTTTAAAAGCCAGTAATCCTGTTGCTTGCGCCATAGCTTCTAAAATCAATACACCAGGCATAACAGGTTGCACAGGGAAATGGCCTTGAAAAAAAGGCTCATTGATGGTTACATTTTTAATCGCGTGTAATTGCTCACCTACGGTAAAATCTAAAACACGGTCGATCAACAAAAATGGATATCTATGAGGCAGATACTTAAGGATCTCTTTAATATCCATGGTGTTTAATTGGTTTGACACACTACATTCCTTAATCAAGGCTACACTGGGTTATTCGTCGCCCTTGGCACTTTTTTCGAGTAGTTTAACTCGGTTAAATAGTTCATCTAATTGGCGGAAACGTACAGTATTACGACGCCAAAGCTTGTTTTCCATCGCTATTGTAGCAGATGAATAGACGCCTTTTTCATGAATTGTGCTGGTAACATTAGTACCACCTGAAATATGAACACCATCTGCGATGCTAATATGCCCAGCAACAGCACAACCACCACCGATAATACAATATTTACCAATTGTCGCACTGCCCGCAATAATAGAACCGCCAGCCATTGCAGTGTTTTGGCCAATCACCACATTATGCGCAATTTGCACTTGGTTATCGATAATCACACCATTGTGTATTTCGGTATGGGATAATGCCCCACGGTCAATACTGGTACATGCACCGATTTCAACATTATTGCCAATCCGTACACCACCCGTTTGGGGTATTTTAATCCAATTACCGCGTTCATTGGCATAACCAAAGCCATCAGAACCAATAACGGTACCAGACTGAACAAGACAGTTTTGCCCCATATGAACGTCATGATAAATCGTTACGTTAGCCCAAAGTCGTGAGCCAGAACCAATAATGGAGTCTTGGCCAATCACACAACCGGGACCAACTTGAACGTTTTCACCTAAAATGACGCCCGCGTCAATCACTGCATTTGCACCAATTGCCACACCCTCACCAATAATAGCCGATGGGTCTATTTGCGCAGATGGATGAATACCTAGCGCCTGTTTTGGTGTGGTATCGAGTAACTGAGCCACGCGGGCAAACGCCACGTATGGATCACCTACAATTAGGGCGTTACCTTGATAAAACTCTGCATCTTTTTCACTTAGCAATACCGCGCTAGCTTGAGTCGCCTCAAGCTGTGCACGATATTTACTATTGGCTAAAAAAGAGAGTTGGCCTTGGGCCGCATCTTCAAGGGTAGCGACACTGGTGATTTCCAATGATGTATCACCTTTTATTGTTGCGCCCAGTAATTGGCCTAGCTCTTTTAAAGTCACTTTTTGCATATTACTTATTTGCCTTTGCTTAAGGCTTCAACCACTTTGCCGCTGATGTCAGCTTCTGGCTTAACAAAAATCACCGCACCACGTTGTAGTACTAGGTCATAATTTTCTTTGCCAGCAATAGTGTTAATGGCTTTTTGAACTTGAACTAATAGCTTATTTTGCTCTTCACCTTGACGACGACGCATGTCTTCATCAAGTGCTTTGCCTTTTAATTGGAATTCTGATTTTAACGAATCCATTTTACGTACTAGTTCAGTTTTTTGTGTATCGCTCATCAACGCGCCGTCACGTTGCTGCTTTTCAACCAAAGAACGCATTTCTTCCTGCATTTTTTGAACTTCAGCAACACGATCACCAAACTCAGCTTTTAATGATTTAGAAATTTGCTCGCGCTGCGGCAACTGCTCAAACACTTCACCCATGTCAACCACAGCAATTTTTTCTGCGTGTGCAAGCATAGGCGTAGCGATTAATGCCAATGTTACTAGTGCGCGATTTACCATCTTTTTCAAAGTAGACTCCTATTAAATTTGTTGTTATCAGCAAAACCTGCCGAGTGTATTTGTTTTAGAACGTTTTGCCAATATTGAACGAGAAAATCTCTGTTTCATCGTCTTCATATTCTTTTATCGGCCAGGCTAAACTGAACACCATAGGGCCCATTGGGGATAGCCACTGAACGCTCAAACCCCATGACGCACGGATGCGTTCAGGGTCGCTATAATCACTTAACTGCGAAAATTGATCGGCTGGAAGATAACGATAACCATCATAGTCAAATTCGGTATCCCATACGTTACCCGCATCTAAAAAGAAACTGGTACGTACTGAGTTTGTGTAAGCCTCATCTAAAAATGGCGTTGGTACAATCATTTCTAAGCTTGCTGTAGCAATCGCGTTACCACCAATAGAGTTACCTTCGCTAACATAAACCGTGTCTATGTCACCTGGTAAACTACAGCCATCACCTGATGGATCAGGTGAACAAGCGGTGCTACCACGATATAGATAGAATGAGCGAGGACCTACTGAGTT
This sequence comes from Shewanella inventionis, assembly GCF_014641855.1. GTDB lineage: Bacteria > Pseudomonadota > Gammaproteobacteria > Enterobacterales > Shewanellaceae > Shewanella > Shewanella inventionis. The sequence continues at coordinate 77,899 of NZ_BMII01000018.1, forward strand.
AGACTTAAAGCCACGCAAAGAGCTTGAGCCACCTGAATAGTAGTTTTCCCAAAACGGTAAAATTTGATCATTGTCGTTAAACTGACCATAACCGTTTGCATAACCTAACCGCGCACGGGCTAATAATACAAATCCGTGTTGGCGAGTTAGTGGGAAATAATAGTTCGTATCAAAATCTGTTTTAAAATACTGTAAATCAGATCCTGGAACCGTGATTTTACCACTCAAACGCTGAGATGAACCGTCTGTTGGGAACGTACCACGGTTAAGCGTGCTTCTGTACCACCCAGCTGTCAATTCAAAGTTATCAAAACTTAAATCGGCATCTACTTCATCGTTTTCACGGTAAATATTGTAAAAACGTACGGCCTGCTCATATGACGAAATTTCAGAAATCGTGTTATGACGATAACCAATACCACCGTTTAAGCGGTTAGATTCGTTAATTGGGAAACCTGAGTTTAACGCAACACCGTAAGATTTATTCTTGTAGCGTTCAAGGTTAGCCTCGTTGGCATCAAACTCGTTCCAGTAAACACTGCCGCCTAAACTAACACCGTCTTTAGTAAAATAGGGGTCGGTATAAGACACGGTAGCACTTTTAGAATACTTGTTTGTATTGATGCTGATCCCTGCTTGGTTACCTGTACCAAGGAAGTTATTTTGCTCAATACCAAACTGTAAGCTCACGCCAGACTCAGTACCATAGCCCACGCCGGCATTAAACGAGCCAGATGGCTGTTCTTTTACGGTTACGGCCACATCCACCAGATCGTCACTACCTGGTACTTGTATTGTCTCAGTTTCTACCGTTTCAAAATAACCTAAGCGGTTAAGACGCGTTTTAGACTGTTCAATTTGCGCTGAGTTTAACCAAGCGCCTTCCATTTGGCGTAATTCACGGCGCATCACTTCGTCTTTGGTGACAGTGTTGCCCGTAAAGTTAATTGAGCGTACATAAACACGTTTCCCTGGCTTAACATTGATGTTTAACACAACTTCTTTGTTTTCATCATCAATTTCAGGGTAGGTTTTCACTTCAGGATAAGCGTAACCAAAACGGCCAAGGTATTTACTGTACATTTCTTCAGTAAATGTCACATCTGCGCCGTTGTACATATTGCCAGCTTTAATCGGCAATATTGATCTCATTAACTCTTCACGGCCCATTAAATCACCGACGAGGTTAACTTCTTTAATCTTGTACTTTTCACCTTCTTTAACGTTGATTGTGATGTACAAACCTTTACGGTCTGGGGTCATCGCAACCTGAGTTGAAGTCACTTCAAAGCGAATATAGCCTTGGTTGTGATAATAGGTTTTAATGGTTTCAAGATCGGCTTGTAACTTTTGCTTTTGATAGCGACGTTCGCCAAATAAATCCCACCAAGCAACATAGTCTTTAAGCTCAAGCATGCTGATCAGCTCGGAGTCAGAAAACACTGTGTTACCGACAACGTTAATTTGGCGAATTTCTGCCGCTAGGCCTTCTGTAAACTTAAATTTAAGTTCTACTCGGTTACGCGGTAAATTGATAATTTGCGCTTCAACTTTAGCGCCATACTTACCCACGCCGTAATAGAAGTCTTGCAGGCCTTTTTCAATGCCTGACAACATAGTTCTATCTAACGACTCACCCGATTTAACACCAGAGCCATCAAGACTTTCTTGTAACTGTTCGTCTTTAATATCTTTATTACCTTCAAACGAGATAACACTGATCGTTGGACGCTCTTTAACAACAACGTACAGTATGCCATTTTCATGGCTTACGTTGATGCTTTCAAAGTTAGTTGAACCATATAAACTCTTAATGGCTTGCTGTAATTTAACTTCATCTATTGTGTCACCTATTTTCACAGGCAAACTTAATAGCGCTGCACCGAGAGCAACTCGTTGCAAACCTTCTACTTGAATGTCGGTCACTTCAAAAGGTTGGAAAGTTTCTGCCCAACCATTCCCTGAAAAAGACGCGCCGACGAATAACATCGAGGCAAAAATTTTATTAAATCTCATAGAGCACTTCTAATTATTAGTCTGTCCTTGCTCAGAGTCGGGCAAAATCGTTGAATAGGGCGACACCCATCAACATTAGCAGCAGAGCTGCGCCAAACCTGAAACCTATTTCCTGCACCGTTTCGGGTACAGGCTTACCAGTAATCACTTCTACAAAGTAATACAGCAAGTGTCCACCATCAAGCACGGGTAAAGGCATTAAATTAATAATGCCTAAATTAACGCTGATGAGCGCGATAAACCCAAGAAAGTACACTAAACCGTAACTTGCACTGGCGCCAGCACCTTGTGCAATTGATATAGGACCACTTAAGTTTTTCACCGACACATCGCCGGTAAATAATTTTCCAATCATCTTAAAACTGACAACAACCAGCTGCCAGGTTTTATCTGTTGCAGCGATGAAAGAATCTACTATGCCATACTCAAGCTCAAAGCGCATACTGTCAGGCCAAGGCGCTTGTGTAGGGCTTATGCCAACAATTCCAATGGTTTGTCCATCTGCGTTTTGTTGGGCTTTGGGTGTTACATCCACATTAATCATCTGGTTATCTCTGATTAATGTCATGGTTAACGTTTTATTTGCTGACGCTTGTACCACATCAACAAAGGCTTTCCAATCATTGAAAGGTTCGCCGTTAATTGCTGTCAATGTATCACCAACGACAATACCAGCCTGTTCTGCCGCACTATCTGGCGAGACTAAGGCGATGGTTGGATCAATACCAGGACGATAAATACCTAACCCCAATGACGTAATAGGTGAGGTTTTTTCTGGGTCGAATTTCCAATCGCTGGTGTCTAGAGTTACCGTTTTAGTTGGCATGTCCATACCAGATAATGTCGGTAATGGTGCTAGGGTTAAACTAAGACTGCTGTCACCAATGTGCCCCACTAACGCCAGATTAACTTCTTCCCATGTCCGAACTTTTTGACCCGAAACCGCTAAAATTTGTTGTGGCTCAACCACATTGATAATACCTGCTGGGCTATTTGATTGGGTACTATCAATGACGGGTTTCAATGATGGCGTACCTATCATGTACATGACATACAGCGCCAAAATGGCAAAAATAAAATTAGCTATTGGACCTGCTGAAACAATGGCGATACGCTGCCAAACGGTTTTGCGATTAAAAGCCTGGTCAACTAATTCGGCTGGCACGTCTTCAACACGCTCATCAAGCATTTTAACGTAACCACCTAATGGGATCATTGCCACCACATACTCGGTGCCGTCTTGGCCCATTTTGCGCCAAATGGCTTTACCAAAACCGATAGAGAAACGCTCAACCTTTACGCCACAGCGGCGGGCAACCCAAAAATGGCCGTATTCATGAGCTGTAATTAAAATGCCCAATGCTACGATAAATGAACCTAGGCTCCACAAAAAATCTATCATCATTCCCCTGAATTAATTAAGCGCGTTGATAAACGACTTTGCCGTATTTCGCGCCTGGTTATCAAGCTGTAAAATATCGTCAATACTGGCTAAACGTGTTTGTTGTACCGACGCCAAACAATGATGGTTAACACCAGCAATATCGGTAAAACGGATCTGACCTTTTAAAAAAGCATCGACAGCGATTTCATTGGCTGCATTTAAAACTGTCGTGGCCTCCTGACCTTGTTCACAAGCTTGCATTGCTAAACGCAAACACGGAAAACGATTAAAATCAGGTTCACAAAAGCTTAATTGTCCGACTTTGAAAAAGTCTAAAGGTTCAACACCAGCGTCAATTCTTTGCGGATAGCTCATACAATGAGCAATTGGCGTGCGCATATCCGGGTTTCCCATCTGTGCGATAACAGAGCCATCACGATATTGCACCATAGAATGAATGACACTCTGAGGGTGAATAACCACTTTAAGCTGATCTTTTTGGGTATTAAACAACCAACGAGCTTCTATGAACTCTAAGCCTTTATTCATCATGGTGGCAGAATCAACAGAGATTTTGGGCCCCATTGACCAATTAGGATGTTTACAAGCCTGGGCAGGTGTCATGCCACTTAAGGTGGTTAAATCGGTTTGTAAAAACGGACCGCCTGAACCGGTCAATAAGATATGTGAAATGCCATGTTGACCAAGGTCGCAGTAGCCAAGTTGCCCCTGAACTTGCACGGGTAAACATTGAAAAATCGCATTATGCTCGCTGTCTACCGGTAATACAGTCGCACCAGAAGCCTTTGCCGTAGCCATAAACAACTCACCAGACATAACCAGAGCTTCTTTATTTGCCAGCAACACGCGCTTACCTGCTTTAACGGCATCAAACGTGGGCACTAACCCAGCAGCACCAACAATGGCCGCCATCACAGTATCGGTTCGGCTATCTGTAACAAGCGCATTAAGCGCCTGTGCACCCGACGTAACCTCAGTAACACAATCAACGGGAAGTAGAGCTTTAAGCTGCATAGCCGCGTGCTCATCAACCATATGTGCATATTGCGGTTGATGCTCAATACACAAGGCGAGCATTTTATCAACGCTGGCATGAGCCACTAACCCAAAAACGGTAAATTGGCTAGGGTTGTTTGCTATTACGCTAAGGGTACTTGCCCCTATAGAGCCAGTTGCCCCTAATATCACCATATTTTGCATAGGAATCACATCCCCATGGCAATATAAATAAAGGTAAACACAGGAAATGCAGCGGTTAAGCTATCAATACGATCTAAAATGCCGCCGTGGCCTGGCAAAATGGTACCCGAATCTTTTATGTTTGCAGCGCGTTTAAACATACTTTCAGATAAATCACCAAATGCAGAGGCAAGTGCAGTCACTAACGTCACAACGACAAGTAAACCTAATTCTTGTTCTGGTGCAATATACATCACTCCAGCGACTACCACCATTGTCGTTAACAACCCACCAGCTAAGCCTTCTAAGGTTTTAGCAGGGCTAACGCTAGGCATTAATTTATGTTTACCAAGTGTACGGCCAGCAAAGTAAGCGCCTGTATCTGTTGCCCACACCACCAACATAACCAAAAACACTAACGCACCACCGTAATAGGGTTCAACATTATAACTGAGTGACTTAAGTGCAATAAGCGAGGCAAAGCAAGGGACTAATGTCAATTGCCCAAACATGGACTTTAACATTGGACTGGTTTTCCAGTATTTAGCGCTACTAGGGAAGCTCATCACCAATACACTACTCACCAACCACCAAAACACACCAATACTGATTATAGCAAGGTACATGGGGTGCAACTGACCTTTAAACCATAACACATCTACAGGTACTGCTAAGTTAAGCGCAACTAACAAAACACCTAAGGTTGCAGTAAAAGACCACTGAGTCACATTACATTCTGGATCAATAAAACTGCCCCACTCTTTTGCAGCAACTAAAAAAACCGGCACGAGTATCCATGCAAAAAAGTGAGCTGGTAGTAAAAAAATCGCCCCGAGTACAATTGGGATTAACCACAATGCTGTTATTATTCGTTGTTTTAGCAAAAACTAATCCTCTTAATATTCTTATATTGCGCGTATTTGTTCTATTTGACTTCCAGTCAAACCAAAACGGCGCTGCCTACCGGCAAAAATAGCAAGGGCATCGCGAAATGCTTGCTCATCAAAGTCAGGCCACAGGGTGTCAGTAAACACCAACTCGGCATAAGCGGCCTGCCATAAAACAAAATTACTAATGCGGTAATCCCCACCAGTACGGATCATTAAATCAACTTCGCTCTGATTATGCATGCATAAATGTGCATTTAGTGCATCTTCTGTCATCTGACTGCTGTTGATTTCGCCAGTTGCGACCTTTTCGGCTAATTTTTGTGCCGCTTGTAAAATATCCCAACGCCCACCGTAGTTAGCCGCAACATTCAATATCAATCCGGTATTGGCTGCGGTTTTCTCTTGAGCTGTTGCAATCTGCTGCTGTAAACGGGCAGAAAATCGACTGGTATCGCCGATAATATTCAGTTTTACTTGGTTTTTGTCGAGCAATTTAAGCTCACGCTGTAACACAGTAAAAAACAGTTCCATCAATAAACTGACTTCTTTATCTGGTCTGCGCCAATTCTCACTCGAAAACGCGAACAAGGTTAACGATTCAATCCCTAACTGGCTTGCAGTGCTAACAGCACGACGCACCGCTTTAACCCCGGCTTTATGGCCAAACACACGAGCTTTGCCCTGTAATTGCGCCCAGCGACCATTACCATCCATGATAATTGCAACATGCTTAGGTAGAGATTGTTTAACCACATCAGATAATTGTCCCGGCAACAATTGTGAAGCGACTTGCTCCGACTCGTTATTAGGGTCTGATTCAAACTCAACTGTAGACGACATCTACGGCAATCCTTTATAAAAACAAACGCCGTGTAGTATACCCTTACACGGCGTGTTAACTCTAGCGTCTATATTGACAGATTATACTTCCATCAACTCTTTTTCTTTAGCCGCTAAAAGGGTATCGATATTTTTGATGTACGAATCGGTGTGTTTTTGCACTTCTTCTTCACTGCGGCGAACATCATCTTCAGTACATTCTTTTGCTTTTTCAAGCTTTTTAACTTCACTGATTGCATCACGACGAACGTTACGGATAGCAACACGGCCGTTTTCTGCTTCGTTTTTAACCACTTTAATGAAGTCTTTACGACGTTCTTCCGTTAACGCAGGTAGCGGGATACGTAACGTTGCACCGGCAGACATAGGGTTTAAACCTAAATCTGAGCTCATAATGGCTTTTTCAACAGCTTGAACCATAGTGCGGTCAAACACAGTAACGGTTAATGTACGAGAGTCTTCAACACCGACGTTGGCAACTTGCTTAAGTGGTGCCATAGAACCGTAATAAGACACCTGAATAGAATCTAATAAACTTGGGTGTGCACGACCAGTACGAACCTTAGCCATTTGATTTTTAGTTGCATCAACGCACTTACCCATGCGCTCTTGCGCATCTAACATAATTGTATCAATCACAATAATTTCCTTTTTGTCTCAAATTCATGTGTGCTTGAGCTTTAGTCTAAGAATGACACAAGCTATGAAACAGCTCAAACAGTTAATTTATTTGGTATCACTATTTTTTATTTCTGTGATTAGGCAGGCTGTTTACTACTAATAACAGTGCCTTCATCTTCACCCATAATCACACGGCGAAGTGCGCCGGGTTTGTTCATATTGAACACTAAAATAGGCATATTATGATCACGCGCCATAGTAAATGCTGCTAAATCCATTACTTTTAATTCTGATTCAAGGACTTCAGCATAGGTCAACGTATCATATTTAACGGCTTCAGGGTCTTTCATTGGATCTGCAGAATACACACCGTCTACTTTTGTTCCTTTGAGAACCACTTCAGCTTCAATTTCGATACCGCGCAAACAGGCCGCAGAATCAGTTGTACAAAATGGGTTACCTGTGCCAGCTGCAAAAATCACGACACGGCCAGACTTTAATAAGCTAATCGCTTCAGCCCAATTATAGTCATCACACACACCTTTAAGCGGTATGGCAGACATAAGGCGAGCATTAACATATGCACGGTGCAAGGCATCACGCATAGCCAAGCCATTCATTACGGTTGCCAGCATCCCCATGTGATCGCCCACCACACGGTTCATGCCTGCTTGTGCAAGGCCTTCACCACGAAACAGATTACCACCACCAATCACCACTCCAACTTGAATGCCGAGTTCAACAAGCTCTTTTACTTCTTGAGCCATACGATCAAGTACTTTGGGGTCGATGCCGAAGCCTTCGTCACCCATTAATGCTTCACCGCTTAATTTAAGCAGAATACGTCTAAATGCTGGTTTTGGGTTGGTGCTCATAATTTTCGTCCTAATTATAACAAGACCGCAGCGATTGCTGCGGTCTTAGGGTACTGAAAGAAAAGCGATTACGCTTTTTTAGTTGCAGCGATTTGTGCAGCGACTTCTGCAGCAAAATCTTCAGATTTCTTCTCGATACCTTCGCCAACTTCTAAACGAATAAAGTTAGACACAGAAGCTTTTTTCTCTTTAAGCACTTCGCCAACAGTTTTCTTTGGTTCCATGATGTAAGCTTGACCAGTAAGAGAGATCTCACCAGTAAACTTCTTCATACGACCAACAACCATCTTCTCAGCGATTTCTTGTGGCTTACCTTCGTTCATGGCGATTTCTACCTGTAGAGCTTGCTCTCTTTCAACAAGTTCAGCTGGTACATCTTCAGGATTTACGAATTCAGGCTTAGAAGCAGCAACGTGCATTGCGATGTGCTTTAACGTTTCTTCGTCAGCTTCACCTGCAACAACAACACCAATACGCTCACCGTGACGGTAAGAAGCAAGGTTAGCACCGTCGATATACTCAACGCGGCGGATATTGATGTTTTCACCAATTTTTGCCACTAATGCAACGCGAGTTTCTTCAAACTGTGCTTTTAAGTCTTCGATAGTTACTTTAGAAGCAGCAGCTACGTCTAGCACTGCGTTAGCGAAACCTAGGAAGTTTGAATCTTTAGCAACGAAGTCAGTTTGACAGTTCACTTCTAAAAGTGCAGCAAAACCTTCACCATTTTTGATAAGGATAGTACCGTCAGCAGCGATGTTACCCGCTTTTTTAGCCGCTTTTGCAGCGCCGCTCTTACGCATGTTATCGATTGCTAATTCGATGTCACCGTTAGTTTCAGTCAGTGCATTCTTACAGTCCATCATGCCAGCGCCAGTGCGGTCACGAAGTTCTTTAACTTGGGCAGCAGTAATTGCCATTGTTAAATCCTCTAATTTAATTCGTCTAATTTTGCATTTATAAAACAGGGGCCCAAAGGCCCCTGTTCACCAATTATCTTATTGGCAAATAAGGGAGATGCTAAGCACCACTCCTTATTAAACAGCTTCTACGAAACCGTCTTGCTCAGCTTGAACAGCTAAATCTTGACCACGGCCAGAGTTGGCAGCAGCAGCTACAGAAGTAGTGTACAAACGAATAGCACGCATCGCGTCGTCGTTACCAGGAACGATATAGTTAACACCGTCTGGCGCAGAGTTAGTATCAACAACTGCAACAACTGGGATACCTAGGTTGTTTGCTTCTTTAATAGCGATATGCTCATGGTCAGCACCGATAACGAATAATACGTCTGGTAAACCGCCCATGTTTTTAATTCCGCCTAAAGACTTTTCTAACTTGTCTAATTCGCGTGAACGCATTAGCGCTTCTTTCTTAGTAAGCTTGTCGAAAGTACCGTCTACAGACTGGCTTTCTAGCTCTTTAAGACGCTTGATTGACTGACGAACAGTTTTCCAGTTTGTTAACATACCGCCTAACCAGCGGTGATCAACATAATACTGGTCACAAGAAATTGCAGCTTCTTTGATAGCTTCGCCAGCAGCGCGCTTAGTACCTACGAATAATACTTTACCTTTCTTAGAAGCAACGTTGCTAATGAAAGCTAAAGCTTCGTTGAACATTGGTACAGTGTGCTCAAGGTTGATGATGTGTACACCATTACGAGCGCCGAAGATGAAAGGCTTCATCTTTGGGTTCCAGTAACGAGTTTGGTGACCAAAGTGAACACCAGCTTGTAGCATGTCGCGCATTGAAACAGTAGTCATTGTATATACCTTAATGTAAGGGGTTAGACCTCCACGTATCCCATGTTTTCGACTCTCTAATCACAGTATGATTTAGAAAGCACCCCGAAAAATGTGTCGACACGTGTGTGATTTAGTATTTAAGTTAATTGCCATGTATAATGACCGCCATATTTTACGGTTTGCCGAACTCTTTGTGATGATTTGTTTAAAATGCCTACAAATAAGCATCAAATAACATCAAACAACATTGAATTAACCCGAACCGTACAACAACAATCTTATACATAACGGCGCGCTTTATACCATAATCGGCAACTAAATACAAATTTTTGCCACAACAGACTTGGTTGAAACCCGCCAACTTTGACCGTTAAATGATAGAGAGTTTTCATGAGTATTGTGATTAAAAGTGCAGACGAAATAGTAAAAATGCGTGCAGCGGGCAAGTTAGCAGCGCAGGTATTAGAAATGGTAGCGCCGTTTGTTAAAGCGGGTGTCACCACAAACGAATTAAACGACATTTGCGCTAAATACACACAAGAGCAAGGTGCCATTTCAGCTCCACTTAACTACCACGGATTTCCAAAGTCAATTTGCACCTCAGTCAATGAAGTGGTGTGTCACGGTATTCCTTCTGATTACGTTTTAAAAGAAGGTGACATGATCAACATTGACATTACGGTTATCAAAGACGGATACCATGGTGATACGTCTAAAATGTTTTTAATAGGTGACGTGTCAGCAAAAGACAAACGCTTAAGCCGAATTGCCCAAGAAAGCTTATATTTGGCGATTAGAAAAGTGCGTCCTGGTTTAAAATTAGGCGAAATAGGCACAACCATAGAAAAATTCATTAAAGCGAGCAAAACAGGGCTTGATAAGTACTCCATCGTGCAAGATTATTGTGGTCACGGTATTGGGGCGGGTTTTCATGAAGAGCCACAAGTTGTTCATTATAAAAACAATGATAAAACCGTGCTTAAACCAGGCATGTGCTTTACCATCGAGCCAATGATCAATGCTGGCCGTCACACAACCGTGCTAGATAAAAACGATAATTGGACAGTCACCACATCTGATGGTAAAAATTCTGCACAGTGGGAACATACACTACTGGTTACCGAAACGGGTGTAGAAGTATTAACTTTACGCGATGAAGAAGACTTCCCTCGAATCATTAATCACTAATAAACAAAAAGGTTTTCAATGAATACAGCGCTGGCCGCCAAAAATGCATTAATCGATTTAAACCAGCGCTTAGTTGAGCAATACACAGCAAAGCATCCTATTGCTGATATTGTTAAACATCGCAGTCAGTTTGTTGATTCCTTATTGACCCAAGCATGGCAAGATTTTGCATTACTCTCCGATGCACTTGCCTTGGTTGCGGTAGGCGGTTATGGCCGCGGTGAACTGCATCCCCATTCAGACATTGATTTATTATTTTTAATCAGCGACGAACCGCTCTCGGCAGAACTAGAAAGCCAACTAAGTCAGTTTATTACCTATCTGTGGGATACCGGCCTTGAAATTGGCCACAGCGTTCGCACTGTGGCGCAAACCATTGAACAAGGTAAATTAGACATTACCATAGCCACTAATTTAATTGAGGCAAGGCTATTAACCGGTAATGAGCACTTATTTGACTTACTATACGACAACATCCGCCAGCACGACTTTTGGCCATCGTATGATTTTTATAATGCAAAAAAAGATGAACAAAGCAATCGTCACAGTAAAGCCAGTGCTTTCGACTTAGAACCTAATATAAAAACCTGCCCTGGCGGATTGCGTGATATTCAAACCATAGCCTGGGTTGCGATGCGCCACTTTGATGCAGCGACGCTAGAAGAATTGGTTGAGCACGACTTTCTGGCGCCAGCAGAGCTTGAAGAACTTCTTGAGTGTCAAAACTTTTTGTGGGAAATCCGCTTTGCGCTGCACATCACGGCCAATCGCAATGAAAACAGATTGCTGTTTGATTTACAGCGCCAAATTGCCAGCTTACTTGGTTATGAAGACGCAACACAGCTCGCTGTTGAGCAAATGATGAAACGCTACTATCGCACGGTGCGCCGCGTGATGGAACTTAATCAAATGCTTCTGCAATTATTTAAACGCGCCACGCTAGGGCACACTCAAGCATTAGAAATTCAGCCTATCAACAACCAATTTCAGCGCCGTGGTCGCTATATTGAAGTCCTTGACGATGAATTATTTACTCGCGCAAATGAAGAGATTTTACGCTTATTTTTAATGATCGCGAAAAACTCAAATATCCAAGATATTTACGCCCCAACCTTACGCTTACTGCGTAATGCGCGCCGTGGTTTAACCGCCCCCTTGCAAGACAACCCGGCTTGCCGCAAAGTGCTGATGGAAATATTAAAACATCCACGAGGCATTGAAGCGTTATCGTTTATGCATAAGCACGGTATTTTATCGTCGTATTTACCCGCCTGGCGTAAAATTGAAGGCCAAATGCAGTTTGACCTATTCCATGCTTATACCGTCGATGAGCACACTCACAGATTACTGCTTAATATTGAGCGTTTTTCACAAGCTGAACAAAAAGATGAATTCCCTCTCGGGGCAATATTAATCAACCAGTTACCTAAAAAAGGCTTATTAGTGCTTGGGGCAATATTTCATGATATTGCAAAAGGTCGAGGAGGTGATCACAGTAAGCTTGGGTCAAAAGACGCCATCGATTTTTGTAAATTACATGGAATGAATGACCATGATGGCCGTTTAGTGGCCTGGTTAGTTGAAAATCATCTTGTGATGTCTGTTACTGCACAAAGACGTGATATTTCAGATCCTGAAGTGGTTGCAGAATTTGCCGACAAAGTCCATGACACCATTCATTTAAGCTATCTGTATTGCCTTACTGTTGCCGACATCTGTGCCACTAATGAAAAAACCTGGAATAACTGGAAAGCGTCACTACTGCGCGATTTATATTTTTCGACACAGCGTGTATTGGCCCGTGGTAAAGAAAAACCCGTCGACGTTAAAGCCCGGGTAAACGAAATTCAAGCTAAGGCCAAAAAAGAGTTGATCCGTCGTGGCTTAAAAGAAAAAGACATGGACGCATTGTGGTCGCGTTTTAAAAATGATTATTTTTTGCGCCATCAGCCAAATCAAGTCGCCTGGCATGCCGAAGCCATTTTAAAACACAATAACGACGAGCCAATCGTGTTGATGTCTAAACACACCACTCGCGGCGGCACAGAATTATTTATTTACAGCAAAGATAAACCCAAACTGTTTGCTACGGTAATGACCGTATTAGACAATAAAAACATCAACGTCCATGATGCAAACATTATGACGTCAAAAGATAACTTCGCTCTCGATACCTTTGTGATCCTAGAGCAAGATGGCGAACCTATCATTCAGTTATCACGTATTCAAAGTATCCGAAAAGCGCTTGAAAAAGCCCTTGCCAGTGAAAATCCTAAATTGCCAAAATTTAGAAAGCTCGCACGGATCATGAAACCTTTTAATGTTGCCACTCATGTGAGTTTCTTACCCAGTGCCCGCCATGGTACAAGTATGATGGAATTAATCACCCTAGATACGCCAGGCTTATTGGCCAAAGTCGGTGACACATTTTACCGCTGCAATGTGACCTTGTTAGCCGCTAAAATTACCACTATTGGCGAGCGTGCTGAGGATTTCTTTATATTGCAGACTCAAAGCGGCGCTGCGTTAGACGAACAACAGCAACAACAATTATCAGATGCCCTTATTTTGGCACTTAAATCCGCTAACTAATTTTTTAACCTCAATGTTTATGCTAATTTTGAGCTAATCATTACCTACTGGGAGAACACAATGGAGGCTTTACGCCAACGCATTGAAGCAGCATTCGAAGCACGCCAAGACATTTCACCATCGACTGTCGACGCAAGTGTACGTGCAGATGTTGAAACTGTCATCAACATGTTAGACAAAGGCGAAGCACGCGTTGCTGAGAAAATTAATGGTGAATGGCATGTTCATCAATGGCTTAAAAAAGCCGTGCTATTGTCTTTCCGCATTTTTGATAATGGCGTGATTGACGGTGGAGACACCAAATACTTTGATAAAGTACCACAAAAGTTTGCAGACTATGATGAAGCACGCTTTAAAGCAGAAGGTATTCGTGTTGTACCACCAGCCACAGTTCGCAAAGGCTCGTTTATCGGAAAAAACACCGTACTAATGCCATCTTATGTAAACTTAGGTGCTTATGTAGATGAGGGCACTATGGTTGATACATGGGCAACTGTTGGCTCATGTGCACAGATTGGTAAAAATGTTCACTTGTCTGGTGGTGTGGGAATTGGCGGCGTATTAGAGCCATTACAAGCCGGCCCAACCATTATTGAAGACAACTGCTTCATTGGCGCGCGCAGCGAAATCGTTGAAGGCGTCGTGGTTGAAGAAGGCAGCGTGATATCAATGGGCGTTTACATTGGCCAAAGCACACGTATTTTTGACCGTGAAACTGGCGAAGTTCATTATGGCCGAGTACCAGCGGGCTCTGTTGTTGTATCAGGCAACTTACCATCTGCTTGCGGTAAATACAGCTTGTATGCTGCCATTATTGTTAAAAAGGTAGATGCTAAAACTCGCGGTAAAGTGGGTATTAATGAGTTACTGCGTATCGTAGATTAATCGCATTAAGACACAAAAAAGGCGCTTTGAGCGCCTTTTATATTGGGTTATTTTTTAAGGATCGCATTGGCTAAAATCTGCCACGTTAACATACCAATGATCTGCTCTTTATCATTTTGAACGAGTAAGTAATTTGCGTTCGTTTTTTCCAGAGTTATTTTGGCATCATTTAAAATAGTGTGGCCATTAATTAAATCCATTTTGTGCGCCATAATTTGATGAGCACGCTTATTCAGTAAACTCCGGTCTGCGGCACGCTCAGCAGCGGTATCGATAAATGGACTGTGCCAAAACGCCAATATTTGATGGTCTATTACACCAATCGGTTTGCGCTCTTTTTCAGAAAGCACCACAGCCACTGCCATTTTCGCCTTTTTCATCATCGCTTCAGCGTGCTCAAGAGTGTGGTACTCTTCTAAAAAGACCACAGGCGCCAAAGATAAACCTGACACATACTCTTCTTCTTTAAAATCTTCTACAGCTAAAATTTCTAAACACGCATCGACCACATCTGCATCATATTTTTTACCACGGCCTTTCATTAGCTCTTGAGTTAATGCATCCATACCCAATGACGGACGGTAAGGTCTATGGCTTAAAATCGAGTCAGCAATATCGGCCACCGCAATGATTTTTGCTTCTAAAATAATGTCCTTACCTTTTAAGCCTTTTGGGTATCCTGAGCCATCTAAACGCTCGTGATGTTGCAAAATCATTTGCTTAATTGGCCATGGAAAATCCACTTCATCGACAATCAATGCCCCTTGCTCAGGGTGCTGCTTCACTAATTCGAATTCGGCATCGGTTAAGCGTGAAGGTTTAGATAAAATTTGGCTCGGTAGTGCAAGTTTACCAATGTCGTGGATCAGCGCACCTAATTTTAACCCCTCAAGGCATTCAGGAGACAACCCCATTTTTTCGCCCATCAGATAACTTAATTGTGCTACTGACTTTTGATGCCCTGCAGTATAGGCATCTTTGAGTTCAAGCGCTTCAGAAATAGCGCCAATCAATTGCACTAAAATAAGCGTCATTTTTTCTTTTTGAGCTTTAATAATGCTTGATTGGTGTGACACAGCTTTCATCGTTCTGGGAAGTTCAACGCTGTGCCATAAAATCGTCGCAAAAATGGTTAATGATTTAGCATCAACCTGGGTATACGGAGTATCACGATTGCCGACCCCGATAATTCCCACCAATTTTTTACGGTAATGAATTGGAATACACAAATGATTTTTAAACGCAAAAAAACCGTCTTTTTGACTTTTGCTGGCAACAAGCTCTGTTAAATCGTTATGAATAACAGGTTTGCGAGTTTTGACCGTTTCGGCCCATATACCTGAATCCGCTTTATACGTTTGCTGCTTGGAAATAGTAAAATAATCCCCAGCCTCATCATTCCAAGCCGTTTTAACAATTTGTTTCGATTTTTCGTTGTAAATATGAACATAACCAACTTTTGACTTGGTTAATGCTAATCCTTGCTTAATTGCGGTAACAAAGACTTGATCACCACTTGCATTTATGACTTCTTCTATTTGTTCAAGCCAATCATCACTTGATTGTATCGCCTGATGATAATCGGGATGCAGCTCATTTAACCAAGCTTTATCTAACTCAATTTCAATTATCGAAATACACCAGTGTTCACTGCTTTCATCTACTGGGGTGACTCTTGCTTGTAGCGCATGACCTTTATCGTCGACAAAGTTAATCACGTGGCTTTTTTTACGATCTTCAAAATCGATTCCGTCTAGCGGAATCGTCGGAAAGGCATTAACGATGGGTTGTTTTAATATTGCTGAAATCGGCTTTTTGACTAACTTATAGAGAGGCTCACTTAGTTTAACTAATTCAAGCCGATCGTTTAAAATGCCCCAACACAATGCTGCACTTTTAGGCATTTCGGAAGGTTTTAAAAAGAAATCCGCTTTTTGCAACATCTAGCACCTATTAATCAATATTAAATGAACCGTTTAGGCAAATTATTATCAGGCCAACAGCTAAAAAAGTATTACATCTAATTAACAATAGCACAGGATAAGCATCATCCATAATAGGGCATAACTCAAGCCGAAAGACTTACTAAAAGCCTAGCCTGTAAATCTACATCACACTGAGGTTATGCCCGTTAAAATACTAAAAAACAACCGTCTTGTTGCCGTAAACCACAACTTGCTCATTAAGTACCAGTTGTAATGCTTTACTCAGTACACTTTTTTCTACATCTCGGCCGTTATGCGCCAATTCTTCTGCACTGTAGCTGTGGTCAACAGATATCACATCTTGCTTAATAATTGGCCCTTCGTCGAGATGATTATTTACAAAATGCGCTGTAGCACCAATGATTTTAACACCGCGATCCCACGCTTGCTTATAAGGCGATGCCCCAATAAATGCCGGTAAAAATGAATGGTGAATGTTAATGATTTTATCAGTAAACGCTGAAACAAATTCAGGTGTGAGCACTCGCATATATTTCGCTAGTACCACAAAGTCTGGATTATAGGGCTTAATCACCTTAAGCATGGCCTGCTCATGCTCCTGACGATTTAAACCTTCGTGGCTGACATAATGAAACGGAATATCAAACTTTTCAGTTAATGGCTGCAACACATCGTAATTACCGACGACTGCGGCAATGTCGACATCTAAACCGCCATAATAAGATTTCATTAAAATATCACCCAAACAATGGGCTTCTTTGGTTACCATGATCACGATTCGCTTTGTACACATATCAACCAGTTTCATGTGGTTTTGAGCAGGTAGCACTTCACGCAATTCGTTTAATAGACGTTCATCGTCAAACTGCCCTTCAAGCTCTGCACGCATAAAAAATCGGCCTTGAGCATGATCGACAAACTCAGTGTTTTTAATGATATTAAGCTCATTGGCAAAACACACACTGGTAATTTTTGCGATTAAACCTTTTGCATCAGCACAATCAGTAATTAACACTTTGCGCTGTAACGGGGTTGAACTGTTTGTATTCGATTGATAACTCACGCTTACGACTCCAAAAGTACTGCTTAAATAGACTGTCGTCAGTTTGCCATTGAAAATACATCTTGGGGGAGGTTTTTTAATGATAAATTCTCATAAATACTAAAATAATTGTATTTAGACACAATTTGCTAAACATCCATGAAATATTTGTTAACTAAAGCAACGTTATTTACGAGAATCGAGGTATTTTTGTAGCAGTTTTCGTAACGATTCAGCCTTAGTACCATACACAACCTGAACCCCTTTCCCCATGACCACCACGCCTTTGGCACCTAAGCGCATTAAACGCGCTTTATCAATTAGATTTGCGTGTTTTACACTGATGCGTAGACGGGTTAGACAGGCGTTGATTTCAACAATATTTTCGCGCCCCCCCAGCGCAGAAATCATGGCACGTAAGCTTTCTTTTGGCTCAGAAATCTGGTCGGCTTGTTCTAATCTTCCGGGTGTTTTTAAGTTAAAGGCTAAAATGCTGGCGCGAAATAACGCATAATAAATAATACCTGTGAGAGGGCCTAGCATCCAAATCCAATGGGTATTAGCCGATCGCGAAAAGAGCAAACTAAAATCCACCAATCCGTGTGAAAATACTATGCTGTGGTGCACTTCTAATAAAATACACACACTGTAAGCAATGCCCGTAAGCAACGCATGCACAATAAACAGAATGGGCGCAATAAACATAAAAGCAAATTCAATTGGCTCAGTAACCCCCGTTAACCAACTTGCCGTGGCAGCAGACAACATAATACCCGCAACACGGTTACGCTCCGTTTTATCCGCACAACGCCAAATGGCTAATGCAGCGGCAGGCAACCCCCACATTTTAATTAAATAGCCACCAGCAAGATTGCCCGCAAGAGGATCACCCGCTAAATAACGAGCCACCTCACCTCTAACCACACTACCTTGATTGATGTATTGGCCCACTTCTAGATAAAATGGTGCATTCCAAATATGATGCAAACCAAGCGGAATAAGCAAACGCTCTACCGTGCCATATACACCAAAAGCAAGAGCAGGGTCTTGGTAAACAGCCCAGTCAGAAAGTTGCTCAATAACCAAAGACAACGGCGGCCAAACGTGACTCAATACATAAGCCAGCAGCATAGCCAAAGGAATAACAATAATCGGCGCGCTGCGTCTGCCTTCAAAGAATGAAAAAATTGCCGGTAACTTTACATGCTGACTCAAATTAACGGCAATGCAAGTTATCGCCCCAACTAACATGCCGCCAGCAATACCTGTGTCAATGGTTTGCATTCCCCACAATGGGCGTGACACTAAACCATAGATATCGGTAAGTGCTCCCATGGTAGATAAAAATACCCCAAAACCAAATACGGCAGAAAACGCCGCAATCCCTTGATCGCGGCAAAAACCAATCGCAATCGCCACACTAAACAGAAGCGGCATCATGGTAAACACTAAATTGCCGACGGCTGAGAGTACGATATTAAGATCATCAGGAATAAAAGGTAACGGATTAACCGTAAGGCCAAGCATTACCCCTGCAGCAGGTAAAATAGCAATAGGGATCAACAGCGCTTGGCTTAAGCGCTGTGCAAATTTAAACCATTGCTGAGTAAAAAAACTTAGGCTGCGTTTGCCGATGTGACCGCGTTGTGCCAACTGGCTATCCATGTATTTGCTTCAATTTCGGGTTCCATTGTTTCACATGCATCAATTTCAAGTTTATCAAGTAATGGTTTGGCACCTAGCTCGGTAAACAACTCATCAAATTGTTTTATGGCACCACAAAATGTCTCATAACTTGAATCTCCTAAACCAATTAAACTGTATTTAAGTGACGGCAAATAAGGGGCATTAGTCTTTAATTCATTAAACCAGGGAGCGATGTCTTCTGGAATATCACCCTGGCCTGTGGTGGAGCACACCACAATTAATAACTCATCTTGCGCGGGTATATAACCTTGCAATTCGTTTGGCTGCCAAAGTTTAGTGCTAAAGCCTAATTTTGCAATGGTCTTTATAATGGTTTCGGCAGTAAATTGTGCACTACCATAAACAGTACCAAAAACAACATTGACCTTTTTCATGGTATACTATCCCCTAAAATGAAATACGATATAAAAATGCGTTGAATGTAAATAACTTACTTTATTCATTAAGTTCATCGCAAGTTTCTTTTATCACGCGTGTTGAATATATAATGTGCAAATGCTGATGCGGATTGGTATTTCTAAGTTATTAAATACATTACGGAAGCGTATTATGCGACAAGTCTGCAGAAAGCGAAAACTCAAACTACAGCATAAGTTTGCTCATATACGCCGTAATTATTATTTTCATGTTGAGCAACAAAATCACCAGTTAATACCGCCGATTGCTGAATTTGAACAGCTCAAAAAAGCGATTGCTGAGCATATGGAATAACCCAAAAACCTTCATTAGTTGGCTTTTCATAAAAAGGCTTAACTCAATAATATGCTTGGCATCAATGATAACTGTTCATCATCCCATCCAAACGCCTTAAAAATGGTTAACCACTCTGGCTCTAATTCGGTTTCAATATGCATTGGTTGCTGAGTCACAGGGTGCACAAACTGTAAACTTTTAGCAATTAGCCATAAGCGGTTGATAGCAAAATGCTCCCTAAAAAATTTATTTTGTTTACCATCACCATGGGTTGTATCACCAACTATTGGGTGACGAAGATGAGCCATATGGCGACGTAATTGATGCTTTCGCCCAGTGTGTGGACTTAAACGCACTAACCCATAGCGACTACTTGGGTAGCGACCTGAGCTAAATGGAATTTCAGTATTTAACAGTGGTTGGTAATCTGTCACTGCCTCTTGTGCGGCTTTATTGGGATCTACGTGCTTGTCACCAATATCGTCAAACTCTTGTTTAAGCGCGTAATCTAACGTGCCAGATTCATGCATATTGCCGCGAACAATGGCCAAATACTGCTTTTTAATACTGTGGTCTGCAAATTGCTCGCACAATTGCCTTGCTACTTCACTTGATTTAGCAAAGAGCAATACACCCGAGGTGGGCCTGTCTAAACGATGAACAGGAAATACATGACAACCGACTAAATCGCGTGTCATTTGCATGGCAAAAAAACGCTCTTTACGCGCTAAATAACTGCGATGAACCAACAGCCCTGCTGGTTTATGAATGGCCACGATATACTCATCTTCAAACAACACTTCAATCTCTGGCGGTTGCTCGTCGAGCTCTGCATCACATTCAATTTGCGCTTCAGCTTCCTCAACAAAATGTGGATCATATAACTCATCATTATCAATTGTTTGCGGTATCAAGCTATCGTTAGCATTCATCTTGTTTTCACCTGGGTTTAAAAATAAAAGCAAATTTGGCTTATTGTTGATTCAATAAGGCATCAAATGATTGTAAGTGAGTGATCAAGATTTGACGCTGAGCCATACCTTTCCACACATGCTCGGCCATAGGGGCAATAGCCATGGACGAAGGCAAAGGTTGTTGTAACTGAATTAATTCAGTCATTTTGGGAATAAAAATAAACTGTAACCATTGTTCGAACGCCATGGTGTCACAAGCGAAAGGAGCAGAGCTTGCCATAGCCTCTTTACTAGGCGCATCATCCGACCACAACGAACACTGTTTAAGTGTTTGTTCTAAAATAATTAAATGATTTTTACAGGTTAAATAAAGCATAAACATGAACGACATTATCGAGGCTGAGTCGGATTATGATATCATTTAGCTTCTTGAATACCCATCCAACTCGTTTGATTTAGTGAAGACACCATGACCGAAATAACCACCTTAAGCCAATTTCTGACCACGGCGAACACTCAATTCCACATTTATGATTTAGGCCGCCGGGTTCAGCATATTGATATGTTGGCTTTTCACCAAATCGATTCGTTATTAGCTCCATACCCTTATCCTATTCAAGGGCATGCGCAGTTTGCCATCGTATTTTGGCAGCAACAACAGCAACCGTATATCTGGTTTGTAAAACTGCCATTAGACGAACAAGGTTTATTGTCGCCAGCGCCACGCACCCAATTTATTAAAATGATTTTAGAGGCGTTGGGACGCGATCCAACCCAAACATTAACCGATGAGCAGCAAGAACAACTTGCTAACCATCCTTTCAGTTTTAAGCCTAATCAACAAAAACTGGCACTGTTTAATGCTTTAGTGAGGCTGCAATTAGGGCAAGCAGCCTCGAGCCAATATGAATTTGCGGCACAATATTTATCAGGGCAGGCGCCAACAGAGACTTGGCAGCAATTAGGCTTACAAGGTTTAGCAGATATTTGCGTTCGCGCACATCAATTTGATCATCTAAATGACATTATTAACGCGTTTGAAAATGTGCCAGTAGAGGTGCAAGCGGCATTATGTCAGTGCCTTGAACATATCACTGTTGATACACGTTTAGCCGAACGATTATTTGCAAAAATGTCACAAGCAGAACCAGACTTAAAAGTGATGTATTTAGCTGCACTTGCATCCAATACCCCATTGAGTATGGCGGCGATTAAGCAACTGGATGAACAGCAATTATTAAACGACAATAGTTTGATTACCATTGCAGCGCGCAATTGGTTGGCACTAAAAGATGACACATGTCGTAAAGTCTATTTAGAAGCATTAGCAAAACAGCCACAACACTTCTTTAACCAAGTGTTTGCTGATATCGTGGCAATACCCAGCTTGCGCCATGGATTACTGAGCGATTTACGTCATCCTGAGCGCAGTGTTCAATTAGCAACCGCTATTGGCGGATTATTTAAGGCAACCAGCCTATGATGAGTGATTTTTTATTATTTGTTGCTTTAATCGTTGTTGGCGCATTTTTTTGGCAGCTTAGACAGATGGCAGAGTTGGGTCGAGTACTTGCAGAACAGGCCTGTAAAAAACAAAATGTGCAATTATTGGCGATTGCGATGGAGTCTGCACGCCCAAGTATTGGTGGCAGCACAGGCATTTGCTGGAAAGCCACATTTATGTTCGAATTTAGCACCGACGGCATTAATCAATATCGTGGTCATATTATGATGCATGGCAACCGCGCCAAAAAGATAGAATGGCCTATTTTCCCTGAGCCTGAGTGGATGGACGCACCTATGGCTAGCGGTAAGTTTGGTGGATGTGGTTCATCAAGCCAAAGTTGTAACTCTGGTAAGTGCCACTAGTTCAGCATTGAAGCACCGTTTATTACCACAGTTCAGCAGTAAGCTGACAAAAAAACGCTATTTTTATCAAAATAGCGTTTTTTTTGCTTAGATTATTGGATTAGGTTTGTGGCTTATCCAATATTTTATACTCGCTATACGTCACTTTATGTATGCTATCTAATGATTTAAAAATCGCGGCGGTACCATTAATGGTGGTTGAAGTGCGCGCAGGCATCACCAATCCTTCAAACACATCAAAACCCAACTCCAATTCAAATTTGGTAAGGGTGACTGAAAATGCAGGGTTTAATTCGTCGGTATTGCTGATTAGAATTTTGCGTAACTGCTTCGAGCTCTTATCTAGGTAAATAGTCCCAGTTAATGCATTATTATCTAATTTGTCGATATTGGGTGTAAACGAAAATGCAACATTATCGCCCTCCTCATCCACTAATGTTAATGTCGATAAATTAATCAGATCAGAAAACGCTAATTCATGGGTATTTTCGTCTTTATCTTGCAGGAGTTCTTGCTGATTTTCGCGGTATTCTTTTAAACGATTTTTGTCAGGCGTTTCACCATTTTCAGTCACTAAGATCCAGCGTTCTGAGCCGGGTAAAGACGCATTAAACTGTTCAACCCGGATCATATCCGGCATAACGGTTTCTTGAGAGTACTGCCAAAGCACTTTGGTATCGTCAGTGTTGTTATTAATTTCGTTTAACGCTTGTTCGACCCATTGCAGTTGTTCTTCACTCACCTGTGCATTGGCGTTATAGCAAACTAATGAAAACCCCATCAATAGTGCAATTTGAAACCCTTTCATGCTATCTCCTCAACCATGTGTACTTTCCCCATGCATATATGCAGTTTACAATTTGACAACATATGCTGATAAAGTTCCATAATCTTAAAAAAAGCAAAAAGAAAGGCCGCGACAGAAACTGTCGCGGCCTTTTGATCTCTTGTTAAGCTTTCCCGCTATTGCAGTGCTCCCTGCACCATCCATGCGTATAACTTGCATCCAGCGCTATCCGTGTTCAATCCTTGATTATCCTTGTACTTGCGTACTGTCCTTCTTACTCGATTATCCATTGACCGAGCCTGCTCTATCCTAAGCGTGTCCTTGTATCGTCCTTGAAATCTTTACTTATCCTGATGCAAATCATTTGCTGAGTATTGTGCGTCCTGCAACATTATCATCCTAACAATGTTAAAAACCCGTCGTGCTGTATAAAGCGTTTAACGTGTTTTGCGTTTCATCCTGAAACTATTATACGTCCATTACATCCATTTACATCGAGTCATCTATGACCTACTGACTTCCTTGTATTGTTCCGTCCTAGGAACGAGATAAATAATAATTCATTTACCTTAGCGTAAACAGATACCTCTAAATGAATAAAGCAAAAAAAATGTAACCACACAAAAATAAATCCATAAATATCATAAACCTAAACAAACCAAACCTATTCTATCCCAATTAAATAGGTACTTAGTCTTACATGCTGTGTGAGATATATCTCACACAGAAAAAGGCAATTGCGGTAAATATAACGTTAAAATTTAACATTTACCCTACAACACTGATAACTCTTTACCATCTAATGGCCGCAACATAACACTCGCTTAAAGTCAGGTTTAATCGTGATTTATGATGTGTAAAAAAACATTAAAAAGTGAGTATTAGCAATCTGTACACGCTCAATCTAACCATCTACAGACCCGCATACACGAATAAGTACATTGAAATCTATACACAGGCTGTTTTTTGAACTAATTTAATTTCACACTGATAGAATGTTAACTACGCTTGTAATTGGGCTAACAATAAAGTTAAAGCATGATCACTAAAAGCGAACAAAAAAATAATGGACTCAAGGCTCTGTTTCTGGCTGCATTTACGTCAATAATTAACTATCGAACAAAGCCTGATTCAACAACTAATTTTGAATCAATTCAAAGCATTAATATGATTTGCGTGTTCTTAATTAGCGGAAGTGCCCTGTACATAGGCCAATGGATAATGCTAGGGTATTATCCATTAGCATTACTCACGGCATTATTTTGTATCAGCTATGGTTTAAGCTTTATTTGGATAAAAATAGGCAAAGCATACTACGCTTCTTATCATTGCCTTATTACCGCTTTCACCCATTTTATGATTTACTCAACAGTAATTTTTGATCGTAATGCAGGCTTCCAGTGGTTTTTAATCGCCATTATTCCTGCGTCATTTTTAATGCTTCCTAACGCCTCTCGTTGGCACCACTTCATGTTCGCTGTTGCTGTCATGTTAGGCATGACGGTCAGCGAAATTGGCCTTCATTACGAACCATTGTTTGATTTTCCAACAGACTATAGAACTGTCTCAATTTTTATTGAAGGTATACTTTTAGTTATTACGCTTAATTTAGCAATGGAAATGAGTAATAAAGCAATCGATAAATACCGCGCAAAATTAACCACGTTAAGCCAAAAAGACGAACTAACACAAATACCTAACAGACGTTTTTTTATGTCTTCAATAAAACACTATGCTATCAACACGAAACAAACCCACTTTATCCTCACTTTAGATTTAGATCACTTTAAAAAAATCAATGACCAATATGGGCATGCTACCGGCGATGATGCCCTCATTCATGTTGCCAATACCATTAATCAGATCATACCTAAGGGCACTTTATTTGCTCGCTTAGGTGGTGAAGAATTTGCCCTTCTCTGTCAAACTGATTTTAAAAAACATGCAATTGCAATCGCAGAAGAGATCAAAGAAGCAATTGCAACACATCATCTAACGTCTACAGAAGGAGAACATTTTTACTGTACAGCCAGTATTGGCGTTGCCCAATTAACACAAAACGACTCTTTGTCTATGCAATTATCTGATAAGGCACTCTACCAGGCAAAAGCACAAGGTCGAAACTGTGTCGTATTTGCAGAACATGATATTAAGGAAGTTGAAACCAATGAGCCTTAAACGTGATGTTTTAACGATAAATGAAGCCGATTATGGCATTCAAGCCAGCCGGATTTTTTCATTAGTGTTGTTGTGTATTAATGCGGTTTTTGTGAGCTACTTTTTTTATCAAGAATATTATTATATTGTATTGATGGATATCATTTTTATCGCAATTTTTATTACGTTATATACCCTATCTTTTACTGTATATGCACACTTAATTAAAGAATTATTAATGGTGCTTTCATTACTGCAAATTTTACTACTGTCAGTTGTTTTTATTGGCAGTGATTCTGGTATGCATTTATACACAATAGGCATGATCCCTGCCACGTACATTTTTGTTTCACGGCGTCAAATATGGCCACGCATAAGAATGGCAGTATTATGTACATTAGGACTTGTTTTTGCTGAAACACAAACTATTTTCAGCCCCATTTACACGGTTCCCGCTCCAGAATTAATGGTCATTAAAACTACAGTAATCATATCGTTATGCTCAATTGTGTTTGGGTCATTTTTGCTATTTTTCAATTACATTAAAGCCACTAATATGCAGTTAAGATGTTTATCTGAAATGGATGAACTCACCCAAGTAGCCAACCGAAGAGCGTTTTTAACCCAGCTAAAAAGCGATAAGCTCAACAGTACAGAGCACTGCATATTATTGCTAGACATTGATCACTTTAAACTAATTAATGATCAATTTGGTCATGCATGTGGCGATGAAGTACTCAAACACATTAGTACGTTAATGCGTTCTTTTTGTGAACCTCGAGACAAGGTTGCAAGACTCGGTGGAGAGGAGTTTGCTCTGTTTTTACATGCTACGACTATTGAAACGGCCCATACCAGAGCTGAACAATTATGTCGCAAAATAGAAATAACCCCGACCAAAACACTCATAACCCCCAAGCCCATTTTTTGTACTGTTAGCATTGGTGTTAGTCGTTTCACTCAAGATGTTAAAACCAGCTTAAGCAACGCAGACAAAGCAATGTACTTAGCTAAAATGCAAGGACGAAATCAAGTGGTCTGTTTTACCTAAGGTGTTCAGTAACCATAATCCACTCAAAACCAAAGCAGCAGTGCCTTACTATTCAATTCGCACCAGATAAATAAAAGTGCCCGTGTCTAATTTAGGCATAATGAGCATGGTGAGACTGTTCTGGTCAAGCAACACAACGTCAACAAGTATAATCCCCATCTACATTAATAAGTGTTCAATCCGAATACACCTACTGCTAAGCGTCGCTATGCACAATGATTTAGTACAGTGCAATAGTACAAAAACAAAAAGGCGCAACCTTAAGTTATAAGGTTGCGCCCGTTAACACTTTTGTCAGCAATCCGGCTGAAGTTTGCTCCCTGCATCGTCCTTGCAAACATGCTTCCTGCATCCATTTCCATGTTCTCATTTCCGTGATGCTAAGTTAAAACAAAGCGTCTTATGAGTGTCATTCCATTGAACAGTCTATCCATCGACTGAGCATTCAATCCGTTGAGTCATCCTTGCTGCGTCCTGCGGTCCTATCCATTTATCCTTGTGTCGCTTGCGCTCCACCCATCCTTGATTCGGTTATCCATTTACCGAGCTTATGCCGAGTTCCGTGGGCGTGTCCTGTGCATCATCCTTGAAATTCTGTACTAACTATCTACTTTAGCAATTAGTTTCAGCTCTCAAGCAAACTCAACTTTATTTCTCATCCTAAGAAAACCGGTTAATCATTTGCTTTCAATGAGTACATTCTATCTAAAAAGTGCTACGTGAAAAGTCACTGAAAACGACTGAAACAAATATTTCACATATCAAAAAACAACCAATAAACAGTAAGTCTTTGTTATAAATAAAGTTAAACCTCAATCCAATGATAATCACTGACAAATTGAGATAAGATGGCTTACAGCTTTGTAGGATAAAGCTCACACAACAATAAGACAGTTAGCGCTAAAGCACTATTTTTTACCAAGCACTTTTCGCCATAGTCGCTTCAACATTTGTCCATACATTACCCAATCACCCCACAAACTATATAGTGGATAAGTAAACGTGGCAGGCCGATTTTTCTCAAATATAAAATGCCCTAACCAGGCGAAACCATAACCCACCACAGGTAACAGGAGTAATTGCCACCATTGCTGATTAATGAACGTATTGACAATAATGACTAAAATAATCGTGCTGCCGACATAATGAAGTTTTCGACAAACGGGATCTTGATGTTGTGACAAATAAAACGGATAAAACTCAGCAAATGATGAAAAACGTTTGGCTTGCATTACCTTGTCCTTTTAAAAAGTAAAAATGGGTGCCTAACACTGAAGGTTATTTTTCGCATAAAACAAAACTTCACCATGTACACCGCCAATATTAATCTCAGCAATACTAATAAAACCTTGTGCCATAAAAGCTGAGTGGTGATGGCTATTATTCACAAATACCCCCATCCCTTCTAAATTTGGTTGCTCATCGCACCAACTTAGTACTGCTTGAATTAATTTTGTACCATAGCCTTTTTTTTGCTCCGCAGGGGACAAAGCAATAAACTGCAAAATTCCGCACTTATTTGAAGGCAGGTGCTCAAGAATACATGTTTCCTTTTCCATTAATTTTTGTGTTGATTTCCAGCCAGTGCCCAACACCATTTTTAAGCGCCAATGCCAATAGCGCGCCTCCCCTAATGGGACTTGCTGAGTGATCACACACGCCACCCCAATTAATCGTTCTTGATCAAATAAGCCAATAAGGGGTTGTTCTTGTTGCCACAAATCATTGAGTTCTTCTCGAATGGCAGCACGAAGTTTTTGTTCATACTGTTGGGTATCTTGCTGGCCTAATGCTTCAATAAAATAGGCATCATCATGATAAGCGTTATAAATAATTGAAGCAGCCACACGTAAGTCTTCTGCAGTTAAATACACTGCTCGCAGGGTGTCCAAGGTAGTGTTATCCATTATTGTTATTCCTTGTATTATGACCATCAACCTTAACTTACCAAGTTAACAAGATTGAAACAATCTACAAGTTCTGTTTACCTTACCTCTCTTTATCGAAGAGTTCTTTTGCAATTTTTGCGTTGAAGATTAATACTGGAACAATTGCAATGTGTCACATAGGGAGTAGTGAGAATGGATACCACAGAAAATGATTTAGGCCATTTATTTAAGCAACTCGGATTAGGTTACACACAACAAGAAATTGATAGCTTTGTCAGCCGCAATAAAGTGAACAAAGATACCCTATTAATTGATGCCGACTGCTGGAACCACAGCCAACGAGCTTTTTTAAAAGAGGCATTAAACGAAGACGCCCAATGGTCTGAAATTATCGACCAATTGGACGTAATGATGAGAGCTTAAGGTCAATATAAACTATGACTAACAGCGGTTTATATTTGAGCGACTGCGGTGTCACCCCAGCCAACTAAGACGTTGTTTTTAAAAACCACTGGGGTGCACTCATCTTTAGTGGTTTTGCCATCACCTTTTGCCCACTGAGTGCGATAAAATAACACTTTTATCGCTTGTGGATTGTCAGTTGACTCTGCTTTTGTATAGGCTTCACTAAAATCAGCTGTACCCATCAAGGTCACGACCTGTTCGCTCGTCATGCCCAGCGCTAAATTAGCTAACAAAGCGCGATTTTTATCTTGTTGTTCTTGCCAATACTCGTGGCTTTTAGCTGATTCATGATCGCCAACGCTGATAACACATCCGCTTAAACCTAAAGAGAGTACTGCCACTACACTTGCCGTGATAAGTTTTGATTTCATGTTGCATCCTTTTTGTTAAAATATAATCCGCATTGTGATGTGCTTAAAGCTAGAATCATGCCAAAACTTAAAGCATTGAAATTATTGTATTTTAATTTTAAGCTCAGGAGCAGTAGTGATTCTTACTACAAAAAATTAAGGAATTTAACCAACAATGAGTCCTATTGAACAAGTGTTAGCCGCAGCGAAGTCCATTGCTATCAATGGCCACACACCCAGTTTGGCCTTAATCAAAAATCGTTTAGGTAGCCGTTTTCCAATGCCGGTTTTAATCCAGGGACTACAGCAATTTAAAGCATTACCAAAATCTGAATGGCAAAATTTACCTGAACTTGCTGATATTCCAGCGCCAGCCACTCAAGGTAATGAACTCGACAGCCCTGTAGCGCAATTACAGCAGCAAGTCGACACCATGGCGCAACTAATTAACCAGCTAACATGCCGAATTACCGAGCTTGAACAACAGTTCAGCCAACATATCCCAACAACCCCAAATATTAAGGCTGAATAGCGTATGTTTGTGTTTGAACTTCGCTTTGAGTGTTTTGCCGACACCACAATCGATGCAGCCGAAAAAGCCATTAATGGATTACTTGAGGCACTACGCGCTAATGGACAAATTTTGGGGCGTGAGTTTGCCGTCGCGTTTAACGATGGTGAATTTAAAGTTCGACTACTCTTGCCCGAAAAAATCAGTTTATCTAATCGGTTCAATAGTCCTTGGGTTAAATCAGCACTTAAAGGATTAACTCAAGCGAAACTTCTCGCGCCAAGAGAGAAACTCATCGGTCAGGACATTAACTCAGAAGTCAGTAATATTGAGCCGCCTTCTTGGCAGTTACTCTACACCAGTTACGTTCACATGTGCTCGCCACTTCGCAGTGGTGATAACCTTTTGCCTATTCCACTTTATCGATTACCCGCCACCTTTAATGGCGATCATAAGCAGATAATAAAATGGCAATCTGAATGGCAAGCCTGTGATGAAATACAAATGGCAGCAGCCACTAAAGCAGAGTTTGCCGCATTGGATGAAATAACTCGCACCGATAGTGATTTATTTAGACGTGGTTGGGACTTACGCGGACGAGTTGAGTACTTAACGAAAGTGCCTACATACTACTATTTATATCGTGTAGGTGGAGAATCATTGCAAACAGAGCTCAATCGCCCTTGCCCGAGATGCGGCTCAAAAGATTGGAAACTAGATCAGCCACTATTAGACATGTTTCACTTTCGCTGCGAGCCATGCCGCATTGTGTCTAATATATCCTGGGATCACCAGTAAAGACCTAACGAGCTTAAGTGTTAATAAAAACTCATTGCATTGAAGTACCGGTCGTTGGTACTTCAATCGCTAAGAGGTTACTTTTTACGTAACAAATAATCCCACATGGTATTAATGCGTTGCCAAATACCAGGGTGTTCCACAATAGGTGTATGCTCTTCAACAGGCTTTTGCGGCGGTTTAATCATGGGCGAAATAATCTGTAAAAACTCAGATAACGACTCAGCTAATTTTGTACCTTGCTTTTCATCTGGAATTTCAATCCACACACTGCCATCGTCATTATTAACGGTAAGCATTTCATCGCCCTCACCTAGCACGCCAATAAACCAGGTTGCGGGTTGTTTTAGCTTTTGTTTCATAATCAAATGGCCAATCACATTTTGTTGCAAATTTTCAAAGTCATCTTGATTCCAAACTTGTAATAATTCACCATCACCAAACGAGGCTGTAAACTGTAATGGAGCTGAAAAATACTGACCATAAAATGCATGGATATCTGGGTGTAATTGAATATTTAATGCATGTTCCACATTGCTAAAATCTGCCAAGACTTCACGTTTCATCGGTTGCCAGAATACGGTATCGTCAACGCCTGAATTTAACGTCCCTTGAATACATATTGAATCTTCGCCCAAAAGATAATAGCGCGGAAACTCAGACAGAGTATCTTGATAAGATTTAAGATATTTTTTTATGAAGCAATCTAATGCAGATGAACAAGACACTTAAGCCACTCGTAGTTTATAATAAAACCATATTTTGACACGGAAACCGATTAGATGACACACAATCACGACCCTTATAGTGATGCTCAAGCACTTAAAGGCCTAACTTTAGGCCATGCTACGTCTTATAAAGCTGAGTATGACGCATCATTGCTGCAAGGGGTTCCACGTAAACTTAATCGAGATGCAATTCAATTAAGTGGTGATCTCCCATTCCATGGCACTGACATTTGGACAGGTTATGAATTATCTTGGTTAAACGCCAAAGGTAAGCCAGTTGTCGCATTGTTAGAAGTACAACTCGATATTAACAGCGCAAACCTTATTGAGTCTAAATCGTTTAAATTGTACTTAAATAGCTTCAACCAAACTAAGTTTGATAGCGTTGAAGATGTGCAAGACACATTAAGCCGCGATTTAACCGCTTGTGCAGAAGGTGAAGTGACAGTGAAGGTTATTGAGCCTAAACACTTTAACCTAGAGCGAATTGTTGACCTTCCCGGCACCTGCATTGACGATTTAGACATTGAAGTGACCGAATACGATTTTAATCCAGATCATTTAGTGGGCAGCACAGATCCTGACAAAAATGTCGCTGAAACATTAAACTCTAATTTATTAAAATCTAACTGCCTAATCACCTCGCAACCCGACTGGGGCAGTGTGATGATCCGTTATCAAGGGCCTAAGATTGATCGTGAAAAACTGCTGCGCTATTTAATTTCTTTCCGCCAGCATAATGAGTTTCACGAGCAATGCGTTGAGCGAATTTTTGTCGACTTAAAAAAATACTGCCAATGCACTAAATTAACAGTTTATGCTCGCTACACTCGCCGCGGCGGTTTAGACATTAACCCATACCGCAGTGACTTTGAAAACCCGCCAGAATCTAACCGTCTCGCCAGACAGTAATTAACCTCAGTTCAGGTTAATCAGTTTTTACGGTGACAAAGAATAAAAGGCCAATCAATAGATTGGTCTTTTTGCTACATCGTGACAACACAATTAGCTGTATTACGTTCTTGCAGAAAATAAATCATCGAGGGTTAATTGCATACAAGATAATGTATTGTATATGCTGTGAGCTTGCACAGCAGCTGAAGAAAAAACCAAGTTAGCCGAGCCCAACGTTATAGAAAAACGGTATTCATTATCCAACCGGCCCAATAGCGTTTGCCAATAATAATCAGATGCCATGGTGTCTTGGTTATCCGTAAAATTCAGCTGAATGGGTTTAAACATCTCAATTAGCCTAGTACTTTTGTTTGCTCGTTTTAACTTTGCATCACAGCATACCGCTTGACTAAAATCTACCGAAAATGACTTAAGTGATAAGGCCAGCCCCAAACCCCGCGCTTTAATATAAGACTCTTTAACCGCCCATAAATCAAAGAAACGTTGCCGTTGTAGCTCAATGGGTAGCTGCAATAACGTGTCGGTTTCGGCTTGAGTGAAATAATGATGTAAAATCGGCACAATATCGGTACTGCTGCGCTCACGCTCAATATCCACACCAAAAAACATGCCACTCGTCAGTGCAGGAGCGTCGCTAATACTATATTGACTGGCTTCAATAACACCAATCATTAACCATTTGCCACTGTGGCTTAAATTGAAATGTAATCCCGTTGACGCAAATAACTCATCGCTTAATGCAGGCTTACCTTTGGCACCATAAGTAAATTGCCATTGGGCGGGAGCCACATCGCTGTGACGTGACAATATGGCCCTTAAAGCCAGGCGAACCTGAAGCGCATTGTGTCGAGATGACTGGCTTTTATAACGCTCAACTTTAGCCACTTCATCAGGGCTTAACCAACCAAGGGCTAAGCCCATGTCAAAGTCTGCAGACGTTAACTCTGCATTGAGAGGAATAAAATAGACATGTAGATCATCAGCAGTATGCAAAGTATTTACAGCGTTATGAATAGACATTAAAACAACAAAACTCAATTAATCAATAACAAACAATAATAGTGTTAACCTACCTTAAACGCCTAAGATCAGCGAGTATTTTGTCTGTAAACCACTTATTTCCACCCAAACTGTTGCCGATTGATGTCATTTAATCAACAATCAGCGCTACCGTCTTACAGGAGACAATTGATTCATGGGTAAATTTAGTGCTGTTATTGTCATCATATTGTTTGCATTCAATTCGCATTTGGCATTCGCTGACTGGCATAAAAAGAGTTTTCATGTCATGGGTACCCTCGCCCACGTTGAATTTTGGCTAGACGATGATGCAGCTCAAGCAACGGCAGATGAACTCATTGTGGCCGTTGAACAAGAGATGCAGCGTATAGATCAAACCATGAGCCCTTATATTGCCACTAGCGCACTGAGCGTGATTAACCGGGATGCGGCAACTCGCCCTGTTATTGTTAGTCAGGAATTGTTTGATTTACTTATCGATGCCCAGGATATCGCCAAATTAACCCAAGGCATGTTTGACATAACCTATGCTTCAGTAGGTTATCAATATGACTACCGTAAACACCTAAAACCCGACCAAGCAGCAATCAATAAAGCGTTGCCAGCCATAAATTATCACGCCATCACATTAGATAAATCGAATATCTCGGTAAGCTTTACTCACCCTGATGTAAAAATTGATTTAGGTGGAATTGCCAAAGGCCATGCGGTTAAAAACTGTATCGCCATTCTTAAAAAAGCCGGCATTGAGCATGCACTTATTAGCGCTGGCGGCGACACCACACTGCTAGGTGATCGCATGGGCCGCCCGTGGTTTGTGGGTATAAAACACCCACGCGCAGAAGACAAAACCGCGGTGCAGTTACCACTTAGCAACGAATCGATATCCACATCAGGCGACTATGAACGTTACTTTATTGAAGATGGCGTGCGTTTTCATCACATTATTAATCCTAAAACCGGCGACTCCGCCCGCAATGTGGTGAGCGTATCAATTATTGGTAAAAACCCAACTTACGTAGACGCCCTCTCCACCGCCATTTTTGTGATGGGATTACAACAAGGTATGGCGTTAATCAATGAGTTACCTGAATACGAAGCCATTATTATCGATAACCAACAAACCTTGCATGTATCGACGGGATTACAGCAAGATTGATGCTATAGCTCTGAGCAAACTTTGCGAGAAAACTTTGCCATATATTACTTTTAACCAGCTGGAGTAGGTGGTCATGTATTACTCCCCGATAACCAGCCAGCAACGCAGAGATTA
This sequence comes from Shewanella inventionis, assembly GCF_014641855.1. GTDB lineage: Bacteria > Pseudomonadota > Gammaproteobacteria > Enterobacterales > Shewanellaceae > Shewanella > Shewanella inventionis. The sequence continues at coordinate 112,253 of NZ_BMII01000018.1, forward strand.
AGTCTCGAGCATACAAGGATGTGCTTGCAGCGTGTCACTGAAGAGTTTGATCTCGAGGTGATTCAACCGCATCCATAAACTAATATTTAGCAACACATCAATCCGATACAATGCCAGCAACGAAGAAATAGAGCCTCGGGTGCAAGCGCGGCTGTGACCGTCCATGACATGGACGTCATGGCCGAGCTTACAAGGATGTACTTGCAGCGTGTCACAGAAGTGTTTGAACTTGAGGTGATTCTGCCGCATCCATGAGCCGATATTGCTCTTAACATCTGTGCCGCTACACAGCCAGCAACGAAGAAATAGAGCCTCGGGTGCAAGCGCGGCTGTGAGCGTCCATGGCATGGACGTCATGGCCGAGCTTACAAGGATGTACTTGCAGCGTGTCACAGAAGCGTTTGAACTTGAGGTGATTCTGCCGAATCCATGCGAGCACAATATTAACGATTCCTTTTGATTATCATGCAAAAAAGCAAACTACACTATCGGTTGAAACGCAGTTAACGAATCGAGCATAGTGGCATTACCTAATCCTTGCCCTGGTGCAACAGAGGTAAATTGGCCTTGTTCACAGAAAACCATGCCACCCATTATTATGTGGCTGAACATCACCCGACACGCTCATGAACAAAATATTGTGTTCACACGCCTTAGCAATGCGTCGACTGCTAATTAACCCATGCGCATACCCGAGTAAGATAATTTTGAGCATCACTGCCGGTGAATACGCTGCCGCCCCCGTTTTATCATTGTGATACCAGGCATCAAACCCCGATAAATCGAGTTTGTTTTCGATAATATAACAAAGGGCATACTCGAATGTGCCAGGCAAAATTTGCTCTGAAAAATTGATGGGAATGAATTTACTTTGGCAGGATAAGTCAGGCTTGTAGTTGGCCATAACAATTTACTGTAGGTGAATAATATCTATTAGATCACAGACATCGATACGCCACAAGCTCAAAAAAAAACCAATTAACTTTATTTGTTAAAAAACGTTGAAAACGTCTTTCTGGAGAAATTCTACAGCCTCAACGCCTCACTAAGTGGCTAAAAATTGTTGGCTAAAATAGTGAGCGCAGCGAACCTAGCCAACTGTTTTTAGTCCTTTTGAGTGACTTGTTATACACCGCTTTCGCAATACTTTGAGATAAAAGATTCAATCATTGCGTCAAATGATTTAAACGCTGGATTGTGTGGGTGAGTTCGACCTTTGAACACATTTTTATCGCTTTTATATACTGATAGTGATTCTTTAAACTTAATGCATCCATTTACATAATCATTATCTGTACCGTAGGCATTACCCATAGAGAACAAAGCCTTTGAAACACCCCAATAATCTCCGTCTGCTTCAAATGCTTCTGCGGCTAATTCAAAGTGCTTAATTGATTTTGATGCTGTAGGATCATATTCATTGTGTTTCACATAAAAGTCTTTGTTTTCACGGTAACTTTTATTTTTATAAAACAAACCTAGAAAGGTATGAGCTTCAGCCATACCATAAATATTATTTGATTTTTCTAGATCAGCGAGCGCCTCTAATCCAAGTTTTTCGGCAGCTAACCCTCTACCCTGAGTTCCCATTAGTTGATATGCGTAATTAAGTTTCGTCATAGGATCACTTGTATATGGAACACCTGCCGCAGCACAGCCGAGTAAAAATAAAGTGATTAGTGAAATAATGGTTAGCTTCATACCAAACTTTCCTTAGGTGTATAACAGCTTATTGAACAGCCAAATAAATTTATAGTCGGCCGTTTAAGTTATTGATTAATATCATCCTACATTTGCTATCTTATTGAAGTAAAGCAATTAATTATGTCTAACAGACAAAACCAAGCTTGCGCGTAAAGTAGAATTCACTTTCACTTGACGAAAAATTAAAGATCACAATATCAGACAATTACGATTTCTTTATTTTTAAAACGATACAACTAAAGACCGATTTTCAATCATTTTTTAGCGTAAATCGATGAGAGACCATTATACCTGTACATAAAATTAGTACATGCCACATAAAAGTATTCATGCTGATTTTTTCACATCTTACCAATACAATGCAAGCAACGAAGAAATCGAATCTCGAGTGCAAGCGCGGCTGTGTCCGTAAGCTAGAATGACCATGATATTGCTGTTGCTTGTGGGATCACAAGTAAAGGCCCTTGGCGTAGCTCTAAAACACCAGGAATACAGCAAGCGCTGAGTAATGAGTATCTGAAGAAAGCAGGATTATATTCACTAAGAGATGGATGGATCGCAGTTCATTACCCTAACCAGAAAACTAGTTAGGTGTTCTAAATGAACCGCCCTGTGCGGAGCCGCATGCAGGGTGGTGTGGGGGCTGGAGGTTAGATACCTCCGGCTACCCGATTAGGCATGTTGACCATACGGAACCTTAAAGTGGATATGTAGCATAAGAATAATTGCCGGTAAGGTAAGAAAAATACCGAATATATGAGATGTAAGCAGAGCACAAGTCCCAACAGCGGCTCCTGCAATCCTTATTTTTTTTCCCACATATCCAAAGCGAACCCACCTATAGCTAATAATAAAATAGAATCCCCAAGCTGTTGGCCATAATATAGCTCGAATAATTGAAACATATAGCCTCTCAGTGCACCAGCTATTACCTAAGCAAGAACTCCCAAATTTTCCTATAAGCATTGCAATTTGATTAATAGGAACCTCAAGAGAGGTGCTAATTGTCAAACCTGAAAGCAAGCTGCAAATAATGAATATTGAAAGTCTAGTTTTCATCGAATGCCTAACGCCTCAAACAGAGGCTTAAAATTGTTTGCTAAAATGTTGAGGCACGAAACAGCAAACTGTTTTAAGTCCTTTGCTTTGCCTTGTGTACGCCCAGCATGGGCATGAACTAATGAGGTGAAAGTCCTCTGTAGGAAGATCACCGTTACTCTTTCTAAAAGAGAATAACATACTGTTATTAAACGTTAACTACTAGCGAATGGCAAGGGCTTAATCGCAAGGTTTGGTCTGGAGGAAGCCGCTAGCAAATTTGTGAGCTGATGAACAAGAACATCATATGAGGCGTAGGCTAGAGGTGAGTTGGCACAAGACGACGAAACCACGTGATCTAATGGCCACCGTAAATGATGCAGCAGTGCAAAGAAAGTTCATGTTCTTATCTGGGGAGATCTGCTTAACACGCGATCGGTCATTAACCAGTAAGGCTCTGGTTTATAAGTGCCTTGGCTTTTCAGCATCATCGACTGAAAAGAGCGAACTAGATGGAAACCGATAGCGCATGACGGGGTAACTTGGCATGTGATTAAGCAGAAGTCAGCAGACGGCATAGTAGCCCAACGCCCAGCGTAATGGTTGGGACATGGTGAAGGCCTGAACATTTAGAAGAAGGAGGAGTCTTGTCAAACTTGTCGATACCCACTACGTCGCCAGACGATTACTATCGGCAGCGTATTGATATGCAACCGGCCTTCAACCGCGATCTATTTCAACAACTGCTTGAACCTGAAAATCTACACCGAGCTTGGCGTCAAGTTAAAGCCAATAAAGGTGCGGCGGGCATTGATGGCATGACCATCGAAGCCTTCCCGCTCTGGATGCAACAAGGCGGCTGGCAACAGTGTAAATCTCAATTGGAACGAGGTGAATACCAACCCTCAGCGGTCAGGCGCGTGGAGATCGACAAACCCGATGGCGGTAAACGCAAATTGGGGATCCCGAACGTTATTGACCGTGTGATACAGCAAGCCATTGCTCAAATACTCACGCCACTGTTTGACCCATTCTTCTCGACTAACAGCTTTGGCTTTAGGCCGAACAGAAATGCCAAACAAGCGGTACTGCAAGTAAGGGATACCATCAAACAGAAACGCAAATTTGCCGTCGATGTTGATCTGTCTAAGTTCTTTGACCGAGTTAATCATGATCTCTTGATGACTCAACTTAGGAGCAAGGTGCAGGATAAGCGTCTGTTGGCGCTTATTGGTAAATACCTTCGAGCTGGTGTGATGGTCAACGACCAATTTGAAGCAAGCTTTGAAGGTGTGCCTCAAGGCGGCCCACTCTCACCATTACTCTCTAACATTATGTTGGATAGTCTAGATAAAGAGCTGGAAAGCCGAGGGCATAAATTCGCACGCTATGCGGACGACTTTATCATTTTGGTAAAGTCTATTCGAGCGGGAGAACGAGTACTCAAGAGCATCACTCAATACCTTGCTACTAAGCTAAAACTGGTTGTTAATGAACAGAAAAGCCAGGTGGTTAAGGTAAGTCAAAGCAAGTTCCTAGGCTTCACATTTAATCGCGGGAAAATCCAGTGGCATGCTAAAACATTGCACATTTTCAAACAAAAGATGAGGCGACTAACGAACCGAAATTGGGGCGTGAGTATGAGTTATCAGCTGTTTAAAGTGCGGCAGTACATGCAAGGCTGGATCAATTACTTTGGCATCGCTAACGCTTATCAAGGGTGTGTCGATTTAGATCACTGGATCCGACGTCGTGTGCGTATGTGCTACTGGCGTCAGTGGCGAAAACCACGGACTAAGGTACAAAACTTATTAAAACGTGGCGTCAGGATCCAAGCTGCTGTTGCTTGTGGTACCACTAGTAAAGGCCCTTGGCGTAGCTCGAAGACACCAGGAATACAGCAAGCACTGAGTAATGAGTATCTGAAGAAAGCAGGATTATATTCACTAAGAGATGGATGGATCGCAGTTCATTATCCTAACCAGAAAGCTAGTTAGGTGTTCTAAATGAACCGCCCTGTGCGGAGCCGCATGCAGGGTGGTGTGGGGGCTGGAGGTTAGATACCTCCGGCTACCCGATTAGCTATCAAAGTCAAATGACTTCGTAATCATAGGTTGAAAACGCCAACCCCACATACAAGTATCATTAGCTCTGAAAGTCACCGAACCAGTTAACTTTTGATTATCACTGTCTTTCAATACCACA
>NZ_BMII01000019.1 GCF_014641855.1 Shewanella inventionis
AGTGGCTTGTGAAGGCTTCGATATACATGCTTATACTCCTGAAAAGAGAGTATAAGATCACGAACGCTGTATTAGGTCAAATAAGATTTAATCGATAGCGTATTTTGTTTAAAAAACGTTCGCGATCTCACCCTGACTAAATGATGGCTTAGGCCATGCTGCCGGGGATTATATTTTAAAACTAATTGCCCAAAGAATGACTTCACTCGTTCGGCTTGATGACACAGTAGTTCGCTTGGGTGGTGACGAATTTGCTATTTTATTAGAAAACACCACACCAGAGGCAGCTCAACCGTTTGCAGAACACTTACTCAAGCAAATTGCAGAGTCGTTTGAATATGACAATCATAAACTCACTCTACGCGCATCCATTGGGCTCGCTTCGCTTCAATATACGCTTTCGAAAGAAGATGTGATTCGTAATGCCGATCTGGCCATGTATGAAGCAAAACGCAGAGGTAAAAACCAAGTTGTAGTATTTAAAGTGAATTTCCTTGATATCGTATCGCGTCGCATGCAGCTTGAACAAGCATTGCGAGAAGCCTTAAATAATCAAGAGTTAGATATTTGGTTTCAACCGATTTTAGATGCAAAAAATGGGCGTGTTATTGGCTTGGAAGCGCTGTCTCGCTGGAAATTAAGCAATGAACAAATTCCGCCAGATGAGTTTATCAGCATTGCAGAAACATCTGGAATGATAACAAAACTTGGCCGTCAAGTGTTTGATAAAGTCGGCGCGGCACTACAAGAATTGCGTGTTGAATACCCCGATCTGCAATGCAATGTGAACCTGTCTTTAAGGCAGTTTAGGGATTCAGACCTCACAGAAGATATTCTCCTGTGCCTTGCAAAATATAAATTACCGCCCTCGGCGCTACATTTAGAGCTTACTGAAAGCATGATTGCTGAATCCGAAACTGAAATATTGCCCACCATGCAAAACCTGGTAAGCCATGGATTTAAATTTCATTTAGATGACTTTGGTACAGGATACTCATCACTTGAGCGCCTAAAAAATTTACCCTTTGACACCTTAAAAATTGATCGCAGTTTTGTTGTACCGTTAAGGCAAGATGATCATGTTATGGTAAAAAATATTATTAATATTGGCCACGAATTAGGCATGAACCTGATTGCAGAAGGCGTAGAAACTGAAGTCGAAGTGAAAAAGTTACTTCAGCTAGGTTGCCATCACATCCAAGGTTATTATTTTGCACGGCCAATGCCCCTAGAAGAGCTAAAAGTCTGGCTGACAGAGCAAACACAAGCATTAGCGACAAACACACAGGCGAAAAATAGCGAGCTAAATAGGGTAGCAAGTAAATAAACTTACCCCCCTTTCAAACGCCGACTAAGTGCGCTTTGGCTGATCCCCAATATTTGCGCTGCCGCGGTTTGGTTGTTTGCGGTGCGGCTCATGGCTTCATCGACCAATGCCTGGTTCATTTGGGCAATGGTCGGCAGCTGTTTAGGAAAAATCATTCGGTCTTGTGGTATCGCGGTTAATGATTTGTGTTCATTAATCGCTACCATAAAAGCTGAGGTATTAAGCGCAACACCATCACTTCTGCTTACTGCATCAAACACCATACTTTTGAGTTCGTGCAAATTCCCAGGAAAATCATAACTGGACAGTTTATTTGCTAAGTCAGTAGGTTGAATAGGTGCAGGCAACTTCATTTCTGTAGCAGCGAGCACAATAAAATGGTTGATTAACATTGCAATGTCCAACGGCCTTTCGGCTAACGTCGGTAACTTAATTTTATGAGTCCGCAAGCGATATAACAGATCGCTTCTAAACCGTCCAGCTTGATGCAGATTAAGTAAATCATGTTGGCTTGATAGCACAAATTTACATTTTACTGGGTAAGCTGTGTCACTGCCTAAAGGATAGTATTGTTTGGTTTCTAATAAGGTAAGCAGCTTAACCTGAGCATCGAGCGGCAAGGCATCGATATCGTTAAGGTACAGCACTCCAGAGCCTACTTGATGCAGCAAACCCGCAACAGCGTCAAGCTCTCCGTTGTGGTGATGATACAGCTGACCACACATTTTTTGCTCAAATATCTCACTGCTCATGCTGGCTAAATGGATACTTATAAAAGGTTCATTTGGGCTGAAGAGCGCATGGCAAGATTTGGCAAATTCAGTTTTGCCTGTGCCACTCGCACCAATAATAAGCAGTGGTTCAGCACTGCCAGACACGGCTTCAAGATAGCGAAATTGATCTAAGAGTTGCGGCTCGCAGGTTAAAATATTATTAAATGCTTGCGGATTGTCTAACGTTCGGCTTAAAAATTTTTCTTTAATATTAAGATAGTTACGCTCAAGACCAACCACCTCGAGTGCACGGCGAACTGTCCGAGCAAGATTGTCTACATTATCTGTTTTAATAAAATAATCATAAGCGCCATTTTTAATACATCGCACAGCGGTGTCGACTTCGTTAACCCCGGTAACAATAATGACTCGAGTATTCGGAAAATCACTGCGGATCATCGCCAGGAGTGCTTCGCCTGAATGAAATGGCATAGTGAGGTCAACTAATACAAGAGCATAATCGCCAACCTGTAAGCGGTTTTGTACCTGACGACTGTCAATGCAAGTGTCAATTTCGGCCTCAGGCACTAATCGATTTAAGGTAACCGCTAATGTGCGTAACCACGCAGCTTCATCGTCGACTAACAAAATATTTCGGGCAAGTTTCATTGGTTACTCTTTTGCTAAGGCAAACGTCAAGTGAATGCGGGTACCGTTACCCACACTCGACAGTATTTGCATTTCACCTTGATGTTCTTTAATAATTTTACTGCAAACAGATAAGCCTAATCCGCTGCCGCCCTCGTGGCGTCTAGTGGTAAAAAAGGGCTCTGTTATTCTTTTTAATGTGGCGCTATCCATGCCGCAACCATTATCACAAATGCTTAATATGGCAGTAGTATTTTGAATGCGGGTTTCAATTTCAATAATGCCTTGCTGTTCAGTACAAGCATTACAGGCATTTTGAATAAGGTTAATTAGCACCTGTTGTAACTGTTGAGCATCGCCATTAATACAGGGGTGTTGTTCTGTTAGCTGGGTGATAACTTGATAAAATTTGGTTTGGTTGGCCGTTAAACGCAGCGCGACTTGCACCACATCATTAAGACACACCTGCGTATATTCATCGGCAATATGCGGCATAGCATAACGCTTTAAGTCATTCACAATTCTGCTAATACGTTTAGCGCCTTCTTCAATAGAATTACAACTGTATTGCAACTCTTCTATGGCATTATTAGGCAGTAGCCCGGCGATTAACCAAAACGGATTTTGTTTTTGATAATGCATTGCTGCGGGTGCTAAATCTTTCATCGCTGCACTAAATAACGACACCGCATGGACGATAAGGCCAGTTGGGTTATTAATTTCATGGGCAATACCTGCAGATAACTCACCTAGCGATGCTAAACGACTGGACTCTTCGTTTGCCTGACGTAATCTGTGTTGCTCGGTTGACTCTTCAAGCAACATAACCACTTGGTCTTGGGCTATGGGATGAATTTGTAACTGCCAAAATTGCTGCTGATAACGCATATCCGCAATAAGCGATTTTTGGTTTAATAACACATCCATCACTGCGGTTTTAAGCACAAAAGCATCGTTGTCTATATAGTAAAACTCGTCTGAATCTAACAAATATATATTGTTGTCGTTACTCCACAAATGTTGTAACGCTTGGTTAACGATAGTCACGCCATTGGGTATGCCATCAAGCACAGATTGAAATTGTTGTGACAGTTCAGATATTTCAGCCTCAATCAGTTTACGTTGTATTAATTCAGCATCTAACGCTTTTGCATGACGACGCAAACTAGCACTTATAAACCCAGTGTATATAAGGCCAGCCGCTGAAATAATGGCAACCACAATTGCCAGGGCAAATAGACGCTTTTCCGTAAAGGTTAAATCCACTTTTTCGCGCCCGGTGCCAAACCATTTATTGACCAATTGATCGTATTCGCCCGATAACTTAAGTTGTCTCAGTGCCTCATTAATTTGATACATCAGCTCGGATTTACTGCCATTGGCAACAAAATTGAATGCCCCGTAAATTAATGCATCACTTGAACTGCGCACCGACGGATACATTGGCATTAAGCGCCGCGCCACAAAGCTTTCGGCAATCACCACATCGACTTGGTTTTTAATCAGTAATTGAAATCCCGTCTCGTATAAATCAACATCGACCCGCTCAAATTTTTGTAGCTTGTCTGAGATGAATACATCAACAAAAGCACCTTTTTTTATCGCCACCCGTTTGCCGACTAAATCGGCCCAATTGTTAATTAACGCCTCATCTTGCAAGGTATACGCCTTAGCATGAGTGGCATAAATAGGGTCTGATTGCGCTAACTTACGGTCCATATTAACAGGGCTCACAACGGCTATCACATCAATGTCGCTGTTTGGATTGTGCACATCGGTGAGTAACTGCTGAAAACTCTTACGCCTAACAATAATGCGAGTGTTCGTCAGTTGACCAATTCTATCCATAAGCTCAACATTAAAGCCTTGATCAACTCCATTATTACGCCATTCTAAAGGAGCGGTATTTGAGTGCACACCAAAGACAATGCTGTCTTGCGCCAGCACTGGCAGAGTAAACAAAAAGAGCACAAAAAATATCAATTTCATGCGCTAATGTTACCGATTTAGCTTATTTGAAACTGTGCAGCATTGCTCATATGAGCAAATCAACATGTAATAAATACGTTTAACCCAAACTCATGATGACACTCAATGTGACCTTGCCCTCCATCTTCCTATGCAAATTTGCATATACCTCTTTATAGCTATGCGTGAGTGCATAGTTCATTTTAAATTTTGTGATTTAGCTGTCATTTCTGAACTCGATATGGGCTATTTCATTGCTGGTTTTAACCTTATAGGCAAAGCTTAATGTGAACAACAAACATAGCTGAACAACTCAAGTCAGCATTACAACCTATTGATAAAGTGAAATGACACACGCTTCAGCCTCGCTATAGGTTAGTTAACACAACCAAAAAGCTTCTGTCGTTACAGGGTAAATCACCACTAAAGACTGGAGAGGGGAATCAAAATGAAAAAGATGAAATTAGCAGCATGCCTTGCCACACTAATGGGCGCAACAGGCTTAATGGGCAACGCAATCGCAGCTGACAACTTAGCTGAATTCCATGCACAAAATCAGGAGTGTGATAGCTGCCATACCCCAGACGGCGAGTTATCTAATGACAGCCTAACCTATGAAAACGCGCAATGTGTGTCCTGTCACGGTACCTTAGAAGAAGTGGCCGAAACCACAAAACATGAACATTACAATGCACATGCCTCCCACTTTCCAGGTGAGGTCGCTTGTACCTCATGCCATAGCGCTCACGAAAAATCGATGGTGTATTGCGACTCTTGCCATAGCTTCGACTTTAACATGCCATATGCTAAAAAATGGCAGCGTGACGAACCAACCATTGCCGAATTAGCAAAAGACAAAGCAGAACGTCAGGCTGCACTTGCCAGTGAGCCAAAAGACACAGTTGATGTTGTAGTGGTTGGCTCAGGTGGTGCGGGATTCTCAGCTGCCGTAGCTGCCCATGACAATGGCGCTAAGGTGATTTTAATTGAAAAAGAACCGGTGATTGGCGGTAATGCCAAGTTAGCGGCTGGCGGCATGAACGCAGCCTGGACAGATCAACAAAAAGCCAAAGACATTAAAGACAGCGCAGAATTAATGTACAAAGACACAATGAAAGGCGGCGGAGAGATTAACGACCCAGCCTTAGTAAACATTTTAAGCTCGCACTCTAAAGGCTCTGTTGATTGGATGACCCAAATGGGCGCTGACTTAACTGACGTTGGCATGATGGGCGGTGCATCTGTTAACCGTTCACACCGTCCAACTGGTGGCGCTGGTGTAGGCGCTCATGTAGTACAAGTACTTTACGATAATGCGGTACAACGTAACATAGACTTACGCATGAATACCCGCGGCATTGAAGTGCTTAAAGACGATAAAGGCGCAGTTAAAGGTATCCTGGTAAAAGGCATGTACAAAGGCTACTACTGGGTAAAAGCAGACGCAGTTATTTTAGCAACGGGTGGTTTTGCTAAAAATAATGAACGGGTCTCTAAACTTGACCCTTCACTAAAAGGCTTTATTTCTACTAACCAACCAGGTGCTGTAGGTGATGGTTTAGATGTAGCCGAAAATGCCGGCGGTGCATTAAAAGATATGCAATACATTCAGGCCCACCCAACATTATCAGTAAAAGGCGGGGTAATGATCACTGAAGCGGTGCGAGGTAACGGTGCCATTTTAGTTAACAAAGAAGGTAAACGCTTCGTTAACGAGATCACCACTCGTGATAAAGCATCAGCGGCTATTTTAGCGCAAACCGGTAAAACCGCTTACCTGATTTTTGATGACTCTGTACGTAAATCACTGTCTAAAATTAACCAGTATGTGGGCCTAGGCGTAGCACCATCTGCAGACAGCTTAATGAAATTAGCTGAAATGGAAAACATTGACGGCAAAGCATTAACAGAAACCGTTGCGCGCTATAACAGCTTAGTTACCAGTGGAAAAGACACCGACTTTGATCGCCCTAACCTACCACGCTCACTAAACGAAGGTAACTACTACGCTATCGAGATCACCCCTGGCGTACACCACACCATGGGCGGTGTGATGATAGATACGAAAGCTGAAGTGATGAACGCGAAAAAACAGGTAATCCCTGGTTTATACGGCGCAGGTGAAGTCACAGGTGGCGTGCATGGCGCCAACCGCTTAGGCGGTAATGCGATTTCAGACATCATCACCTTTGGTCGCCTAGCGGGTGAAGAAGCAGCAAAATATTCTAAAAAGCACTAATCGTTCGAGTATTCACTGACTTGCGAGTATCAGTAAAGCCACAGCATGTTGCTGTGGCTTTTTTTGTTCAATAATATTTTTTACTGCGTTGCATAACTTCGCCAGAAAACACTATTTATTCAGTTATAAGCCCTTTTAAACTATTGCTGAGTCGCTACTAAACACTCAACTCCATTTTTTGTTGCTGGCGCCAATGAGACTCCATCACCGGAATAGTAAACCCGTAACACAACACCACAATTAACGGTTGGATTTGAAAGCTAAGTTCAGGCCATAATTGAAAGGCAATAACACAGGCAATGGTGCGGACAATAGCATGTACAATGGCAATTTTTTGCGCGGCGATCACGCCATGCACTAGCCACATTAACCCTGTTTGAATCGCTAACACAAAAGGGAGCGCAAGATAATTTTCCATAAAAAATGGAATGCTAATGCCAAAGGTTAAAAAACTCATTCCTACTGCAGCAAGAAACACATTGTCGAACCAATTACGATTAGCCGCTTTCTTAAAACCAAAGTCTTCCCCCGTTAGCTTAGAAACTCCCATAGCCAAATACACAATTGAGCCCGTACCAATAAATATAGCAATTACCATTTGCGAGGCAGGTAACATAAAGCTTAAAGCAAATAAAATACTCCAAACAATCATGCCAGATAATGGCATCGCCAATGCACGTTGTTGACGGTATTCAATTAACTGCTGATCCAATGATTTATATTGCATGATAAAGCCTCCTTGTTGGTATGAATTGATTATCAACAAAATACTCATTATGCAGTAGTGCACTTTGTCAGCAATCAAAGATGACAAATGTCACCTTAAGGCCTCATCGCTCTCACAGAACCAAACGTACGAGCCTCGTGTACACAGTTTCTACAACCAACAAACTAGTTGACATAGTCAACATAAATACATATAGTTGACTTTATCAACATGAAGCACCATTTTAATCCTTCGAGAAACACAATGCATTCACAACCGATTTTGCCAATACCCAGTATCAGTGCAACGAAAACGCCAATAATCTATAAAGTTGCCGTTGTACTCGCGATGATGACCTTTATGGGTGGCTCGCTTATTGGCGTAATGACTTACATCAACCTAGGTTACAGCGACACATTTTTTTATGACTGGTTAATGTCATTTTTGTTTGCTGCAGTCACTGTGATGCCGGCAGGATTTATCTTAATGGCTTTGTTAACACATTTCGTTGAAAAATGGTTACCCAACACCAACGAAAAAAAGCGCAACATTATTGTCGGTTTATTTATGGCAATCACAATGGAGTCGGCAATGGCACTCTCTACCGCCATTAATAATATTGGTTTTAGCAGCCAAGCCTCATTGTTTAACCACTGGCTAGAGGCACTACTCGCCGCACTGCCACTGGGCCTAACGTTAATGATCATCACCTCATTAACCATCAAACCTAAAATTGAACGTTTTTTAAAAAGTTAGTCAGAGGAATTCCCCATGAGCAAAGATAACCAATACCGTATTACTGTTGAACATCTCGACGACACCCAGCAATGCCTTCAACAGTTACAATTTGAATTTCAAGACCGCGAAGATCTATTTAAACTCGTCGAAAACCTTAAAATAGGCAGCGAACTCCCCGATCGAGAAGCCGCTCGATTAAGTGTTGCATTGCGATTACTGGGGCCGTTAATGATACAAAACCGCAAGCATCCAATATTTGTTGAGTTTATGCCGCACTTTAAAACCTTTATGCAAAACTTAAAAACCACCATTAAAAGTGCACTAATTACCAATCAGAATAAATAAGTGATCATTCTTGTGCTGATTGATATAAGTTAAGCAATCAAGATGAAAGCTCAACAATACAATCATATTAAATAAAAAAGCCTTGGCATTACTGCCAAGGCTTTTCGTTTACAGTTAGATCTATATTTACTATTTATGTATTCGTCAAAACGGAATATCGTCATCCCAGCCTTCATCCAAATCTGGGGTGAAGTTTTGTGCAGGCTGTGGCGCTGGGCGTTGAGCTGGTGCATTTTGCGGTTGGAAGTTACCCTGAGGAGCCGCTGGCTTAGGTGTGTAAGCTGGCGCTTGTTGCCCTGGAGCCGACTGCTGATAACCACCTTGTTGTCCAGCATTAGGCTGACCCTGGTAAGTATTAGTATTGCCAGCAGGTGTAGCTTGGTTATTGTACTGAGGCGCACGTTGCTGAGGCGCTGCAGTTGGTGCTTGGCGAGCTGGCTGACCTTGGTTTGAGTTATAAGCGTTTTGGTTGGCGTTTTGGTTATATTGACCACCGGCATTATCACCAGAATTGCGACTGTCTAGCATTTGCATTTCCATGGCGTTGATTTCGGTTTTGTAACGGTCTTGACCAGTAGCTTGATCTTGCCATTTGCTGGTTTGCAATTTACCTTCAAGATACACTTTCGAGCCTTTCTTTAAGTACTCGCCAGCAATTTCAGCAAGACGACGATACATCACAATATTGTGCCATTCAGTGCGCTCTTGCACTTGACCTTGTTGGTCTTTCCACGACTCACTTGTCGCTATAGTAAAGTTGGCTACGGCGTTGCCGTTTGGCATGTAACGAACCTCAGGATCTTTACCTAAGTTACCGACCAAAATTACTTTGTTCACACCACGACTAGCCATCGAAATCTCCTGAGATTTTATCTGTTACTTAATCTAAATTTGCTTAATCTGAATACGACTGAAATGATCTACACGATCTATTGTACAGAGCCTAACACAGCTCGGGCTTCGCTTAAATTGAATTTATCATCGGCCTTTAAATAAGCGACCTTTTCTTCAAGCACCACAATGGCTTCGACTACTCCGGCCAATTGCGATAACTCAGTGGCCATCACCTGGGCATCGTTTTTATCTTTTATATTGGCTTCAAGGGTATAACTTTTTAATAACACAGGTTTTTGCATGCCAAAGGTTAATAACAACCACACAAACATCAACCCAAGGGCCACAAAAAACACCCCAGAGGCGCCCACTAATTGATAAGCACCACCACCAAGCATACCACCACAAAAAGCACCTAAAAATTGGCTGGTTGAATACACGCCCATTGCAGAGCCTTTTTCGCCCACAGGGCAAAATTTAGCAATTAAGCTTGGCAGCGAGGCTTCAAGATAATTAAAGCCGGTAAAAAACAACACCACTGCTGCGCTTAACATCCAAATATTGTCAGCAAAAATACCCATAGTTGCTAATGACAACATCATAATCAACAGCGACAACTGAAACATGGTTTTGGTGTTATTACGCTTAACCCCAATAATGATTAACGGCACCATTAAAAAGAACGCACCAATAAACGCTGGGAAATACAGCATCCAATGTTTTTCTTTAACTAAACCGGCGTCCACTAAATCTAGCGGTAACGCAACAAACACCGCGGTTAACACCAAATGCAAAATGAAAATACCCGCATCTAAACGAAACAACTGTGGGTCTAACAGCATGCGTTTTAATTTAGTCGGAGTGGCCACTGTGTCGCCTTTGGGCGCCTGGCTAATGGGGTTAGGTACAAAAAACTGCACAATTAACATGCCTACAATGGCAAGCACTGCAGTTAATAAAAACAGCCCCGTTAGCCCCATATATTGCGCCACAATCGGCCCAACAAGCAACGATAATGCAAATGAAAAACCAATACACATACCAATCACGGCCATCACTTTGGTGCGTTGTTCATCGCGAGTTAAGTCGGCAGCTAATGCTAATACGGCTGCAGCAATAGCGCCCATACCTTGAACCGCACGGCCAAATACCACACCATAAATATGATCAGATGAGGCTGCAATTAAACTGCCAATGGCAAATAATACTAAGCCCGCCAAAATAACCGGCTTACGGCCGTACTTGTCTGACAAAATCCCCATTGGTATTTGCAATACTGCTTGAGTCAGTCCGTAAGCACCAATTGCAATGCCCACCCACAACGGTGAAAAGCCTTCAAGGTGCTGACCATACAACGCGAAGACAGGCATAATCATAAACAGCCCCATCATTCGTAAACCAAACACGCTGGCTAACGAAAACGCGACTTTTTTTTCCATACCCGACAGTCCATTACTGGCCATGCAATTGCCCTTTGAAAATGATTCGTAAAACGATTAGCTGCGCATATTATCACAGCGTAATAAATTAGCTCAAAAGGAAATCGTAGTTTGCGACCTATGCTTCATTTAGTTCATCATTTACTAATCTTGATCCTTATTTACTGCGTATAAACACCATTAATAACAAAATTGATCTGAAGTAGATCCATAACTGTGCGATACTGATCACCGTTTTGTTTACACAAGTCATAGAGCGAGATAGATGGATAAAATTGAAATACGCGGTGCCCGCACCCACAATCTGAAAAACATCAATCTAACAATCCCACGTGACAAACTCATTGTTATTACTGGATTATCTGGTTCCGGAAAATCATCTTTAGCCTTCGATACCCTGTATGCAGAAGGCCAGCGGCGTTATGTCGAATCCTTGTCGGCCTATGCGCGCCAGTTTTTAAGTTTGATGGAAAAGCCCGATGTCGATCATATCGAAGGCTTAAGCCCTGCCATTTCAATTGAGCAAAAATCAACATCGCATAACCCGCGATCAACGGTCGGTACCATTACCGAAATCTACGACTATTTGCGCCTGCTATTTGCCCGTGTCGGTGAGCCACGCTGCCCAACTCATAACCTACCTTTGTCGGCACAAACAGTCAGCCAAATGGTTGATAAAGTGCTGGCAATGCCACAAGACAGCCGCCAAATGTTGCTGGCACCTGTGGTAAATGACCGTAAAGGTGAGCACGTTAAACTGCTTGAAAGTTTATCGGCCCAGGGTTACATCCGCGCCCGTATTGACGGCGAAGTATGCGACTTGACCGATCCGCCAACATTAGATTTACATGTAAAACACACCATTGAAGTGGTTGTTGACCGCTTTAAAGTGCGTGAAGACATAAAACAGCGTTTAGCAGAGTCGTTCGAAACTGCATTAGAGTTGTCTGGCGGTATTGCCAAAATCGCCAGCATGGACGATTCAACAACCGAAGAATTAGTGTTTTCGGCAAACTTTGCCTGTCCGCATTGTGGCTATTCTATGGCCGAGCTTGAACCGCGCATTTTCTCGTTTAACAATCCGGCTGGCGCTTGCCAAACCTGTGATGGTTTAGGCGTACAACAATTTTTTGACCCAGACCGCGTGATCACCAACGACGAATTATCATTAGCCGGTGGCGCGGTAAGAGGCTGGGACAGACGTAACTTTTACTATTTCCAAATGCTCAGCTCATTGGCAGAACATTACAAATTTGATGTTGAAAAGCCCTTTGCGGAACTCAGCGACAAAGTGAAAAAGATTGTCCTGTACGGCTCAGGCAAACAAAACATTGCTTTTAAGTACATTAACGATCGTGGTGACGTGGTGGTACGCAACCATCCGTTTGAAGGCATTTTAAATAACATGGACAGGCGTTACCGCGAAACCGAAAGCAACTCGGTGCGCGACGAACTGTCTAAATTTATTAATATGCAGCCTTGTAAAAGCTGTGGTGGCTCACGCCTACGCGAAGAAGCCCGCAACGTGTTTATTGGCGAGCTTAACTTGCCGCAATTAACCACCTGGTCCATTGGCGAAGCCAAAACCTACTTTGATACTGTCGCTTTTGAGGGCCAACGGGCACAAATTGCCGAAAAAATCTTAAAAGAAATCAGCGAACGTTTAGGCTTTTTGGTCAACGTGGGGCTTAACTATTTAAGCTTATCGCGCTCAGCCGAAACCTTGTCGGGCGGTGAAGCACAGCGGATCCGGTTAGCCAGCCAAATTGGCGCTGGCCTAGTAGGCGTAATGTACGTATTGGATGAACCTTCAATTGGTTTGCATCAACGCGACAACGAACGTTTATTACAAACCCTTATTCACCTGCGTGACTTAGGCAATACCGTGATTGTGGTTGAGCACGACGAAGACGCCATTCGCCTTGCCGATCATGTTATCGACATTGGCCCTGGTGCTGGTGTACACGGTGGCGAAGTGATTTGCGACGGCACATTAGACGATATCCTTAACTGTGAAGAGTCGGTCACTGGTCAGTATATTTCTGGCAAAAAGCAAATTCACATCAGCGATGAACGCACCCCAATGGACCCTAAAAAAGTCATTGAACTATTTGGCGCATCGGGTAACAATCTCAAAGATGTTGACTTAACCATTCCAGTTGGCCTGTTCACCTGTATTACTGGGGTGTCTGGCTCTGGAAAATCGACCCTCATTAACGACACCTTCTTTAAAATTGCCCATCGCATGCTTAATGGCGCCACGGTCGACGAACCTGCGCCTTATAAAAGCATTAAAGGCATGGAGCAATGCGACAAGGTTGTCGACATCGACCAAAGCCCCATTGGCCGCACGCCGCGCTCCAACCCAGCAACGTACACGGGTATTTTTACCCCAATACGTGAGTTGTTTGCCGGCACACAAGAGTCGCGCACCCGTGGCTATCAAGTGGGCCGTTTCTCATTTAACGTCAAAGGCGGACGCTGCGAAGCTTGCCAGGGCGATGGCTTAATTAAAGTTGAGATGCACTTTTTACCAGACGTATACGTGCCTTGCGACTCATGTAAAGGTAAGCGCTATAACCGCGAAACCTTAGAAGTAAAATACAAAGGCAAAAATATTCACGAAGTACTGCAAATGACCGTAGAAGATGCGCGCAGCTACTTTGATGCCATCCCATCGATTGCACGCAAACTGCAAACCTTAATGGATGTAGGTTTGTCGTATATTCGCCTAGGCCAAAGTGCAACCACCCTGTCTGGTGGTGAAGCGCAGCGGGTTAAGCTGGCAAAAGAGCTCTCTAAACGCGACACGGGTAAAACCTTGTACATTTTAGATGAGCCGACCACCGGCCTGCACTTTGCTGACATTCAACTATTGTTAGATGTATTGCATCGCTTAAAGTCTCATGGCAATACCGTGGTGGTGATTGAGCACAATTTAGATGTGATAAAAACTGCAGACTGGATTGTAGACTTAGGCCCTGAAGGCGGCGCTGGCGGCGGAATGATTTTAGCCACTGGCAGCCCAGAAGATGTTGCCGAGCACCCTGAGTCACATACCGCTCGATTCTTAAAGCCGATGCTTGCTATCCATAAGCAACGTGCTAAAAACAAAGTAAAAGTACAAACAAAAGCGAAAAAGTAGCCTTTTGTTTCCCATCCACCCATAACAAAGAGGAGTGCCAATATGTTCATGCCTCTTACTCGTTATCGGGTGGTTGGGTTGCTTTTATCACTCATATTAACCAGCGGTTGCAGCTCCCACTTGCCCGATTGCTCCTCCACATTTACCACCACTTGGCCTAACGCAACTGAGCAAATACATCACGATATCAGCCAACTGGCTTCTGCTGAATTTCAAGGGCGTAAAACCGCTACATCTGGCTCTCACGCTGCGCAAACATTTTTGATTGCACGATTTAAGCAACTCGGGCTGACACCCTGGCACGACAGCTTTGCCATTCCCTTTACATTTGAACACCAATTTTCAACCATTACTGGCACTAATTTAGTTGCCACAATACCGGCAAAAGTCCCTTCACGACGTTGGCGGATCATCACGGCCCATTACGATCATTTGGGCCAAAAAGGCAGCAAGTTTTATCCAGGCGCAGACGACAATGCCTCTGGAGTTGCGGGTATGTTAGCCATTGCGCAGCGTTGGCTACAAGCGCCACTCAATGACATTAACCTGATGGTCGTTGCTACCGATGCCGAAGAACCTGGATTATTTGGCAGTTATGCTCTGGTGGACTTACTGAAAAATGACCCCATGATAGAAGTCGAGTTAAGCGTCAATTTAGACATGATTGGCCACCCTAATAGACGCAGAGCCATATACATGGAAGGTGAAAAAAACCTGCCGCAGTTTGAAACCATCAGGGCGCAACTGCTGCAAAAAACACAATTATGCATTCGCACACATCGCAGTAGTTTACTTAGCGGACGCTTACAAAAAACCGATTGGTTAAGAGCATCTGATCATTATCCCTTCCACAAAGCGGGCTATAAATGGGTATATTTTGGTGTGCCGCCACATGCGCAATACCACACCGAAGATGACACGCCAGACACATTAGACACCGATTTTATTGTTGCCGTGGTCGAAACCGTATATCAACTGCTAAGTATTGATAACCTCACGCAATCCCCCTAAACACAGCACAAACCCAATAATCGTTCACTTTTCAAACAATTAATAAACACTACAAATCAAGAATCAGGCCAATCTTAATGAATAATCGGCAAATTAATGTTTATTTTCAGTTTTTCCGTGGTCAAATCGCATACTTGCTGCTATAATACGCCCCCTTATCGGCGCGGGAAATCGACACGGGGTTGATTTTCTGTCTGTGAAACTTTAGCACGAGCTTCCGAACTTCGTGCGCATCCACAAGGCTACAACTCAATGTCATCCAATGAAAGAACTTTCCGCGAACTCGGCCTGTCTGAGTATTTGTTGCGTTCACTCGACGAGCTTGGTTATGAAAAACCAACGCCAATCCAGTCAGCCAGTATCGACCCGCTTATGGCAGGTAAAGATATTATTGGTCAAGCGCAAACCGGTACCGGTAAAACAGGTGCATTCGCCCTGCCTTTACTAAACAAAATCGACATGAAAATCAACGCTCCACAGATTTTAGTGTTGGCTCCAACTCGTGAACTAGCCGTTCAGGTTGCAGAAGCTTTTGGTAGCTATGCAAAACACATGAAAGGCTTCCACGTACTGCCGATTTACGGCGGTCAAAGCATGCAACAACAGTTAAACGCCCTTAAGCGTGGCCCACAAGTGATTGTTGGTACACCAGGTCGTGTAATGGATCACATGCGTCGTGGCACACTTAAATTAGACTCATTAAAAGCATTAGTGCTTGATGAAGCTGATGAAATGTTAAAAATGGGATTCATCGATGATATCGAATGGGTACTAGAACATAAGCCAGCTAACAGCCAACTTGCGTTGTTCTCTGCTACCATGCCTGAGCAAATCAAGCGCGTAGCAAACAAGCATTTAAGCAACCCTGTTAACATCAGCATTGCTGCAAGCCACACGACTGTTGAGTCAATTGACCAACGTTTTGTGCAAGTTTCTCAACACAACAAACTTGAAGCGTTAGTACGCGTATTAGAAGTTGAAAATACTGAAGGTATTATCATTTTCGTTCGTACACGTAACAGCTGTGTTGAATTAGCCGAAAAATTAGAAGCTCGCGGTTACGCATCATCACCACTACACGGTGACATGAACCAACAAGCACGTGAGCGTGCTGTTGATCAGCTAAAACGTGGCAAACTAGACATTTTGATTGCAACTGACGTTGCAGCCCGTGGTTTAGACGTTGAACGTATTGGTCACGTAGTAAACTACGACATTCCTTACGATTCAGAAGCTTATGTACACCGTATTGGTCGTACTGGTCGTGCTGGCCGTACCGGTATGGCAATTTTGTTTGTGACCAATCGTGAAATGCGTATGTTACGCACTATCGAACGTGCAACAAACAGCCGTATTTCTCCAATGAAGGTACCTAGCCCTGAGACTGTTGCAGAGCGTCGTTTATCTCGTTTAGGTGAGCAAATCCAAGAAACCTTAAACGGCGACTTAGATTTCATGAAAAACGCCGTAGCTGAGTTATGCCAACAGCTTGAAGTCGACACCGACTTACTAGCGGCTGCATTATTACAACAAGTGCAGCAAGAGCGTCCGCTACAGTTACCAAACATTACTGAACGTCAACGTGATTCACGTGATGAGCGCAGTGATCGTGGAAGTGATCGTGGTGACCGCAATAGCGACCGTCCACGTCGTGAGCGTAGTGATCGCAGCAGCCGTCCAGCTCCTACCAGCTTTGGTAGCGCAGACACATTAAAAGATAACCCAGACGTTAAAATGAACCGTTATGTTATCGATGTGGGTCGTGAAAATGGCGTAGGCGTGGGTAACATTGTTGGCGCGATTGCTAACGAAGCTAACATCGACAGCCGTTTCATTGGTCAAATCCAATTATTCGACCAAGTAACTACCGTTGACTTACCAGATGGCATGCCAAAAGACATTCTTGCTCACCTTAAAAAGGTGCGTGTATGTGGCCGCCCATTAAATATCCGTGAAGCCGGTGATGAAGTGTTTGCTGATTCTGGCCGTGGTGCGCCACGTAAGCCTCGCAGTGACCGCCCTCGTGGTGATCGTCCACGCGGTGACCGTCCAGCTGGTGCTGAGCGTCGTCCACGTAAGCCACATGACAATGGCTAATCATTCATTTGAATGACACAAAAAATGGAGCCTAACGGCTCCATTTTTGTTTTCTGCTTTAATAGTAAAGACTCTAGAGCGCTACGCTGCTAGGTTCTAGAGTAATAGTGCGCTTGTTATCATTTCTAGCAAGGCGCAGTCCGCTCTTGCAGCGAAGCGACCCCTAGTAATAATCCTGATTACAGTACCGTCCTGAACGCTTTAGCCTGTTTGCGCTTTTGATACATGGGCACAATTTGCACCGTAAATACTGCGCATACAATCAATACAATGCCCATCAATGATAATAAATCGATATTGGCACTGCTAAATACCCCGCCCCACCAGCCTAAACTGACCACAAGTTCGGTCGCCGTAAAACTCAACACAGGTGTTAATGACAACATTGCACTCACTTGCGCCGTTGGCCAATAATGCATTGCCTGACCAAAGCAGCCATAGGCAATTAATGTATTAGCACCGCAAAATAATACTATCCACCATTGGGGTAATGTCATGGCGTCAAACTGACTAAAATCACTAAAGGGTGCCATGACCAAAATGCCCAGCGCATAAATAAAGAGCAATACATTGCTAGGCGATATTCGCTGGCTAACAGACTTTTGTAATAGCGCATAACTGGTCCACGACATCACCGAAAACTGCACAATCATAATACCGATTAGCACTTGCTCATCACGGGCTTGATCCATATCGAGTTGCGGATGGAAAAACATCAACATACCAAGGGCAAGTGTGGCAAAACAGCTAAGCTGAAAGGCATTAAAACGTTCTTTAAAAAATAACACCCCACCAAAAGCTAAAAAGAAGGGCGCAGTTTGAAAGTTAAGCTGTGCAGTGCCTGGGGCTAAGTAACTCAATGAATACACAAACGACACGTAATTGCACATCAGCAACACACCCGCCAATGTCAGCTTTACCCAAATAGCACGGGGAAGCCCAACAAATTGCCGTAGTGCGCCTATTTTCCATTGAATGAGTAACGTCACCACAAGCGCCATCAAAAAACGAAACCAAGTCAAGGTCACTGGGGTAATAAAACTGCCAGATAATTTTAGCGCTATTGGTAAAATGCCCCAGAAAAACACCGCAATAGAGACAAATATCAGCCCTAAACGGTTATTGGCACTTTGTTGTTCTGCTGTCACTGATATTTACTCGCACACGATTAAGGAGATAGATTTTGCCCGATAGCCAATACAAAGTCTTTACCAAGATGCGCCTCTAACACCGTTGATTGTTCGCATAACAAAAAAGGCTATTTCAGCATGCCCTTTTCGCGTGGCAAATCCAGCTAATACAGGTAAAATAGCCGCCATAAAAAACCTATGTGCCCTACTACCTAAGGAACACTCGCATGAGTCTTGCTGATTCCGTTCTTGCTGTGAACAATGATTTACCCATCCGTACCGACAAACCCGTCCACAGTGGCAAAGTTCGCAGCGTTTACTGGTTAACCGATACTGATAGCCGTCGCCTGATCCGCGATAAAGGATATGATGTCCCTGCAGACACGCCACTGGCCATTATGGTCATCAGCGATCGCATTTCAGCCTTTGATTGTATTTTTCATGGTGAAGGAAACTTGCAAGGCATTCCGGGTAAAGGCGCGGCATTAAATGCGATTTCAAATCACTGGTTTGGCTTATTTGCTGAAAACGGTTTAGCTGACAGCCATATTTTAGATATTCCACACCCATTTGTATGGATAGTACAAAAAGCCCGCCCAATTAAGGTGGAAGCCATTTGTCGTCAATACATTACTGGCTCAATGTGGCGCGCTTACTCAAAAGGCGAACGTGTGTTTTGTGGCATCACCTTGCCAGAAGGCTTAAGCAAAGATCAAAAATTACCTGAACTGCTAATAACCCCATCAACCAAAGGCATTTTAACCGGTATTCCTGGCGTGCCTGCACAAGATGACGTTAACATCAGCCGCAGCGACATTGAAGCCAACTACCAGGCATTCGGCTTTGAAAAGCCGCAAGATATCGACCTTTACGAAACCTTGCTCAAACAAGGCTTTAAAGTCATTTCAGACACCTTAGCCAAGCTTGATCAGGTGTTTGTCGACACTAAATTTGAATTTGGCTACGTGAATGACAAAAACGGTCAATCAAAACTGATTTACATGGATGAAGTTGGCACACCAGATTCGTCACGTATATGGGATGGCCCAGCTTACCGCGACGGTAAAATTGTAGAAAACTCAAAAGAAGGCTTCCGCCAGTTTTTATTAAACCATTTTGACGATGCCGACATTTTATTAAATAAAGACAGAATGCCTGAGCGTGAAGCGCTTGCACGTGATAATGACCTACCACTTGAAGCCATGATGAACGTATCTCGCACTTACACTGGTGTAGCTGAAAAAATCACAGGTCGCAGCATTGCACTGCCTGCGAACCCAAAAGCTGACATCATTAAGGTATTACGCGAGCAGTATGATTTAATCGATTAATCACTCGTATTTACCACAAATAACGGCGCCTTTGAGCGCCGTTTTTGTCAACAAAACATTCTAGTCACCCTTTCAAAAAAGTTATTCTTTACAAAACCCATAAAATGTAAATGATAATGATTTTTATTACGATCCAATGTATCATCCTGGCTAAACATAATTACTTATAACAGAACAAGGACTAGTTCATAGCCGTTGAAGATGATAACACCATGAAATTAAATAAAATTAGCTTGGCTGTACTCTGCGCCATCAGCTTAAGTCAGTATGCTATCGCAAATGAAACTGAAACCGAAAATCAAAAAATCAAAACCGCAAACATTGAAAAAATTGAAGTGAAAGGCAGCTATATTGCGGGTTACAACGCTCACTCCGCCAGTGGCGCCTCAAGATTAGACCTAGCCATCGTCGATATTCCACAATCCATCTCAGTTATTACCGACGCCCAATTACAAGACTTTCAACTCCACGACATTAATACTGCGCTTGACTCTGCAACCGGGGTAAACGTTGAACGGATTGAAACTGACCGCACCTATTACACCGCTCGCGGTTTTGATATCACTAACTTCCAAATTGATGGTATTGGTTTACCACTGACCTCAGGCAATAACCACGCCGATGAAGACACCGCAATTTATGACCGCATTGAAGTGATCCGTGGTGCTAATGGGTTAATGACGGGTGTGGGTAATCCGTCAGCCACCATCAACTTTATTCGTAAACGCCCAACCGCAGACAATCAACTAAGCGTAAGTGGCACCTACGGCAGCTTTAATAACACCCGCCTTGAAGCAGATGGCTCGGTGAAACTCAATGACACCTTTGCCGCAAGAGCCGTTGCGTTAACCCAAAGTAAAGACTCGTATTTAGACCGCTATCACACTGACAAAAATATCGTTTATGTCTTTTTAGAAGCCAATCTAAGCCAAGACACAACATTGTCACTCAGTCACAGTTACATGAACAACGATGCTACAGGTAATAACTGGGGCGCATTACCCTTGTTTTATACCGACGGCAGCGCCACCAATTACGATAGTTCAACCAACACGTCTGCTGACTGGTCTAATTGGCAAGTGGTTAAAAACAATACGGTATTAGAGCTTAGCCACCATTTTAATGATAATTGGCGCCTACGCGGCACCTATTCACACAAAACAACAGATGAAGACACTGAGTTATTTTATGTTTACGGTACACCAGACAAAGAAACCGAATTAGGTTTAACTGGCTATGGCAGTGAATATGACTTAGACGACCAAAGCGATTTAGTCGATATTTATGTAGACGGTAACTTCAGCCTATTTGCCCGCGAACATCAAGTGGTTGCAGGGGTTAACTATTCTAAAATGAGCTACACCGACAGCTCACTTTACGATTTCACCACAGGTAATGGCTTCCCAGCGATGCCAGATCTCAACACCTGGGACGGCAATACACCCATGCCCACATTTGCTGATGGTTTACGAGGCAGTGATGTCACCCGCGAGCAACAAGCAGCTTACTTTACGGGTCGCTTTAGCATTGTTGACGACTTACACCTTATTGTTGGCGGTCGTTACAACGATTGGCAGGCAGAGGGAGAATCATACGAGGTAGACCAACAAGCTGATTATCAACAGTTTATACCTTATTTAGGTGCTGTGTATAACATCACTCCAGAACTAGTGGCTTACGCCAGTTACACCGAAAACTTTGTCGCTCAAACAGAAAAAGACAGTGTCGGTGTCTTTTTAGATCCAATCACAGGCGAAAGCCGCGAAGTGGGTGTGAAAAGTGAGCTATTTAATGGCCGCCTTATTACCAGCCTAGCCTATTTTGATGTAAAACAAACCAATATAGCCATACTCGACCCTGACACGGTGGATTTGCCTATTGATATGCAAACATACTACGGCTCAGACGGGATCAGTAGCACAGGGTTTGAATTTGAAGTAGCCGGTGAGATATACCCAGGTTTAAATGCCAGCATAGGTTACACCGACTTTGATATTGAAGGTGACGATACCGTTGCAGCCTACACTCCAAATAAATTATTAAAATTTGCCGCAACCTACGACTTTGAAACAATCGACGGATTCTCTATCGGGATAAACATGCGCTGGCAAGACGATATTTCGCGCAGTCAAGGTGTCGTTGCCGCTGGGTTTGACAACGCAGGCGCTGAGATTATTACCGAGCAGGACGCCTATGCGGTAATTGATTTAATGGCTAAATATCAAATTACTGATCAGCTAGGCTTGGCGGTTAATGCTTACAATGTCGGTGATGAAAAATACATAAACAGCTTATATTGGGCTCAAGGCTATTACGGTGCTCCAGCTAATTACAGCGCAACATTAACTTGGAAAATGTAACCGACAACCCTGTTAGAGCATATTGCCACGCTATAGCTTAATAGAGGATAAAAAGGATGGCCAAATGGTCATCCTTTTTTATATTCGCCGAGAATACCCAAAGCTTTATACCAATTCCACTAATTATCTGGTCATTCAGCGGGAATTCTGTGCCTTCTAGGCAAGTAATAGGATTGTAGGCATAGTTGCTCTCGGCAACTGCTCCTGCGTTGCTCTACCTCCTGCATCCATGCAGTCGTACGTCAAAATACTATTAAGCAGCATAGAAGGCACAGAAACCCGCCTTGCAGGAGACGCTCAGACAGTCCATTTCTTTGTTGCATTGCCTTAGAAGGGAATAACCATTATTTCAACAATGCGCCTCAAACTGAACAGTCTGAGCGACTCTGATTAGTCACATAATTAATGGAAATGGTATTACAACCTAGAAAACAACCTTTATCACATAAATGAAATTGTAAACACGCTCACTACTTGATTAAAAAATAACTTAAACACACAAAAACAAAGTAAAAAATCAAATACTAAAAATACAAAAACTTAATGTAAAACAGTGCTTTAGAATAAGGTAAGCCTTAAGATAATTGTTGTAACATTTTTGGTTTATCATTTTACCCACTGACAATACCTGATTTTTGCAAGAGCCTGTTATTAAAGGTTTTTTTAACCAGACTCATTGAGTGAAGTCGCAACAACCATGCAACCACAATCCCTTTGTAAATCGTCAGCAAAATGTATTTTACAAGGATAAAAATTAACCAATAAAAACATGTTTGCAATTGAAGGTGGGTGAGTTTTCAGTAAACTATGATGTTAGCGACATCACATTAAAACAAGCGATACCGTAGAGGCTTTACAGCGTCAACTTAACGACATTAAAAATCAATAAACCCCTTAAGCTATTCGATTTTATGTCGATATATATCCAATAAACCTGTCAGATGCATAACATTGTGCATCATCAGGTATATTGAGTAAAAAGTTAGCTAGTTTGTTATTTTGGTCATAATAACTGTAGTTTGCACGGTATTTTAGTATCAAAATACTGTAAGCTAATCTACTATTTGCATTTATTGTATTTACCGATTTAGGTACCCTTGCTATGAAACAAGTTGATTTTAGAAGTATCGATAAACTCTTTATCAAAATGTCCATTAACGACAAATTTTGGACAATTTTCGCGCTGTTTCTTATCGTATTATCCAGCGTCTCCATCGGCAGCTATGTCAACAAAATTGATCAAATAGAGCAACAATCGGTACAGGTTTTAGAGCAAAAAGTTGCTGCAATGGTACAAGCGCTCGATACAACCGGCCAACTTGAACAGGCAGCAAGCCTTGGGTTGCAGGTTTCTAACCGCGCTCAAACCAGCTCTCGCTTACAAGATACCGTGACCGCGGTTTATGCGTCTGCTGGCCAGTATTACACCCTCAGCGAATCCGTATATAACCAAGAGTCAGATGCTAAAACAGCTGCAATGAACTCGATGCTATTGGCATTTTTATGGGTTATCCCATTTGCTATTGTGCTTTATTGGAACGCCACATTTATTGGCGGAGCATTGTGGGTACTGTGGGATACCACAGAAAAAATTGCTAAAGGCGATTTAACCTCACGTTTAGGCTTTCACCCTGGGCGCGACGAGTTTGGTACCATTGGTTGCGCATTAGATAAAGCAATGGACACCTTAAGTGAGTTGGTTATTGCGGTAAAAAACAACACAGAAACCTTACATGCAACATCAGATTCTTTTGCTAGCGATGCAGAACAAGGCGCAGAACAAATTGACTTGCAATACGCCTCTTTAGACTCTGTTGCCACCGCAATGGAAGAAATGACCGCATCAGCCGCTGAAGTGTCTAACATCGCTCGTAACTCAACTGAACGTGTTGAACAGGATTCTGAATACACTCGCCAAAGTTACGACAGAGCCAAACGTGCGATTAATGAGATCCAAAAGTTATCTAAATACATTGAGCAAACGTCTAACTCGGTCAACACGTTAAAAGTGAATGCAACCAATATTAATGAAGTGATTACCACCATTAATGCCATTTCAGACCAAACCAACTTATTAGCACTTAACGCTGCAATTGAAGCTGCTCGTGCCGGTGAAATGGGCCGTGGATTTGCGGTAGTAGCCGATGAAGTGCGCACCTTAGCAGGCCGTACTCAAGCTGCAACAGTAGAAATTCACAACATGATTGAGCTGCTGCAAAGCGAAACACTCAATATCGACAGTATTACTCGAGACACGGTTAAACAAGCACAAACCAGTAGTGATTTAATCAGCGATATTGGTACCGACATTGATGCCATTGCTGAGTCATCGCGTTCAATTATGGACATGAGCTTTCAAATTTCGACCTCATCAGAAGAACAAAGCGCTGTGGCAAACGACATCGCCAAAGAGCTTACTGAAATACGTCACAAATCAAATATCATCAGAGGGCTATCACAACAGTCGGCTCATGGTGTTAAAGACTTATCTAAAGCTGCAGCCAATTTAGGTAAAATTCTAAGCCGTTACCGCACCCAATAAAACAAGTTTTACCGTTATCATAACGACGTGGCATTAACCGATGTCACGTCGTTTTTTATTAGCCTGATGCCGAATTTTTACAGTATAATTTTCAACCACGATTGCTCTATACCTTTCGTGACTTTCAGGTATAATCCGCCAACATTTTTATGCCCATGTTATCCGTTAACTTTATGTGTGAGATCTTATGACTGTTGAAACATTTACACCCAAGCAAACAACCACGCTCGATATCCCAGTAAAAACTCTTGAGGCTAACAGCACAAGCATCCCAAGTACTGGTAATCGAATTGGTTTTGTTTCATTGGGCTGTCCAAAAAACTTAGTCGACTCAGAACGGATCCTCACCCAACTTCGCACAGAAGGGTACGACGTAACCAACAGTTATGACGATGCTGACCTCGTTATTGTGAACACCTGTGGCTTTATTGACAGCGCGGTACAAGAGTCGTTAGAAACCATTGGCGAAGCATTAGCTGCAAATGGCAAAGTGCTTGTAACAGGCTGTTTAGGCGTTAAAAAAGATGAAATCGTTGAACTTCACCCTAACGTGTTAGGCGTTACCGGCCCACATGCCTATGATGAAGTGCTTAAACAAGTGCACCTGCATGTTGAAAAGCCTAAGCACAATCCACTGATGGACCTAGTGCCTGATCATGGCATTAAGCTAACACCAAAGCATTACGCCTATTTAAAAATATCTGAAGGCTGTAATCACCGTTGTACCTTCTGCATTATTCCATCAATGCGCGGAGATTTAGACTCTCGCCCTATTGGTGACGTACTCGGCGAAGCCCAGCGCTTAGTCAACGCCGGCGTTAAAGAGTTATTAGTGATATCTCAAGACACGTCAGCTTATGGCGTTGATGTTAAACACAAAACGGCATTTTGGGATGGCATGCCAGTTAAAACTCACATGCAACAGCTTTGTGAAGAATTAGCCAAACAAGGCGTGTGGGTGCGTTTGCATTATGTTTACCCTTACCCACATGTGGATGACATTATTCCATTAATGGCCGAAGGTAAAATTCTGCCCTATTTAGACATTCCGTTTCAGCATGCCAACAAACGTATATTGAAGTTAATGAAACGCCCTGGTAGCTCAGACAAAGTATTAGAACGTATCGCCAAATGGCGCGAGATTTGTCCAGAATTAGTGATTCGTTCAACCTTTATTGTCGGCTTTCCTGGTGAAACCGAAGAAGAATTTGAAGAGCTATTAGACTTTTTAGAAGAAGCACAATTAGACCGCGTAGGTTGCTTTAAATACTCACCGGTAGAAGGCGCTAAAGCAAACGATTTACCAGACCATGTGCCAGAAGATGTTATGGAAGATCGTCTACAACGCTTTATGGCGCTACAAGCACAAATCAGTGCCGACAAGTTGCAAGCGCGCATTGGCCAAGAGTATTTAATCTTAATTGATGAAGTAAATACCGAAGGTGCAATTGGCCGCTCATACATGGACGCGCCAGAAATTGACGGTAAAGTGTATTTAACCGACGAGTTTGACGTGCAACCAGGTGATCAGGTTTGGGTACAAATTATTCACGCTGATGAACATGATGTCTGGGGCGTAAAAGTGGAAGATGAAGACGAATAAACTTCATAAGCCAGTGCTATAACGCGTTAACACATAAAAAAGCCGATATCATTGATATCGGCTTTTTCGTCTTTAAACTGGCTTAATTACTGTTTTAATACCGTATTAGAGACCAGCTTTAAGCTCAATTAGTCTAACGAAGTCAGTCTATGACCTAGTGCACTTTCTGTGTCTGGCGTTAAGACAAACGTAAAGTTACTACCACCACTGATACTCATTGATTCAGACTGATAAACCAGTGTTTGAGTACCATTGTCATCTTCATACACTATATTAATTTCATAGTCATCTTCAGGCAGAGTTGTGCTTTGCTGCTCAACAAAATCTAAATCCGTTAACGTGTACTCAGCGGTTTCAATGGTTTCTGAATCACGAACAAAGTACACAGTTAAGTCATCATAATCGTATGACAAGTTAATAACATCGACTTTGTATTCGTATGCGCGTGGACGTAAATCTTGAGTGATTACCATGCCTTTGACTGAACTGTCTTCTTTTTGATAAATCAGCACCGACTTAATGTCGTCCTGGTTAAAGGTTACCAATAAATTATCAAATAGCTTAGCGTCAGTTGTTGCATCTTTTACCGTGATACCGTAATCGTTAAACGACGTTGATTGGTAATCGGTAACTGCAAACGGTGAAACATCATATAAATATTGTGTTTCTTGCTTACTGGTAATATCAATATCAATGCTTTGAGTTTGCAAACCATTAAATACGCGATAATCAGCGGTTGCTTCTAACGCTGCATAATTATCAACAGTCGTTGTTGAATCAACACTGTCGATAGTCACTTTAATGTCACCTGCACCAAAACTGTTACGAATGATGAACTTGTAAACCGTTTCAGTGGTTAAATCCATGCTACCCGTTGTATAAATAACGTCTTTGGTGCCTGTTGTTGTTAGGTACACAATGTAATCGTCGGTATCGAGAATAGTTGAGTCGGTGTAAGTGCCGTATGAAGCACTGCCAATCATTACTGCTTCGTCAATGGTTTGGGTATCGAGTGAGATATACGCGTCAAACGTGCCTTCGTCAGTAGCAACGTTGGCAATCAAGACCTGCATTTTACTGTATTCGTAATCTTCATCCGCATTAAGCTCATCCATCTCATCACGGTTATAATTAATATCCAGTAATTGTGGATCAAGATAATCACCATAAAGCACAAACAAATGGTTATCGTCGGCGGCTAAATCAATGGTATCGCTGTAAACGGTAACAGTTTCGCCGTCTTCATCTTGACCATAAATCTCTAACTCTGCGCTGTCGACACTGTAACCATAACGCGGCATGGCATCAGCAAAATCAATTGCGGTATACGAGTAGTCATCTAACACTAACGATGTTGAAGTACTGTTAGGTGATGCATTGTAATATTGTACATAAGCAACATCGCTGCTACTGCTATCAGAACTATCAGAGCCACACCCTAATAGAACCGCTCCAACCGTTGACATAATTATCAACTGGCTTACTTTCTTGTTAAACATAATGACTCCATTAACCGCTTAGCTACATTTGCAGTATTATGACTCTTTGCATGCGTAAACGACTGTCAAGAAAGGTAAAGTAGATATATAAAACGTCAAGATTGCCTTTTTTGGTTATAAAAAGACCTCTTATCGGCCGATAAGAGGTCTAAATGAATACATTAGAATAAGCTAATTTAAATATGACTTACCAATTGGGCATGTGGCTTACGGTAATTGTAAAAAATTAGTTACCGGCGATTTTCATCTCGCTCAGTAAAATACCACCGGTACGAATTGATGAGCGCAGATCACGATCTTTACCCACGCCCTGAATGCCTTTAAACATCTCTTTTAAATTACCTGCAATAGTAATTTCTTCAACCGGATACAACACCTCGCCATTTTCAACGTAAAAACCCGCAGCACCACGCGAATAATCACCTGTGACACCATTAACCCCCTGGCCCATCACCTCGGTCACAATTAAGCCTGTGTTCATCGTATTAACTAAGTCATCAAAAGTCTGATTAGTATGGCTTAAGGTCCAGTTGTAAATACCGCCCGCATGGCCTGTATTGGTCATGCCGAGTTTACGTGCTGAGTAACTGGTCAATAAATAAGTGGCAAGTTGACCATTGTCGATAATACGGCGCGACTGCGTTGCGACACCTTCGCTGTCGTAATTAGCACTGGCCAACGCAGCTAATAAATGAGGTTGCTCTTCAATACTGAACCAATCTGGGAATATTTGTGTTTCTAATGCATCAAGCAAGAAACTCGACTTACGGTAAATACTGCTACCACTAATTGCACCAATTAAATGCCCCATTAAACCGGTGGCAATCTCAGGCGCAAACAATACCGGCATTTTAGCAGTGGCAATTTTACGCGCATCTAAACGGCTTAAGGTTTTATTAGCCGCCTGCTGGCCAACCGCCTCTGGAGACAATAACTCCTGATACTTACGGGCAACGGTATAATCGTAATCGCGTTGCATATTACCATCAGACTCTTCGCCTATCACTACACAACTTAAGCTGTAACGCGAACTGCAATACCCATTTAAAAATCCGTGACTATTACCGTACACTTTGGCGGCAGTGTGCGCATTGGCTGTGGCACCGTCTGAATTACGAATGCGGCTATCAACCGACAAACTGGCCTCTTCAGCCCGAATAGCCAATTGCGCTAATTCTTCGGCATCAATATCTTGTGGATGATACAGCTGTAAATCGCGAATATCTTGCGCCATTAATGCTGCATCAGCTAAACCACTAAATGGGTCTTCTGAGGTGTATTTAGCAATACCATCGGCCGCTCTTACGGCTTCACGGATGGCCTCTGGGCTTAAATCTGAGGTTGAAGAGTTACCTTTACGGCCATCACGATAAATGGTGATCCCTAATGCACCGTCTTTGTTAAACTCAACGGTCTCGACTTCTTTCTCGCGAGTAGAAACCGACAAGCCCTGCTGCTTGCTAATAGCGACTTCTGCGGCAGTTGTGCCCAGTTGTTTCGCGTACTCTAAAGCAACGGCTACGGCATCTTTTAGTGCCGATAATTCAGAATCAATTCTTGGTGTTGGTTCACTGGCGCTAGGCGCTGAAGAAGGATGAGAAGCCACAAATTTACTCTTTAATTAGTCTAATTGACGCTAGCATATCAAATTAAAAAGCCGATTGATAACCAACCCGATATCTTGAATAAAATCTGCATATTCAATGCCAAATAAATGCTATCATTAACCTATATTGACTCGAGGTTAAGACTATGAAGATTGTTGGCGATTCTGAACACTTTCAGCAGCCCTATGATAACGATGACGAATACGTCAGCAGAACTGGATTTAAAAAAGAAAGCGAAGAAGCTCAAGCCCTTGGCATGCGCCTAGTTGCCCTAAGCAAAACCCAATTAGATAAAATGGATCTAGATGAATTTCTTTATGACGCCATTTTAAAATCTAAATTGATCAAACAAAAAACTGAAGCATATCGCCGTCATTTACAATATATTGGCAAATTGATGCGTGGTTTTGATCACGAACCTATTCAAGCAGCACTAGATAAAGTGTTGAATAAGAATAATAATGAAGCCGCTCAGATACAGATTTTTGAAAAAATGCGCGAGCGTTTATTGACTAACGGTGACGATGAAGTTCAGGTGCTTTTGGATCAACATCCACATCTAGACCGTCAAAAATTACGTCAGCTGATCCGTCAGGCCAACAAAGAATTAGCGAAAGGGCCTGAGTCAAAGTCGTCAAAAGAACTGTTTAAGTATTTGAGAGCTGAAATAAAAGACTAACGTTTATTTACACATTATCTGAATAACAAAATAAGGATGTTGCTAATGCAGCTTGTAACAACGATACGTGCACTTTTTTTATCTCTTGCTTCAATATTGTTATTTACAGGTTGTAACGGTGCCGCAGACGGCACCGATTCAGATACATCAGATGACAGTTATAGTCTGTCGGTTAGCTACCAGGATGTAGCCAATGGCCAGTGTGATGCCAGTACCGACAGCTTAATATTTGATCTCAATGACAGTGTTTGTGTTGTTGCTAAACTCACATTAGGTAGCGCCAATGTCAGCGGTGCACTCATTGAATTTAGCACCACCAACGCCACACTCAGTAATGCCTCGGTACTAACAGACTCAAGCGGTATCGCCACCACCTTGTTGAGTTCCACCAGCACAGAAGCGGGCACGCTAACAGCGACCTTTAGCTCAGATGATGAAAGCATCAGTGCCAGCCGTAATTACCAATTTAAAGAATACACCACTACAACACCGGTAGAGGCGGTGAATTTCACGGTTTCAATTAGTGACAGCAACGGTGTAACTACCCGTTTTAATGTGGGCGATACGGTGCAACTCAACGCGCAATTAACCGACAGCAGCAACCAGGGTATTGCCAATCAAATTGTTACATTTAATGCCGGCAGCGCCACACTAACGCCCTCAACAGCACTGACCACAGATACAGGCATTGCCACATTAAGCTTTACCCCGACCGATTCTGAATTAGGAGCCAGTTTACTCACGGCCACTGTAGAATATGACGACACCACATTAACCAGCACTAGCGCTTATGAAGTGCTAGCCTCTACCGATGTCATTACTGACGACACAATAAAAATAGGGTCTTACAATGCCAGCGGTGAGTTTATTGAAAACGTACTAGGCACCACACTCACTGCTGATGCAGATGGCGAGTATACTATTAGTGCAGGTGGTACTTTTGGCGTTACCGCCACGTTAGTAACACAAGCAGCTGACGGCACCATTACCCGCCTGCAAAGCCCAATTAGCATTAGTTTTAGTTCAGATTGCACCACTAACGACAATGCAACCCTAGATTCTCCAGTCACGACTGTTGCAGGCTCAGCAAGCTCGACATTTTCTGACACCAGCTGTAGTGGCAACAGTGAAAGCACAGACACCATCGTCGCCAGCGCAACGGTAAATGACACCAGTTTAAGCGCCAGTTTATCGTTCGCATTAGCACGCCAAACATTATCAAATATTAGTTTTGTGTCTGCAGACCCAACGCAAATCCGCATCAAAGGTTCTGGTGGCACAGATACCACAGAATCCTCATTGGTAACGTTTTTGGTAAGCAGTGCTAATGGCCAGCCAGCAGCCCAGCAAGAGGTTGACTTTAGCCTCGACACCACAGTGGGTGGCTTGGTATTTTCTAATGGCGAGACTACTGATAGCAGTATTACTAATTCTGAAGGTCTGGTAAGTGTGAGAGTGCAAGCTGGTACTATTCCTACGCCTGTACGCGTAATGGCATCAACGACCGATATTGATACTGGCAACACCATTACCAGCCAATCTGAACAGCTCACTGTTAACACTGGTTTGCCGCAGCAATTAGGTTTTAGTATTTCAAGTTCAAACAGTAACCCAGAAGCTGGTGATTACAACGGTGAAGATGTCACCATTACCGTGTATGCATCTGACAGCTTTGGCAACCCAGCGCCAGACGATACTACAGTTAACTTTACAACAGAAGGCGGCCAAATTGAGCCTTCATGTAGCATCGTAAGCGGGAGCTGTAGCGTCACCTGGACATCGGCATCACCACGGGTGAGCGATCACCGCATCACCATTTTAGCTTACGCCCTTGGGCACGAGACCTTCTTTGACACCAATGGCAACAACATGTTTGATGATGAAGATGGTAGTGCAGTTGATGGCTGTTTAATTGGCACAACGTCTGAGCCCTGTAGCGGTAACGGTATGGACATAGAAACCTACCATGACGGTGGTTTTGTTGATTTACCAGATGCCTTTAGAGATGACAATGAGTCTCGTACTTACGATTTAGGTGAGCCGTACTTTAATACAAAATCAATCGACGAATTCCAAGAAGGTGACGATGTGTTTAACGGCCCTCAGTGCTTGGGCAGTTTATGCAACAGCACGGCCATGACAACCTACATCCGTAAAGCCTTGGTGTTAACCATGTCAGGCTCAACAGCCAACTTTACTGTAAGCCAAAATGGTTCAGTGATTACTGATTTTGATAACGACATTGAAGACATGGCCAATGGCGACTCAGCAACCTTTACCGTGGTATTAAGCGACAGTGCAGACCAAATACTCCCCTCTGGCACAACCTTGACGGTGAGCAGTAGCGAAGGTGAATTAACATTTGCGGGATATACTGTGCCTAATCGAAATTCAGCTGGCGGTACCGCTACATCGTTTACACTTAAAAATGAAGACACGCCAGGAACTAGCCTAATAACCCTAACGGCAACCACACCAAAAGGTGTAACTAGCACCTTGAATTTTTCGGTGACCTTGTTGTAACAACCCTTAAAAAACCTAAAGCCTGCTGAAATAGCGGGCTTTTTTTTGGTTGGCATTTGCTAATAAGTTGTTACAATATCGTCCGAAATACGGTAAAAACTGATATTTCAGTCTCCTATTGCGAGAAACATTATATAAACAGGGCTAGTTTATTAATACGAGAGACAGGTAATGTCTTTCGACGCAGACTAAGGAAAAATAATGCGCAAAACTCATGTGATTTCTATGTTAACTGCCGCAGTGCTTCTCAGCGCGTGTGCAGCTAAACCTCCTATCGTGGCACAAAATAAAACAGTTGTAGTCAATGACCAAACTATCATTTTTGGCGGCATTTACGACAAAGAAAAAAACAAACTGCAACTTATCGCCAATGGCGACGCAATCATGCAAGGTCGATTCCCTCCTATGACCCCAACCCAACACCTTAACGCCAAGCTAAATGGTATGGCTATTAAAGGCGATTGCTATTTTGGTTCTGTTTTAGGCGACCAAGGTGGTGCTTTTGGTGTTGTGGCCAGTATTGTTCAATCAACAAAAAACAGCACGGCTGACAAGTGCGACATTTTCATTGATGGCGAGCAGAAAGAAACACTCTATTTTTAAATAAACCAAGCCAATAAGTACTAGCCCTGCTTTATTTTTGATAACAAATCGCACCAACAGGGTGCACCAATGTGTCGACAAAGCACTAACACGACTCAAATGCTAAATAGTAAGCATTCCAACATATTGTTATGTAATAATTTTATAGCATGGTCTAAACTTTGCTGCATTCATTGCTATATCGTCTATCACCACTCTCGACCTATTGTCATGATTTTCATTAATCCTAAGGTCATTATTTGCTTTTGTAGAGAATTGAATGCTCCCTTTACATACCTCAATGCGCGGTTTACGGTGTTTTTGTGTAGCTGCCGAATGTTTAAGTTTTAAAGAGACAGCACAAAAGCTGTACCTTACGCCTTCGGCTGTTAGCCATCAAATAAAGCAACTTGAAGAAACCCTCAACCAAACGCTCTTTATTCGTCAAACTCGCTCAATAGCATTAACAGAAGTTGGCGCTCGGTTTTATCAGGCCATTGAGCCCATTATGCAGCAATTGGTTAATACGGTTAGCGAGTTTAATCAGTCAGATCGTATGCTTGAAGTGAGCATATCCATGCCTGAGTTTTTCGCCAGCGAGCTGTTTATGCCCAAACTGATTGGGTGGTCATCGAGTTACCCCAACATCAATCTAAAACTTGAAACCATTAAGTCTCGCAGTGATGTGATTAAGCATACAGACGTGTCAATTATGCTCTCAGGTAAGCAGCAAGCCAGTGACGATGTTTATGATTTATTTCCTATCACGTATATTCCGGCCTGTAATCCGCAACTCCACAGCGAGCTGTCCTCACAAGGCTTTAAAGCATTAACCAAAGTGCCGTTAATATTACATAAAGCTAGGCCTTACGCCTGGCACCAATGGGCCGAAAATATTGGGTATGATCAATTTAAACCTAAACAAATTATTCAATTAGACAGTATGTTCAGTGTCGCCCGCGCAGCAGAACAAGGGCTTGGAGTTGCGCTAATTCCGTTACCTATCAGCCAGGCATGGTTTGATAATCACACGCTTATATCCTTGTTCCCTCAGCCACTTTATAGCCACGACCGCTATTACCTGGTACGCCACACCAACGAGCAACATCGCCCCGAGGTGCAACTGCTTATTGACTGGATCCTTAAAAGCTTTCATGACGAAAGCCAGTAGTAACTTGAAATATCATAAGCCTTCTTTTGGCGTCGATTACGTTGCGTGTTCGCGGCGCCATTGAGTCTTTCCATGCGTACACAACACATAAAATGTGACACCACAACGAAAACAAAATACCTCTTAATGTATAGGTGAATTATTTTAATCCATTAATGCGTTTTTTATCGTTTGTCGCCTGTATTCCTTTTCACTAAAGTTCACCTGTAGCGCGGCGCTACAACAACTTAAAAGGAGCAAACCATGAAAAAGAGCATTGTTAATGGCCTAATCTGTGCCTCAGTATTACTTACCACATCAACAAGTGTGATGGCCGATATACAAGGCCAAGCGTTAAGCAGTACTGCATATAAAATGGTATTAATTGAAGATGTACCAGGTGTAACAGCATTGCAAGCTGGTAATGTAGAAGAAGGGCTAACTGCAACTCTGTCTGCAAGTAAATATACGGTTGACGACTATTCTCGCAACGTGAACTTATGCGCAGGTTACATTCAAATGTCTGACATGGAAAAAGCAGAAAAAGCCTGTAGCGCCGCCGTAAAAAGCGCTCGCACTCAAGTCGCTATTCCATCAATGTCAGTGCGTGCTTATGCATACAATAACCGTGGTGTGATGAAGCTTCTCAACAACGACAATTTAGGCGCATTAGAAGACTTTAAGCGCGCAGCAAAAGCTGACAGCAGCAGTATCTACAAGCACAATCTTGAACGCCTAGAAGCAGCATTAAACACAGCTCAATCAGGGGTGCTATAATTGGAGGTTGACCAAAAACCGTTACGGTTCACGTCAATCAACTTGATACCCTTTAGGGCCAATCACAGCACTCTCAATGTGATAAAATAGACAGGCGGAACAGTTGACTACCTGTCTATTTTTTTACCCTACTCGCTTAACACGTCACTTTTTATGCCAACCGCTTGCTTTTGTTTTTGCGCAACAGCCCAAATAGCAAGGCAAACAAACACAGCAAATAAAACCCAAAGTTGTAGCCACTTGGGTTGTACCGCAGACCACAGCGCACCGAGTTGATTTAACTCTAGCATTCCCATAATAGCCGGCACAGCAGGAATAACCTGCGACACAGCAACAAGAGGCTCTGGGATCAATGCGATGGGCCACACAAACCCCGATACAAAAAGTACCGGCATCGACATCAATAAATACAATTGGGTAGGAAAGTCACGCCGCTTAAACATGCAACTCAACAGTATTCCTAATGCACCTGTTGCTAATAAAAAAGGCAACATAAACAAAGCAACTTCGATAATAGTTGCCAAAACACTCACTTGATACCAATAAAAACAGTAACCCAAATAAAAACCACTAAACACGCCATACATGAGTAAAAATACACTTAATCGGGCCATCACTAACAAGCCTGGGCTAACCTGTTGCCAATAGCCTTTTTTGCGCCATTGTCCCGCCCCTAAAATGCCTGTACCAATTAACAACGTTTGATGCAAAATGAGTAAAAATAGCCCGGGCACCA
The DNA here is from genome assembly GCF_014641855.1 of Shewanella inventionis. Lineage (GTDB taxonomy): Bacteria > Pseudomonadota > Gammaproteobacteria > Enterobacterales > Shewanellaceae > Shewanella > Shewanella inventionis. The sequence continues at coordinate 35,730 of NZ_BMII01000019.1, forward strand.
CATACGGGGTGTATCCAAGGCTTGGGTTAAATACAGGATTGGCATTAATATTAATTGAGTTAACACTTTGCTCTGCCAGCTGCGGATTTTGCCCCCGAGACAATAAACCAATAAGTTGCACATGTTTACTGGCATCAATTCCTGCTGCAACTAAGCCCTCTGCTACCGCCGAATAAATTAAAAAGTAACTGGCATCGCCGCCATAACTTAAGGTTGCCCCCTTACCTATTAATAGATCTCGCCTAAAGTTTGCCGGGATCACTAACAAGCCGTGAGCTTTGCCCTGGTTTACCCAAGCTTGGGCTTCATCAATACTGGCTAAGTTAGCCAGTATATGTATTTTGGCACTGGCATCAGCATGACGGGTCACTAAGCGGCTAAGCGAGGAATTATCGTGATCAACCACCACCACTTGCTGCTCTGTTGGCACCTGTTGCAAATAAGGAAGCGGATACAGTACCGAATAAAATAACACCCCGCCAAATAGCGTCACCGCGATGGCCTTGTCGGCCAAAATGGCTTTTACTTCAGCCAGCATTAACTGCCAAAAACTCATTGGCTCGCCTCCTGGTCGCTTATGGTGGTGCTCAATTGATTACGAGGCAGCTGTTTGGCTTTATGGGCTAACCACACAATCACGGGCACTAGCAATAAAAAGCCCCAATAGGAACCCATTTGTGCCACAACATAGGGTAGGTCGACACCATAGCTAATGACGCTTACATGAGAGTCAATGTAATGGCTCGATGGCATCACTAAGCGCCACCACTGAGCAAGCAAAGGCATATCATTAACCGGAAAGGTTATTCCCATAAATGCAAAGGCTGGAGCCAATAATGCCGTGCAAAAACTCACGGTACGCGCGCTATCTCGCATGGCCATAAAAATCACCAACACCAGTGTCCATAACGCCAGTAACATAGCAAATTGCGCCAGCACTAAATCAATCAACGCGCCAGCTGCTGGCAGGCTTAGGTAATGATAAAGCCACAATAAAATAAACCCGCTATGCAATAACATAATAGGGCTATAAAGCAGTATTTTGGTGGCAATAAGCGCCCCAATATTATGGGGTAAATAATAACGTTCTTGATGCAGAATCAGCTCTTTATTAAGGCTGTTCACAAACACCAACATCGCTAACAATTGCCATAACGCGATAAGAATGGGCGGCACTAAAAAGCCAACGTAATTGTTGTTACGATTAAACAATGCCGTGGTTTGATTAGTGATTGGCGTGAGGCTGACGTCAACTGTGGCTTTATTGGCCCCGTTAAGCAATAACCTTTGTTGGCCAATATGACTTAGACCTTCTGCCAGGCTCAACTGTAATTGACTAGACAGTAATTTACCCACTAGTAAAAACTGGCTGTTGTAGCGAATATCGATGGTGGGTTGATGCCCAGTAAGCAGATCTTTTTTTAGCTGATAAGGCAAGACAACCATTGCGTATACTTGAGTTTGACGCATGGCCTCAATTGCTTGAGCTTCATTAGCAAACGATTGCGGCGCAATCACTGAGTTGGCCAACAGCTGACGGCTCAGCATTCGGCTAATTTGGCTGTTATCCAGATCCACTAGCGCCACGGGCAGTTGCCGTGGTAAACCTGCACTAAACAACCACCATAGCGCCAACACACCAATCAGCGGAATATAGCTTATCAATGCGAGCTGCCAGGGAGAATGCCACAGTATGTTGAGTTCTCGCTTAAATAACTGTCTCATTATTAAGCCTTAAAATGTGGCTTACTGGTCAAGTTTGTCTAGACGAAATATGACCGACATGCCAACGCGTAAATCGGCTATAGGTTGCTTTGGTGTCAACTCGACCTCAAAGGTGCGCATATCAAAATCGTGGCCGCTTTCAGTTGAGCGCCAGGTGGCAAAGTTACCCATTACACTAATGTGCGACACCACAAAATCAACCTTTTGCTGCAGCGCAGGAATGGCCAAGGTTAAGGTTTGTCCTTGCTTAAATAGACTGAGCTGGTCTTCGCGCACTTGCATAACAGCCCAGGCATCTGACATATCAATAATACTCACCACAGGGAAGCCGCTCGGAGCAAGCTCGCCAGCTTGGAGCAATACATCACTTACTTCAGCTTGTTTTGGCGAGCGCATTTGGCTGTCGGCTAAAATGGCATTCACTTCTTTCACTGCACCTTCTGCCATACGGGTTTGGCCCGCAGCTGCGGCTTTGGTTTCACTGCGAGCGCCTTCTTCGGCCATTTGATACATGGCAAGAGCGGCTTGCTCTGTGTATTTTGCCGCTTGCCATTGAGTGTATGCTTCATCGCGTTTTTGCCGGGCAATCACGCCTTCGTTAAATAAGTTTTCAACACGTTGATAAGTGGTAAGGCTAAGCGCTGTCGCGGCTTGTGCTTTACGCCATTGCTCTTGTGCGGCGGTAACTTCTTGTTGTCTGGCACCATTATTAGCTTGCTGCTGCATTGCGTTAGCAGCATCTAATCCGCCTTGTGCTTGCATTAGTTTTGCGTCTAACTCAGGGCTACTTATGGCAAATAAAATATCACCTTGAGCCACTTTATCGCCTTTACGCACTAACACCTGCTCAATACGACCCGGGACTTTTGAGGAAATATTGTATTCGCGCGCCTCAATTTGCCCTTGCAACACCATAGGCTTGGGGGTAAACGCCAGCATAAGCCCATAGCCTAGCAGTAACAATAACAACAGCAATGCCAATACGGCGATAACTCTATTGGTCCGCATTTGAGGCTCCCTGAATTTGAGTTCGATTAATATAGTCGTCGACCTGACCACTTATCGCCATGACTTTGGCATAGGCCTGCATATAACGATATTGAGCGCCGAGCTGTTTGGTTTTTACCGCAGTTAAACTTAACTCGGCATCGACACGATCAATAGATGTGGATAACCCTTGGTTGAATGCTAATTCACGTAATCGAAGGTTTTCTGTGGCCAATGCAAGTGACACATCAAGCGCGTCAACCTCCTCTTTGGCTTGCAGCATTTGTCGGTAACTTTGATCAACCAATAAACTTAAATCTTGCCGGGTTTGGGCTTTGGTATACCGCGCTTGTAATAATGCACTTTTAGCCGCCAGCACCTTACCACTGTGGCCGTCACGGCTGATAAGCGGAACACTCACACCAACGCCGACCAGCCAGTTGGGCTCCACTTGCGAAAATAAACTGTCGTCTTCATACAAGGTGTAATTGCCGTATAAGTACACAGTTGGGTAATATCCGCCTTTTTCTAGGTCCACCAATCCGTTTGCTTGCGCTTCTTTGGCCTCAAGTAATGTTAACGCTGGGTGTTCACTTAAAGTGAGCTGACTTAACCGTGACAACGACGGTTGTTGCTCAAGCATAAATAAGTCTGTACTAGGATTCACCTTTGGTACATGCAGCATTCGCGCTAACGCGATGTCGGCCATTTCATATTGTCGCTTTGCCTTACCCCAATCCACTTTGGCGTTTTCGAGTGCGACTTGTGCATTGAGGCGCTCTACTTTGGCAATTTGGCCTTGCTGTTCAAGTTTTTCAGCGTGCGATACATGTAAGCTTAAGGAATCCACCAGCTGTTTTTGGGTTTCTGCTAACGTTTGCGTTACCGACACGGCATAGTATCGCTCAACTAATTGTAAAAATAACTCGCGTTGAGCTAGGGCAAACTCAGACTCTGACTCTGATACCTGTGCAGCATGGATCCCTTGAGCTGCAGTAATACGCCCGCCTGTGTATATCGGCCACATGGCTTGTAAGCTGGCCCGAAACACGTCTTGTTCGGTAAATGGGGTTACATACATGGAGCTTGGAATGGTGGCCAATACTTCAGTAACGGCACTGGGTAATGAACTCACATCGAGTGATGCAAGCGGATTTAAATCTTGTAAATCTAATTCAATGGGTTTTTCAAGGCGGGTGTAACTTCCGGCCACATTTAATGATGGATAATTTAACGCATCACCCGCGGCTTCTTTTGCTTTGGCACGATTAACAAGTTGATTTTTGGCCTGGAGTTGATCGCTCACGTGTAACAATTGCGACCAAGCTTGAGAAAAGCTCATGTTTTCAGCATACGCTACACTGGTATTGGCTAACGCCGTGATACTCAAAACAGCCAAGCCTAGCACTCGCGTTAAGCGCCACACATATCGACCCATACTATTAGCTACAATCATAATCACCTCTAGAGCTTTTGCTCTATTCCCTGATGAATTATACCCTGTATCGCGTTTTTTATCAGCCACCCATTGCACAAACTCACCAAAACAATATTCAATCAAAATTGATGAGTTTACATTAAACCCATCAATGTGCTGTTACCATTTCGATTAAATATCTAAACAATCACAGTTACTTAGACTTTTAAGTTTGAGGTGCATTATTAAAATATTGGTATTAGATTATGCGGTGCCGCCTACGGTTAACCGGTCAATTTTTAATGTGGGCTGGCCAACGCCAACAGGCACACTTTGACCATCTTTGCCGCAAACACCTACGCCTTTATCCAAGGCTAAATCATTACCTACCATTGAGATTAATCCCATGGCTTCTGGGCCGTTACCAATTAAGGTCGCACCTTTAATAGCTTGCGTGACTTCACCATCTTCAATTAAGTAGGCTTCTGAAGCTGAGAACACAAATTTACCTGAGGTAATATCTACTTGTCCGCCACCAAAATTAGGTGCATAAATGCCTTTTTTAACTGACTTAATAATGTCGGCAGGGTTAGTGTCACCCGCATTCATATAGGTGTTGGTCATTCGAGGCATGGGTAGGTGAGCATATGATTCGCGGCGACCATTACCGGTAGGCGCCTGGCCCATTAATCGAGCATTGAGTTTATCTTGCATGTAGCCTTTTAAAATACCATTTTCAATTAAAGTGGTTTTTTGGCTTGGCACACCTTCATCATCAATGCTTAACGAACCGCGGCGGTTTTCAATTGTGCCATCGTCTACAACTGTGACTAATGTTGATGCAACCTGCTTACCGATTTTGCCACTAAATGCACTGCTGCCTTTGCGGTTAAAATCACCTTCTAGGCCATGGCCAACGGCTTCGTGCAATAATACGCCTGGCCAGCCACTGCCTAATACCACTGGCATTTCACCCGCTGGAGCATCTATGGCATTGACGTTAACTTGGGCCTGACGCACAGCTTCACGGGCAAACTCAAAACTTTGTGGTAAACCGGCGTCATCAGTGGCTAAAAACACACTGTAGTCATGACGACCACCGCCACCAGCACTGCCGCGCTCACGTTTGCCGTTATCGTCTAAAATAACGCTGCAATTAAAGCGCACTAAAGGGCGAATATCTGCGGCTAATGTTCCGTCGCTTGCGGCAATCAATATCTCTTCATGTACGCCAGATAAGCTTACAACAACCTGAATAATACGGCTGTCCAGACTACGAATGTAGGCATCGGCTTGTTTAAGTAAATCAATTTTTTTAACTTCATCCATTGCCGCTATTGGATCGGCACTGTCGTAGAGTTTATGTGCGGTTTGACGTTTGAACGCTTGCACTTTATGTTGCTGACCGGCACTGGCGATGCCACGAGCGGCTTTCGCGGCGGCATCAAGTGCCACTGGAGTGATTTCATCGGCGTAAGCAAAACCGGTTTTTTCACCGCTAATGGCTCGCACTCCAACACCGCGTTCAATATGAAAACTGCCTTCTTTTACTATGCCATCTTCTAACACCCACGACTCATGGCGACAACCTTGAAAATACATATCTGAAAAATCAATATTGTGTTGATGAATGGTATTTAAGTAACCTTGCAGTCCATCTAAGGTTAATCCATCGTGCAATAAGCTTTGCTCTACTTGAGTTAAAAATGGCATTCAAATTCTCTTTAATTAATCACTAACGCGTTGTGCGAATGAGGTATGTAGCGCCGAGCTAAACAGGGGCTAATTGCGGCGCAATAAAACGGTTATGGCCAATAACAGGCATTTGTTGACGTATACGTTGTAGCTCACTGAGATCGACCTTAGCTTGTGCCCAACCGCACTCCGTTGCACGCTGGGCAATCACCCTGCCCCATGGATCAACAATCATACTGTGGCCCCAGGTTTCTCGGCTGCCTTGATTATGTTGCCCCCATTGGCCTGCGCCCAATAAATAGCATTGAGTTTCAATGGCTCTGGCCTGTAATAACACTTGCCAGTGCGCCTCGCCGGTTACTTTGGTAAAGGCAGATGGCAGGGCAATATAATCAGCCCCAGCTAAACGCAGCGCCCTAAACAAATCGCCAAAACGAATGTCATAACAAATGGCAAGTCCCACTTTACCAAAAGGCGTATCTATGACACACAAATGGTTGCCAGGATGAAAGGTGTCACTTTCACGATAGGTTTTAGTGCCATCGGCAACATCGACATCGAATAAATGCAGTTTATCGTAATGACCTAGGGTGACGCCATGATCATCAAAAAAATAACAGCGACTAAACACTCTGCCATCATTAGCACGCATCGGAATGGTGCCAGCAATAAGATACACTTGATACTGTTTGGCCATATTGGCCAACGCAGTTTTCAGCTCGCTTTGGTGTTCGCTACCGGCGTACTGCAATTGTTGACTTTCGTGGCCGCCAAACAACAAACAACATTCTGGCAATACCACTAATTGTGGCTCGTTAGGCTCTCGTGGTAATAACTTAAGCTGCGAGTCGATAAAAGCGAGGTTGGCTTGAACATCGCGGCTGCTCTGGCATTGTAATAAGCTGATTTGCATATTGTGCTCCTTGAAGCGTCACGACACTGGCGATGGGAACGCCTGAATCAACCTTGGGCGCTTCTGCTTTAGGTGTCAGGTTTTGCTGTTCTATATTCTGTTCTTTAGTCGGCATAGTCTGGCTCCCATCCGTTATGGTTTCATCGGGCCTGGGTAATATAGCCTCTGGAATTTCAATCTCTTTGCTTTTACGCTCTAATTCTTCAAGTTGAGGATTGTCCATGGTCCCTGTCACCCGAAAACGTATTTCTGAAATCACCTCTATCACTGGTTCTAACACTTTGGTCAGTGCAAAAGCGCCTAGACCCATGGTCCACGCACTGGTACTGAGCAATACCACGGTAGGCACACTTGAGGCCAGTTGCGGCACAAAACGGATATCATAATTAAGGCTTTGGGTGGTTAAGTCGGTAAAACCTCTTACTTTCATATTACCGGCTATGGCATCCATTTCTGTGTCGGTGGTTTTGACAACACCATTATCAATGGCTAAATTGCCGGTAAATGCATTGAAATACAGCCCTTGACCAAATACGTCTGAAAAGTCTAACGACAATTTACGCAATAATGAATCCAAACTAAACAACGAAAACACCCTGGCACCTTTGTCACTGATTTCAGATAAATACCCCTTGCCTATGTCAAACTTTAGCTGACCGTTTAAGGTATCAAGTGAAAAATGATACGGGGCTGCGAGCCACGACACGTTACCGCTTAGCATTAGTGGAGAATCTTTAAGCCCTGGGTTAATACCTAAGGTTGTTGATAACTCATCAAATTTTTCTGCCTGAAGTTTAAGTTCAAACTCTGTGCTGTCTGCTCCGTCTTTGAGTAACCATTGGCCATTTGCTTGCAAAGATAGCCTTGGTTTGGTCAAAGAAAGCGTTGTAAATTGATAACCTTGGTCGGTGGGCAGGCCTTGCAACATTAAGTGCCCCAAAGGCAGCTCATCAAAACTAAAATCGTCAACCTCTACGGCCAATGTAGGCAGTTGCATCACTATGCTAGCGTGTTGAATGTCATCGAGCTGTTCGTTTTGTGGTGTTAGCTGTTTTGGCGACGATAAGAAAAGTTTCTTTGCAGCAACCTTAATCCCCTGTTCACGCCAATTTGAGTATAAATCAATTCTACCGTTAAACTGTTGTGAAATGGCATCAAAGCGCCATGCGCTGTCTGTCGGCTCAGCGTCAAATTGCAGTTCATCAAACGTTTGCCCCAGTACATTAAGTTGAGCCACATTGGCGTGGATCCCCACTAATGGCGGCAGCACTGCTTGTGTAGTATCGTCAATTGCAACGGCTGAATTTGCTGCAATAATACTGGGTATTTCAGTGTCGGTTAAAATACGATCGCGCACTGATGAAGCTATCACTTCTGGTTCTGCTACTGCGCTAAAACGTTTAATCAGTGGCAGCCATTGCGCTAATTCTACTTTGGGTAAGTCGAGGTGTAGGTGGCCAAATTGTTTCTTGAGTTTGTCGCCGACTTTAAATTGTCGCCCAACCATCACATCATAAAATGCGAGTTGTCCGCCATTTTCAGCGTTAAATCCGCCCCAAAACTCCACCTCGTTGCCAAGTTTAATGCTCAGCGATGATTGCTTATTATCGCCAATCAGATCGGCGCGGAGTTTTTTAGGTTCAATGGCGGCTTTGGCGTAAGGGGCTGGTAAATCAAGTGCAACACCCAGCATGTCTGAATTTGCCGACACCTGTAAGCTGTATCCGCTTGGGTCAAAAACCATCGTTAGCGCACCATCCCACTCTAACTCGCCATGATACAAACCTGTCAGCGGATTTGTGAGCTCACTTGACAGGTTATCGAGATCCCAGCGCCCACCCATATCCACATTTAAGGCAAAATGTTCGTTTTGCTTACCTGTAGCAACACTGAATGTTAAGGGTTGCTCAAACAGTTGTGCCGTTATGTCTTTAGCTTCAATTAATTGATTAACAAAACTCACTTGCCCAGATACGTTTTCTAACTCAAGGCCGGGTGTGGCGATATACACCGGATTATCCACTAAATTCACTAGGCCTTTTATCTGTTGTTGACCACCACGATAAAGCGGAATGGCTAAGTCTAGTTTAACGCCAATAGGCTGTTTAATTTGCACAACATCTAGTGTGGCTCCCACTGAGTCTTTAAGCGGCGATAGATTAATCACATCGGTCGCAGCCTGAGCATCGGCTGTAATGTCTGCCTCAACCTTTAATAACGATGTGTGGCCTAACTGAGGAATAGACACCCGAGCACCATCAACCACAACATTGCCTAATAAACCCTGGTCTAAGCGCAGATCCATCAGGGCGTTTTCAAATAAAGCAGATAAGGTTAACTCGCTGACTGCAGGCCAGTCGGGTTGAAATTGAAACAGTCCATCTTGCAATGTAAAAGCGGCTTGAAACACACCGCTGTGATCTTGATAAGGATAGCCACTAAGCTCGCCATGCCATAACACTTGAGCCTGATCGACTTTACCCGATTTTAACGCACCATTGAGGTAAGACACCAAAGCTGGGCTCATGGCCATTAATGGAAAATATCGGCCAGCATTGGCAACGTCAAAAATATCCATATTGGCTGCTAACGCTAAATGAGCTGTGTCATTTAACGCAATATTGACCCCTGCCTGTATTGCAATATCGGCATTACTTAAGCTGATGTTATCAATTGTAAGACGATGTTGAGCTAACGCGATACGGACATTAATTGCCTCACCTTGCAATGCAAGAGGCTGACTAAAACTATCGCCAAAATCAAATTGGTAAGCTTGTTGCGGTAGTGCAAAATCCAGTTGGTTATTTGCCCAGGTTAGGGTGAGATCAATAGGATTTAAACCGGGCACGGCTCCATAGGGTTGCCATTGTAATTGTTTTACCTCAGCGCTAACAATAAACGGTTGTTGTGGGGGTTTGTATAACCTGATCGGCCCAATCGTTCCTTGTGGGTTAAGTTGTTGCCATGTATTGACTTGCGCTAAGCCTAAATCTGGGACCAGCGGCAACATGGGTTTTAATAATGGCGGTATAAGTTGATTGATATAACCAAACATTTCGCCGTTACGTGCAGCAAAAGCCATTGTTAATTGTGGCCAGGCTTGGTCATTTGTCGATAAGGCTAAATCGTGGCTTGCTAGTTTCCAACCGTCTTGCTCTGGCGTCCATTGTAAAACACCTGACTCAATGGCAAATTTTTGTTGGGTGTCACTATCGCGCCACTGCAACCAACTGGGTTTAAACACCAACATGCCATCACGAACTTTTCGATTGGCAAATGTCATCCAGGCATCAAGGTTGATGACCCCTTGAAACTCAATATTATCTAAATTGGCTTTTGCACTATGCTGACGAGAAGCCCATTCACCTAAATCCAGAGAGTCAGCAGAAACGTACAATTGCCCAGCAATAGACTCTGGTTGATAACCGTCGCCGCTAAGATCTATCTTAAGGATCAATTGCTCGTGTTTAGATTCAAGCTCATCAACATGGACCAAACCTTGTGCCTGATGGCGATTTTGACTGTTTTGCCACTCAAGGTTATCAATGTAAATTGGTCGGTAATCATGATCACGGCTAATGAGCTGTATTGAGGCATCTGTTATCGAAAAATGCCCTAACTGCTCCAATAACAAGCCATAGAGCCAATCTAAGTTAGTCGTGGATTGCGAGTGTTCAGCACCGTCTGCTATTTGATCAAGATTAATGGCAATACTCACACCATCAAATATTACGGTTTCAACTTGTGGGCTAAGAGTAAAAACAGATTGCCAAAAATCGAGCTTAATGTGGACATTTTCACTAATTACCGTGATCGGCATTAACTCTTGTGGCGGCAGGTTTAAGTTTTTGATGCTTAATGCGGGACCAAACGCTTGCCACTGGGCATTCAATTGATCCATTTGCACTTCTAGTTGGTACTCGGTATGTAAATAGTTAACTAATTCAGTACGCACTTCAGGAATATGGGGCAACAAACCACGAATAAGGCTAACAACCAGTGCAAATAGCACCAGCGTGATTGCCAAAATTTGCCAACAGATCCTGTTGATGCTCATTGCCCGAATTGTTGACACTACATCATCACCACATCATATTTGCTTTGAATGTATAAGGGCTCATTTTGCAGGCGGATACGTTTACCAATGTACACTTCAAGTTCGGCCAGCAAATGCGACTCATCACCACTTAAGCTCATGTAAACTGCCGGTGAGCAATACAATAAAAACTCATCAGCTTTGTAGGCTCTGTTTAACCGAATAATTTCTCTAAATATTTCATAAGATACGGTTTCGACGGTTTTCATCGTACCGGTACCCTGACACGATGGGCATTCACCACACACCACATGCTCAAGGCTTTCACGGGTACGCTTGCGCGTCATTTCAACCAAGCCTAGCCCCGAAAAACCACTCACACTGGTTTTAACACGATCAAGCGCCAATGCGGCATTGAGGCTTTCAAGCACTCGCGCTTTATGTTCATTGTTCATCATATCGATAAAATCGATAATAATAATGCCACCCAAGTTGCGTAAACGTAACTGTCTGGCAATGGCTTGCGTGGCTTCGAGATTGGTATTAAAGATGGTTTCTTCTAAATTACGATGCCCCACAAACGCACCCGTGTTGATGTCGACTGTGGTCATGGCTTCGGTTTGGTCAATAATTAAATAACCACCGGACTTAAGCTCTACTTTACGCCCAAGAGCCCGCTGTACTTCATTTTCAACATCATACAATTCAAAAATAGGGGCTGGGCCTGCGTAATGCTCAATTTTGTCGGCAATTTCTGGCATAAATTCTTGAGCAAACTGTTGTAACTCAGCATAGGTCCGACGAGAATCGACCTGAATATGGTCAAGCTCGGTGCCGACAAAATCACGAATAATTCGCACGGGTAATGCAAGATCTTGATACAGTAATGTAGCGCCTTTACGTTTACGACGCTCGCTAACTTTGGCCCACACACGGCGTAAAAATGCCGCATCTTGTGCAAGCTCGTCTTCACCTATATTTTCTGCTGCTGTGCGGATAATAAAGCCGCCATCATCGTCAACATAAGGCAGAGTGATGTTTTTAAGGCGCTGACGCTCTTCTTCAAGCTCAATACGTTGCGACACACCAACATGACTAGAGCCTGGCATAAACACTAAATAACGAGAAGGTAAGGTAATATCGGTAGTAAGGCGAGCGCCTTTAGTGCCAAGCGGGTCTTTAACCACTTGCACCATAATATCTTGGCCTTGGCGCACGAGCTCAGCGATATCGCGCACCACAAAGTTGCCCTTTTCAACATCGGCAACACATTCTGTGTGGGGAACAATATCAGATGCATGTAAAAACGCGGCTTTATCTAAACCAATATCCACAAAAGCAGCCTGCATACCGGGTAGCACGCGGCTAATTTTGCCTTTGTAAATATTTCCCACCAAGCCTCGTTTCATGCGACGCTCAATATGGACTTCTTGCAAAACACCGTGTTCAACCAATGCCACTCGCGCTTCTGTTGGCGTAACATTGATGAGCAGTTCTGTGCCTTTTTTACGTTGTGCTTTTATGTTCATAGGCCACCAGTATAGAGGTCATGCTCCAATCGTAATATTGACAGCAGTTGCACCACCGTATGAAGACCGATTAAAGCAAAAGGTTAAGTTTGCTGCATCATGCAGGCTAATAATTCTCGTGTTTCAACTAACGGTAAGCCCACTACAGCGGAATAACTACCCGTAATCGACTTCACAAAACAGCCGCCCAATGCTTGAATGCCATAAGCGCCAGCCTTGTCCATCGGCTCACCCGAGGCGACATAGGCGTCAATATCGGTGGCTGATAATGCACAAAAGCTTACTTGTGTTCTGCAAAGCCTGCTAAAAGTATGCTGACCATCGGTTAACGCAACGGCGGTCATCACCTCATGGGTATTACCTGACAACAAAGCTAACATTCGCTTTGCGTCATTCGCGTCTATCGGCTTTCCTAAAATCACCCCATTAAGCACCACTATGGTGTCTGAGCCGAGCACTTTGGGCTGGTTAAGTTGAGTCGTTAACTTAAGCCCAGCGAGGGCTTTTTCGACTGCTAATCTGCACACATAGTCTTCAGCTAACTCGTTAGCTTTAGGCGTTTCGTCAATATCGGGCGCCACAAGTTGGAAACTAAAGCCAGGAAAGCTAAATCCTGCTTGCGCCAGTAATTCTTTTCTTCTTGGTGAGGTTGAGGCCAATACCCAAGTCATGTTAATTCACTCATTTTAGGCATTAAATCAGGATAAAAACCCGTTTAACGTACTTTATACCGACGACGGATGTTGCGTAAAATCCAGAATACCCACCACCAAATAAACAAGCTAGATATCGCGGGTAAAAACATCGTTAAATCAAAAGGAGTTTCACCGACAACAACAAACTGTACCCAAAAGATCACCGCATGATAAACACATATTAACCCAGCAATGACTAATGACTGTTGCCAGCGAGGATAGTTGCGTAGACGTTGACACAAAAGAACGACGATATAAATCACCAGCGATAACGCTAGTGAACGGATACCTAACGTTGCCCCAAGCAAAACATCGAGCATGACCCCAAGTACCCAAGCGGTTAAAATGCTATACCGATGCGGCAGCGCCATAGCCCAGTAAACCATAACCATCAATAACCAATCCGGACGCCAATGCTCAACCATGCTAGGTAACGGCATAATTTGAAACATCATTCCAATAAAAATAGTTAGCCATACAACGAGACGACCATTAGCGATGTGCGCACTCATTGATTCACCTCACTAGACTGAGTTATTGGCTCTGATGAAGACTGGTTGTGATCATTTGTTGCCACCGGATTAACAGCTGGCGGGCTTTGAGTATTCGCTCCAGCCGGATTAACAGCTGGCGAGGTTTGAGTATTCGCTCCTGTTGGATCAACGACTGTCGGGTTTTGAGCGTTAGCCCCAGCCGGATTAACAGCTGGCTGATTTAAGGAAGCATTGTCACCTGTTGTTGATGTGGCTTGCTGACCAGTTGCTTGCTGTTCTGTTGTCTGCTCACCCGTTGCCTGAGATGCTGCTACATTTTTCTCAATAAGCTCTACTAAATCAGCCGGTAAAGTAAAGGGGGTTGTTTCATCTGGCCAAATTAATAACACATACCGTATACGATCTAATGCCGCTAACGGCTGCGCATTAATCACCGCATAACTTTGACCATCGTCGCGCGAAACACTAATGACACGTGCAACAGGATAACCTTCAGGAAAGCGGTTACCCAAACCAGAGGTCACTAATAAATCACCGGCAATAATGTCAGTACTTTTGGCGACATGGCGAAGCTCAATTTGATCAATATCACCAGTACCATTGGCAATAGCTCTAACATCATTACGAGTAACACGCACAGGAATACCATGAGAGGTGTCAGACACCATTAACACTCGGCTGGTAAATTCGCTAACTTCAATAACCTGCCCGACAACCCCTTGCGCATCAACCACAGGTTGACCCACATAAACACCGGTTTGTGAGCCATGGTTTAACACCACAAATTGCCGAAACGGATCACTGGCCACTTCCATTACTTCAGCAACCACTTTACGAGAGTCCATGTGAACAGGAGAGCCTAACAAGGCACGTAAACGCTCGTTTTCTTGGCGTACATGTTCAAATCGCTGCAAACGCTCTGACATCACCAATTGTTGGCGTAACAACTCTTTGTTTTGCAACTCAAGCATATTTCGGGTAGCAAAAGCCTCGGCAGACCAGTCCAGCATCACACCTGGCACATTGGCTAAATACTGCAAAGGGCTCAAAACTGAAGAGAGAGATTGACGAATAGGATCTAAGCGATGATTAGCGGCAAGCAAAGCCACCGACAATATAATTGCCAGTGTCAGTCTAAATTGATTAGAGACGCCACGAACGAAAATTGGTTTCATAAAGTGAGCGCGGCTTTATTAGCGTTATTTAGCGTTAATAAAGCCACAGTGCAGTTAATCATTAATTCTCTTCAGAGAACAAATCACCACCATGCATGTCAATCATTTCAAGCGCTTTACCACCACCACGAGCCACACAGGTTAGCGGATCGTCAGCAACCATCACAGGAATACCTGTTTCTTGCATCAGTAAGCGGTCTAAGTCACGTAATAATGCACCACCACCGGTTAACACCATGCCACGCTCTGAAATGTCTGACGCTAATTCTGGTGGAGATTGCTCTAATGCCACCATAACAGCACTCACAATGCCAGATAATGGCTCTTGCAGTGCTTCTAAAATTTCATTGCTGTTTAACGTGAAACTTCTCGGTACACCTTCAGCAAGGTTACGACCACGCACTTCTATTTCAAGCACTTCGTCACCTGGGTATGCCGTACCAATTGTATGTTTAATGCGTTCTGCTGTGGCTTCACCAATTAAGCTGCCATAGTTACGGCGAACATAGTTAATAATGGCATCATCAAACTTGTCGCCACCAATGCGCACAGATGAAGAATAAACCACGCCATTTAACGAAATAATGGCAACCTCGGTAGTACCACCGCCAATATCAACAACCATAGAACCTGTTGCTTCTGACACAGGTAAACCCGCACCAATTGCCGCGGCCATTGGCTCTTCAATCAGGTAAACTTCGCGAGCACCAGCACCCATTGCCGACTCACGAATAGCACGACGTTCTACCTGGGTTGCACCCACAGGTACGCACACAAGCACACGCGGGCTTGGGCGGAAAAAACTGTTGTTGTGAACTTGCTTAATAAAATGCTGAAGCATTTTTTCAGTCACATAAAAGTCGGCAATCACACCGTCTTTCATTGGGCGAATAGCTTGAATATTACCCGGCGTTCGGCCCAGCATTTGTTTTGCATCAGTACCCACAGCAGCAACTGACTTTGGTCCATTGCTATTGCGTTCGCCGCGAATGGCAACCACTGAGGGTTCGTTCAACACGATGCCTTCATCGCGAACATAAATAAGTGTGTTTGCCGTACCTAAATCGATCGATAGGTCGTTAGAAAAAATGCCGCGCAGCTTCTTGAACATGTATCAGGCCTGTATTCTGTGAAGTCAGAAGAAAGAAAAATCAGCTAACTTTATCAATGACACCCCTATTCTACAAGACCGAACAGGTTAACAATTGCTAATCTGACGTTTTTTTTTACAAAAGCATGTAAAAAAACGCCGATCGAGCAAATATAATCCTAAAAAGCGTAAAAGCGATGCTTTTTTATTCCGATTATTGCCCCACTTCACGCCAATAAATGATCCTATCATGACCGCGATAACGGCCAAAGAAAGCACTTGCCCTTGGGTCATAAAGTACTGTTGGGCTAGCATCATCCCAATTCCAATACCAGGTTAGCCAATCATCAACTTTTAACGGTGCCGTTACTTGGCCAAGATATGCATCAGAACCCGTATTTTGCCATAATAAGGTGAGTAAACCATTATTGACAAAACTACCTGCATCAGTGCGTGTAACCGTTTGACCAGCAGTTAAGACTGGAGCATAAACTTCTGTGCCATCAAGGGGATCTGACACTTGAGTACAGCTGTCGCTAACATTTGTAATCCAGTTACTCCCATCCCAGTATTGCGCATAGGTTGGCATACGTAACACTTCATTTTCAGGGCCAAAGGTATTGTCCATCACCACTCGGCCATGACGAAAATCGTGTGTTGAAATCAGTTTGGCGTTGCAAGAGCTGTTGTTGGCACAAATATCACTGCTATCGGCGCGCATATCTGGCGCATTAACAAATGCAATACCGGTGTCGTTATCAGCAACCTGAACCCCAATGTCAAACAGGCCAAATGGTCCATCCACATTAGGCGCAACAGTACGACTAAAATTGGCCTGATAAGCTATACCCACACTGGCTTCACCAAGACTCCACGTGCTCGCGTCAATCGGTAATGCACTTAACCGACTGCTTAAATCGACGCCGTTGTTATTATTCTCGCCAACTAAACTGGCCGTAGCTTTAGCAAAAGCGCCCTGATAATTTTGTGTAATATTGCCTATTGTATTGTAAGCAGTTAGGGTCAGCGTTAAATCAAAGGGTTGATCCATATAGGTAAAACTACCGCAACTTGGCAACACACTTGAGCTGCTAACCGCAAAGCTGTCTGGCACAAAGCGGCCAATGCTTGCTGACTTGGCAAGCGGGATATCATAAAAGCTTGACCCTAAATAAGGGCTTGGAGGATTGGCGGTAAATGTAAACACGCCGACCTCGGTTACCGACTGAGTCACGGTATTGCTGTTAGTCGTTTGCGCTACATGGCTGTATTGCGTGGTACCAACAGCACCTAACACTCCGCCAGATGGCGCAACTAATTGGTGCCCTAAAACAATGTTGCTTTGGGCATAATTTGGTGTATTGATATTGTCGCAATAATTGGTATCAGCGTCAGACTGCCAGGCTTTTCCTTGAATAATTAAATCAAACGTTTCGCCTGCTTTTTTATATACATCACAACTGCTGTTACCGGCTGTACATTGTGCATTGCTATCTTGTGGGGTGATGCACAATCCAACAGGGAAGCTCACAAATGAATCTGAACCCAACATAACTAAACCCGCTTCGTCGCCAGTACCGGTGTACTGAGCATCGAGTTGCATATTGCCTGCATCAGGGTAGTTAACATCAATATTTGCCGTGCCAGTGGCGTCAAAATTTAAGGTAATGCTGGTTGCTGCCGAGCTTTGTTTGCCCACAGTAGTACTGTTAACGGTTATTGATTGGCCGTTAATTGGCGTAATGGGCTCCAGGTACGTGCTCCAAAAACTGACATTTTTTGTTGTGTCTGCAAAGGTAGGTACACATTGAAGCGTCTCATCTGACTTTTTCACAGCACTGATTGAAATATTACCCGTGGGTTTGTTTGCTAGCTTGTCTGGTACATCAAAAATAAAACCACTGTCGGCAAAGACTAAATTACAGTTTGCAGCCGTTGCTGCACCACCGTTAATCCGGCAAAGTGTCTCACTAAATGCTTTGGTACTTGGGGTTGAACCTGTCACATCAAGTGTCACAGTACCAGCTGTATTACTGCGTAACTGTAAATCTGACTTTTCACCACCGCTAAACGTAACGGTATTGCCACCCACCCAGCCGCCACCACCCGTAACCGTTGCAGGGCTTAGGGTCGCGGTTACACTGTCATTAACCGTCTCTGTACAATCTGCATTAGCACAAGCTTTTATCGATAACGTTTTTGGCGTACAGGTTAGCCCTGTACCTGAATACGAATACTCAAAATGATCAATTTGCACACCGATGGGGCTAGATTTTAATGCACATATTTCAACATTATCAATTTCATGAATATTCGTTGCTCCGCCTGTAGACCCAGTTAAAGACAATAAAAAACTCTCAGGTAAAGCTGCCTGGCTTGCAAAAGACGCAGCATCAAATTCTGAAATAAGTTCAACAAATCCACTGCCGCTATCGCGTTCAACTTTAACTAATGATTGACTGGCAACTTGTGAGTCAACAGTAATACGGTATCGATGAGCCGGTGATACATTATTGTCGTCAACAGTTGGCGATAAGCACTCACCACTCGTATTGGTGGTACCATTTGAGCAAGTACCACGTAAATAAGGGTAACCCGATGTGCCAGAGCCTGAGCCCCTAATGGCAACCGATTGTTGACGACGCCCTGGGCCACCCAAGCCACCTTCTCTTGAAAAGTTACCATACTCATCAATACCAAAACCTAACCAACCACCTGCAAAACCATCTTGATTTGAGCGAGCGCCATAACCTAATGGTCCTCCATAAGCGCCCGCTTGAGGGGTAATAGTGCTGTCTGATAATACAAAAGCAATACCATCGGCACCGGTGCCGTTATAAGCATAATGATCAAATTCGATGGTGACGTAATTGTCTGTTGCTGGAAATAGCCGTTGGAAAGTAGATGATGTTGCTTGATTTGTTACCGCTTGAGTCACTTGTAAACGATTACTCACAATGGATGGCGTAAAGCTGCCTCGACTATTGGAAACAACCCAATCATCCCCAAGATCTGTACGGTCAAAATTATCCGTAAAACATTGGAATACCGGCTCAACTTTTTCTAGCGCGACAAAACTGTAACTTTCCCAAACGTGGCTTCTATCATTATCACGAAAGTTATCTTCATCAATGACCATGCTCACTGTGCTGTTTGTTAGCACGCATCGACGCAGCCAGCCACCATCACCACCTCGGCGACTATTTTTACCCGCCACCAAGGTTGGTGGGTTGGTAAAACCGGTAAGAGATGTTAAATAACCGCACTGGTTGGCTACCGAATCTGTCCCACCAGAATTGAATGTTTGCGCCTGACTAAAATGATAATTCACATTATTACCATCTAGCACCAAAGTACCACTTCCTGATTGCACCGCTAAATATGCAATCTGTTCATTTTGCAAATTGTTGTTATCTAAGTCCCCAGGTTCACATTGGCTTGAGTTATTGCGCACTTCAGACGCATCCATCGCTAACTCAATACCATTATTTGTAAACTGGGAGGTGCTGGTTAACCAACAATTATTGTTTTGGGTTTGCAGTTGATTAAGCACCACATTTTGGGTGCTGGGCAAGGTAACGTCGACATATTGATTATTTGAACCAATTAAGGCTTTGTTTTGCAATACACTACCAGCAATTAATTGAGTCCCATTACTTAAATCAAATGTACCTGGCGTTACAGCAATCCAATGCACCTCAGGCATCTCTGTTTCAACGCTGTTGCCGGGAGACAGCGCGCGAGTCCAGGTAAACCCTGTTTCACTGATAGATGATAAAAATGCGCTTTGACGACTATCATTATTTGTATTGGTTTGTGCAATCGTTGGCATAACAAACACTAAAGGCTTCACGCCACTGACAAAGGGGGTATCGAACACCACATTTTTAGACGCCACACCAGTCGTAGCTAATGACTTACCATATTGAATATGAAATTCCGGCTGGGGGGTGACAATTGTACAATCTGGGACAACATCGATTAAATCTCCAGTATCAGCAAACGTCACCGATGAATTTCCATTCAAAATAATATTTTGCCCTATCACTGCACCTGTAATTTTTGCGGACCCATTTATGGTGACGGTACCTTCTGACACAACATAAGCATTTAAACTTGCCCCGCCTTCAATCTCAAACGCGCCATACAGATAAAATAATAACTTCTCAGGTGAACTTGCTAAGGTTAAATTTTTATGAACATAATCATTTTTAATAAAAAGGGACACGGTGCCTGAATCGGGGAAAATCAAACTAACACCATTGTTGATGTTCAACGTTTCTATCCAATATTGACCTGATGAAAACTCAATAGAACCTGACGAAGCGGATAAACTGTTAATTTTGTATTTGCCATTATCGGTCGTAAATACGATTTTTTTATCACTGCCATTGGCAACTGATACTGTGTCATATTGGCCTTCTGCAATGCTAATCGTTTCATTACCATAGACAGGTGGCCCCAAATCAACTGTACTGCTTGACTGACATTGAGCAAATTCGATTCGAGACGTCGGTAACTGGGCAAGAAAGTCACCATCTCGACAGACTTTAGAATTACCATTAGCACTTATACAGGAATCAAAGGAGCTATTACCACCTTGAGTGTAATTATAGGTGGGTAATTTACCACTATTTGGAGCATTGAGAATGGTGGCCGTATTTAAATAAATCGTGCCGCTTGTATTGTAATTATTCACACCCTCCTTAAACGTATCACTCCAATCTGCTAATACCGCCGTAGTGGGTAAAAAAGACATCATAAATACAGCTGTAATTTTAGCCAGCAAATAAGGTAGCTTAGATTGCTTGAATAGCTTGTAATTAATTCCCACGCGCTTCAACCTCCACTTGGCGACTGACCCTTAAACAGGTGGAAGTGCTCCCACCACCGCTACAGTCACCGGTTTGACAAACGGCCAAGCTATTAATACGGTATTGAGTCACGCTACCGACTGTCGCTGTATTGCAATTAATCGTAACACTGCAATTATAAAAACCAAGCGCATTTGCTGGCGGAGTCCAGGTAGGGCTGACATTCGCACACGTTGCTGGCGCACCACTTAACGGGAATAACTGCGCTAAAGCGGCATCTGCACCACTGTTAGCACTAAATAATGCTCTTGTTCCCCAGACTTCCATATTTACAGACTCATCAGCATCTCCCACTATGCGAATTAAACTAGCAGCCAGAAGAAACATCACGGTAAGCACAAAGATGCCAATAATTAATGCACTGCCTTGTTGAGAATGTTGGTTTAATTTATGGAACATTCATCACCTGCACTTGATGTTGATACTGGAACGTTTCACCGTTCACACTAAAAATGGGTTGCAAATGTACAATGGCATTAGTCATTAATGTTGCTGGTGTTAATATAATAGCAGGGTTAATCAATAGGGTATTTGTGACACTTTGCGCCATTAATACACCGCTCCCCATTGAGGTTGGCGATGGCTGACTAGCCTGATAGCCATAACCTTGATATAGACGTAAATCAATATCAGTACCATGGGATACAAAACAATAACTTAACGGTGTATCGGCAACAAATAATCGCTGTACTGGTGAAGCCTCACTAAAGCGTACTGTTTGAGTTAAGGTAATTGTTAACTCATCACTTGACTCTGCAACACTTTGAACGGTAAATCGTTTTGCTGTTGTCCCTTGAGGATTATAGATTTCAGCTAGGGTTAAAGGGTAAATCAGCACAGATTGGCCTGCGGTAATGCTTCGAATGCTTTTGATCGCCGTTAAAGTATTGCTTGCGGTTTGGGGCACAAACGGCGCCTCTAGGTAGGAAGTGCTAGCCGCAATAGGTAATAATTCAATACATTGATAACTGCCATCTGCAGCGGTCAATATACGCATACTGTTTGGCACAGCGCGGCGGATATCTCGGGTCATCCGCTCAATCCCAAAACGGCTTTGGCTAAGCACTTGATCGACCGAGCTTGACTCAACAAAAATACGCGTGCCAAAAATGACAAAACTACTCACCCCCACCACAATAATGCCAAGAATTAAAATGACCGTCACCATTTCAATTAAGGTAAATCCGGCTATTTTCATTGGGCGATATAAGCGCATCAGTAATTACTCCTAAGCGCTTGGTAAGTGATCACTTCGTTGCTAGGGGTTGTTACATCAACAGTAATTAACTTTTCTGCCTGAGTGGTTGTATCAAGGTAACTCACATTAACCGACACGTTAAAACCGGGGTAGGCTTGCGCATAGGTTTGACTTGAGTCGAGCATGCTACTGGATTCGCTTAGACCGTGATAATCGTCAACATCATTAAATGTGTCGCGGCTTTCACCGTCAGGCCCTAATACCGATGTGGCTGAGCAACTGAGACCCGTGGCCGCATTACAGGCAGGCGAGCCACCATTGGCATTGGTATTTTGATCATAACGCTTGCCCCAAATTTCATTCATTACCGAATGGGCAAGTTCAGCTGAACGCACTCGTTGTAAGGTTGCCGCTGCTCTATCCGCTTGAGGAAATAACATACTGGTTAACATAACAATACCAATACCTATAACCATCATGCCAATAACTAATTCAATTAAGGTAAATCCATTAAGCCTTACGGGGCGACGAAATCCGAGTTTATTGGGCATAAACATACCCCTCTGACTCCACCGCAATGGCAAGGGTTTCATCAGCCACTGCATTAAAGCAATGGCCAGAACATGCAGGGGAAATCATTCGCCCAAGGCTATCAAAGGTAATTGAAAACACCTTGCTAGTATTGCTCGATAAACTAATATAAGCATCGGCACTATAGGCTTGTAATGGTTCAACGCGATATTGATTAGCGCAGCTATTGCCTGTTCGGTCACTAAAATATCGCAAGGTATACCCGTTGGCATCCACATCAATTTGATAACACTGGTCGGTATTTTGAATGGCTTTAAGCTGCACGTATCTAAGTTCGCTAATAAACTCATTTCGTAAGGTGTAAGCACTAAAAGATGCACTCGACAACAGGCGTGGCAACACTGCAACAGCAATAATTGCGATTACAATAATGGTGGTGACCAATTCAACCAAGGTAAACCCTAGCTGCACATTACGCTGTTGACTCAAATTGATGACGCCCCCTTTTGCTACCTATCAATATTCCAACACGTTAAAAGATTAAACCGCAACAGTGTCAGAGACTTATACTAGCCGATCCAGTATGGCAAAAACAGCCAACATTGTCTGCTTATTTGTGAATTGACTTGATAAGCTGTGGCTACAATGGTGGTTTTTTTAGTTGATAAAAAACTCAAAAAAAAACCTGCCGAAGCAGGTTTTATTGATTGCTTATATTAACAACTCGTTGCCGCAGGAATCGCAGAAAAAACAGGTACGGCTGTCGATGTCGCTGGCGTATACGAGAAGAAGCAAGTTGATGGCGCACCATTTTGCCAAAACTTAACATTTGTAGTGCCAACAAAAATAGCCCAATCACCTGTAGATGTAACATTACCTGTTGTGACATCAGCAGTAAGCACTTGCGCACTGATCTCTAACGCACGAGTAAAGTTTGTACCGGTTGAACTTAAATAACCATAAACGGTACTGACATCATCAGTGGTTGCTGTTGTTCCATTAATATCAACTGTTTCTGAAGCAGACTTTTCTTTTCCAGCTAGTGCAGCCTTAGAATAAACCAAAGTATTAGCACCCTGAATAGACGCTTTTAAGCCATTCAAAGCAGAAACACGTGCATCGCCTTGCAAGTTAATAAACTTAGGCGCTGCAGTGACCGCTAAAATACCGAGAATAATAATCACAACGACTAACTCGATTAATGTAAAACCTTGTTGTTTTTGCATATAAAATAACCTCTTTAAAAATAAATCTTTGTCCATGCGAACATGGCGTAATCGACTTGGTTGTTAATGATTAATTGTTACTAAAGGCAACAACTTGCCCAGTACCAGGATTATATGTCACACCTTTAGCACCAGAAGTTGATAAATCTGGCGTTGGCGTTGGCACACCGCTTGTTTGATTTAACGTTAACGAAGCTACTTGATGATAAACGCATAAATCAAGGTTGTTCACTGTTGCGCCATCAATGCTGGTAGATGAACCACCCACCGCATTTTGAACACGTACAGTGTAACGTTGGTCGCTTGCATCTTGGTTAAATAACACGTTACGAGGTGCGTTTTGCAACACAGAATCAAACACCTCTTGGCAAGTAGCATTTGTCATCGCTGTTGCACTGGTATTGGTTGTGCCTGTTGGGAAACCAAAACGCGTATCAAGTGATACGGTCGTTCCATCGAGCACGACACTCGTATTGCTACGGCCATCAACTTCCCATTGAGCACGCACAAAGCTCACCGCAGTAGCTAAGCCACCAGCAACACCATCAACGCTCGCATCTTCTGCATCGTCGGTCACATTTAAAAAGCGTGGAATGGCTGTCGCAGCTAATAAACCCAAAATGACAATCACAATAACCAACTCGATTAATGAAAAACCTTGTTGTTTTAATTTCATACTACCTCACTCTTTTTAAATGCTCTAATAACAGGCAAGCATACTAATACAGTTATAACTTCCACAATATTAGCAGCTTATTAAAATTTTAACACCAGCGATAGTTTTTTTACTTATCTGCTGATAAAAATATCACCCGTCCTGTTAGCAATTGATAACTTAAACTTGCTTGATTAGGAGAGGCATACCGACACACCTTGTCTTGGTCATGGTAAACCACAGATAACGCTAACTCACTGGTTTGGGTTGCTAATAACTGTTGCCATAGCCGTCTGCAACCCTCGTCATCAAAAGTATCGACGATTGGCCATCCTTTAGCAGATAATTTAATCCAATTATCTGTGCCAATTAACTCTGCTTCGCCGCTATCAAGTGGCGCCGTTAGCTGTCCATTTTTTGACGTTTGTGATGTAGCATCACCCTCAGTACTTTTAAGCACATTTGGTGCCACATCATACCAAGACAATAACATTTTATTGGGTCTTCCTGATGTCAACCATTGGCTTCGTACCATAGCTAAGACATTCAAAAGCCGATTATGTTCAAATGCTAAACCTTGGCTGGTTAAATTAGGTTCAGTTTTAACATAACGCGCCCCTAATATTGCCAATATAATGAGTAACACCACAATGGCGATCATTTTGCCATACACTTTAAGCAAATCATCATCGGCTTTTTGCTGACTTAGCATAATGTTACCCAAAGTGTAATGAACATAGCGTGTTAACCACCTTTCACTACTTTTAGCATATCCCACATCGGTAAATAGATACCCAGCGCAAGGATCAGCACAATACCTGCCACAAAACCAATTAAAATGGGTTCTAATTTCGCGGTTAAATTTTTTAAATCGTAATCTACCTCACCCTCATAAAAGTCTGCTGCATCATTTAATAGTTGATCAATTTGGCCGGTTTCTTCACCCACTGCCACCATTTGCAGCACTAACGGAGTAAACAAATGGCTAGCATTAGACACTCTGAGCATAGAATCACCAGACTCAATACCACGGCGCATTCCTACAATCTTGTCATGCATATACGCATTGTCTACCGCATCCGCAACCAGACTGAGAGCCTGGGTCATGGGTACGCCGGCACTTAGCATCATCGAAAAACTGCGGCAATACCGCGACAAGGTAGAGCGCTCAATAATGGAGCCAACAACCGGAATATGCAGTTTCCACAAATCCCATTGTTTTTCGCCTTTTTTAGTATGATGCCAATAGCGGATCCCAACAATAACCCCAACGATGGTCACCAGCATTAACGCCCAATAATTCACAAATAGGTTTGAGGTTGCGATAAGTATCTTTGTTGCCCAAGGTAAATCGGCGCCAAAACGCGAAAACATATCGGCAAATTTGGGAATGACCATAATATTTAAAATAACCATGGCAACTGTAATCGCAATGAGTACAAAAATAGGATAACGCATGGCCGCCTTGATACGTCGGCGGGTTTCTTGCTCACGCTCTATGTAATGCGACAATTGAATAAATGCATCCTCTAATTTACCTGTATTTTCTCCAACGTGGATCATCGATACAAATAGCGAATCAAATACATCTGGGTGCTGGTTCATTGCAGAAGATAGCGGACGACCAGAGGTTAATTGCTCAGAAATATCATCCAGTGCTAATTTCATTCGCGCTGAATGAGTCGTTTCAGACAAACCTGCAATCGCTCGCAATATCGGAATACCCGAACGTGTTAGTGAGTACATTTGCCGAGTAAAAATTTGCAGCTCTTCTAGCGAGACTTTGCTTTGAAATAACGCTACCGAAAACGACTGTTTAGGCTTAACCTCTGTGAGCTCTAGGGGAATTATGCCCCGAGAAAGCAACACATCTGCTGCGGCGCTTTCATTGGCAGACTCCAGCTGCGCCGTAACAGATTTACCTTGTGCATTACGTCCACGATATTGATACGTTGGCATAACTAGGCCCCAATGTCTGGCTGGTTAACAAGATCAGTTGATAACGCCATATTTGACTCGCTGACATCCTCAAACAACTTAGCCACTTCTTCTAAGGTGGTTGTCCCTTGAAATAAATACTCCATCGCTGAATCCGCTAATGGAATAAAATTGGGGCTTCGAACGGCGGCTCTAGCAAAATCTTGTGGGTTACCAGTGCGCATCGCATCAATCATATTTTCATCAAGTTCTAGAATTTCAAAAATACCAATTCGACCACGATACCCCGACCCATTACAGGTTTGACAACCACTACCTACCTTAAACGTAGCACGGTTAATGTCTTGTTTAGTCACACTAGACAGCCAGCTTCGTTCAGCAGCGGAGGGGTGATAATCAACAGCACAATTATGGCAAACTCGTCTAACTAAACGCTGCGCAATAATCACTCTCAGTGCGCTAGCCACCAAATAACTTGCCGCCCCCATATCGAGTAAGCGCAGTGCGCTGGTTACCGCGTCATTGGTATGTAAAGTTGATAATACAAAGTGACCGGTTAATGCGCCTCGCAAGCCAATTTCAACGGTTTCTTGATCACGCATTTCGCCCACCATGATGATATCGGGGTCTTGACGAAGCGTAGTACGCAGCACATTTGAAAAGTTTAAACCAATTTTATGGTTAACCTGCACTTGGTTAATTCGCGGTAACTGGTATTCAACAGGATCTTCTACGGTGATAATCTTTCTATCTGGCGTATTTAACTCGCTTAAAATACCGTATAAGGTGGTTGTTTTACCGCTACCCGTTGGTCCGGTAACAAGTAACATGCCATGAGGACGTTTAATTTGTTTGCGAATGCGCGCCACAATATTTGGCGGCATCCCAGTTTCATCTAAGGTGCGTAAGCCTGTGGTTTGATCTAACAAACGCATCACCACTGATTCGCCATGATAAATCGGCATGGTCGACATACGCACATCAATTTTATGACCTTTAATTTCGATATGAAAACGGCCATCTTGGGGCATACGTTTTTCTGAAATATCCAGACCAGCCATTAACTTAAGGCGCAGCACCAAGGCCGAGGCAATATTGACTTCACTGAGGCTATTTTCATGTAACTGACCATCAATACGTTGGCGAATACGTAACACCTTTTCACCCGGTTCGATATGAATATCCGACGCGCGCATTTGCACGGCATCTTCAAATATCGACTGTAACAATTTAACCACTGTGGTTTCATTGTCGGCATCACCTTCAGTTAAGCTGCTGAGATCAAACATATCATCTGCGGCATATTCTTCTTCAAGCTTGCCTGCAATCTCAGCTATCTGACCCGTTCGGCGATATAAATTGTCAAATGCATCGAGCAATTGTTGCTCAGGCGCCACCGCAAGCATCAATTGTTTTGGGGCAACTAACAGTTCTAAATTATCAATAGCTTGCAAGTCGGCTGGATCGCTCATGGCAACCAAAACATGATCTACTGCATTTTCAACCACTAACGCACGGTAACGTCTGGCCTGTACTTCAGGCAGAATATTAACCACTTCAGCTGCGATGGGTTTGCGGCTAATATCAAGATAAGGCAAATTAAGTTGCTGAGATAAAAACTGAAGCAATTGGTCTTCAGTGATGCAATTTAAATCAATGAGAGTGCGACCTAGTTTTTTCCCGCTGTTACGTTGCTCTGTCAACGCTTGCTGTAATTGTGCTTCGGTAATGATTAGCTCTTGTACCAAAAGATCACCTAAGCGCATCTTTAACTTTGGTTTCATCGGTTTTCTCCTAGTTGAGCTAATCGGGTTTCAATAAAATTCATGGCGGTTGTCGATAATCCTTCATAACTTAAAGCAGAACGATAAGCTTGAGCTGCGGGGATATATTTTTGCTGAGAATCTAATGCGTAACCAAGCCCCATCCACCAGCGAGCTTGCGTTGACTCGACAAGTAACAAGCTGCGATAAGCCTGCTCTGCTAACACAAAATGTTGAGTGCTTTGAGCCAATTCAGTTTGAGCTACCCATTTATCTCTTGCCCAGCTTGAATCATCAGGAATACTCGCCAATGTTGTTAACGCGCTGTCATAAGCCTTTTCTTCTGCCTGGATCCGCGACAAAATCACATAAAACTCCCACTCTCGCGGAAACATACTTATGCCACTTTCTAATAAGCGCATCGCGGTTGTTGGGTTATTTTGCGCATAATAAATTGCCACTAGTTGCTTACGCGCCTTGTGTAAATTTGGCTGTAAAATAATGGCCTCTAAATAAAAGCTTGCTGCGTCATCTAGCTCTTGTGCTTTTTCAGCCTCTAGCGCTTTTCGATATTGCAATTGCGCCATTTGTGCTTTCGTGAGAACCACCTCTTTAACTGTCATATTACTTGGCGTCGATACCAATACGGGCTTTTCTACAGGAGGCTCTATCTCATTTTTTGTTGACGCAACAGCTTGCCCTTTAGGCGTACTTTGAGCCGTTAACTCTACTGTTGTGGTATCTGCCGCGCCCTTGGTTGACGCTTGCGCCGCCGTACTTATTGCTGGAACGGTATTTTGTGCATTGCTATCAAGTTTATCTGCCGGCTTAGCAAGCGTTTCATCGACCATGCTAGTTGACTGATGTTGAGTCATATCAGCCTGAGCCACAATCGATGAGGCTTGTTCATTAACCAATTGGCTTGGCATTGCCGTTTCATTGATTGCTACATCGGCCTCAGGCTCAGCCGCTACCGTATCTGTAGCTGCGCCGCTTAGCTTATTAACGTCATTAATAGGTGCTTGCGGTATTGATTGAGGCGCTAACTCTGCTTTGGCCAACTGAGGTTCATAAGGTGTCTCAGCCTGTTGATACGCTGAAAAACCAAACCAAAGCGCCGGAACTAGCAGCAACAAACCAAGACCAATGGCAATCAAAGGAAAACGCGATGGCTCGGCTTGATAATATTGAACTTGCGGGCGTACAAACTCCCCCGCTGACTGGGAAGATGTCGGTGTTGATTGCTCAGATTCTGGTTTTTGACGCTGCTCTAAATCTCGCAGCATTTTTATTATCACACTCATTAATGCTCACTTATCCGTGTCAACCACTCTGCGCCTACCTCTGTCAATCCCAGCGTTAGCATCAGTGTCAACAATAAAATAATCGCTAACATGCTCGCGCGCGAAAAACCTGTTCGCTCAGTTAAATTAATGTCTTCGGTGTCTCTTATTGCTGCACGGCAATGCTTGGTTAACACCTGCTGGCGGCCCTCTCCATAACATAACAATAAACTTTTATGAGCCAATATATTCACTAATCTAGGGATACCACGTGCTGCTTTGGCTAATAATTTAATATCACTTACGCCAAACAAATTTGGCCCTTGATAGCCGGCAATACTCAGTCGATACTGAATATAGGCCTGTATTTCATCCCAACTTAACGGGCGCAAGTGGTAACTAAAAGTAATACGTTGGCGCAATTGCCTAAATTTAGCTTGTGCTAGACGATTATCCAACTCCGGCTGACCAAACAACACCACCTGCAATAACTTACGGCTCTCGGTTTCTAAATTAGTAAATAAGCGTAACGCCTCAATACTGTCGTCGGGCAACGCTTGAGCCTCGTCTAGCACTAACACCACATGATAGCCCTGATGATTTAGCTCAAGTAAGCGTTCGTGGATCAAACGGGTAAGTTGCTGTTGGTCTAGTTTATTGGGTAACGAGAGCCCTAACTCGGCCGCTACGGCAAAGCGTAATTCTTTTGGGCTTAGGTATGGATTAGGCAAATAAGCGCAATGGTATTGAGTCGGCAGGTCATTCAATAATTTACGGCAAACGAGTGTTTTACCGGTTCCGACTTCACCAGTGACTTTGATAAAGCCCTCACCGGTCTCTAATGCTGTTTGCAACACTTGTAGCGCTTCAACATGGGGCGCTAAACCAAAAAAGAACCCGGTGTTTGGCGTCAACGTAAAGGGAAGTTGCGCCATACCAAAGTGTTGCAAATACATAATTAATTAGGTTCCAAGGTTACTTAGAAGGATACCAGCGCTCAATCAAATCTTGCGAACGCTTTAACTCATCTTTCCAAGTGTCGAGCCCTACCACTGTGGGCTTAAGTAAAATAATTAGCTCCGTTTTTTGTTTAGAACGACTGCGGCTAGTAAACGCTTCGCCCAAAAATGGAATATCTCCTAATACAGGCACTTTCGACACGGTTTCAATGTTTTCACTCTTCATTAAACCACCTATCACAACCACATCGCCTGATGCCGCCCTGATAACAGTGTCTGACTCACGGATCTCACTTTGTGCCAATGGTAACTCTAAGGTTGAGTCGCTAATTTGGATAACTTTGGTTTGCTCTTGTACATCAATCACCGAAGGGTGAACATGCAATAACACGTTACCGTTTTCATCAATTTGCGGGGTAACATCTAACGCAATACCAGAAAAAAACGGAGTAAGTTCAACCTCGGGAGTGGTTACTGTGGTTGTAGACGACACTGTGGTAGTCGACACATCGGTCACGAAATATTCATCATTACCCACTTTAATAACTGCTTTTTGGTTATTTGAGGCCGTAACACGAGGGCTTGAAAGCACATCGACATCACCTTGAGTGTCGAGCAAATTGATCATGGTGCTAAAGTCAGTACCTTGCACATTAATGGTTGTCACACCGCCGATGATTGATGAAATCGTATTGCCTAAGCCTTCACCGGCTGAGGTACTAAAATCAACGTTTGTATTACCAACGTGACCAAGCACATTATCCCATTGAATTCCTTGCTGAAAATCATCAGACAAGGTCACTTCTAAAATTTTAGCCTCTAAAATCACTTGGCGCTGCAAATGGCTTTCTGCTTTGTTTAAAAATGTACGAACCTGTCTTAATTCATTTGGGTACGCTCGGATCGTCACAAGGCCAGCCTGAGGGGTTACAACCACTTGTCGACCTCCACCGGTTTCGCCAATAATCGACACTACCGTTGCTTGCAGCTCACCCCAAAAGTCAGTTTTAGTTTTAGAACTGATAAAAGTGCCATTGCTGCTTTCATTGCTACTAGAATTACTGTTACTGCTCGAACTAGAGTTGGAGTTGTTATTGTTATTATTGCTACTACTTGAGTTATCGTTATCGTCTGAAATGCGCCCTGAACTCACAGACGTCAGCGACAAACCTTCACGCTGCATATACAGGTAATTAAGCGGATATGTTTCGGTTCTCATCCCTGACGGAAACACCCGCAAAATACGCCCCTGACGGCTTACTTCATAACCGTAAATATCTTCAACTACTTGCAAGGCTTCAGACAAGGTAACCGCTTTTAGTGATAACGAAATGCTACCTTGCACATCAGGGTGTACAGCAACACTCAAAGGTGTGTCTTTAACTAAACTTGGGAAAAACACACGGGCATCAACATTGTTAGCCGACACGTCAAAACGGCGCTCAGCAGGTAATGCCTTTGCCGATGCAAGTACATCACTGCCATTTAATTCTCGCTGAACTTCAGCAGGCATTGTTGCCGGTGGCGGCGTAACGGCAGCATTAGCTTGCGCCTGCGCTCTTGACTCAGACAACGCTGATTTTACTGTCTTAGGATCTGGCCTGTCTGTCGTTTGACAAGCAATCAAACACAGCGACATCAGAGGGGTAACATATTTAATTACTTTCATTTTTATTCTTATCCTATCGCTCTGTTATCGACTGAAATAACTGAAGTTTTCTACCATCTGACAAGGTAACACTGTCCTGACCTATAGCGGTAATACGCAGGCCAATACCACTTATACTGTCACCCACGGAGAGAATATTATTATTAATGACAGCATATGCACGCTGCCCATTTACAATGCTATTCAGTACCAAGGCTTGCTGGGAAACATGGCTGGCCTGGGGTGCGGTATAACCTTGGCTAGGTAACGTGGGATCGCGCAAGGTTTGTGCTTCAGCCTGGCTCACAAGCAGTATTATCAAACTACTTGCAGCAACAGCCAAAGTGGTAACACTAATGTTGTTTCGCAACACTGATAAAGTCCTTATTCACACTCAGTGTGTAAAGTTCTAATTGAACCAACGCATTTGGATGTGCTTCAACACGATAATCCAGGCGTTTCCAATAAAGTTTGTCGGGCATATTTTCCACTGCGGAGACAAACGCTAAAATCGCGAAAAAATCACCTTAAAGACTCAGCTTGATGCCATGGCTGAACAAATTAACCGAACTGTTATCGCCCATATCTAATAACGGCGTTGGTGCAATAGAAGCAAAGGATTTCAGCGTGACTCCTTTCACATTGCCCAATAAGTTCGCTAGTACCCTTGGCATATAATCCGCAGGCACCATATCAACCATTTGAGCGTCTAGTTCGGCGTCAACCGCTTGCATTTTTTCGTTTACCAGTTGCAAACGTTGCTGGTAATCCTTGTTAGGGTCTAACTGCAAACGCGCTTCATACAAGGCGATTTGTTGGCGTGATATGTCATTTTCTTGATGTAATGCTGTTAACTGTTTTTGGGTAGTCTGATGTTGTTTCCAAAGAGATTCCAAAGGTAAAAACAACAACATACCAACGACAACCACACTTGCTAGCGCAATTAAAATACGTTCACGCTGACTGAGCTGATTAAATTTTTCACACCAAGTTGCCCATTGTTGCTTCATTGTGAGGGCTCCTTGTCAGAGATTTGGCTGGTTAATTTGAACATTAGCGGCTGATCGTCACCTCTGTCCATCGTCATGGCAGAAAATGCATAACCCTTTAATGTCTCAGTGTTTTTCAATTTATCAATCCACAATGGCACACTCTGAGGATTACGACCGTAACCTTCAAACTCTACCCGTTGCGGCCCATTATCTTGCTGCACAATACTAATATGGCTCAGCCACACATTTGCATCAGCAACGCTGGCCAAGTCGGTCAGCATTGGCGAATACCCTTTACTGATTAGGTTTTGACGCTGGCTCAACTCATCTTTTAAGCGTATTTTAAGCTCAAGGCGTTGCTCTTCTAACTCAACTTGCGCCACTAATGCGCTATCGGGTTTTCTTGCGGCGATTTGTGCTTCTAGAGCAATTTTTTGATCATTTAATTGCACGTTGTCATGGCTAGCTTGCTGTTGTTTGGCCTGTAGTTGTTGTTGCTGCCACATCACTACTCCATACAACACAATAAAAATCACAACAAACAACCCCAACACCGACATAAGACGCGTTAAAGTTAATCGTTGCTGTATAGGTAATAAATTGTCACTGTATAAATTAACGCTGGTTTTTATCACACATCACCTCGAGTTAACTCTTGTAACGCTAACAGAGCCAATAAGCCACTAATACCATCATGGTTTGCGGCATGTACTTTTTGGTTAAAATTAGCGCCTAATAAATTGGCTAGCGCACTGCTGTCACCATCTGCGGCAATGGTAATTGAGGCCACGGGAGCTTGGCGAAGTTGGCTTTCGAAATAATCCATAGACCGCTGGACTTCTAAGCTTAAATTATCAGCAATTTGCTGTTGTAACTCTTGATATGTCGCATTGTTTAGCTGATTAAATCCCCGCACTCGTCGTTGCATTAACACTTCATCAGCCTTGACCACCATAAGCAGTAATTCCTGCTGCGGCAAATGCGCAACCATCATGTGCGCCATATTGTCATTGGGCAATATGTGCCTGAGGACTAACTCTTCAATGCTAATGCCAGCAATCGTTAAGCCGTTTACCTCACAAGCCGACACTATCTGCATCATTAATTCACGACTCGTCACAACGACATTCACTTTAGCGCTAGGAATAATGCTGGACTCAAAATAATCTAAATGTATATTGCCTACCGGTTCAGACACCATGTCTTTCACCGCCCAAATTAATGCTTGCGCAATTTCTGCTGGCTCCACATTGGGTTTATCTGCTTGTAAAAGTTGGTAATGAGCATAAGACAAGACCAATTGCATCCGCACATGGCCAAATTGATCTTTTACCTTTTCAAAGGCCTGGTTCCAGTTATGTTTTGTGACGGGAATTTGCGTGATTACATGAGTAGATGTACCTTTTTGGGGCTTACAGACCCACAATGAACTGTCGGCGACAAAAACACCGATATCACCCGTTGCGTTGGATGACTTCCAGAAGGCCAATTTACTCAACAAACCACTTTTCATTACGCATCCCATACTCACTAACGTGATAATTATTCTAGATTATTGGTTTACTATACGATGAAAAACTAACAAAAACCTAGTCTAAGCCCAAAATACTGAAGAAATGATGACTAGGGCGTGTTTATCTTTGCAGGTGAATGCTGTTCAAGATAAAAACGGATTAAGCGTGACCGGTGGATGCAGCCTTGCAATCTAAGTAACATTTGCTCAATAAAGCTAAATCCGTTTTAACCGCCCCTTCAGGCCGCATTTGTTGTGCATTTAATCTTTAAGTGACACCCAATAAAATGACCGACACTTAAGCTAACCAGCAATATAATGTTTTAATTTTGTTATAATAATAGCAATATAGCATACCTTTCTAAAGTAGAGCGCAATCGCAACATAAACAAGACTTTTTACATGTACAGACCAAGGTTTGATTATTTCTCAAACTAACGGTCAACAATTTGCTCTAAATACTCACCCTGAGCTGCACTTACACCTAAAATTTTCAATGTTTGCCATTCTTCAAAGCACTCAACCCCTTCTGCAATCACTTTAACTTCTGCGCGATATAAACCACCAATCAAACTACGAATAAAAAGCTGATTTTCAGACCGTTGATGCACCTGCCTCACAATTGAACGATGCAACTTAACCAAATCAAAGTGATACTCTTGGATATAATGAGTGCCAACAACATGCTGCCCAACATGATCTACCGCCAATTTTGCTCCCATTTTTTTCAGCATATCTAAGGCCTTAACCAACGCAGGATTGCTTTGATGTTTAACAATAATGTCTTCTGATATTTCAAAGATAAGCCTAGCGGCTAGAGGTCGATGCTCAAGCAAAGTAGATTGTATCCAACGCACAAATGCCCGGCTCACCAAGGTATCTAAACTCAAATTGATACAGTAAGTCGCCTCATTGTTAGGCATTAATCTAAACAATACTTGCTCGATTATCTGCCGTTCAATTTGCGGCATTAAGCCACACTTGTTGGCCATAGGAATAAATAAAGTCGCACGTACGTCATTACCTTGGTTATCGCGCGCCCGGCTAAATACCTCATAATGCAATACCCGATTATCGCTATCGACAACGGCTTGTTGCAGGGTAAAGAAACGTTTTGCTACTAATGCATTTTCAAGAAAACTGCGCCACCTAACCGAGCCCTTGGCAATTTCTTCATCAACTGCGCCTTTGTCATACATAAACCAGTTATTCACACGCTGTAGCTGAGCCGCACGCAGTGCCATTTCAGCTTCTTCAATGAGTTGAACTTGTAAATCACCAGCTTTAAAAAACGCGCTACCTAAATGCAAAAAGTTATCAGGGTTGCCCAAACCATAAAAAGGTAAGGCCAGGCAGGTTTTAAGCACTCGCTGAGCCAATTGATCTGCTTCTGCCAGCGATAATTGTGGGATCACAATAACTAATTGTTGATAACTACGGCGGGCAAAAATACTGTCTTCATATTGTGCTAACACCGAGGTGATTGCCTCAGTCGTTAAGGTAAACATTGCTTTTAAACCGCTTTCGCCTAACTCTTCTTCAACAAGATCCATGTCGTCAAATTCAATCAACATCAGCACGCCATGAGCAATCATTTTTTGATTATGACTTAATGCATCCAGGCGGTTTTGAAAAAAGATTGCATTACCAATTTGCGTTTGTTTGTCTAAAAAAGTGTCTTTACGAATAAACTGATCTAAACGCCCACGCTCTTTATGAGCATCATCTAAATCGCTCAACAGCTTTGTTATCGCTCGATTAATTATTCTGGGTTTGCCATTTGTCGACTGTTGCGTGGCTTGCGCTAAATTACCCTCTAAAATGAGCTTGCTGCGTAAAGCAAGTTGCTCAATACCATCAAGCTCGCGGGAATACCAACCATGACCAAAACGGACAAAAATACCAATCGCAATAAACCCCACAATCAGCGCTAGCCACTCAGACCAACCAAGGTGGTGAAGTGCAAAAGGCGGTGGCATGGTAAGTGTTAACAGTAAGCCATTTTCAAGTTGGTTCTGGTATAAGGTGAGACGATTTCTGGCCACACTGGGGGTTTCTTGATGATATTCATAAAGTATCTCCCCGCCCTGGCTCAGCGTAAAATCAACAGCATTATACGCGGACAGCACCGGAGGTAACCAAGTTGCAAATTGACTATTTGTCGACTGTTTACTGTGTTCAACCAATATGGTTTCTAACTCAGTCACTTTTTGTTGCTGAAAAGCATACGTGAGCTGTATAAAACTCATTACTGCGCAAAGAAGAAACACAAACGCGACAGCTGCTAATGAAAGTAACCAAAAACTGGTTATTTTTTTTGTAAGGATCTTGGTGAGTTTCATTTATCCGCTATCCTGCTGGATTTATTTTTATGGTCTAGAGCATGTTGATCGTTGCAGGTTGAATGTTGTTCGAGACAAAACGGATTAAACGCGGCGAGTAAATTGCCGCTTAACAACCTCGGATCCCTTTTTAGCCCTATCTTTCGCGGTAAAAACACCTTGAAAAATCAACACCCCCTAACTCAAATCCGCATCAGTATAACGATTGCGCTACAGAAGTTCACTGTTCGTTTAAGCCCATGTAATAAAAAAGGGGCTTTCGCCCCTGTTTACTTATCGTCTAGTTCGCATAATTCTTTAGACGTTATATTCGCTCGGCAATGTGGTGATTTTTGCTACGCCAGAATCGATTGCGGCTTGAGAAACGGCGCGAGCTACAATCGGAAGCAATCGCGGGTCCATTGGTTTTGGCAAAACATAATCAGCACCAAAGCTTAATGACGTCACTTTAGGGTAAGCGGCGAGTACGTCTGCGGGGACAGGTTCTTTAGCTAAATTAGCGATTGCGTACACTGCCGCTAATTTCATTTCGTCGTTTATTACCGATGCGCGTACATCTAATGCGCCTCTAAAAATAAACGGGAAACACAATACATTATTAACCTGATTAGGGTAGTCACTACGTCCTGTACCCATAATTAAATCCTGACGAATGGCATGAGCCAGCTCAGGCTTAATTTCAGGGTCAGGATTAGAACAGGCAAAAATAACCGGATTAGGTGCCATAAGGGCGATATCTTCAGCGGTTAACAAATCAGCGCCCGACAACCCTAAAAATACATCTGCGTCTTTAATCACATCTTGTAAGGTGCGCTTGTCAGTATTATTAGCAAACAGTGCTTTATATTCGTTTAAATCTTCACGACGAGTATGAATAACCCCTTGTCTGTCGAGCATGTAAACATTTTCGCGCAGCGCTCCACACTTTACTATCATGCTCATACATGCGATAGCGGCAGCACCAGCCCCTAAACAGACAAATATTGCATCATCAATTTTTTTTCCTTGAATTTCTAACGCATTCAACATCCCCGCAGCGGTAACAATAGCCGTACCGTGCTGATCATCATGAAACACAGGAATATTACAGCGCTTAATTAACTCTTGTTCAATTTCAAAACATTCTGGCGCTTTAATGTCTTCTAAATTAATGCCACCAAAAGTGTCGGCGATTGACTCGACAGTATTGATAAAGTCTTCAGTGGTGCGATGTTTCACTTCAATATCGATTGAGTCAATGTTGGCAAAACGCTTAAATAAAAGCGATTTACCTTCCATTACAGGTTTTGAAGCTAATGGGCCTAAATTACCAAGGCCTAAAATAGCTGTGCCATTAGAAATAACAGCAACCGTATTGCCTTTATTGGTGTAGCGGTAAGCATTTTCAGGATTAGAGGCTATCTCTCTAACAGGCTCTGCAACTCCTGGGCTGTATGCTAATGCAAGATCATGACTAGATTGAGCCGGTTTAGTTAAACATACTGCCGTTTTGCCTGGTACGGGGAATTCATGATAATCGAGTGCTTGTTGACGAATATCTGACATTGTATACATCCTGAAATGCGCGATTGAGTAAAATTGTGACTAGCATCTCAAATAGTACTGATAATGCTAACCGTCGAAACATTTTGTAACGATACGCTATTGCAGTGTTGATATAAATCAAAAAGTAAGTGATAGGATGTGTTGCCGAGCAAAATTTAGCTTAGGTTTTGTTAATCAAACTAAACGAACATGAATATATATAAATCAAAGAGTTAAAAATGTAGGAAAATAACAAGATTTAAGAGAATAAACGCTTTTAAGCGGCATTATTTGTTATTTATTTTGCTTAAATAACAATAAAAGGACTTTTAAGCTTTTTTGTATTGTTTATCACCAAAAAATAAGTTTCCACGACAGCACAATGTCTGCATCGGCATGTAAAAACAAAAAAGGCGCCCAAGGCGCCTTTTAACGTTAATTGCTAGGCAATTACTTTTTACCAAGCACACCAAAACGCTTGTTGAACTTGTCGATACGACCACCAGTGTCAACAACTTTCTGAGTACCAGTGTAGAATGGGTGACATGCACCACAAACGTCTAAGTGTAAATCTTTACCAACAGTAGAGTTTACTTTAATGACGTTACCACAAGTACAAGTTGCAGTGATTTCAGCGTAATTTGGGTGAATACCAGTTTTCATTGGAGTACCTTAAATTGAAGGCCATGTCGCTATCACAACCCGAAGTTGGACACCACATGAAGTTAATAACAATATGTTTTAGGCGCGAGATAATACAGTGTCTAACAAGCACAAACAAGTAGAATTTATAAACACTCGCCACTCAGAACATTATGATTGCCTTTGTTTGCGTTCAAGCGCTTCATAAGTCAGTTTATCTTTAGCCGCATCTTGGTACTTTAATAACACCGTATTTGATGGGCAATCTAAGTGGCTATCTGCCATTAATAGATAAATTTTCTGTTTATAAAATGCATCAGGGTTAGCATCGAATATCGCCAACATTGCCCCATAAACATTCGTGTTGAGTTGTTGGTGGTTACGCACAGCAACACGCCACAGGTTATCTTTTGGCAATTTATCTATTGAACACAGCTGCACATTTTGCGGTTCAACAATTTGCGATTTAACAACATTGACGCCATCGCTTACTGGAATGTCAGTGCTAATTCTGCTGTGGTCTACTAAATTTTCTACTGGTTTTTCAACGATAAGTGGCTCTTCAGCAATGACTTGAGTAGCGGCTTTGACCACTATTGGACCTCGGCCTTGCTGACTCGCCACAAGATTATCGAATGTGGCTCTATCGACTGCAACATTTTGGTACTTTACAAGGATGCTGGCAGGCGGACAACGCAACGAGCTTTCCATTTGTAACATGCTGATTTTATTTTGATAAAAAGCTTGTGGGTTAGCTTCATATAACGCCAACATTGCGCCATAGATATTTGAACCCCATTGTTTACGGTATCTCACCGCAATTTTCCACAATGAGTCATTAGGCTGCTTAAGAATATTACACCCTTCTAATAACTCCTGCGTTGCCGCGAGCATTGGGGTTTGAGCAACGACTTTGGTGGTTGTGGTTGGTACTGAGGCATTTATTGGCGTAGTTTGCACAGCAACCTTGGCTGGTGCGGCTTGTGCGACTATTGGCGATGACGCCGGAGACTTCATTTTTTTTATCGCAACAGGCTGATGATCGCTAATTGGAGAAACTGGATTAAACAATGGGACTGGAGAATATTGCTGCCATTTCGCGTTACGGTATTCTGAGACAATTAATGCCGCATCCGGATCGCGCAACTGCTCTTTGCCAGACAAAGTGAACACATCACTACCTTGCCTTTCAACATCAAGCTTTTCTAGCACAATACTATCTTGGTAAATCTGACGTAAATAAAAGGTCAATCGAGATAAATCATGGTGTTCAGTAACAACATTAACGGTTAATGTGGGTAATTGACCTTGTTTAAAAGCGGCTGTCTCAATACTAATATGACTGACTTCTGCAATTACCGCTGGAACATACCCCACAGCGAATAATGCCATTATGGCTAACACCTTTGCGCCTTTCATCAAATCAATCCTTTACTTAAAACCGGCCTCAAGACAGCGCAACTGACGCTGTAATTTCAGTGAATACAGACTTTATTATTGTTTTATCATCATCACGATAATATTGTTAAATTATTTACACATCGTCTTATTTTGTTTAAATAACCTGTATTAATGCTAGCAACTATATAAATTAACATTCACTGCTGCAACCAATTACTGACACTACAGAGTAATTACTCAATACTTTGTTCAACTAATCACAGTTAACTCGTTAATTTAGGCACATTGTGCTTTAAACGTTATTTCGCAGCATGTTTAGCCTCTATCACTTCAAACACTTCTCTATCTACTGCTTTATTGTCATATTGAGCCAATATTGCTGAAGACGGACACACCAAAGGGGCGTTTTTCAATAATAAATGAATTTTTTGCTTTGAAAAAGAGAGTAAATTTGCCTCAAATATTGCTAACATCGCACCGTATACACTGGTATTCCACTCATTTTTATAGCGTTCAGCAATTCGCCACAACGTATCCGAATTATCTTTAATTATCTGGCAATGACCCGATGTATTCTGGCGTGCAACTGCATTATCATCGGTTGTCGTTTTAGCTGCTATTGCAGTCTGCTGCGTGTTTTGCGGCGCGTCGTCAGCTGCCGTGACTAACTGAGTACTACCAAACGCTTTACTCTCAACCCGCACGGCACTAGCAAAAGACAACGGGGCGTCAAACAGGGCAATAACGGCTAATACCACTGTGT
This sequence comes from Shewanella inventionis, assembly GCF_014641855.1. Lineage (GTDB taxonomy): Bacteria > Pseudomonadota > Gammaproteobacteria > Enterobacterales > Shewanellaceae > Shewanella > Shewanella inventionis. Next base: position 76,738 of record NZ_BMII01000019.1, read on the forward strand.
TACTCGCATGGCGCTCCATAATAATTACCTGGGCATTTGGGTCGGTAACCGTTTTAGCACCTGTGATTTGTAACAAAAAACGATTAATAGGCTCAACCGTTAACTCTTGTTGTTGCATCGCGCCATCGACTTTTTGGCGAAGATAAAAACTCAACTGTGACCAATCATCATTTTGGGCCACTAGATTAACTTTTAACAAAGGGGGCTGGTCCAGCTCAGATTGCCGACTATTAATGCTAACGTGATTAACCTGTGCCAATACTGGTTGAGCATTTGCCCATAAACCAAAGCTAACACACAAGACCATAATGAGTCTTTTACACATAACACTGCCCTATCTCTTTGATGACACTTAGAGGTAAACTGATAACAATCCCTAATAAATCAGATAATGTGAAGCCCTATGCCAATGTTTGTTGAAGTCGCCTTACCTGTGCCCTTACGCCAAAATTTTAGTTACCGCGTAAAAGACGAGCAACAAACAATAGTGCAAGTAGGACTGCGAGTAAAAGTACCTTTTGGCCGTCAACAACTGATTGGTTTAATCACCGCCATTACCGATACTTGTGATTTAGCACCGCAGCAAGTTAAATCTGTCACCGCTTTGCTAGATGATGCCCCAATACTGCCAGAGTCGCTATATAAATTAACGCTTTGGGCGGCACGATATTATTTTACCTCCCAAGGACAAATGCTCAGCCAAGCACTTCCTGTGGCACTGCGTAAAGGATTAGATGCAACACCACAAGCCATAGTGGAATATCACTTAACCGAACAAGGTCGCCAGGCAGAGCCAAGCGTACTTAACCGAGCGCCAGCCCAAAAAAAACTCTTTGAGTTATTGCTAGCAAATCCGCTAACCCAAGATGAGCTGACCACTCAAGCCTTAAGTAAATCAGCCCTTAAAGCATTACAAGACAAAGGCTGGATAGAACAAAAAAGTGCGCACATCACTCACGATTTAAGCTGGCGTCACAAGCTGCAAATGAACGAGTCGCCACACAAGTTAAATAAACAGCAAGCTGTAGCGGTTTCTGTGCTAACACAACAAAAAGGGTTTCATTGCACCTTACTAGAAGGCGTTACTGGCTCGGGGAAAACCGAAGTCTATTTAACCTTGCTCGAAACCATTTTAAAACAAGGCAAACAGGCACTGATTTTGGTGCCAGAAATAGGCTTAACCCCACAAACCATAAATCGCTTTAAACGCCGCTTTGAGGTAAACGTCGCGGTGATTCATTCAGGGCTCACCGACAATCAACGCCTGGAGGCCTGGCGACAAGCTCGCGTGGGCGAAGCGGCCATTATTATTGGCACCCGTTCAGCGCTGTTCACCCCAATGGCGTTTCCTGGTCTTATCATTTTAGATGAAGAACACGACAGTAGCTTTAAACAACAAGAAGGGGTGCGCTACCATGCGCGCGACTTAGCCGTTATGCGTGGCCATTTAGAAGACGTTCAAGTGGTACTTGGATCAGCAACACCCTCGCTTGAAACTCTACAAAATGCGATATCGGGCCGTTATCATCACCTTGAGTTAAGTGAACGTGCGGGGGTGGCACAAAAAGTAAAACAAGGCACCATCGATATTACCTCACAGCCCTTAAAAGCCGGCATGTCAGCATCATTAATTAACGAAATGCGCATGCACCTTGATGCTGGCAACCAAGTGTTGTTGTTTTTAAACCGTAGAGGATTTGCCCCAGCCTTGTTGTGCCACGAATGTGGCCATTTACACGAGTGCGATCGCTGCGATGCTTTTTTTACTGTGCATCAAGGCTTAAACGAAATTTGCTGTCATCACTGCGGCAATCAATATGCTATTCCTAAGCAATGCCACCAATGCGGAAGCACCATGTTAATGGGGCACGGTTTAGGCACAGAACAGCTCGAGCAAGAGCTGGTTAAGCTGTTTCCGCAGCATCCGGTTGTGCGTATTGACCGCGACACAACGCGCCGAAAAGGCTCCCTTGAGCAACAGTTACAAGGGATTTACATGGGTAAATATAAAATTTTGGTGGGTACTCAAATGCTGGCCAAAGGGCATCATTTTCCCGATGTAACATTAGTGGGTTTACTTGATGTTGACGGTGCATTATTTAGTGCCGATTTTCGTGCGCCTGAGCGATTTGGCCAGCTCTATACTCAAGTATCTGGCCGTGCAGGGCGGGCCGACAAACCCGGTAAAGTGCTACTGCAAACCCACCAAAGTGATAACCCTATTTTGCGCGACTTGCTGCAACGAGGTTATGGCGAATTTGCCCGCAGCCAGCTGTCTGAACGCCAACAAGCATTATTGCCCCCCGCTTGGCACATGGTGTTAATTCGTGCAGAGGCGCATTTAGCTCAAGATGCCGATGCCTTTTTAGCCCAAATAAGCCAACTCATTCCTCAGGATAACGAGCTTGAGGTTATTGGGCCCATTCCAGCGCCATTAGACCGCAAAGCCGGAAAATACCGCCGCCAGTTAATGCTGCAAGCCAAAAGTCGCCAACAACTTCAGAGCGTCTTTGAACAGGTCCTTAGCCAAATGGAACAACTCCCAGAAGCGAAACGATGCCGCTGGACGATTGATCGCGACCCACAAGATTTAATGTAATACCACAGTGTCATCATTACTTATAACCTCTGTAATACCGTTCATTTAGATTGTTATTCAGGTTTATGATAAAAAAACCAATATTTCCGCCAAAGCAGATAGCAATCGTACCCCATAAACGGCTAAAATACGCGGTTCCGTCATGTCATTCATTTAACGAGTTAGTGCAAGCAAACGCCCATGAAATCACATATTGAATCTTTACTAGAACAAACCCTCGAATCTTTTAAACAGCAAGGTATTGTGCCAGCTGATTTTCAAGCACGCATTCAGGTCGATCGCACTAAAGATAAAAGTCATGGAGACTTAGCGACTAACCTGGCAATGATGCTGACCAAAGTAGCCCAAAAGAACCCGCGCGAACTTGCCCAATTGATTATCGACAATTTACCGACGTCATCGCACGTTGCTAAAGTTGAAATTGCAGGCCCAGGTTTTATTAACTTTTTTATCGACGACAATGCATTAGCCAATCAACTACAACACGCCTTAAACGATGAACACTTAGGCGTAGCCTTACCGGCTAAACAAACTATCGTTGTCGACTATTCATCGCCAAACCTCGCCAAAGAAATGCACGTTGGCCATTTACGCTCAACCATCATTGGTGACAGCGTTGTCCGTGCGCTTGAGTTTTTAGGTCATAACGTGATTCGCCAAAACCACGTGGGAGACTGGGGCACGCAATTTGGTATGTTATTGGCATACATGGAAGAATTACGTGCCGCCAATGGCGAACAAGCGCAAATGGAATTGTCAGACTTAGAAACGTTTTACCGTGCAGCCAAAGTCCGTTTTGATGAGTCAAGTGAGTTTGCCACTCGTGCACGCCAGCTAGTGGTTGCCTTACAATCGGGCGACGAATACTGCAATAAACTGTGGCGTGAGTTTAACGACATCTCACTCAGTCACTGCCATGAAGTTTATCAGCGTCTTGGTGTGAGCTTAACCCGTGCTGATGTTCACGGCGAAAGCGCATACAACGCAGACCTTGCCCAAGTGGTTAACGATTTAGACGCCCAAGGTTTACTAAGCGAAAGTAATGGCGCTAAAGTGGTGTTCCAAGAAGAGTTTCGCACTAAAGAAGGCGAGCCATTACCGGTTATTATTCAAAAAGCTGATGGCGGTTACCTATATGCCACATCCGATTTAGCCGCCATGCGTTACCGCTCAAACGTACTCAAAGCCGACCGTGCCATGTACTTTGTTGACTTACGCCAAGCACTGCACTTTCAACAGGTATTTAGCCTAGCTAAACTGGCAAAATTTGTTCGTGAAGACATGTCTTTAGAGCACACAGGCTTTGGCACCATGAACGGCGAAGATGGCCGCCCCTTTAAAACCCGCTCAGGCGGTGTGGTTAAACTCGTCGACCTACTAGACGAAGCCAACGTGCGCGCGCTTGAACTGGTTCGCAGCAAAAATCCAGACATGGACGAGGCAACAATCACTGAAATCGCACGTGTCGTGGGTATTAGCGCAGTAAAATACGCTGACTTATCGAAAAACCGCACTAGCGATTATATTTTCAGCTTTGAGCAAATGTTAAGTTTTGAAGGCAACACCGCACCATACTTGCTATATGCCTACACCCGTGTAGCCGGTATTTTTAAACGTGTTGAAGACATCGACTTAAGCCAGGCAAAAATTACACTTGAGCACGAAAAAGAAAAAGATTTAGGCACTAAACTAGCCCAATTTGGTGAAGTGTTAACCCGCATGACCGACAAAGGTTTGCCTCATGTACTGTGTGGCTACCTATACGAGTTGGCCAGTGAGTTTTCAAGCTTTTACGAGGCATGTCCAGTATTAGCCGCTGACACCGAAGAACAAAAGCAAAGCCGTTTACTGCTATCGCAATTAACCGCTAAAACACTAAAAACAGGCTTGTCATTGCTTGGCATTGACACGTTAGAGCGGATGTAATCATGAGTCGTGACTACGCAAACCGCAAACCTAATACAAGCAAACCACGTAAAAGCCGTGCGCCACAGCGTAAAAAAGCGCCCACGGGCGGTTTTCCGTATCTGCCTGTATTTGTTGTGTTAGCGCTTGTTGCAGGCTTTGGTTACTTTTTATGGTCGATCAACGGTAGCTCTGAAACCCAAGTAACAGAGCCCGTGCAGCAACCCAAAAAGAAAACGGTAAAAGCTGAAGCAGAGCCAAAAGCCGAAGTGAAAAAAGTAGCTAAACCCGATCCAAATGAGTTGCCACCAATGCCTCAAGAAGAATGGACCTACCTTGAAGAGCTAGAAAACAAAGAAGTTGAAATTGATTTACCCGCAACGGGCGTAGTTTCTAGCGGCATTTATCAAATGCAGTGTGGCTCGTTTAGGCAAGAGTCACAAGCCAATGAAATGAAAGCCCGCATTGCATTTCAAGGTATGGAAGCACAGGTACGTCGCAGCGAAGGCGCCAACGGTATTTGGTATCGTGTCGTGCTTGGCCCCTTCCCGAGCAAACGCGAAGCGGAAACCAATCGCCATAAAATGCAAAAAGCAGGTATCAACACCTGTCAAATTTGGTTATGGCAATAACGCTTTTCAATCGACTAACGCGGTAAACTTTCATCAGCCCTGTTCACTTGAACGGGGCTTTTTTTATTGTGTCCTTGATATCTCTTCTTTTGGCCCCATATCCATTTTAATCATGAATCAACAATTGCATTCGTTGATGCATTAAAAGAGGATTTTCCGTGACTACTATCGTATCTGTTCGTCGCAATAACCAAGTTGTCATCGCTGGTGATGGCCAAGTATCTTTAGGCAATACCGTCATGAAAGGCAACGCTCGAAAAGTGCGTCGCTTGTATCATAATAAGGTGTTAGCTGGTTTTGCAGGCGGTACTGCCGATGCTTTTACTCTTTTTGAGCGCTTTGAAGCCAAGCTAGAAATGCATCAAGGCCATTTATTAAAGTCAGCTGTTGAGCTCGCCAAAGATTGGCGCACCGACAGAATGCTGCGCAAACTCGAAGCCATGCTCGTGGTGGCCGACGCAGAAGCCTCATTAATTATTACCGGAAACGGCGATGTGGTGCAGCCAGAGCACGACCTTATTGCCATTGGCTCAGGTGGCAACTATGCCCAAGCAGCCGCACTTGCACTTTTACAAAATACCGAACTCAGCGCCCAAGACATTGCAGAAAAGTCTTTAACAATTGCTGGCGACATTTGTGTATTTACTAACCAATTTAAAACTATCGAAAAGTTAGATTACTAATTCGAGCGTTAATAAAGGAACAGTTATGTCTGAAATGACTCCTCGTGAAATTGTTCACGAACTAGATTCACATATCATCGGCCAAAAAAATGCCAAACGCTCGGTAGCGGTAGCCCTTCGTAATCGCTGGCGCAGAATGCAACTTGAGCCAACGTTGCGCCATGAAGTCACCCCCAAAAACATCTTAATGATTGGCCCTACAGGTGTGGGTAAAACCGAAATCGCCCGTCGTCTTGCCAAATTAGCTAATGCGCCCTTTATTAAAGTCGAAGCGACAAAATTTACCGAGGTAGGTTATGTTGGTAAAGAAGTTGAGCAAATCATCCGTGATTTAACCGACTCAGCGGTGAAAATGACCCGCGAGCAACAAATGAAAAAGTGCCGTCATCGCGCTGAAGAAATGGCAGAAGAGCGTATTTTGGATGCGTTATTGCCAGCACCTAAAGATGACTGGGACACAGAAAAGAAAGATGACTCGAATACTCGTCAAATATTTCGCAAAAAGCTGCGCGAAGGCCAATTAGACGACAAAGAAATCGAAATCGATATAGCCGCGCCGCAAATTGGTGTTGAAATCATGGCACCACCAGGCATGGAAGAAATGACCAATCAGTTACAAGGGTTATTCCAAAATCTTGGCCAAAGCACCTCAAAACGCAAAAAGCTTAAAATTAAAGATGCCTACAAACAATTAGTCGAAGACGAAGCAGCAAAGCTGGTTAATCAAGAAGATCTTAAAGAGCAGGCTATTGAACTTGTTGAACAAAATGGCATTGTATTTTTAGACGAAATCGACAAAATTTGTAAGCGTGGTGAAAGCTCAGGCCCAGATGTGTCACGCGAAGGCGTACAGCGCGATCTATTGCCGTTAGTAGAAGGCTGCACGGTAACCACAAAACACGGCATGGTGAAAACAGATCATATTCTGTTTATTGCCTCGGGCGCATTCCAGATGTCAAAACCATCGGATTTAATCCCAGAGTTGCAAGGACGTTTACCTATTCGGGTTGAATTAGACGCCCTAACCGCCAGTGATTTTAAACGTATTCTCACCGAACCTAACGCCTCATTAACAGAGCAAATTATTGCGTTAATGGCCACAGAAGGTGTGACAATTGAGTTTACCGAGTCGGGTATTGAGCGCATCGCAGAAGCCGCATGGCAAGTAAACGAGCGCACTGAAAATATCGGCGCACGCCGTTTGCACACCGTAATGGAAAAGCTGATGGAAGAGATCTCGTATGACGCCTCTGAAAAGTCAGGTTCCACGTATGTGATTGACGCGAAATACGTAGACGATCATCTTGATACCTTGGTACAAGATGAAGATTTAAGCCGCTTTATTTTATAAGTGATTTAAGCTAAATCGCCTTTACTGGTATACGGCCTAAAGGCGAGTGTGAAAATCGATTTAAACCGACATCACGAATGCAAATGACAACAATAGGATTAACTGCAAAGTCGCGTATGATGATAATCTGCGATTTAGCGTTAATCCTTTTTTTCACAGGTATTCTCATGACTCAATCAACGCCAACCGTTACAGGCATTAAGCTTAAGCGTCAATCCAAGTTACTTGAAGTCACATTCGATAACGGACAAACCCACAGCATTAGCTGTGAAATGCTGCGAGTATTCTCCCCATCGGCTGAGGTACAGCGTCATGGCGACCCTATATTAGTGACTCACAAAAAAGCCGTAAACATCACCGCGATTGAGCCTGTAGGCCATTATGCGGTTAAAATTGTGTTTGATGATGGCCACGATACCGGTTTGTATTCTTGGCAAGTGCTATACAATTTATGCAGTAATCAAGCCGAGCTATGGCAGCAATATTTAGCCAGATTGCGGGCAGAAAAAGGTTCGCGCGAGCCACTGATTAATATGAATATAAAGTATTCGTAGCAGTAGTCGCGTTAACGCTTTGCGCTAATGATTACGGCGAATAAAATCGTGACGCCTCACCCACTACAGATTAAGGTAGTCATGAATACTGTAGACACATTTATTCAGTTGATTTACTAAAATCACTACTTATAAATTGTCTAAAAATAGTTCGGTTTGGGCATTAGCGGGATAGTAATGCTCCATTAACAATTCAGATGCTGTGATGTCTAACGGTGTGCCGAATGAGGTTAATGTGGTTAAAAAGCGCAGCGCTGTGCCATTAATAACAAAATCGACATAAATAAAAGGCTCAGTAGACACAATATGCGTTTTATCTTCCAATAAGTTAGCCACGTCAGGATATTGAGATAAGGACTGAATCAATTCGTCATGGCGTTTTGGGGCGTGCTGATCCTCGATACTCAGGCGTTGTAGCGTCGTGCTAGCCACTTCCTGCCAATTACTCATCACAAGACGCAGACCATTAGGGTGCATTAACCAATGAGCAATATTGTCGTGCAAAATAAATTGCTTGTGCTCTGCCGTGATTAAGCCGATTAATTTTTCAAAGCCTTTATTGCGAATAACCACATTCCAGTTCCAATCCACCACTATCGCAGGAAATGGTTCATGCCTAGCAACAATAAACTCAAGAATGCGCGCAACCTCCACCCTTTCAGTATCGCTTAATGGAGTGCGTACATAGTGTTCAGCAAAGCCTGCTAATGTCATTAATTCATTACGGTTTCTAAAGGGCAAATTCAACACTTCACACAAGTTAAGCACCATTTCTTTGCTTGGTTTAGCACGGCCCGTTTCAATAAAGCTAATATGTTTGCTGCTCACATTCGCCTCAAGAGCTAAATCCAGTTGACTCAAATGACGACCCTTACGCCAAAAACGTAACTGCTCACCAAACGTATTCATACTGATCCTTATTCATCTTGTATCCAATCATATTAACTCGATTTGTCGCGAGAACCATTACCACAGAGGTAATGGATTTTATTACCTCACGGTATCATTATAGTGACAACACACACTAAAGAGTAAAAGCGATGACGTATTTTAGGGCTGCATTATTATTATCATGGGTACTTATTATGAGCATAACGGCTTATGCCGTCGTAAAAGCTGGAATGAATTGGCCCGCCATCTATTTTGGTGATTTATTTGTTGGTCACCCTTGGCGTCAGCAGTTTAATACCGACTTTTTAATTCATTTGTTGATTTTATGTTCATGGGTGTTTTGGCGTGAAGAATCAAAACTGAAAGGCGCAATATATGGATTTTTGAGCATTATCATGGGCGGCATGTTCGGCTTTATATACATACTGATTGCGTCATACAAAGCAAAAGGGAATGTCAGTAAAATACTGCTCGGACATCACTTTAATAAGTGACTTACTGTTTAGTTCATGTTCAACGATAACATGCCACAACCTACTCTATCGAGAAGCAGCGAAATTATTCTTATCTGCAAAGGTTTTACTGAGCCTTTGCTTTTTAGCCATGGCCAATATTGCTAAATCAACTTTAAGTCCAGAGTTGATTTCTCCATTTTAACGTCAATATACCAACACATTTTTGCGGCAAAGTTTGTTTGGGTATGGCCTGCGGCCATAAGTATAAAAGTACAAGCAAACACCTGGATCCCGGCTCAAAAGCATTGCCGGGACGACGAGAATGTAGTTATCAAGCGTTGCGTTAAATCGTTCAACTACAAACAAGGTTAAGTCGAAGATACCCAAACGGCGGATGTAATCGCGGCTATGACCTTCGAAAACATGGATGTTTTCGCAGAGCGTCCATGGATGGATTCACCGCGTGTCATAGAAGTGATTTCATTGAGTATCGTTGCCTAGTGTGACAATAAAGCAGTAAAACAGAGTCACTCACAGCAAATCCTGCACAAAAGTTCAAAGCACAAATAACACCTGGGTCCCGGCTCAAAAGCATTACCGGGACGACGCTAGGACGTCAGAGTTAGGACGATGAGACTGTAGTTATCAGGCTTTATCCAGAAATACGTTAAATCTTTAAATAACAAATAAGGTTAAATCGAAGATACCCATACGGCGGATGTAATCGCGGCTATGACCTTCGAAAACATGGATGTTTTCGCAGAGCGCCCATGGATGGGTTCACCGCGTGTCATAGAAGTGATTTCATTAAGTATCGCTACTTAGCAGCTTAGTTTTTTTGAGTTAAATGGTATAAAACCTTCCTATCCAGAAATGGTAAAACAGAGCCACCCACAGCAAATTCTGCACAAAAGTTCAAAGCACAAACACCTCGATCCCGGCTCAAAAGCATTACCGGGACGACGCTAGGACGTTAGAGTTAGAGTTAGAGTTAGAGTTAGAGTTAGAGTTAGAGTTAGAGTTAGAACGATGAGACAGTAGCTAACAAGCCTTTGTCAAAAAATGCGTTACCAATATAAAATTTAACCAAACAAAAATGCCAGCATTTCTGCTGGCATTTTGGGTTCAACAATTAACTAATACAAACTTAAACCGCTGATTGGAAAATCACGCTGTCGGCTTTCTTAGTGTAAGAGTCGATTTGATCGAAGTTCAAGTAACGGTAAGTGTCAGCTGCTGTAGCATCTAACTCTTTAGCGTATTCTTGATACTCTTCTGGAGACGGTAAACGGCCTAATAATGCCGCTACAGCCGCTAACTCAGCAGACGCTAAGTATACGTTTGCACCAGTACCTAAACGGTTAGGGAAGTTACGCGTTGATGTTGAAACAACAGTCGAGTTTTCAGCAACACGAGCCTGGTTACCCATACATAGCGAACAACCTGGGATCTCGATGCGAGCACCGACACGGCCAAAGATTGAGTAGTAACCTTCTTCGGTTAACTGATCGCGGTCCATCTTAGTTGGTGGTGCAATCCATAAACGTGTTGGCAGTGTTTTAGCAAACTTGTCTAACATCTTACCGGTAGCACGGAAGTGACCGATGTTTGTCATACAAGAACCCACAAACACTTCGTCAATCTTAGTTTGCGCAACGCTTGATAACAGTACAGCATCATCAGGATCGTTTGGTGCACAAAGGATTGGCTCTTTAATGTCGTTTAAGTCGATTTCGATAATTTCTGCATATTCTGCATCTTTATCAGCTTCCATCAACTCTGGGTTTGCAATCCACTCTTCCATTGCTTTAATACGACGCTCAATAGTACGACGATCGCCGTAGCCTTCACTGATCATCCACTTTAACATTACGATGTTAGAGTTTAAGTATTCAATGATTGGCTCTTTGTCTAACTTAATAGTACAGCCTGCCGCGCTACGCTCTGCAGATGCGTCAGAAAGTTCGAATGCTTGTTCAACTTTTAGTTTTTCAAGACCTTCAATTTCTAATACACGGCCAGAGAAAGCATTGATTTTGCCTTTTTTCTCAACCGTTAGCAGACCCATTTCAATCGCTTTTAATGGAATAGCATGTACAAGATCACGTAATGTGATACCTGGCTGCATTTCACCTTTAAAACGAACTAAAATTGACTCTGGCATATCAAGAGGCATTACACCTGTTGCAGCAGCAAATGCCACTAAACCAGAACCTGCTGGGAAAGAAATACCAATTGGGAAACGCGTATGAGAGTCACCACCAGTACCAACGGTATCAGGCAATAGCATACGGTTTAACCAAGAGTGAATAACACCATCACCTGGGCGTAATGATACACCACCACGGTTCATGATGAAGTCTGGTAATGTATGGTGAGTATTCACGTCAACTGGTTTTGGATATGCGGCAGTGTGACAGAATGACTGCATAGTTAAATCAGCACTAAACCCTAAACAGGCTAAGTCTTTTAACTCATCACGAGTCATTGGGCCGGTCGTGTCTTGCGAACCCACTGAAGTCATTTTAGGTTCACAGTATTGGCCAGGACGAATACCCGTTACGCCACACGCTTTACCAACCATTTTTTGAGCAAGGGTAAAGCCCTTGTTTGACGCAGCAACAGCTTGTGGACGTACAAAAACGTCAGATGCTGGTAAACCTAATGTTTCACGTGCGCGATCAGTTAAACCACGACCGATGATCAATGGAATACGACCACCAGCACGAACTTCATCAAGTAGTACGTCAGTTTTTAGTTCAAATGTAGAGATAACTTCGTCAGTACCGCCACGCTTAACAACGCCTTCGTATGGGTAAATGTCGATTACATCGCCCATTTCCATATTGCTTACGTCAAGCTCAATCGGTAATGCACCAGCATCTTCCATAGTATTGAAGAAAATCGGGGCAATTTTACCGCCTAAACAGAAACCACCAGCACGTTTGTTTGGCACAAATGGGATATCATCACCCATGAACCACAATACTGAGTTAGTTGCTGATTTACGTGATGAACCCGTACCAACTACGTCACCAACATAAACAAGCGGGTGGCCTTTGGTTTTTAATGCTTCGATTTCTTTAATCGGGCCCACTTCGCCAGACACGTCAGGCACAATACCGTCACGGGCGTTTTTCAGCATCGCAAGTGCGTGCAACGGGATATCAGGACGTGACCATGCATCAGGTGCAGGAGACAGGTCATCAGTGTTGGTTTCACCCGACACTTTAAATACAGTCAAGGTCACTTTGTCGGCAAGTTTAGGACGGTTTAAGAACCAATCTGCGTTTGCCCAAGACTCAACGACTTGTTTTGCAGCAGTGTTACCTGCTTGCATTTTTTCAACCACGTCGTGGTACGAATCAAACATCAATAATGTGTTTGATAATGCTTTAACAGCCAATGGTGCTAAGGCTTGGTTATCTAACTGAGCGATTAACGGCTCAATGTTATAACCACCTTGCATAGTGCCTAACAGCTCAACGGCACGATCAGCTGATAATATCGGTGATTTTACAGTGCCTTTGGCGACTGCATCTAAGAATGCTGCTTTTACGTAGGCAGCTTCATCAACACCAGGTGGAATACGGTTTTCTAATAAGTCGAGGATCACAGCTTCTTCACCAGCCGGTGGAGTCTCAACTAATTTTACTAATTCAGCCACTTGTTGTGCATCTAATGGCTTTGGGACAATACCCACTGCAGCACGCTCTTCGACGTGTTTACGATATGCTTCTAGCACGGCAACATTCCTCTTTGTTTGACGCCTAACGGCGAAACTCAGCACGCTTTTCAAGGTGCTGATAATTCCACAGGTTCGGGCTTGAAATCCGACATTCAGTATACTACAGCTTTATAAAAGTATGAATCAGCTCACACTGTTAGAGGCATGAAATCAACTCGATTTATCAAGCTAATAATCAATTTAATGGCTTACGTTATTAATTAAAATTAGACAATAGTTTGAAACAGCCTAAAAACCTTTTAAATACATTTACTTACCAGGCACCCATCAATTAAAGTCTGCACCGAAAAATATCCGCTTTGATGATGAATTTTTTTTTAAAAAATCCATTTTAATTGCACCTAACCACTAACAACGTGATAATTTACGGCAAATAAAATACCTTTCAGGAGTCAAAGCAGTGTCAACCCAAATAGAAGCGGTTATTTTCGATATGGACGGAATTTTAATTGATTCTGAGCCCGCATGGCAGTTAGCCGAACAAACCGTATTAAACAGTTTTGGCCTCAACCTGACACTTGAAGAAGTAGAACAAACCACTGGACTGCGCATAGATCATGTCGTCAGTTATTGGTATCAGCGTTTTCCTTGGCCGGATTATGACAACAGTGCAACCGCAAATAAAATCGTTAATGAAGTCATTGCACAAATTAACGCGACGGGTGAGCCAATGCTAGGGGTGATTGACTCACTCGAAGCTTGCAAACAACTTGGCCTTAAAATTGGTCTGGCGACATCGTCATCATCAAAGATAATTAACGCTGTGCTTTCCAAACTCAATATTGGCCATTATTTTGAGGCGCTAGAGTCGGCAGAGAATTTGGCTTACGGCAAGCCGCATCCAGAGGTGTATTTAAACTGCGCCAAAGCATTGGGCGTTGCACCAAGCCAATGTATTGCAATTGAAGACTCATTTAATGGTTTAATTGCTGCCCGAGCTGCCACGATGCAAACCGTTGCAATTCCTGCACCGCATACCGCCAACCAAGCCAAGTGGGTAATAGCCCATCACCAACTTGCCGATGCAAGCCAACTGCCCGCTTTACTGCAAACGGTCAGCGCGTAAAGTCGACAATTTGTACCAATCAGGATAAATCAGTGATCATTTTTATGCTGACTTAGCCTCTCGCGCTGAGTGTGAAGCTTAATTAAACAAAAATGGCAGCCGAGGCTGCCATTTTGTTGCACTGCATACATTTTTAAAAGTTTTTACCTAAAAACAGATAAAATGCCTTATCGCCACGGTCTGTTACCCCTAGCCCCAATGCTGCTGGCCCCCAATCTGTATCGGTACCCAAATATAAACTACTGGCGTAAATTAAGTCATCGAGCTCCATCTCACTGCGCTCAAACCACACATTGCCGCCCTCTAAACTCACCCCCAAATACAAAGGTAAATCGGTAATGAGTACATCACGGCCTAAATCGTATTGGTAAATCACTGCACTGAATATTTTATGCGCACCTACAAGCGTATCTTTACGGTAGCCAGATAGATTCAAAAAACCGCCTAATTCAGCTACGTGTAAGGTAAAGCTACCGTCATTTTGAGTGGTTGCCAGTTCCACTTTACCCACAATTGCGTGATTTCCTAACTGCAGCGCACCTTTCCAGTCGGCTTCAAACTGCCAGGCTAAATCGTCACCAAATGGGTTGTCTGAACTGGTCACGCCGCTATAAGATTCATCCCTTAAGTAGCTGGTAAACGTAAAGCGATTACCTTCTGTAGGAAAACTAATGCTGTTTAGGGTGTCATAGGTCAGCTTTAAATAGGCGCCGGTAGAATGGTAATTAATTGAGTCTTGTGAGTCGACCTCACTTTTCACTTGGCCATCTTCACCAATAAAGCCTAATTCTATTAAACCGTCAGAATCATAATTGTAACCAATACCAAGCTCTAGTTGGGCGGCGTTATTTTCCAGCAATAAATAACTACTGTCTTGGTCGAGTAAATCCCAACTGCGCATTTGATATTGCACTCGGGCTAAACTGTAAAAAGTTTGGTCGCGATCAAGCGGTTGATAAAACTCCGACGCGACTAATTTACGGTACCCTAATTCAACTTCATTACGCCACTCTCCCCCCATTTGGGTTAAATCTGTCATGGTGTATGCCAAACTTAGTGTGATGGCAGAATCTAAACTAAAGTCATCTTCCCAGTTAAAACCCGCTTGAAAATAATTAGGTCCCCACGATTTAGCCCGAGTAGTAACAGTAATAATGCGGCCTTGCTCTACATCTTCAAACTCAGCATCGACTCGCTCAAATTTGTTTAATGCATAAACCCGCTTTAACGCAGCGGCTAACTCTTCTTTAGTTAGCACATCACCTTTGTTAATGCCTAATCGTTCACGCAGTAACTTTTCACTGACTTTAGATTGGTTATTAAAGGCAATTTTATAAATCGGCTTTTTAAGTGGGTCGATCCAGCGCAAACTTTGCTGCTTTTTATCGGCTTGATAAGCTAAATAGGCAGGCTCTTTTATGCTCAATTTTTTAAGTTTTTCTAATTGAATATTAGCTGCATCTTCCCCTAACTTTAACGCCAACGGCATTATCGAAAAGTCAGTGGTGCTTAATACGTCAATGGCAGGGCGAATTAAAATATCTCTTTCTGTCAGTAAGGTTTTTTGTCTTGCTGTACTAGCTTGAGTCAACATAGTTGAAAGCTGCTCAAGCACAGCCACTGTGCTGTCTAGCCTGTCTTGGCCAACGAGCGGTGAGCCTATATCCACGGCAATAACAATGTCTGCGCCCATGGCTTTTACCACGTCTACAGGCATATTATTTGCTATGCCACCATCTACCAATAAACGGCCGTCAATGATGGCTGGTTGTAATGCACCAGGTACGGTTGCAGAGGCCTGCATAGCTTGTACAACACTACCACTAGACAACACCACAGCCTCACTTGTTGCAAGGTCGGTTGCAACTGCTCGATATGGAATCGCTAAATCGTCAAAGTCGCCAAACTGCTCAACCAAATCGGTTGAGTGCCTAAGCAGTAACGACATGGTTTGCCCACGTAACAAACCACTGGGTGAGGTTAAACTATTGTTGTTATAGCCAACAGTTAGCGGAATATTGAATTGATCACGTTGTTGTTTATCACGGTAACTTAAGCTCTCGCGGGGGATGGTGTCAGAATACCCTTTAGCCCATTGACCATTGAGCATGATTTTTTCAATTTGATCAGCACTGTAACCCAGCGCAGACATGCCTGCTACGTAGGCTCCAATACTGGTTCCGGCAATATAATCGACAGGGATATTGTGTTTTTCAAGCACTTTTAGCACACCAATGTGCGCAGTGCCTTTGGCGCCACCACCACTGAGAACAAGACCAATAGTCGGTCTTTCTTTCACTGTTTTGGGTGCTGCAATTGCGGGCTGGATCACCACACTAAAACAGATAAAGCTCAGCAAGAAACAACCTAGCTGATTAAGACGCAAAATGGCTTGCATAAAATATCCCGCAATAAAGTAAAAACAACGCATTCTAACAAAGTATAACCTATTACTATCATCGTCAGCTCAGTTTTGCCTATGATGCCAAGCAGCACAAAAATGTGATCATTCCTACCGGTTAAGTGATTTTACATAAAAGGCCGTTCACCGAGCACACATCATCGATAAATAAAGGGTCCGGCTAAAAAACCAATTTAGCTTTGTTGGGCGAGTCTTTGGCTAAGCTTAAGCTGTTTAAATTGCTCGGCGACAATCCATTCGCCGCGCTTATTTATTGGTATTGTTTCATATGTTGTTCAAGTTCAACTTTGGGCATAGGTTTAGCGAAATAATACCCTTGAATAATATGACAGCCACGCTGAACCAGCTGCGCAAGTTGCTCAGGCGTTTCAACCCCTTCCGCAATCACCTCTAATGATAAATTTCGGGCTAATTCAATAATACTACTCACAATTGCCTGATCGGCCTGATTTTGGTCAATGTGGATCAAAAACGACCTGTCAATTTTAAGCGTATTCACTTTAAACGAGCGCAAATATGCCAACGACGAATATCCCGTACCAAAGTCATCAATGGCAACATCTACCCCAAGTTGCTTAAGCGCTAATAAATGTTGAGTGGCAATTTCTATCTCTTTCATTAACACCCCTTCAGTGATCTCAACTGACAGGCATTTGGCTGGCATACCGGTTTTTTGAAGCGTTGCAGTTAAAAAATCGATAAAGTCTGGTTGCCTAAAGTGCATAGCTGAAACGTTAACCGACACAAGGAGATCATGTTGAACTTCGCGACACCACTTAGCCCCATCAATGCAGGCTTGGGTGAGTACCCAACGATCTATTTCGACAATTAATCCGCATGACTCTGCAATACCAATAAACACGTCAGGGCGCACTAGGCCATCAACAGGGTGGCGCCAACGAATAAGCGCCTCAACGCCCGAGAGTCGATTTGTACTAACATTTACCTGAGGTTGGTAGTGCAGTTCAAATTCATTACACGCAATGGCTTTGTGCAGATCGGCTTCTAAACGTAAATGATAAAGAGCCTCGGCGTTACGCTCGGCTGAATAATATTGAAAATTCCCCCGACCTTCTTCTTTTGCATGGTACATTGCCAAGTCAGCATTTTTGATCAGCGTTTCTGGTGTTTGTTCATCACCAGACCAAATACTAATGCCTATACTGGTTGAGATAAAAAACTCTCTACCATAAAGTTTAAAAGGCATCTCTATTTGCTGTAATAACTGTTGGGCGGTGTGGTTAATCGTATCGATATCTTTGGCGTCGCGTAATAAAATAACAAATTCATCTCCGCCAAAACGACACAGCAAATGCTCTTCAGATAAGCAAGCTTGCAGCCGATTGGCGGCCTCAACCAGTAATGCATCGCCCATGCTGTGCCCATAGGAATCATTTACATGTTTAAAGCGGTCAAGATCTAAAAATAATAACGCCAATGTTTCGTTATTTTGTTTTGCCGTTTCAATAATTTGCCCTAATCGCCTAGAAAACATTGACCGATTAGCCAAACCAGTAAGCATGTCATTATTTGCCAATCTACGTAAGTGCTGCTCATTATGCTTACGCTCAGTAATATCAGAAAACACCACAACATAATGCAATGATTCGGCACTACTATTAGCCATGGTCGATACGTTCATCCATACCGGGCAGAGGCTGCCGTCAATACAGTAAAACTCACTTTCACCCGTCCAAAAACGCTCTTTATCAAACACGTCTTCTAAATCAAAGGGTTCTACCGTTGTTGCCACTAAGTCAATAAATGGTTTACCCACTAAATCACGCTGATGTGCGGCTAAAATTAAACTTGCAGCGGCATTGCTAATTTTGATGTCTTTATTGGCATCTAAAATCAGCATACCTTCTGAGGTGTTTTCAAATGCTTGAGCAAGTAAATTTGCCTCACTTTCAAGCATTCTTTGCTGGGTGATGTCTGTGTACATACCCGCCGCATGGAGCAATTGTTTGCCATTAGAAGCAACCTCAATCGCCCTTCCCTTTATGCGTAACCAGTGCCATTTGTTGTCATGTGAATTTTGGTAGCGATATTCAATATTGATCGAGTCTGTTTTACCTTTGGCAAAATCAGCCCAGGCCGCATCAAGGCGAAACTTATCATCTGGATGAACAGGAATATCTTGCAGAGCAATCCGTATAAATGGGGTAGAACCAAGCACCCCACCGCGATTATCGAGTGACAATATCTGAGAATCGTTATGCCACTCCCATAAATCAGAATCACTGCCCTTTAATGCCTGCTGTAAACGCTCGTCACTTTGCATTAATGCGGTATTTATTTGCTTAAAACGACTCACTTGGCGTTGTCTATATAACAAAAGCATCACGGCTAATAATAATAAGGCAAACAGTAACGCGCCTTTAAACTGTTGAGACTTCCACCAAAATTGTTTTACCTTAAAAGAATATTGAAATGGCTCACTGGTCCAAACACCATTACGCTTGTATAAGAGATCTAAGCTATATTCGCCCGCACTTAAGCCGGTAATGTTTATTTGAGATTGCCCCTCGAGCAATAAATAATTGCCCGCATCAGCCCCCTCTTTTGCCAATCGATATTGCAATGTCATTGGGGTGTCGTCTAAATAATCTAACATGGCAATCTGAAAGCTAATCAGGCTCGCACCAGGTTCAACTTGAGTTAATTGGCTAGGAATAAGATACACTGCAGTGCTGTCTTCATAAAAAACCGAGACAGATTCAAGAATCACTTTATCGTTAACGGTACGTGGCGCTAGTTTATCTAAATCAATTAACATGGCACCGTCTGGCGTACCAATAAAAAAGCCTTTTTCAGGGGCATAAAACTTGGCCGACTCATTAAATTCGTCCGAAATAAACCCATCTTTATGGCTAAATGAGCTAACCTTTCCTGTTGTCTTGTTAATTTTAACCAGTGCACTTGCACACCCAACAATATGCTCGGTGGCAGTGTCTTGTAAAAAGTACACGACCTTACAATCGATTTTCCATTGCTGATCCAGTGATTTAGTTGCATTAGTTTGGGTGTTGAGCTCAATAATCCCTTGTTGCGTTGTGCCAAGCCACAGTACGTTGGGTTCAACTTGCAATAAAGAATTAATCATTGGCTTATTTTCTAATTCACTAAATAAGCCTAACTGCGAATGAAAAACCCCATCAACGTCCACATAACCAAAAACTTTTCCTCCAGAGAGCCATAATCGGCCACGGCTATCCCGTAAAAAGTCACTGTACCAGGTATTAGTAAATTGAGTGTCGTCGCCAACCAACGGCTCAAGCACAAGATCTTTATTGCCATCTTGCCAATAATAAAGCCCTTTATTAGTGCCAATCCATAACCGCTGCGGCATGAGCTTGTCACGGTACAGCTTAACGATAACTTTACCGCTTAACGACTCTTTACCCCCACTCCAGGTTGCAAAATCAGTCCCTATGTTGGTATTTTTATTAACCACATACAGGCCGTTTGTCGTCCCTAATGCAATATGGTTTTCATCCAAAGAGGCAAGCGTGTATATGCTGTCGCTTATCTTGAGCCCTGCCGGGATTACGGTTGTCGACACTCCTTTACCCTCTACAACAGATAAACGACCATCAGCTCCAAACCATATTTTGTCGCCTTCGATGTAAATTGACCAAACCATTTCATTTGCCAATTTGTAAGACGATTTACTAGAGTACTTATCCAGGAGAAAAGCCGGTTTTCCGGCCACAACTGCCAAGCCATCGCCAGAACCACCGACCCATATTAAGCCATCTGCATCCACAGCAATATCATGAATATAGTCGATATTAGCTTTTTGTTTTAACTCATCTTTATAAACCAAAATCTGATTATTTTGCTGTTGCCAAAAGATTAAACCGCTGCGACTTGAAATCCACAAATCGCCATTGAGATCCTCAGTCATTTGCTCAACAAAATAAGGGATTTCATTTATGGCTTTTAATGTTAAAGAATCAGGAAAAACTTGATACAAACCATTTGAGGTGAGCAACCAAACTCGATGTTGCTTGTCTTGAAATATTTTTTTGATTAATCCGTTTTTATCACTCCACGGAAAACGCCCTAAAAAGCTGCCATCAGCATGATGAATTTGCAGCTCACTTTTAGTCGTAAACACATACTGGCCATTATGCAGTTGTAAGGCATTTATCCAGGCTAAATCGCGGTTTAAATGGTGTTTGGTCGATACACTTAATGACTGAGTTTCATCATCAAAATAGTATACTTGACCAGAATAACTGAGTAACAATAATTGGTTATCTAATTGTCTTTGGTAAGCAACAACTCGAATACTCTTATTCAAGTTGCTTACTTCATTGGCTTCAGGGTTAAGCAATAAGCGAAATTGATTATCAATGATACTGTACAAATACAATGACGATTGAGTACCAATAAGTAAGTGATCTGGGCCTGAGTTGATGACAGAGGTGGTTAGCTCATCGTCGAGTACCGAATCAAAACCCACTTTATCGATACGCCTAACCTTGCTATTACTGACTCGATATAATCCCTCTTGAGTCGCAAGCCATACATAACCATAACGATCAAAGCTGATATCTTGAATTCTTGCGTTTGCCAAACCATCTTTTGCGTTAAAGACACGTTGAATGATATCGGCCCCGCGCACAGGCATTGCGGCCAAAATAAATAGCATCACACAACTTATACAATAGCTAACCGCTCTAATCATAAAATTCGCTTAACCTTAACATGATAACCACAGGCAACTTGCCTAAAAAATACATCCAAAACAGGCATCACTCATTGAAGCCAGGATAATGCAGCAAAACCAAGACAATCATTTAATGTTTTAACATTAATAGCTTAACAAAGTCACCCGTTTAATGAGTCAGATGCATATCTGCGTAATATTTTATCGGTAATAAACAAAACGAATCTATAATTGGCATACCATATTGTAAGCAAGTATATGATAGATGGTGATTTATCCTCCTCACTACATCATCAATTTAGCTCGAAGAAAATAACTTATACCATTTCCATTAATTATGTGACCAATCAGAGTCGCTCAGACTGTTCAGTTTGAGGCGCATTGTTGAAATAATGGTTATTCCCTTCTAAGGCAATGCAACAAAGAAATGGACTGTCTGAGCGTCTCCTGCAAGGCGGGTTTCTGTGCCTTCTATGCTGCTTAATAGTATTTTGACGTACGACTGCATGGATGCAGGAGGTAGAGCAACGCAGGAGCAGTTGCCGAGAGCAACTATGCCTACAATCCTATTACTTGCCTAGAAGGCACAGAATTCCCGCTGAATGACCAGATAATTAGTGGAATTGGTATTATTTCACATCGTAATCATGGCTCCATTTTCTTGATTGTCCGCAAAAATAAAAAGTAGCGTTTGTTTATTAAAAAGTAGCAGGCTTACTTAATGATTTTGAGTACACAATATACTATTACTCACGAGGATTAACGCATCAACAATACCCTATCAAAGCAAAGGTCATTATTGAGCTGCCTAGGCTGAAGCTTAAAAAAAATATCAAAAAAAAGCACCCCAAATAAGGAGTGCTTTAATGTGTAGCGACTAACCGGTATTACTTCTTCTTAACCGCTTTTGGGTTAGGTAAATCAGTAATTGAACCTTCATATAACTCTGCGGCTAAACCTACTGACTCATGTAACGTTGGGTGAGCATGAATAGTTAATGCTAAATCTTCAGCATCGCAACCCATTTCAATCGCTAGGCCAATTTCACCTAATAATTCACCACCGTTAACACCAACAATAGCACCACCAATCACACGGTGAGTGTCTTTGTCGAAAATTAACTTAGTCATACCGTCGCTTGCATCAGATGCGATTGCACGGCCAGAGGCTGCCCATGGGAACTTAGCAACTTCGTAAGACAAACCTTGCTCTTTCGCTTCTTTCTCTGTTACACCAACCCATGCAACTTCTGGGTCAGTATAGGCAATCGATGGGATCACTTTCGGGTCAAAGTAGTGCTTCATACCAGCAATCACTTCAGCAGCTACGTGGCCTTCATGCACGCCTTTGTGTGCAAGCATAGGTTGACCAACGATGTCACCAATAGCATAAATGTGCGGTACGTTAGTACGTAATTGCTTATCAACATTGATAAAGCCGCGCTCATCTACATTAACGCCCGCTTTTTCAGCATCTAAAGACTTACCATTTGGCGCACGGCCAATAGCCACTAATACTGCATCGTAACGAACTGGCTCAGCAGGTGCTTTTTTGCCTTCCATCGATACATAAATGCCATCGTCTTTAGCTTCAACCGCAGTCACTTTGGTTTCTAGCATTAGGTTAAACTTGTTTTTAATCTTCTTAGTGAAAACTTGAACAATGTCTTTGTCGGCAGCAGGAATAACTTGGTCGAACATTTCAACCACGTCAATTTCACTACCTAGTGATGAGTAAACTGTGCCCATTTCTAGACCAATAATACCACCACCCATTACCAATAACTTACAAGGCACTTCTTTCAACTCTAGCGCATCGGTAGAATCCCAAATGCGTGGGTCTTCGTGTGGAATAAATGGCAATTTAATAGGACGAGAACCTGCGGCAATAATCGCGTTGTCAAAGTTAACGACTTTAACGCCATCTTCACCTTGTACTTCAATGGTATTTGGGCCGGTAAATTTACCTAAGCCGTTAACCACTGTCACTTTACGCATTTTAGCCATGCCACCTAAGCCACCGGTTAGTTGGCCGATAACTTTTTCTTTATAGCTGCGTAATTTATCTAAATCAATTTGTGGCTCGCCAAAGCTTACACCGTGAGCTGCCACAGTTTTTGCTTCTTCGATGACTTTAGATACGTGTAATAATGCTTTAGATGGGATACACCCCACATTTAAACATACGCCACCTAAGGTGCTGTAACGTTCAATAATGACGGTTTCTAAGCCTAGGTCCGCAGCACGAAAAGCCGCTGAATAACCTGCAGGGCCCGCGCCTAATACAACTACCTGAGTTTTAATTTCGTTACTCATGTTTTCCTCTATCCTTTGCTATTGACGGTGATACCGCCTCGTGGCCAGATCGTGTAAGCTGACCGCATTTTACACTTTGTTTGACACGAATCACAATCCTAGAAAGACGGATTGATTGGTATCACGCTGTAAACAAAAAAGGCTGCTTGAATAATCAAGCAGCCTATTGGTATTAAAGCACTAAGGTACGAATATCTGATAAGCACTGGTTCAAATAAGTAATGAACCTTGCACCATCTGCACCATCTATCACACGGTGATCGTATGATAGCGACAATGGTAGCATTAAGCGTGGGGTAAATTCTTTACCATTCCACACAGGCTTAAAGTCAGACTTAGACACACCAAGAATGGCCACTTCTGGCGCATTGACGATTGGTGTAAATGCTGTACCACCAATACCACCTAAGCTTGAAATGGTGAAGCAGCCCCCTTGCATGTCAGATGCAGTTAGCTTACCGTCGCGGGCTTTTTTCGAAACGACTTTAAGCTCGTTCGACAGCTCATGAATGCCTTTTTTGTTAACGTCTTTAAATACAGGCACCACAAGACCATTTGGCGTATCAACCGCAATACCAATGTTAACGTACTTCTTCAAAATTAAGCTTTCGCCATCTTCTGACAATGAAGAGTTAAACGTTGGATAGGCTTCTAATGCTTTAGCAGCCGCTTTCATGATGAACACTAATGGCGTGATCTTCATGCCAGAATCTTTCTTCGCTTCTGCAGCATTTTGCGCCTGACGGAACGCTTCAAGCTCAGTAATATCAGCATCATCCCACTGAGTAACATGCGGGATTTTCACCCAGTTACGGTGTAGATTAGCACCAGAAATCTTCTGGATACGTGATAATGGCTTAACTTCAGTTTCGCCAAACTTGTTAAAGTCTACTTTTGGCCATGCAAGTAAATTTAGCTCACCGCCGCCATTGCTGGCAGATTTAACCGCACCAGATTCAACTTGCTTAACTGCCGCTTTCACGTAGTTTTGCACGTCTTCTTTAACCACACGACCTTTGCGGCCAGAGCCTTTAACGTTAGCGAGGTTAACACCAAGCTCACGAGCCATGCGGCGAATAACAGGTGATGCATGGGCATAAGCACTGTTTTCAACAAAATCTTCTTTTGCTGCAGACGCCGTTTGCGCAGGCGCTGAGGTTGCTGCAACCGGTGCGCTAGCCACAGGAGCAGGAGCCGCAGCTGGCGCGCTACCCGCAACTTCAAAGGTCATAATTAATGAGCCAGTTGATACTTTATCGCCTTGGCTAACAATAATTGACTTAACGGTACCTGCAAACGGTGCTGGTACTTCCATCGCCGCTTTATCGCCTTCAACGCTAATTAAAGACTGCTCTTCGGCAACTGTGTCACCCACTTTTACCATTACTTCGGTCACAACTACTTCGTCGCCACCGATATCAGGTACATTGATATCCTGAACCGCGGCTGCGGTTGCAGCAGGTACTACCGCTGGAGCGGCTTGTGTTGCAGGAGCCGCAGCAGGTGCACTACCCGCGACTTCAAATACCATTACAAGTGAGCCAGTCGAAACTTTATCGCCAACGGCCACTTTAATTTCTTTAAGCACCCCAGCAAACGGAGCAGGGACTTCCATCGCTGCTTTATCGCCTTCAACGCTTAATAGCGATTGCTCTTCAGTAATACTGTCGCCCACGTTAACTAAAATTTCAGTCACAGACACTTCATCGCCGCCAATATCTGGCACGTTAACGTCTTTAAGCGTTGGAGCTGCGGCTGCAACTGGCGCAGCCGCTTGTGGTGCTGCCGCTGCGACTTGTGGCGCTGCAGCAGGCGCAGCGTCTGATTCAAAAATCATAATTAACGAATCAGTGGCCACTTTATCGCCCACTTTCACTTTAATTTCTTTCACGATACCGGCAGCAGAAGCGGGAACTTCCATTGCCGCTTTATCGCCTTCAACGCTGATAAGAGACTGCTCTACTTCCACCTTGTCGCCTACGCTAACAAGGATCTCAGTCACTTCAACCTCATCCGCACCGATATCAGGAACATTAATTTCAATTGCCATTTTATCTAGCCTCTTATGCGTATAACGGGTTTGTCTTTTCAGTGTCGATACCAAACTTAGCAATCGCTTGAGTCACAACCGACTTCTCGATTTCGCCACGCTTAGCAAGCTCGGCTAATGCGGCCACAACCACATAACCTGCGTTGACTTCAAAGTGACGACGTAAGTTTTCACGACTATCTGAACGACCAAAACCATCAGTACCTAATACTTTGTAAGAAACAGATGGCATGTAAGCACGTACTTGCTCAGCATAGTTCTTCATGTAGTCGGTTGCTGCAATCGCAGGCTCGCTGCCCATAACGGTAGAAATATAAGCTTGCTTTTCAGCCGCTTCAGGGTGCAGCATGTTGTAACGCTCAGCATCCTGGCCATCACGAGCTAACTCGTTAAATGACGTTACAGAGAATACGTCTGATGCCACATCATATTCTTCACTCAAAATCTGCGCCGCTTTACGTACTTCATTCATAATGGTGCCCGAGCTCATTAGCTGCACTTTTTTGCTGCCTTTGTGCGACTCAAGCTTATAAATACCTTTACGAATACCTTCTTCGCTACCCGCTGGCATAGCTGGCATAGCGTAGTTTTCGTTCATTAGGGTTAAGTAGTAGAACACGTTTTCCTGATCGCCATACATGCGACGAATACCGTCTTGAATGATCACCGCAACTTCATAAGCAAACGTTGGATCATAAGAGATACAGTTAGGAATCGTGCTGGCTTGAACATGGCTGTGGCCATCTTCATGCTGTAAACCTTCACCGTTAAGAGTAGTACGGCCAGCGGTCGCACCTAATAAGAAGCCACGAGCTTGCTGATCGCCTGCCATCCACGCCATATCACCTACACGTTGGAAACCAAACATAGAGTAGTAAATATAGAATGGGATCATCGGTAAGTTGTTGGTGCTGTATGAGGTTGCCGCAGCCACCCAAGAAGACATAGCACCTAACTCGTTAATACCCTCTTGCAATACTTGGCCTGAAGTCGCCTCTTTATAGTAAGACACTACGCCACGATCTTCAGGGGTATAAGTTTGACCTGATGGGTTATAAATACCAATTTGGCGGAACAAGCCTTCCATACCAAAAGTACGCGCTTCGTCGGCAATAATTGGCACAATGTTTTTGCCAATGCCTTTGTCTTTAAGCAAAATATTTAAAGTACGTACAAACGCCATGGTTGACGAAATTTCACGCTTTTGCTCTTCAAGCAGCGGTGTGAACTCTTCAAGTGCTGGCAGGGTCAACGCTTCAGTAAAGTTAGGTAAACGCTGTGGTGTGTAACCATGAAGCGCTTTACGACGAGCATGTAAATACTCGTGCTCTTTTGAGCCTTCTTCAAGGGTTAAATAAGTGAGCGACTCAACTGCATCATCAGTTAATAAATCTTGTAGGCCCAAACGATCACGTAATTGTAGTACGTGAGTCATGTCCATTTTCTTCACTTGGTGAGCAATGTTTTTGCCTTCTGCCGCTTCACCCATGCCGTAACCTTTAACGGTTTTAGCTAAAATAACCGTTGGACGACCTTTGGTTTCTTGGGCGTTTTTATAAGCTGCAAAGAGCTTAGATGGTTCATGACCACCACGCTTAAGCGCGAAAATTTGTGCATCGGTCATGTCAGACACTAATGCCGCAGTTTCTGGGTACTTACCAAAGAAGTGCTCACGTACATAAGCGCCATCTTTTGACTTAAAGGTCTGGTAATCGCCGTCAACGGTTTCGTTCATCAGTTGCAGTAACTTACCTGAGGTATCTTTAGCAATTAATGCATCCCAGTTGTTACCCCAAATCACTTTTACTACGTTCCAACCTGCACCACGGAATAAACCTTCAAGCTCTTGAATGATTTTACCGTTACCCATTACTGGGCCGTCTAGACGCTGTAGGTTACAGTTAATAAGGAAACATAAGTTGTCTAGCTTTTCACGAGATGCAAACGAAATTGCCCCGCGTGATTCAGGCTCATCCATCTCACCGTCACCTAAAAAGGCATAAACACGCTGAGCAGAGGTGTCTTTTAAGCCACGACCATCAAGGTACTTTAAAAAACGCGCTTGATAGATAGCCGACATTGGGCCTAAGCCCATAGATACCGTTGGGAACTGCCAAAACTCAGGCATTAATTTAGGGTGTGGGTACGATGGAATACCGTTACCATCCACTTCTTGACGGAAGTTATCAAGTTGCTCAGCCGTTAAACGACCTTCAACAAAAGCACGGGCATAAATACCAGGAGAGATGTGGCCTTGATAATACACTAAATCGCCGCCGTCTTTTTCATTCGGTGCGCGGAAGAAATGGTTAAAACAGGTTTCGTAAAACGCCGCAGAAGACTGGTAAGACGCCATATGGCCGCCAAGCTCTAAATCTTTTTTCGATGCACGCAATACAATCATAATTGCGTTCCAACGAATAATAGAGCGGATACGACGCTCAAGCGTGGTATCACCTGGGTAGGCAGGCTCGTCTTTAGTCGCAATGGTATTGATATAGTTAGTGGTTACACCCGTTGGCATATCTACGCCATCTAAACGGGCTTTATCCAATACTTGCTCAAGAAGGTACTGAGCGCGCTCAACGCCTTCTTCACGTACCACTGATTCTAAAGCAGACAACCACTCGTTTGTTTCTTGTGGATCAATATCTTTTAGCAAATGTTCAGACATTGGTAGTCTTTCCTATACGTTTTATCTACTTCGCCTGTTAAGGGTATGTAGAGTAGGTTTTATAATTGAATGAAAAGTGTCAGGCTAGGCGCGAAAAGAGCTTGGCCTATCCACCACTCTTTAAGCGGCGCAAACTACGCTGCAACCGACTGTCTTCTTCTCTTACTGATAGCATGACCTCTTCGATATAGCTTAAATGCTCGTTCGAAGCTTCACGTGCAGCATCTGGGTCTCGGCGTACAATCGCTGCCAATAATGCCCGTCTGTGATCACTTGCCATGGTTGAAGCCTCTTCGCGTCTGCTTAAAAGCTCCAGATTTTGTGCAACATTTTTATGCAGCACTGGGGTTAAACTTAATACTAAATGAAGCATGGCAACATTGTGTGATGCCTCAGCAACCGCACGATAAAAACGCACTATCGCATCCGCTTTGGCTTCTATATTAGTTGCCGACTCAACTTCAATAATTCGGTTATTAATGTTTTGCATATCCGCATCGGTACCACGTAATGCAGCAAAATACGCCATCATGCCTTCAGTGGCGTGACGAAACTCGAGCAAGTCGTACTGGCTTTCAGAGTCGTTATGCATTAATTCAACGATAGGATCGGCAAGACTTTGCCAGAGTTGTTCTTTTACATAGGTGCCGC
Organism: Shewanella inventionis; assembly: GCF_014641855.1. Classification (GTDB taxonomy): domain Bacteria; phylum Pseudomonadota; class Gammaproteobacteria; order Enterobacterales; family Shewanellaceae; genus Shewanella; species Shewanella inventionis. The sequence goes on from NZ_BMII01000019.1 coordinate 105,412, forward strand.
CGCCTTGACGGCGCATAAGCAAGCCTTTGGCTTCTAACTTTTGAATGGCCTCACGCAATGAAGGACGAGACACTTCAAATTGCACCGCAAGTTCACGTTCGGGAGGGAGTTTCTGGCCTGGCTGCAAACTGCCTTCAAGGATCATGCGCTCTAACTGCTCCATGATCACATCAGAAATTTTTGGCTGGGTAATCTTACTATAAGCCATCTGGCGCTCTGCTCCCTAAACAAGCAATTGTCAATTGGTCTTACCAATTAATTTGAGATAGCGCACTTTATCAAATCATACAGGCTGTGTCTAGTTATCAGCTTATAGACAAAACAGCTCAACTTTGTTTAAAACGCTTAATCAACGAGCATAACTGATATTTGCGTAAAAGGGGTCAGACCATTTACCCGAAAGTGCTAGAATCTAGGAACTAGAAACTAGAGCGCTACGCTGCTAGAACGATAAAATCTCAGCAGCGAAGCTGTCCTAGAAGCGCAGCAACCTAGCAGGACGCAGTCCGCACTCGCACCTAGAACCTCGCTCCCAACTAACTCACAAAACCAAAAATGGTTAATACCGACACTAACGTTAATAGTAAAATAAAGTTACGCTTGCTTAATGCCAATAAGGCTAAAGTAGACTGCACACTTATCGGTGCATTGCCCGCCTCCGGTAAAGACTCTGCCGCCACCGCTGTTTGAGTCACTATCGTTTTGGCGTCACATTTAAGCCTCAATCCATAGGCGGTCCACATCCGCAACCCCGAATTAAATTGGCCACTTAATACATAACCAAAACTAAACACCCGGCTTGGCAGCCAATCAAGCAAGGCAAGTAAATCATTCACTAATGGCATATCAATGCACTGTTTAGCCTTAAAGTCGCTAAAAAAACGCACAGTGCAATACAACACGGCGCCTGCAGGACCAAAAAAAATCAAAAACAATGCAACCGCACCATAATAACGGTAATTAATCCACGCCACGGTTTGACCCACTTTTTGGCCTAAGTCCTGCTCATCAACCACATCGATACATTCGCTGCAATCAAGTTGCCCAGCATAGCGATAACACGCTTGCACATCGCCACGACAAGCAGCCTGCACGTACTGTTTAAATACCTCGCGCAAATGTTGATGGCTAAAACAAATCATCGACACTAACACCCAAAATGCCAAGCTAAGTAAATCAAACAACATACCTTGCAGCAGTTGGCTCACCACAAACACAACCAACGCAGGTAACAGCAATGCCATCACCACGCCAAACTCAGACGCCAGAGAATCTGCATCCCAAAATTGTTTATGGTAGCGATCCATCAAACAATCAAACTGCAATGAACGCGGCAACAATTTAAGTCGCTCTGCTAAAATCGCCACTAACAATGAAAATAACGCCATGAATATCCTTTTTTACCTATGGTCGACCGTAAATTGCCCATACTCAATAAAGCCATATCTACCGTATTCACGCCAGTTGAGGTTAGTTAACCCCTCGCCGCAGACACGGCCGCTTGATAACGTAACCAATCAAAGCTAACACCAGGGTCGGTTTTACGTCCGGGAGCGATGTCACAATGGCCCACAATGTTTGCTAACGTAATCATAGGATACTGCGCCATTAAGGCCAATGTTAACAGTGTTAATTGTTGATATTGCTCATCGGTATAGCCGCTTGTATCTGTGCCTTCCATTTCAATCCCAATCGCAAAATCATTGCAACCGCTGCGCCCATTAAAAGTCGACACGCCAGCATGCCAGGCTCTGTCATCACAACTGACATATTGCACCACCTCACCATCTCGGCGTATCAAAAAATGAGCAGACACCTGCAAACCAGCCAGTTCAGCAAAGCTCTCATCAGCATCAATGTCTAAACAGCCCTGAAACAAACCATCAATGTGCGGCAAACCAAAGCAGCCTGCAGGCAAACTTATGTTATGGATCACCAGTAAGCTCACTTCGCCCTCTGGCCGTTGATTAAAATGGGGCGACACACACTTACGCGCGCGGTCAAGCCAACCGTTAACTAATACTTCAGTAGCCATAGCAACCTTAATTCAAAATCTACAAACTCAATTTAACACTTATACCAATTTTATACCCATCAATACCAATGCTAAAAAATGCCATTAGTGAGTGTCTGTCTAACACCTAAATATGGTAATCTTATATCAATGTTTTTTGGTAATTGACCGCGCCAGTAATGAGGCATCATTTTACCCTATCACGCTCTTTAGCAAGGACTTTGCTTATGTTAGAAAATGACATCCGCCACGCAGTAAAAACAGCACTCGATGAAGACTTAGGCCACAGCGCTCACAACACCATCAACGACATGCTAACGGCAGACATTACCGCACAACTCATTCCTGCTGACAAACACGTATCAGGCAGCTTAATCACCCGCGAAGACGGCGTATTTTGTGGCAAAGCCTGGGCTGAACAAGTGTTTAACCAACTCGGCGGTGAAGTGGTGCTGCACTGGCACGTAGACGACGGCGATCTAATTGTACCTAACCAGGTATTGTGTGAGTTGTCAGGCCCGGCTCGCGCCATTTTAACCGGCGAGCGCACCGCAATGAACTTTATTCAAACCTTGTCTGGCACGGCAACACTCACCAAACATTATGTCGACAAACTCTCTGGCACTCACACCCGTTTACTCGACACCCGCAAAACCATTCCGGGTTTACGTACCGCGCAAAAATATGCGGTAACTTGTGGCGGCGGCAAAAACCATCGCATTGGCTTGTTCGATGCGTTTTTAATCAAAGAAAACCACATCATGGCCTGCGGCGGTATTTCCCAAGCCATTAACGCAGCCCGCGTGCTAGACAATACCAAACCAGTAGAAGTCGAAGTTGAATCACTCGACGAGCTAACCCAAGCGCTCGACGGCGGTGCCGACATTATTATGCTCGATAATTTCGACGTCACCATGATGGTCGATGCTGTCAGCATTAATCATCGTTATAAAGACAAAGGCCAAGGCGCAAAACTGGAAGTGTCTGGCAATGTAACCCTAGACACCCTAGCCACATTCGCCCAAACCGGGGTCGACTATATATCAGTAGGCGCACTCACTAAACACGTTAAAGCGCTCGACTTGTCACTACGCTTAAAAGCTTAATGATCCTAGGGGATAGGTACTAGTACTAATTCCATTTAATTCTGACTGTTTAAAAACTTATAAGCTCGGTTGAGTTTCGACCGGGCGTTATCTACATCAAACATCCAATTAATACTAGCCTTCTCGTTATTCCTGGTTGTTTCCCA
>NZ_BMII01000020.1 GCF_014641855.1 Shewanella inventionis
AATTTCTTACTATAAATAATGGTACCCGAGGCCGGACTTGAACCGGCACGCTTATTCAGCGAGGGATTTTAAATCCCTTGTGTCTACCGATTCCACCACTCGGGCAAAGTGTTGTTTTAACCGTTACAATAAGTAACCATTAAACGCAATTTTGTGGAGGCGCGACCCGGAGTCGAACCGAGATCGACGGATTTGCAATCCGCAGCATAGCCATTCTGCCATCGCGCCATGCTTTACCAAATTCGAATCCATCGGAGGAGATAAGAAATTGGAGCGACATATCGGGTTCGAACCGATGACCTATACCTTGGCAAGGTATCGCTCTACCAACTGAGCTAATGTCGCATTTTCAATCTTCGTACATGCTATTTTTAACACTGCGAGAAAGGTATCGTCTTTCAACCTACCCAACTGAGCTAATGTCGCATTTTCAATCTTTACAACCTGAGGACGTTTCCCCTGACTGCGGAATGGCATTCTACCGATTTGATCGGGATAGTCAATCAATAAAAACAGGATTATTGCAACAAAATGACTGTTTGCTGCATAAATCATCACTGTGATTAATTTTTAATAATATGAAACCAATTATGCCCTGCTACACACGTGTTTCAATGTTTAAATCAGTCAGGCTCAAATAAAAACACCTCAATCATTGAGGTGTTTAAATGAAGGATAACAATAACTACAGTTGCTGTTTATAGGTTAGGCAGTGATAAAGTGGTTAAACCCAACATTTTTTGCATCACGCCGACGACCTGACAGCTATAACCGAACTCGTTATCGTACCAAACATACAAAATTGCACGCTTGCCTTCTGCAATCGTGGCCTGTGAGTCAACAACACCAGCATAACGTGAGCCGACCAAGTCACTTGATACAATTTCAGTAGATTCAGTAAAGTCGATTTGATTTTGTAATCCAGACTGCAGGGCCACATCTTTTAAGTATTCATTTAACTCGTCACGATTAGTTTCAGAGTTTAAATTAACACTGATAATCGCCATTGACACATTAGGCGTTGGGACCCGAATTGCATTGCCGGTTAGTTTACCTGCTAGTACGGGTAGCGCTTTTGCCACAGCTTTAGCGGCGCCCGTTTCAGTGATAACCATGTTTAATGGCGCACTACGGCCACGACGATCTGCACTGTGGTAGTTATCAATTAAGTTTTGATCATTGGTATATGAATGAATAGTCTCAACATGACCATTCTCAATACCATATTTATCATTTACTGCTTTCAATACTGGTGTGATGGCATTAGTAGTACAACTTGCTGCTGACACAATCATGTCTTCATCTAAAATGTCGTTTTCATTAACACCATACACAACATTCTTAATTGCGCCTTTAGCCGGTGCAGTTAACAACACTTTGCTTGCTCCAGGACTTTTAAGATGTAAACCTAAACCGTCTTCATCTTTCCAAATACCAGTGTTATCAACGATTAAAGCGTTATTAATTCCGTATTTAGTGTAATCGACCTGATCAGGCGAATTAGCATAAATGACTTGGATGTATGTACCATTTGCAATGATGGCGTTATTTTCTTCATCCACTTCTACAGAACCATTAAATGGTCCATGCACTGAATCACGGCGTAACAAACTGGCACGTTTTTCTAAATCACCTTGTTTACCACCACGAAGCACAATTGCACGTAAACACATTTTATTGCTTTTACCAGTACGCTCAATCAACAAACGAGCAAGTAAACGCCCAATACGCCCAAAACCATAAAGTACTACATCTCTGGCTGGAGTATCATCACCATGATTCAATGCTGGTGCTAACTCATTAGCCATGTATGCTTCTATTCCGCTTGCGTCCTTGTTGTCACGCCAGTAATTAATCGCCAGTTTACCAATGTCCACTTTACAATGTTGAACAGCTAATTTGCTTAGCGCTTCAACAAATGGGAAACTTTCGCGAAGGCGTAACTTTTCTCCAACATGACGACGTACTAAACGGTGTGACTTAATAATTTCGATAGTTGATGCGTTTAAAAGTGGTTTTCCATATACCACCACTTCTACACCTTGGTTACGATATAACTTACCGAGCAATGGTTGCATTGCTTCAGCCATTTCGAAACGTTCTTGCCAGCTTTGTAAATGTTTATCTGCGCTCATGTAGGGATCCTTTATCTCACTTTTCCAGTTTTTTAACAGAAAGGTTTGAGTAACAAAAAGAAAAGACCAATAATTAAATTGTTGTATGGGTTTTACCCTCTTGGTCGGCGACATTGTAATGAAATACACGACATTTCGCCAGTAACAAATTTTCGGTAAATATGTAATTTTATTAGACAATTTACCTCTCGGAGACGGTTTTGAGCCAAAATTTTGTATTAATTACATCATTTACATTTATTGGGGCATTTTTTGGTCTTTTTGGCTGCGATAATGACCGTAATAGCGACCTAATTTGTAAAAATAATCCTGAACTTTGTAGCGATTTACACAAAGATAGTTGGTGTCGATTTGAAAAAGGGGATCTTATTCGCCATAGATACTTACTAAAACAGAGTTCTGCTCCAACAGGAAAAGAGCTTTACCAGCAGCTTATCTACCTTGAAAATTACAGCAAATGCATCGAACTTGCCGCCGGTGTTCAACATAAACTCAATACAGACCGAACACGGGATCGTGAACGTGCATTTGCTGTTAGCACGCAAACGTTAGCAGAGCTACAAGCGTTTACTCAAAATAATAATGATCTCCATTTAGCTTATTATCGATGGATACGATTTAATGATCAGGCTGGTCTTGCCATTGTTGAGCAAACTTATCAGCAAGGACAATTAACCGACCCTGAAATTATCAGCCAATTGGCAGCCCATTATGTGCGTTATCAACCAAACGATGCCAAGCATCTCTACCTAACATTATTGGCTAACACAGAGGCAGAATTAATTAGTCCTGACTGGTTTTTAGCACTGGCATCAATTTACAAACAACAACAAGATCACCAAAAAGAATACTTATTAACACGTGCCTATTTATTAATAAGCCCAAATCATGTCAATGAAGAACAATTATTGGCGATTATCCAAGGGAATAAGCACCTCGCTCAGCGATTAGATCAGCAAGCTACTGAATTAATTGCTTCGGTAATGAGTGGATCTTTTGCCAACAGTGCCAGTGAACTGTTGCTCAAATAAACACCATGTTATGCTAAATTAGCCAAGCTGATCTGAGTCTGACTTAATGTGCCAACTTACAAAACTGTGCTTAAATTATCTTCAAAACGTGCTAAATGTAAAAAAAATACAAAATAATCCCCCTATTTTGCCAATTTAGGGTGATTTAACTTGACCATTACGGTTAATTTGGTAATTTTACAACCAGGCGATCAGCATGCCACCAAATTATTTTATCACTTGAGGGATATGAGATGACTATCCGTGTTGCTATTAACGGCTATGGCCGTATCGGAAGAAATGTTCTACGTGCACTTTATGAAAGCGAAAAAGATTATCCAATCCAAATCGTTGCATTAAACGATTTAGGTGACGCATCAATCAACGCCCATTTAACCAAGTACGATTCTGTGCATGGTCGTTTCAATGCCAAAGTTGATCACGATGATGAAGCTATCTATGTTAATGGCGACAAAATCCTGACTTTCCAAGAACGCGATCCTTCTAAATTGCCTTGGGCTGAATTAAACGTTGATGTGGTATACGAATGTACTGGTATTTTCACTTCTAAGGCTGCTGTTCAGCCGCACTTAGATGCTGGTGCTAAAAAAGTGATCATTTCAGCTCCTGGTAAAAACGTAGATGCAACTGTTGTTTACGGTGTTAACCAAGACGTATTAACTGCCGACATGACTGTGATTTCAAATGCTTCATGTACCACTAACTGTTTAGCTCCAGTGGCTAAGCCATTAAGTGATGCGGTTGGTATAGAGTCAGGTTTAATGACGACTATCCATGCTTACACTAACGATCAACGTTTGTCAGACGTATACCACACTGATTTACGTCGTGCTCGTGCAGCGGCAATGTCTATGATCCCAACACAAACGGGTGCAGCAGCTGCGGTAGGATTAGTGGTTCCTGAGCTACAAGGTAAATTTGACGGTTTAGCAGTACGTGTTCCAACGGTAAACGTATCGTTAGTCGACCTAACCTTCTTAGCATCACGCGATACAACTGTTGAAGAAATTAACCAAATCGTTGCTGATGCGGCTAAAACGTCACCACTAAATCAAGTGTTAGCGATTAATGAAGAGCCTTTAGTGTCTATCGATTTCAACCACAACCCATTCTCATCTAATTTCGATGCGACACAAACACGTGTTAAAGGTCGTTTAGTGAAAGTTATGGCATGGTATGACAACGAATGGGGTTTCAGTAACCGCATGCTAGACAACACAGTTGCATTAATGAACGCTAAATAATCTATTTAATAGATTACTTAGATAAGAGCCTCGCATTTATGCGGGGCTTTTTGTTACCTGCAAGCCAATACGTCAACGGCTTAGATCTAATCAATTAGGCAACTAAAATTAGCCATAAAAAAGCCGACTTGCTGTCGGCTTTTTATGCTTACGAGGCTAAGTGCTTTTTAAGCATTGCCCTTCACTTTCATGTTTAGCCCTTTAGCAAAATCGAGCATGCGTGTCAGTGGGATAAGTGCTTTAACGCGTAGCTCATCATCAACAAAAATTTCGTGATTGGATTTGTCACTATTGATCAATGATTGTTCAATGGCTTGTAAACCATTCATGGCCATCCAAGGACAATGTGCACAACTTTTACAAGTGGCGCCATTACCCCCTGTCGGAGCTTCAATTAATGTTTTACCTGGCGCAGCTTGTTGCATTTTGTAAAATATGCCGCGATCGGTGGCCACAATAAAGGTGTCATTTGCCATCGTTTGCGCAGCTTTGATCAACTGGCTAGTTGAGCCTACTGCATCGGCAAGTTCAACCACGCTTGCTGGTGACTCTGGGTGAACCAAAATTGCCGCACCTGGGTGAAGTTTTTTGAGCTCACGTAGCGCTTTGGCTTGAAACTCATCATGGACAATACATTCGCCCTGCCACAACAACATGTCTGCGCCAGTTTGTTTGTTGATGTAAGAGCCTAAATGACGGTCTGGTGCCCAAATAATTTTTTTATCTTGGCTATCAAGATGCTCAACAATTTCTAACGCAATACTGGAAGTGACAACCCAATCAGCACGAGCTTTTACTGCGGCAGATGTATTGGCGTAAACCACCACAGTGTGATCTGGGTGCGCATCACAAAACGCATTAAACTGCTCGATTGGACATCCTAAATCTAATGAACAGGTTGCTTCTAGTGTTGGCATTAAAATGGTTTTTTCTGGACTTAAGATTTTGGCGGTTTCGCCCATAAACTTAACCCCTGCAACAATTAATTTTTTAGCAGGATGGTCACGGCCAAAACGCGCCATCTCTAGCGAGTCAGACACACAGCCGCCCGTCTCTTCTGCTAAAGCTTGAATTTCAGGATCGGTGTAATAATGGGCGACTAACACCGCATTTTGATCGATCAACAACTGTTTAATTCGTGCTTTATATTGTGCTTTTTCAGCGTCAGACAACACGGCAGGTTTGGGTGGAAACGGATACTCGATAGTTTCAATTTTAGGTGCCGACAGACTCATACAGGTTCCAAGCGATTGAGATTATCCGCAGATTATACGAAAAAGAGGCTGAAAACAAAAGGACGCGATTGCGTCCTTTTAGATAAAACTGTGCATTGCTATTGCGAGCTTAACGCATGGCCAATAGCATTTCTTGCGGTTGTTCTAGGTAGTGTTTCCACAAGTTACAGAATCGTGCGATAGTTCCGCCATCAATGACACGATGATCCCCAGACCAGCTCACTTGCATTATTTTTCGCGCTTCTACTTCGCCCTTAACATTAAAGCGTGGCAACACCTGTAACTTACCTAAAGCAACGATGGCCACTTCGGGTTTATTAATAATAGGTGTAGCAACCGTGCCACCCAAGGCGCCAATATTAGAGATTGAAATCGTACCGTCTTTTAAATCTGCTGGCGATACACGGCCACTGCGAGCTGCAGCGGTTAAACGCGTAATGTCGGCGGCAATGTCCAAAATAGACTTACTTTGCACATCTTTGACATTCGGCACCAATAAACCCACTTTTGAGTCAACGGCCATACCAATGTTATGACGTGATTTATAAGTCAGCTCGGTACAATCAGCATTCACCTGGCTGTTAAGTATGGGAAACTCGGTAATCGCTAATGACATGGCCTTCATAAAGAATGGCATCATGGTGAGTTTAACTTCATCGGTTGAATAACGTTGTTTCATATTGTCGCGAAGAGCAACTAACTCTGTTAAATCAAACTCTTCACAGTAAGTAAAGTGTGGAATAGTCGATACCGACTCAACCATCATCTTCGCCATCACCGCTTTAACACCTTTTATCGGCTCAACGCGATCCACACCAGAATGACTAATAGTTGCCACTTCGGTGGTGGTACTAACTTGACTCGATGCTGAAACGTTTGCGCTGTTTGTAGAGGCTGCAACAGTAGGCTTAGCAGCACCTTGTTGATGGCGTTCAATATCTTCTTTATAAACGCGGCCGTTTTTACCACTACCAGAAACCAGGGCTATGTTAATGTCAAGTGATCGCGCTAAACGTCGAACGGCAGGACTGGCTAAAGCCTTACCTTGCGCAACAGGCTCTGCGCTAACCAATACTGGTGAAGTGTCAGCTTGCTGTAGCACCTGCTCTGGTGCAATATCCTGTACGGTGTCTGTTTCTACTTCAATGGCAAATAAAGGCGAGTGAACTTTCGCAAGTTGGCCTTTACGGTAATATAGTTTGACTATTTTACCGGCTTTCATCGCGGGTATTTGTACGAGCGCTTTATCTGTCATCACATCGGCGATCGGTTGGTCTTCAACCACCACATCACCTTCTTCAACCAGCCACTCAACGAGCTCACACTCGACAATACCTTCACCAATATCTGGCAATAAAAAGTCTTCTACGTTTGACTGACTCGTACAAGCAACCTCAGAACGGCCTTCTACAACAGGCGTGACTTCTGCCATTGGGACTTGCGTTGGCTCTGAGTCATCAATGTCCATTTCTACGGCATAAAGCGGTTGATGAACAATGGCAATATCACCTTTGGCATAATATAGCTTAGTGATTTTGCCAGCATGAGGCGCCGGTATTTGCACTAATGCTTTGTCTGTCATTACGTCAGCAATCGGCTGGTCTTCGGTGACGATATCACCTTCGCTCACTAACCAATCTACTAATTCACATTCCACTACACCTTCACCGATGTCGGGTAAAATAAAATCTTTAATCATATCTTACTCCTAAAACGCAACTGAAGCTTTGATGGCTTCGAAGGTTTTCAATTCATCTGGCATGTATTCTTTTTCGTGAATTAATGGATACGGCGTATCTAAACCACACACTCGACTAATTGGCGACTCAAGCGATAAGAAACATTCTTGTTGAATGGTTGCGGCAATTTCACCCGCAAACCCGCCAGTCAGTGGCGCTTCATGGTTAATCAATAAACGGCCGGTTTTAGTCACCGATTTAGCCACCGTGTCGACATCCCAAGGCGCTAGAGTGCGTAAGTCGATAATTTCGCATGAAATACCTTCTTTTTCGGCACGCTCGCAAGCTTTTTCAACAATTTCCATCTGCGCGCCCCACGCTAATACGGTTATGTCACGGCCTTGTTTAACCACTTGTGCTTTGCCCAGTTCGATTTGATAATCGCCAGCGGGGACTTCACCTACTGAGGCGCGGTATAAACGTTTAGGCTCAAAGAAAATAACGGGGTTAGGGTCTCGAATTGAAGCTAATAATAAACCTTTAGCTTGCTCAGGATTACGTGGCACAACCACTTTTAGCCCTGGGGTTTGAGTAAAGTAAGCTTCTGGCGATTGCGAATGGTAATGACCACCAGCAATACCACCGCCATAAGGTGTGCGAAAGGTTAATCCCCCCACATCAAATTGATTACCACTGCGGTATCTAAATTTTGCAGATTCATTAACGATTTGATCAAAGGCTGGGAAAATATAATCAGCAAACTGAATTTCAGCAACCGCAGTCATGCCAAATGATGCCAGGCCATTGGCAAAACCGGCGATGCCCTGCTCTGTTAACGGTGTATTAAAGCAACGGTCACGACCAAATTGCTCTTGTAATCCAGAAGTTGCACGAAAAACACCACCAAAGTGGCCCACGTCTTCACCAAAAATAACCATGCGCTCGTCAGCTTTCATGGCAATCGATAACGCCTCATTGATGGCGTGTAACATATTCATTTGAGCCACGGTTACAGTCTCCCTGCGCTTTTAGGATAGGCTTTTGGATACTTATTGATGTGCTCTTTTAATTCTTTCAGCTGCTTTTTAAGCGCTGGCGTTGGTTTATCGAGCACGTCTTCAATGATTTCATCAAGCATAGGAATAGGTAGTTTTTCGGCCACTTTTACTGCCGCTAACACTTCTTCACGGTAGCGTTCAAATAATTTGGCTTCGTCAGCTTCGCTGATCCAACCTTTATTAATCATCCACAATTTAAAGCGTTTAACCGGATCATGCTGTTGCCATTTGGCTTCTTCATCTTTTGAGCGATAACCTGACGGGTCATCTGATGAAGAATGTGCCCCTAAACGATATGTCATGGCTTCGATGAGTACTGGGGCATTATGCTCTAATGCATGGGCACGCGCCTGTTGTGTTGCTGCAAGCACCGCTAGCATGTCGTTACCATCAACACGGATTGTGTGCATACCATAACCAACACCACGGCTAGCAATGCCGTTACCCGCAAACTGCTCTTCTGTTGGTGTTGAAATGGCATAACCATTGTTACGGCAAAAGAAAATAACTGGCGATTTAAGTACTGCGGCCATATTTAAACCCGCATGAAAATCGCCCTCTGAGGCAGCGCCTTCACCGAAGTAACAAATAGCGACATTACGTTTGCCTTGTAACTTCATACCGTATGCAACACCTGTTGCCTGTGGAATTTGCGTTGCCAAGGGTGATGAAATAGTTTGATAATTCAGTTCGCGGCAGCCGTAATGGATAGGCATTTGCCGGCCTTTACCTAAATCTTTCTCGTTACTGAACATCTGATTCATAAATTGTTCAGTGCTAAACCCGCGATAACGCAATGAGGCATGTTCACGGTATTGAGCCAAAATAACATCGTCTTTATCAAGTGCTGCTGTACTGCCTACTATTGAGGCTTCTTCACCGGTACAGGTCATGTAAAAACTAATACGGCCTTGACGTTGCGCACCCAACATACGCTCGTCTAATACTCGAGTAAAAACACAAGTATCAAAGATTTTTTCGGCTAAAGTCTTGTCGATAACTGGCAGAACCGCATTTTCATAGGTGGTGCCATCTGCTTGTAAAATTCGCAAAATGGGAATGTGCAATGACGCTTTGTCTAAGAAGCTGACACGGTGCACTGTTTCATTGGTCAGTGGTGCGTTGCTCATATTATGCTCTTATTATTGTTAAGCCATGTTCAACATAAACATGGCTTTATTGATACTATGCAAGTAAACATTACGTTAACGTAAACTACCTATCAATACTTACTCTCACTCTAAACGCATTTTACTCACAATTAACATGTATATTTTGCTTTACGACTACAACTTGAATACATGTTTCTGAGTATCTTCAGTTTGATTGGGTATTGATAATATTCTCGTTTGGCGCTGGCACTAGGCATAGCACCGTCCGTTGCCCAATAGGCACATTAGCATTAGGAAATACAATAGCCTCTTGTGGATGTTCTACCACAATTTGCTGTCCGCCCTCTGTGGCCAATACCTCACCTTGCTTGAAGGCACTGAAATTTTCGGCATCATTGGCAAAATTAAAGGCAAAGTCATCGAAATGCTTATTTATAGAGCGAGAAACCTTGTACAAATTGACTTTACTCGAATCGAATTCAATCGGAGCAAGAGTGGTTTCAGTAATTAGTTTTTCAAGCATAGTATGAGTTTGGCTAAAACGACTCATATCATTTTGACCAAACGGCATCACTTTACCGAGCTCTACGGTAAAGGCATCTGCGTTAAATTGTTCTGAAGAGTAATAACTAAAAGTGGTGGTAGGTTCATGATGAAACAAAATCGTGTCGACACCACATGCCGCTAAAAACATAATTTGTTCTGCGCTGTAAGCGCGGCCTGGTCGATAAGGATAGATGGCAAATTTTTCATGCTTAGAAGCACGGATCGCAGTATGCAAATCGTAATGGATGCGTTGACGATCATTATTGGAATTAAAGAAATCAGCTACGTATTGTTCAAGTGCTTTTGCACGATGACGTTCAGGATGCGTTAAGCCCTCACCTTTTGAATGCGCGCCACTGAATAAGCGATTCATGTTTTCATCGATAAACCGGGTTTGATTGATAATAGCTGCGGGATTGCCAATTAAAAACAGTACGCGTTGCTTAGCCATGATGCGTTGAGTGAGCAGATCTTTAATGATTTGATTGCATATTTCTATGGGTGCGGTTTCATTACCGTGAACAGCACATGACAATACAATGTCTTTGGTTGCATCTAACGGGGTGAAAACTATTACACCTGTGTCCCATACATCTACACGGGTATGATCCCCTAGCATAAAGTCATAGGCGCTTGGCAATTGATTGGGATTGGCTAAGGTATAATCTAAAAAATCATTGTTTATCAACAGGTCAGATAACACGATGAACTCCTTGTCTCATTATTATGTGGCACATTCACTCACGTACAGTTGAGCACGTTAGATTAATAGCCTATTTGCGCGGATTCTATCATAGCCACAATGTATTTTATTGTTGCTATAAGTTAGATTTATTTATTAATAAAAGTTTGCTTGCAAAAATCGTCAACATTCAACACAATTACAGCCATCTAGACTTCTAAACTGTTTTAAGGGTACATCATGGCGTTAGCAACATTTGGGGCAGGCTGTTTTTGGGGCGTTGAATATTTTTTCAGAGAAATTAATGGCGTAATTAACGCAACCTGTGGCTACATGGGTGGTAAAGACAGTGCTACTACCTACAAAGAAGTCAAAACAGGCACCACTGGCCATGCTGAAGTTGTTCAGGTTGAATTTGACCCAAGCATTGTAAGCTACAATGATTTATTAGATACATTTTGGAAAAACCATAACCCAACCATGCTCAATATGCAGGGCGGTGACATTGGTACTCAATATCGCAGTACTATTTTCTTCCATGATAAAGAGCAAAAAGCACTTGCTGAAAGCTCAAAGCTGGCGCTCGCGCGCAGTGGAAAATGGGGTCAACGTCATATTGTGACTGAAATTGTACCGATACAAACATTCCACATTGCCGAGGAATACCACCAGAATTATTTAGAAAAAAATAATTTACCGTCTTGTCATTTAGTGTATTAAACGCTGAAAATTAACTTTGGTTCGGTTTGCCGGAATTTCGGCGGATGTAAGATCAACATCAAGACGTGTTGATCTTACAAAGAAACTTGTTGTTCATTTCTAAAAGCCATCGGCTCTACAGTGTCGTTATTGTGCATAAAAAGTCGATAACGATGTCAATATGGCCATCAAACACAGTTTAAAGGGTTGTGTAAAACAGATCCTGCTTTGTTGAGCAAATGACGCTTAGATTGCCAGACAATTCCCTCGTCGCGCTTTATCTGTTTTATCTTGAACAATATTATTTACACAATAGATTAACGCAATCGATTTACTACCGTTAACTTCCCTTTACCCGCCGATGTAAATTCCATACAATCCCATGCAAATTGCTTAAGGCATGTTATCGGAGAATAAAATCATGAGTGAAGCTCGTCACGTTAACCTATTAATTTTAGGTTCTGGCCCTGCTGGCTATACCGCTGCGGTTTATGCTGCGCGTGCAAATTTAAAACCTGTAATGATCACAGGTATGCAGCAAGGTGGTCAATTAACCACTACGACTGAAGTTGAAAACTGGCCAGGCGATGCAGAAGACTTAACCGGTCCAGCATTAATGGAACGCATGCAAAAGCACGCTGAAAAGTTTGACACTGAAATTATTTTTGACCACATCAATGAAGTTAATTTAACTGAGCGTCCTTTTCGTTTAAAAGGCGACAATGGCGAATTTACCTGTGATGCATTAATTATTGCAACGGGTGCTTCTGCTAAGTATTTAGGCCTTCCATCTGAAGAAGCCTTTATGGGCCGTGGCGTATCAGCTTGCGCAACTTGTGACGGTTTCTTTTATCGTAACCAAAAAGTTGCGGTCATTGGCGGTGGTAACACCGCAGTTGAAGAAGCACTTTACTTAAGTAACATTGCTTCTGAAGTTCACTTAATTCATCGCCGTGATAGTTTCCGTTCAGAGAAAATTCTGATTGACCGCTTAATGGACAAAGTGGCTAACGGCAATATCATTTTACACCTAGACCAAACCCTGGAAGAAGTGACAGGCAATGATATGGGTGTAACGGGTCTTAAAAAGAAAAGCACCAAAGATGGCTCAATCACAGATTTAGAGGTTGCCGGTGTATTCGTTGCTATTGGTCACAGCCCTAACACAGGTATTTTTGAAGGCCAATTAGAAATGAACCACGGTTACTTAAAAGTAAACAGTGGTTTGCAAGGCAATGCGACACAAACCAGCATTGAAGGCGTTTATGCATGTGGTGACGTAATGGATCAACATTACCGTCAAGCAATTACCTCTGCTGGCACAGGTTGTATGGCTGCATTAGATGCAGAACGCTACTTAGACGCAAAAAAGTAATTATCAAACTGACTTAACATGACAAAAAGAGCAGACTTTCTGCTCTTTTTTTGCTTCGCAATAAGCGCTTTCAAATAAGCTGCTCACAACCACAGGCTTTAAACTGTTTTTTGATAAAAAACAGCCTCAGTATCGCCTAATGGATCTCGGTGAATTCGTTTGTACAAAAAAGTCATGCCAAGCTTTTTCATAATCGCAATTGATGCATGATTATCTTCAACCGCTATCGCACTTACATGGGTCACATCACCACAAGCACTGATTGCCTGCATTACTGCCTTCGCCGCTTCTGTCGCGTAGCCTTTGCCCCAACAGTCATATTTAAAGCGCCAGCCAAGTTCAATATTATGTAGTTCAGGTTGGGTGAAAAAATGCATTGGCCTGACTAAAATCCACCCCAAATACTGACCACTCAATTGGTATTTATCATTTTCAGCGCAATCTAGCGCTTCAACTTTCCACAAACCCCAACCTTTTGCGGGATTTAAATACTGAGCTAATCTTGGCAACATTACAGTATCAATCTGATTTTGTGTGGTTTTAATGCCCCCATTGAGAAAGTGCATAACCCGTTCATCTTGATCTAATTCATACATCAACGCACCGTCATCAAGACTCATTAATGACAGTGTTAAACGAGGTGTATTAGGGATCTGCATGGATTTATTCCTATTTTGGCTAAAATTAAACACTGTCAATTTAAGCTAAAGAAAAAGCTGAATCGACTGTTTAGCTTATTTTGAAACACAAGTTTACACATTGACACAACATAGTCGAAACATATCGATTAATATAAACAATAGAAAAATAGATTAATTGCAAGCCATTAAGGGTAACACTGCAATCACAAATCATTTAAAAGGAAGCATTGTGGCGACTAAAAAACAGATTATTTTACCCATTATTGTATTGGGCATTGGCATTGTTGGGCTTGTTGGGCTTTCTGCACTAAAAAAACCACCTGAAGAAAAACCTGAAATAGATAGCACTCCGCTAGTATCGGTTGAAGAAGTAATTTATCAACCCATGACCTTTGAAGTCAGCTCTTATGGTGTTGTTAATGCAAAATACATGACAGACATCGTTGCCCAAGTCGGCGGTGAAATTATTTATTTAGATCCCAACTTTGTTAAAGGTGGATTTGTTAAAAAAGGCGAGATTTTAGCTAAAATCGATCCAAGTGATTACCAATCAAGCTTACTAGACGCACAAGCAAGTATCGCTTCATCGCAAGCTTCGTTAGTTCAAGAGCGTGCAAATGCTGAGGTTGCTATCCGTGAATGGGCAGATATCACCAACAGAGAGCCAACGGATTTGAGTTTGCGTAAACCGCAATTAGCACAAGAGTTAGCAAAATTAAAAAGCGCAGAAGCCAGCTTAAATAGAGCCAAACGCGACCTAGAGCGAACCATCATTCGTGCTCCTTATGATGCATTGATAGAGGCCCGAGAAATAGGCTTGGGTTCATTTGTGAGCAAAGGCAGCCCTATTGGCAGAGTATTAAATACCGACAAAGCCGAAGTGCGCTTACCCATTGCAGACAAAGAAATGCAATATTTAGTCGATAAAGGCGTCAATGCTAATGTCAGTTTATCGGGTAATTTTGCCGGCAGTAAACAGGCATGGACCGGTAAAATTGTTCGCAGTGAAGGGGTTGTTGACAGTAAAAGCCGCATGACTTATTTGGTTGCCGAAATTGACGATCCATATGGTTTATCAACGGGTAAAAATGAATTGCGTTACGGCACTTATGTTACTGCAAATATTGAAGGGTTACAGGCCGGTAGTGTTGCTGTTGTGCCTCGCCACCTTATTGTTAACGGCGCGGTGGCTATCATGGACGCAGAAAAGACCCTTAGGTATAAACCCGTCACAGTTATCCGCCAGGACGGTGCTAATGTCGTAATAACGCAGGGCTTAGAGTCTGGCATGCAATTAATTACCTCCGCACTTGATTACCCCGTTGATGGCATGAAAGTCGCCCTACCCGAAGACCGAATTCTGCAAAAAGAGCCGCCAGCAGAAAAAGATGACTCTGAACTTGCGATGGAAGGTGAATAACAATCATGGCTGATACTCACAAAGGTCTTATAGCTTGGTTTGCCCGCAACAGTGTGGCGGCAAACTTGCTAATGATCATTATTTTATTAGGCGGTTTATTAACCGCCAGCACCATTAGAAAACAATTTTTTCCTGAAGTAGAAATCAACTGGATTGAATTTAGCGCTGTATATCCGGGTACCGCCCCACAAGAAGTGGAAGAAGGTATCACCATTAAGATTGAGCAGGCTCTTGAAAGCGTCCAAGGCTTAAAACGGGTTATCACCTATTCGAACCGTAATATGGCTCAGGGTTATTTTCAGGTTGAAGAATCTTACGACCCATTAGTGGTATTAGATGAAATTAAATCTGAAATTGATTCAATCTCTACCTTTCCTGCTGACATGGAGCCGCCGAAAGTTGAACGGATTAAGTTTCGTCAGGAGGTGATGTATTTAAGTCTTTACGGTGACATGTCTGAGCGCCAACTTAAAGATTTAGGCGACAAAATCCACAACGAAATAATGCAACTACCAAACGTTAATATTTCAGAGTATTACGGTGGTTTAGGTTATGAGATCAGCATCGAGGTCAGTAAAGATAAACTGCGTGAATTTGGCCTGACCTTTAACGATGTTGCCCAAGCGGTTCAGGGCTATTCACGCAATATGTCAGCCGGCCAAATTAAAGCTGAAAATGGCTACATAAACCTGCGGGTTCAAAACCAAGCTTATGTTGGTTATGAGTTTGAAGATTTACCATTGCTAACCCTAGATGATGGTACAACATTATCGTTAGGCGATATCGCTGTGGTTAATGATGGTTTTGAAGAAGGTATTCAATACTCTAAATTTAACGGTAAAAACTCAGTTACTTTCTTTATTGGTGCAGCTAAAAACCAAAGTATTACCGACGTTGCCGCCACCATAAAAACCTATGTAGAGAAAAAACAAAAAGCGTTACCTCACGGTGTTAAGCTTGAACCCTGGGTTGACATGACCTACTACCTCGATGGTCGATTAGAACTCATGCTCGATAGCATGAAAAGCGGCGCAGTATTGGTATTTTTAATGCTAGCCCTGTTTTTACGTGTTCGTTTAGCATTTTGGGTCATGATGGGCTTACCTGTTTGTTTTTTAGGTACCCTACTCTTTATGCCAATGGCTTTTATTGATGTCACCATCAACGTGATCAGTTTATTCGCGTTTATTTTAGTGCTCGGTATTGTGGTAGATGATGCCATCGTGATGGGGGAAAGTGCCCACAGCGAATCAGAAGATCACGGCCACAGTGTCGAAAGTGTTATCCGCGGCGTGCAAAAAGTCGCTATGCCAGCCACCTTTGGTGTATTAACCACAATTGCAGCTTTTTTACCCATCACCATGGATGATGGTCCCTCTTCTGCCTTTGGTCAGGCGATTGGTTATGTGGTCATTTTATGTTTGCTCTTTTCATTGGTTGAGTCAAAATTGATTTTACCTGCGCATTTGGCTCACATGAAAAAACCCAAGAAAGTCAAAGCTGGCTCTAAAAACCCGCTAGACTGGCTGCGCAATGGGGTGAATTTTATTCAAAGCAATGTTGACCGTAATTTAAGCAAATATATCGAAAACTTTTATCGCCCATCGCTTGAAATTGCCATTAAATATCGCTACGCCGCCATCATGCTGTTTGTCAGTTTAATTTTAGTCTGTGCAGGGTTATACGGGGGCGGATTAGTGCGCTTTATTGGTCAGCCAAAAATTCCACACGACTTTCCGCGCATTAAAATTGAAATGAACGTTGACGCGTCTGAAAAAGCCACCTTGGCAGCGGCACTCGCCATTGAGGAAACGCTGTATCGAGTTGATAAAAAAGTTGAAGACGAATACGGCCAACGAATGATTTCTGATATGCAGGTTGACCTTCGCAGTCAAACCAGCGCAGAAGTCATGACAAAGCTAGTTGATCCAGAATTACGTCCTATGGACACCTTTGCGCTAGCAGAACTGTGGCGTCAGGCCATGCCGTTAATTCCAGGGGTTAAGTCCTTTACCATTCAAGACAGTTTAATGGGTGGCGGCCGTGAAGACGGTGACATCAGCTTTAGACTAGAAGGTAATGACGAAACCCAACTTGTGGCAGCATCGTTAGCCTTGAAAGAGAAGCTAAATGGCTTAAAAGGCGTAAGCGATGTTAACGACAGTCGTCAATCTAGCGCCAAAGAGGTGCAGTTTGAGCTAAAACCATTAGCCAATGTACTTGGTTTAACCCTGGCAAATATCGCTTCACAAGTGGGCAATAGTTTTTACGGTTTAGAGGCTCAGCGTATTATTCGCAATGGCGAAGAGATCAAAGTCATGCTTCGCTACCCAGAAGATCAACGTAATTCAATTGCGTTAGTACAAGATGTGTTAATTAAAACACCTCAAGGTGCTGAATTGCCCTTATCAGAAGTAGCTGACATTAAAGTGGTTCAGGGGGTTAACAGTATTCGTCGTGAAAATGGCAGCCGTACCATTAACGTGTGGGCTTCTGTTGATGCAGAGCAAGCAGAACCCTTTAAGCTTGCAAAAGATATACGTGATAACTTTATTCCTGAGCTGTTGCTAAAATACCCTCAAGTTCGCAGTGAAGTGTCGGGTAACATTCAAGAACAACTTGATAGCGCTAATACTCAGCTACGTGACTTTATTTTATCCATGCTGGTGATTTACAGCTTGTTGGCAATTCCACTTCGCTCGTACATCCAACCTGTGATGATCATGTCAGTGATCCCATTTGGGATTATTGGCTCGGTTATGGGGCACATCATATTAGGCATAGATTTAAGTGCACTATCTATGTTTGGTATTATTGCCGCAGCAGGTGTGGTGGTTAACGACTCATTGGTGATGGTCGACTATGTTAATAACTCGCGCAAAGCAGGAGTACCTATGCGTTTAGCTGTGCTCAATGCAGGTTGTAAACGTTTTAGAGCCATTATGTTGACCTCTTTAACCACCTTTATTGGTTTAGTGCCAATCATGTCTGAAACCAGCATGCAGGCGCAAATGGTGATCCCTATGGCAGTGTCATTGGCATTTGGGGTGTTATTTGCAACTGTAGTCACCCTGTGTTTGATCCCTTGCCTGTATATTGCAATTGAAGACAGTAAAGCATTAATTAGTCGTATTATTGGAATTTATTCTCCAAGTTCAGCTCAATCAACGCTTGAAGGCTCAAAGCAGAACTGAACATAACTGCCATTGTATTATTAAAGGGATCTTTTATAAGATCCCTTTTTTTTGTGCAAACAACCAAACTGGCAAGGTGCTATAGTTAACAGATCAAATTAATCCCGATATTGTATAGCAACATCATCATTTTATTGAGAATATGCTAATCTGATTGTCATCGTTTGTAACCCAAGGACGCCAACATGAGTCAACGCAGTATTCACTCGCTATTTAAGCCCACTTCTGTAGCCGTCATTGGGGCGTCAAACGGCAATAAACGGGCTGGTAAGGGCATTATGAAAAACCTACTCTCAAGTGGATTTTCTGGGCCAATCATGCCTGTTACGCCAAAATATACTGCGGTAATGGGGGTACTTGCTTACCCTAATATTGAAGCCCTGCCAATTAAACCGGATTTAGCCATCATATGTACTAGCGCGCAAAAAGTGCCGAGCATAGTTGAACGTTTGGCTCAATTTGGCTGCAAAGTGGCCATTATTATGGCCTCTGGCATGGCGCTGCAAACCGACGAGCATGGCAATAATTTATTAGCATTAACAAAGCAATATGCAAAACGTTATGGCATGCGCTTACTTGGTCCAAACAGCTTAGGCATGATTTTGCCTCCTATTGGTTTAAATGCCAGTTTGGCACATGCGGGGGCTATTTCAGGTAAAATTGCTTTTGTGTCGCAATCAGCTGCTATTTGCACCACGGTATTAGACTGGGCCAACAATAAAGGCATTGGGTTTTCATCGTTTATTTCGTTAGGCGATGCAACTGACATTGATTTTGACGAATTACTAGATTATTTAGGTCGAGACAGTAAAACCAGTGCAATCATGCTTTATATCGACTCAATCAACGAAAAGCGTCATTTTTTATCCGCAGCTAGAGCCGCTTCACGCAACAAGCCCATTTTTGTCATTAAATCTGGTCGCAGTCATGAAGGGGTTAAAGCGGCAATGATCCATACCGGCGGTGTTGGCGGTAACGACGCAGTTTATGAAGCGGCATTTCGTCGCGCAGGTATGTTAAGGGTAAACGACTTAATTGAGCTTTTCGCCGCAGTAGAAAGCTTAGCCCACTCTACAACATTAAAAGGCGAGCGATTAGTCATCATGAGCAATGGTGGAGGCCCCGCGGTTCTTGCAGCAGATGAGTTGATCATTAAAGGCGGAAAATTAGCGCAGTTATCAGAAACCACCATCAATGAACTCAATAAGGTGTTACCAGACACCTGGTCAAGACAAAACCCTATCGATATGATTGGAGATGCCGATCATCAACGGTATGCCAAAACCCTCGATATTTTAATGAAAAGCAATGACGCTGATACCATTTTAGTGCTGCATTCACCGTCAATATTGTCAGAAAGTGTCGAGATCGCCACCAGCTTAATTGACACCATTAGCCAACACCCAAACCGACATAAACTGAATATTTTAACCAATTGGAGCGGTGAAGACTCAGCCTATCTCGGGCGTAAGCGCTTCACAAAAGCAGGCATTCCCACCTACCGCACACCAGAAGGTGCGGTACGTGCATTTATGCACATGGTGGAATATCGCCGCAACCAAAAATTGCTGCAAGAAGTCCCCTTGTCTATTCCAGACAATATTCCAGCAGACCGTAATGTGGCCAGAACCTTACTTCAGCAAGCCATTGATTGCGGTCAAACCGTGATTGAAACCCATCAAGCTGTTGATATTTTAAAAGCCTACGGATTAAACACCATAGACACCTGGTTTGTCAGTGATGTTGAAGAGGCCGTTAATATTGCCAATATCGCAGGCTATCCCGTTGCATTAAAAGTACAATCACCAGATCTCCTGTATAAATCTGATGTTCATGGTGTGGTGTTGAACTTAACCTCTGATGAAGATGTGAGTAATGCGGCCCACTCAATCATTGACCGGGTTCATCAAATCAATCCTAATGCTAAAATTGATGGATTGATTATTCAAAAGATGGCGTTAACTGCGGGCGCACAAGAAATTCGAGTCTCGGTCATTAACGACCCTGTCTTTGGCCCAGCAATTTGTCTTGGCGAAGGCGGTTCAGAATGGGACCCCACCCGTGATGCCGCCGTGGCACTACCACCACTGAACATGGCTTTAGCACGCTACATGGTGATACAAGCACTTAAAACCCATAAACTGCGTGATCGGCATTTGCCTTTAGGGCTTGATATGAACGCATTGTGCGTCATGCTCACCCAAATATCACATTTAATTATCGACTGTCCTGAGATTGCTGAAATCGACATCAATCCAGTGCTAGCAGCAGGCGAAAAAATCACCTTGTTAGATGTAAATATGCGCCTGCATGATAGCCCACAAGACAATATTGGCCGGTTGGCGATAATGCCTTACCCTAAAGAATTAGAACAAATCTCAACACTTAAAAATGGTTTAACCGTTATGTTAAGACCCATTTTGCCAGAAGATGAGCCTAAGCATTTAGAATTTGATAATTCACTGAGCGATGAAGACAGATACAAACGTTATTTTGGCGTGCGATCACGGATGACACATGAAGAAATGGCGGTATTGACTCAAATTGATTATGCACGCGAAATGGCATTTATTGCCACCACGACCACCGCAAATGGCGACGAACTCACTTTAGGTGCAGTAAGGGCCTCAATCGATCCAGACAACACAGAAGCCGAGTTTGCAATGGCTGTGCGCAGTGATTACCAAGGTATTGGGTTAGGCAAACTGTTACTGGAAAAACTGATCCATTACTACAAAAACAACAATACCTTGTACTTAACCGGTTTTACCATGTTCGAAAACCGTAACATGGCCAGTTTAGCTAAATCATTAGGCTTTAAAGTGTCATTTGATATGGAAGAACATCTGATTAAAATGCACATGGATTTAGATAATCAAGACAAATACACTAATGGGTAACTAAACCTAAAAAGGCCAATAGAGCGATTATTGGCCTTTTTGCTGAGATTAATGCGTTTTTAAGCGTATTTTACACAGTTACGCCCAGCATTTTTCGCCTTATAGAGTTGCTCGTCTGCTCGCGCCATTAACGTCTCAGCATCATCCCCAGTTTGTAGGGTCGCCACACCAATCGATACGGTAATATGGCCTAAACTCTGTTTCTTTTCTTTTCCGATAGACAGCTTTTTAAGTGAAATACGCTCACGAATTTTTTCTGCCACATTGACGGCATCATGCAGTTTTGCATTTGGCAGCATCACCACAAACTCTTCACCGCCATAACGCGCCACTAAATCATCGCCTTTAACTGTATTTTTCATGGCTAAAGCCACATACGCTAACACTTTGTCGCCAATTAGATGACCAAAAGTATCGTTAAATAACTTAAAATGATCGATATCAATCATTAACAAACTGCAAACCGTTTGAGTGTCTGTAAATTTGGTCATTTGCTCTGCTGCAAATAATTCATAAGCGCGGCGATTCTTCAGCGAGGTCAACTCATCAGTCATGGCCACCTTACTTAAGTTATCCATTTCACTTTTTAGGTTAGCAATTTCATCTGACAACGAGACCAAGCTGCTGGTCATTTCACGATTTTTGGCAATCACTTGTTCAACTTCAGCAGCAATACTGAGCGCGATAAGGTTTAATTCATCCGAGCTTGGCTTAGCTTGCAATTGAGTACCGTAACCACTCAAATTAGCAGAAAAGGACTCAGTCCCTTGACCAAGTTGCTCAATTTTGTTGACGAGACTATTGATCAATATTTGAGTTTCAATTTGAACGTTTTCGATAATTTCTGGCGAGTGCTCTTCAATAAAGCGATTATATAAGCCTAAATTGACTTCTGGGGTAAACTTAACATCATTGGCAATTAGACCATCTATGGCACGTTTAAGGTTGAGGTTAGTTTCGGCAAAATAATCATACCAAATGGCATAGTTTTCAGGCGTTACAGGGATAGCTAACTCTGCCATTTTAGGTAACGCTAAATGCAAGATTTGCGATGTTTGTTCTAAATTTTGATTATTGTGCATCGAAAACGATACCTTATGATAAAAACAATGTGTCAAAGGTTATCAGTATGTTATGTCACACTTATGAACTAAACTCAATTAGAGATGCTAATTTAAACAAACTTTAAATTAATAAAATAACCCCATTGTCAGTCTCAGCCGTTTACTCTGTATTCATATTCAATAAGGAAATAACACCAATGAACACAAGCATACAATGTAAACCACTAATATTGGCTGCAAGTTTGCTCATCACGAGCATGCCATTGATAACTCAAGCCACACCGAAAACCAATAACGACACACTAAACACAATCAAGGTGCAAAGCCGCGTAATGAGTGCAGATAACTATCAGGCTCAAACAGATACAAACATGTTCCCTGCTCCGAGTAAGGCTATGGTGCAGCACATTTTAACCTTACCTAAACTCAATAATGAATCTGACTATTTAATTGAAATTCAAATAGGTCAAAATAAGCAAGTAGATTGTAATAAAGTCACATTACTTGGTGAAATAGAAACCCTATCACTTGAGGGTTGGGGCTATCGGTATTATCAAGTGAACAGCATAATGCAAGGACCAAGCACCAAAATGATGTGTACAGATGCTAAAACCGTGCAATTTGTAACCCTAGGCGACAGCCTAACCCAAGCATACGACAGTCGTTTACCCACAGTATTTTATCTACCAAAAGACGCTCAATTACGTTATCGAATTTGGCGGGCGGTAAGTGAATTTAACTACAGTAATAAATAGATAGTATTTAAATTATCAACAGCCTGCCGTCAATAGGTTACGACTATTATGTGGGATTAAGGCTGCCAGTAGCAGCCTTGTTGACAGACTTGTGTTTGCCATCAGGTTTATAAGAGTTCAGCTCAACGAGATGACCTATTGTACAGAACCAGTAGTAGAGTGATTAATAGCGTCGTACCCGCACGACTTGCATTATTTCGATTTCAAAGCCTGCAATCACTTCTTTAGAAGGGTAATAAATTAAATTCACCTTTTGACCCTGCAAACTTTTAAAGCGCTTAGGTCTTTTGTACTTAAAGGGAACATCACAATTTTCAATCATAAGGGTTTGCAGCACCCAATCACCGATTTCTCGCTGCGTATGAGAAATGACAGTCACGCCTTCAGTTTGCACTAAATTAGCGTGTTTCTTTAGTAATGCTTCTGGAACGGGTTTCATGAATTCACCTTCTTAAGAGCATCCAGAATGTCTTGGTATCGATAAGCACTAAAACGGCCAAAGCCTTGAAATTGTTTAACTTTCAATCGACTAAATCTTGGCATCACCATACCAGCTAAAAACTTAGCCTGTGTTGCTATGGTCAAAGTGGGTAACGATTTGTCTTGAACCACTTGCTGCAATGGTGCAAGTAAAGTGGCAATGTTGTCTGCCTCTGGTAATGCAGGCAACGTCTGTTTAGATAATACCGCAATTTGCCCTCGACAAACACTGCAATGGCCACATGTTTGTGGCGCAGCGTGATCATCAAAATACAGCGCTAATGCAGAGCTTAAACAGGTGTCGAGCTCAAAATAGGCGACCAACTTACTTATCCGCACAATTTCTTTGCGCTCATTATCACTAAAATAGTCCGATAATTGTTGCGTCAGTTGCTGTCGCTGCAAAGTAGATTGCAACGCTTGCTGATTGACGGTAAATACTTGAGTGATTTTTTTTGTTTCAAGCACAATCAATTGTTGTTCGGCTAGATATTCAAGCGCTGCAACTACCCGCTGACGCTCGCTACCATATTGCTGGTACAAACGGTCAAAATCCAGTTGCCCCCAAATCTTTTTAAAATGCGTATGTTCAAATATCTGGTTTAAAAATGCCTGGCGCTCAGGGTTAAAGCGATTAAGTATGACGTGTTTGTCTTCAACAAAGCGATATTTAAAGTCGGCAAAATACGCAAAACTTGGCTTAATCACATCCATGAGTTCTAACTGCACAAATAAGGTTTTTAAGGGCAGCGTTCTAATGTTGCAAGCGGTAGACAAAGATAGCTCTTGCACTTCCCAGCGCCCTTGATCCGTTTCTGTCGCAATAATCTCTAATAAATCAGCAATGCTTTCTGGCTCAGGTGTATCACCATACACAAAGTTTTCGACCGTATTTAACCCATCCAAGTTTGCCAGAGTATAGCAATAAGATAGCTGACCATCGCGCCCTGCTCGGCCGATTTCCTGACTGTAATTTTCTATCGATTTAGGTAAGTCATAATGAATAACAAAGCGAATATCAGATTTATCTATTCCCATACCAAAGGCAATAGTCGCAACTATCACCTGGACTTGATTATCCATAAACTGTTGCTGAATACTTTGTCGTGACTCTTGCTCCATCCCTGCATGATACGCCTGCGCGTTAACCCCAGCCGTTTTTAACAGCTGGGCAACGTCTTCTGCCGTGTGCTGTAACGTAACGTACACTATCCCTACGCAATCACTCGCCGTAAAGTGCTTTACATAATGCACAAGATGATGATTTTTCTCTTGTTCAGTCACGGCAATCACAGACAAATCTAAATTTGAACGATAAAAACCAGTTTGAACAATCTGCTGTGGTGCCAATGCAAACCGCGAGGCCATATCGCGTTTAACCTGTTCTGTTGCTGTGGCCGTTAGTAACAAGGTTTGTGGGATTGAAAACGCCTGACAAAACTGCGGAATTTTTAAATAATCAGGACGAAAATTATGCCCCCACTCTGAAATGCAGTGAGCTTCATCAACCACCAGTAATGAAATCGGCACAGAATGTAAAAACTGCCTAAAGCGCTCATTTTTAAAACGCTCAACCGAGACCATTAATATCCGAGTCTGTTTGTCACGAATATCTCGCATAACTTGTTGAGTTTGCTCGTAGGTTAAACTCGAATCAATACTGGCGGCAGCAATGCCTTTACTGGCCAAAAAAGCCAGCTGATCTTTCATTAATGCCAATAATGGTGAAATCACTAACGTCAAATTGGGCAGTTGTTGAGCACAAAACTGATAACACAAAGATTTACCAGAACCAGTGGGGAAAATCGCTAACGCGGAGTGACCAGACAAAATCGTTTCGATGACCTGTTGCTGCCCTTCTCTAAACTCAGCAAAGCCAAACTGTTGCTGCAAAAGTAAATGTAAATCGGCAACGTTTAAACGAGAAGAGCCCTGTGCAATAATTGGGGTATGGGTTGTCATAATGTTCCTTGTTATGAATGTTAAACCCAATACAGCATAGGCTTATGTAAAAAAGAGCGTGCCAACCATCAGGCTCAATATACCCTTATTGAGCCTGTTTACGGGCAATATATTGGTTAATCAACTGGGTTAGTTTGTCTTCAAATCGCTCTTCTATATCATCAAGGTTTTGATCGAACGATTGCACAAATTTGATGGCCTTATCGCGGGGTAATATTTTACCAGCAAGGCTGTATTGAATTTCTGCTAAGGATTTATCAAAACGAGGAGAGATAAACCATTGGCATATATCGGCATTAAAATTGGCTAAGCTCCGCTCGGCAAGTTGACAAAAAGTGATTATATGATCGACGCCATCAGGGCCTAGGCATCCGGGTTCGAGTCTACATAATATGACTAATTTTTGCATGCTGTTATGCCCAGAGCTATTGAGTAGGTCTTCCATAAAATTGTTATATCATCCTTAGCAGTCGGGTAAATTTGTATTATGGCACTTAGGATTTAAACCAAGCAAGCGATCCAATTGAGCTGCCATTTAGCATCCAGTAAAAATCAAAAAGATGCAAATTGCCCGGTTTTTACTTATCACTCACCGGTTGGTCAAGGCTCACAGCTAATGCATCAGTAAAAGCGTTAATATATTGATTTATCGGCGTTAAGGTTTCTTTAGCGCGGCGATTACGTCCAAGCAATGATGACTCAACAAATAAATCAAACCAGGCAGACAACGCAACACCATTTTGCGGCTCTTGGGCTGCGGTTAATGCCAATGAAGCCACTTCAGCAGTACCAAGCTGAAAATCATGACTGCCTTTACGCAGTGCATACGTCGCTAATGCCTCAGGGGCAAAGGATAACACTGGCATCTGGTGCAAATACGGACTTTTACGGTACATTTTTATGGCTTCACGCCAACTACCATCAAGCATAATCAACAAGGGAATTTTTTTATTGCCCTGAGCTTGCCCTAAATCATGTGGCAAAATTTGATTAACAATAGGTTGCTGGTTTTCAATGTATTGCTGCGGAAACACTAAGTAAGGCTGATAACGGTCATCATTTAGCACGGCAAACATAGCTTGATCGGGATCTGTACGAGTCCATAAAAACGCATGGGTATCAGGGATTAAATCAGCAATCAAGCGGCCGCTATTGGTAGGCTTTAATACTTCGTCGTTATACATCAATAACATAAAACTGACTTGCGTCGCCAAATATTGTCGGTATTTGCATGTGCAAAATAATTCACCCAATAAACACAATTCACAACGGATAAGCTTTTTCCCACGCGCACCAAACGGTTTTGTTGACAGTGATTTTCGATAAGCATGCAAGCGATGCACTGCATGTATCGGGGCTTTAAGATTTTGGCTAACAACTTGGGTCATATAACACTCTGAAGTGAAAAAAATTCATCACCATAAAGGTGATGAATATAAAATACGGTTTATACAATGAGGATTATAGGATACGGCGCAATAAAAAGTCAGCTTTTAAACGACGGATCCGATTCATGATCTTTTTCACTGGCTTGGGATATTTATGTAAAGTGTCTATTTGACTGTAATGAAACAAGCGCTCGGTATGCAATAAAATATGTGCTTGTTCAGCAATAAAAGACGCTTTCCAACTTCCTGACTCGTCATGTAACAACAAGCCATTTTCTAAATCTAATGCCCACGCACGGGGGTTAAGATTAGAGCCTGTAATAAGGTGTTTACGATTGTCTGCACTAATCCCCTTTAAATGGAAACTATTGATGCCGTCTTTCCATAAATGAATATTCAACTGACCATTTTCAATGGCCCATTGCTGGCGTTTAGCAAATTTACGTAACGATTGCTCATACATGTATGGCAAAGCACCAATGGTTGTAAAATCTTGCTCTGGTGGTATGTAAAAATCGTTTGCGGTTTTATCACCTACCACTATGTCTATCTTTTTGCCCGCACGAAGATGCTTAGCCAGTGCTCGTGATAATATCGCTGGAGGGTTAAAATAGGGGGTACAAATAAACAGGTGTTGCCTAGATGACTCAACCAGCTTAATAACGGTGTCGTTCAATAAATTATTTTTACGCCCCAACCCCAATAGCGGAGTAACACGATTACCAACGGTTGTGCCAGAATACTGATAATGCGCTTGAGAGAGCTTGTTTTTAAAGTTCTTAATATCCTGCTTTTCAGGGTTGTATTCGTTTTCTAAAGGCTGACTTAACACGCTAACAGCAGCATCATTGATGATGTCATTTTTTATCATATCGCGCATACATCGAGCGAGTTCAGCGCTTTCAATAACATGATAACGATCAAATCGGTACTTATCTTTTTGGTGCAGATAAATATTGTTAATACTTGCACCGCTATATATCACGGCATCGTCAATAACAAAGCCCTTGAGGTGCAACACGCCCATAAACTCACGTGATTTAACCGGTACACCAATAATATCAAACGGATGCGATGCTTCGGCCATCAAATTACGGTACAAAATATAATTACCACTGTCGCCTTTATGGCCAATGAGCCCACGACGGGCACGGTGATAATCGACCAGTACTTTGATGTCTAAATCTGGTTGGCGCGCTTTAGCAGCTAATAACGCATGCAACACTTCACGGCCGGCTTCATCGTCTTCGACGTACAAAGCGGCAATGTAAATTGAAGATGTTGCTGATGCAATTCGAGCTAATAATGCTTGTTTAAATTCTTGGGGAGTTAACAACCAAGATACCGCATCCGCTTTTAGCGCTATACCACCTAGCTTATCCAGCAAGGCATCCTCCTTAAAAATGAGTGACTCTCACAATCGTAAAGTGATGAGAAAATAAAACAGTCTACAGCCTATCGTTATGATTATGTGGGCTGCGACATAAGCAAGGCTTCGGGCTTAACGGGCAATATTGACAGACGTTTCGCCACACAACCCCCCTTTTCCACAAGATATCGCATTAATAGACCATACAATGGTTAAGTTTGCGTTAAATCGCAGCAATGGAGCCTAATTTAGCTGATAGAAATTACCGACTAACCAAGTGATGAGCAAGATGTTTCTTACTTTATACAGGTTTTAGTGGCATTAATTGCACAAAATGAACACAACCTAGCTAAATATGTTGCAATGTGCTGGCTTAGTGCACAGCAACTTACGCCACTAAGTGCCGACTTTCGCGTAATCCCTTTGGTATATAAGCCGCTTGACCATTAGAGCATTAACCTCAACAATATATTTTGCTAAACGCCCTAATAGTCGTTTCGGTGAATAATTTGTTAAGCTAAAATAACAAGATATTGCAAAGCATCATCGCACTTAGACAACGTTATAGGCATATATGTATTTACCTTTTCCTACTGCATTGCCCCAAAAACCTTCTCAGCGGCAGCATTTGCGCTTATGTAGCCTGTTATGTGTATTAACAACTTATTTTTTAGCGGCTCCGGCTGCATTAGCAGAAATAAAAATCCCACAAAATCTAGCGACATCTTCACAGGTCATTGAAACAACCGCCTCAGATAAAGCCGAAACCCAATACCTTGAAAACATGTTGCAATTACTTAAGCCGGCTTACGCGCAACTTGGAATAAGTGTTTGGGACATGACCACACAACAAGCTGTATTTACCTATAATGACCAATCATTGATGCAGCCAGCGAGCATTCAAAAACTGTTAACGGCATTAGCGGCAACAAAGCAACTCGGCCCAGATTTTTATTACCAAACCCAATTAAGCACATACCATCCAACGCCGCTCACCAAACAGATGATAAGTAATGGAGTTTATGGGGGTGATATTTATGTCGAATTTAGTGGCGACCCTACATTAACGTATCAAAACCTATTCCAATTACTGACATCATTGCGGGATCTAGGCATCAAGAAAATTGACGGCCAAGTAGTGTTAGTCAGCGATCAAGACAGCCAACTACAAGCGCCTGGTTGGGTGTGGGATGATTTAGGCATTTGTTATGCCGCGCCAATATCGCCTTTTATTATTGATAAAAATTGCGTTTATGGGCGTTTGTCAACCAAAGGGTATAATAAAACCGCTCAAATAACGTTAATGGGCAAGCGCCCTATCGACATTAGCAACGATGCCTACTTTATTAACCCTACCGTGGCACAATCGCAACACAAAGCCGCTCCTGCAGGCTCGGTGTATACGCAAGCCAACAGCCAACCAGCCTGCCAATTAACCCTAAACCGATTTGACAATAATCGTTACCATCTCACAGGTTGCCACGTAGGAGCTAAATCATTACCCCTAGCGATTGCGATTACGCACCCCGCACTTTATGCCCAAAATATTGTGGCTAAGCAATTAACCACTTTAGGCATACAACATAATGCGCCTATGGTACTAAGTCGCCACCAAATTAAACCTGCATCGGGTCAACGGCAACTGATTGCCAGTCATCAATCTGTCCCATTAACAGCATTGTTATCAACCATGCTATTAAAGTCAGATAATTTAATTGCAGACAGTTTATTAAAAAAACTTGGCGAGTCGTATTATCAATCGCCCAGTGACTTTGCTCGAAGTAGTCAAGCAATGAAAGCCATATTGTATTCTTTAGGTATCGACTTAGCTGGCGCCAACATTGCAGATGGTTCAGGGTTATCACGTTATAATTTACTCAGTGCACACCAAGTACTAAATGTACTGACCACAGTTTATCAGCACCCTGAATATCATTTTTTACTCGACACCTTGCCAGAGTCTGGTGTTAGCGGCACCTTACGTTACAAACGTTACTTTAATAAATCACCCTTAAAAAACCATGTATTTGCCAAAACGGGCAGCATGTTAGGTGTGGCCAATCTTGCTGGTAAAGTCAAAGCAAGCAACGGCCATGACTACTTATTTGTATTAATAGAAAATGGCTTAAGCCCGCAAATTAAAAAGCAACAAAAAGCCCCTTTCTCAGCAGTATTTTTACAAACAATGATTGATGTACCAAGAAACGAGAACCGCTAAAGCACAGTGGTTTTCAATAATAATCTCAATAATTTCAGTCTAACACTGACAGTCATTGACTGTTGATATAACATTGTCAGCAAAATTGAAAAGCTAGACGCAAATCGGTTGGAGATAATATGGATAAGCAAGTCAGTTCCCGAGGCACCAAAGAAAAAGCTTTACGCCTAAATTTAGACGACAAAAAGTACGGTACTATTGTTGAAATTGGTGCGGGCCAGGAAGTAGCGCGTAACTTCTTTGTCGCTGGCGCGGCGGCGGGCACAATCGCTAAAACCATGTCTGCTTACGATATGAAGTTCTCAGATGCCATTTATGGCGTTCAAGAAGATGGCCGCTATGTCAGCAAGGCACGCGTGCTTGCAATGATGGAGCAAGAGTTTGATTTAGTGGTTGATCGTGTCGGTTCTGTACGTTCTAAATCATCTCGCTACTTTACCTATGCAGCTACCGTGGCAGCAAAAAGCTTTAATCGTAAAAACGAATGTCATGCTTGGTGTGGTGTACGGATCCAAATGTATCCTGGCGCTGAGCCCTCAAATATCATAGTGCACGTGCGTATGTTTGACGACAGTGCAGAAGCGCAGCAACAGGCTCTTGGCATTTTAGGAGTCAACCTGATTTATGCCAGCTACTATTATTTTGAAGATCCAAAGAAAATCATCGACTCGTTAACCGATAACATGAAAGCCAATCGTATTGAGATTGATTGTATCGATTTTCAGGGTCCCTATTTCGAAGATGTAGACAATCAAGCCAAGAACATCCACCTTATTCGTAGCTGGAAAACCCGGGCGATTATGTTTAAAGCCGATGGCAGTGTGGCCATACCTGCAGACATGCTCTACAAAAAAAACGTATTGACCATCCGCGGTTCATTTAAGCCCGTCACCAAACTCAATGTCGACATGATTGAGCAAGGCCTTAAAGCGTTTACTCTGCTTGACGGTGTCAATAACAAAAATACTGTACTCATTGCCGAAATCTCATTAAATGATTTGCACGGTAAAGACGCCAATATGTCTGAAAAAGACATCATGGAACGTGTAAAGCTGCTTAACACACTTGGTTATAACGTGATGATATCGGACTATACCCGATACTTTTCACTGCGAGCCTACTTTAGACAATACACCCAATTACAAATTGGTATTGTGGTTGGAATGGTTAACATTAAGCAAATTTTTGATGAAGAATATTACCGCGGCATGGAAGGCGGTATTCTTGAAGCATTTGGTAAACTCTTCCCAGACAATACCCGCTTATTCGTATATCCAGAAATGAATGAAAAAGGTGAAGTTAACGACTTAACCACGGTGAGCGTGCCCAATAATTTGCGTTATCTATTCCGCCATTTACTCGATAATGGCTTCATCACCAGCATAGAAAACAGCAACCCTGAGTTATTCAGTATTTATTCACGTGAAATTTTACAACAAATTTGCCGTGGACAAGACGAATGGAAAGAGGTGGTACCAGAAGCAGTCGCTAACGCCATTACTGAATTAAAGTTATTTGGCTATCGCGGTTAATCATAACGCCTCCATAACAACGCGCAATCATAGGATGGCAATGTCAGCCACCCTATGATTGGCATGTTTATCGCTTGCGGTTTCTGCTCACATTCGTTGACAAACCTTTACCCAGCATAAAATCATTTAATGATGTAGATCATACTTTTCAATTAAATATTTCTTTAATCTTTTCAATTAAAAATTGTTCTATTATTAAGCGCTCACCGTTCTGAGCATTCATTAAAAAACCAACATACTTTTACGCCGATAATCGAGTCTAATTAACTTAATAAGTATTGCTATGCTAATTCGACAAAGTATCAGTGTAAACGACAAGTTGGATATGATTTTGAATCTAAGGTGTTGAAAATATGTACACGTAGCAGACAACCTCTGAGTCGTACATTCACCAAATATCGAGAGCGGAGGTTGATCAATTAGGCCTATAAACTTGAACGAACTCTGTATTAGTAAAATCGATTAGACAGATTCATAAAAGTCGCTTTAATAGCCAAATTGAGTCAGTTAGTCTTGAGAGATAGTCAATGGTGCTTAACGTATAAACTCGTACTGTGATAAAGGAAAATCTCATGGAAAAAGCAAAACACACCCAGCGTAAATGTCCGGTAAACCACGGCGGTAACACCGCTGTAGCTAACGATGTGATGGAATGGTGGCCTAACGCACTTAACCTCGATATTCTTCACCAACACGACAGCAAAACCGATCCAATGGATCCTAATTTTAACTATCGTGAAGCCTTTAAATCTTTGGACCTTGCCGCTGTAAAAAAAGATCTCACCGCACTAATGACAGACAGCCAAGACTGGTGGCCAGCAGACTGGGGCCACTATGGTGGTTTGATGATCCGTATGGCCTGGCATTCAGCAGGTACCTACCGTATTGCCGATGGTCGCGGTGGTGCTGGCACAGGTAACCAACGTTTTGCACCACTCAATAGCTGGCCAGACAACGGCAACTTAGATAAAGCTCGTCGTCTTTTATGGCCAATTAAAAAGAAATATGGCAACAAACTCTCTTGGGCTGATCTGATGATTTTGGCTGGTAACGTAGCCTATGAATCGATGGGCTTAAAAACCTTTGGCTTTGCTGGTGGTCGCGCTGACATTTGGCATCCAGAAAAAGACATCTATTGGGGTTCAGAAAAACAATGGCTAGCACCAAGTGGATCGGAAAACAGCCGTTATTCTGGTGAGCGCGATCTCGAGAACCCACTTGCTGCAGTCATGATGGGCTTAATATATGTGAACCCTGAAGGGGTTGACGGTAACCCTGATCCACTGAAAACCGCACACGACATTCGTATTACCTTCGCGCGTATGGCAATGAATGATGAAGAAACCGTTGCCCTTACCGCAGGTGGTCACACAGTAGGTAAAGCCCATGGTAACGGCCGAGCTGAAAACTTAGGCCCAGATCCAGAAGGTGCGGATATTGAAGAGCAAGGCCTAGGTTGGATCAACAAAAAAAGCCGAGGAATTGGCCGCGATACCGTCACCAGTGGTATTGAAGGCGCCTGGACCACAAACCCTACACAATGGGATAACGGTTATTTTGAGTTATTACTTAACTACGATTGGGAACTCACCAAAAGCCCTGCTGGCGCATGGCAATGGAAGGCTGTCAATCTTAAAGAAGAGCACAAGCCTGCAGACGTTGAAGACCCGTCAATTAAAGTCGAACCTATGATGACCGACGCCGACATGGCAATGAAAATGGATCCTCAATACCGCAAGATTTCAGAACGATTTTATAAAGATCCAGCCTACTTCTCTGACGTATTTGCTCGCGCCTGGTTTAAATTAACTCACCGTGATTTGGGCCCTAAAGCTCGTTACCTAGGCCCAGATGTGCCAGCAGAAGAGTTAATTTGGCAAGATCCTATTCCAAAAGTGGATTACACCTTAACTGAACAAGAAATCAGTGACTTAAAAGCAAACATCTTAGCCACAGGGTTAAGCGTTGCTGAGCTAGTGGCGACCGCATGGGACAGCGCGCGTACTTTCCGAGGTTCTGATTACCGTGGTGGCGCAAATGGTGCTCGCATTCGTTTAGCACCACAAAAAGACTGGCAAGGTAATGAACCGGCAAGATTACAAAAAGTGCTTGCAGCACTCACTAGCGTTCAAGCTGGGTTCAGCAAATCAGTTAGCATGGCAGACCTTATTGTACTGGGCGGCAGTGCAGCTGTTGAACAAGCAGCAAAAGATGCTGGTGTTAATATCACAGTCCCGTTTGCACCTGGTCGTGGTGATGCCACCCAAGAGCAAACCGATGTTGAGTCATTTGAAGTGTTAGAACCATTACACGATGCATATCGTAACTGGCAAAAGAAAGACTATGTGGTGCAGCCAGAAGAGATGATGCTAGACCGCACCCAATTAATGGGCTTAACCGCACATGAAATGACCGTACTTGTTGGCGGCATGCGTGTATTGGGCACTAATTACGACAACACACAGCACGGTGTATTTACCGACAATGTGGGTGTGTTATCAAATGACTTTTTCGTCAATTTAACTGACATGGCTTACAGCTGGAAACCTGTCGGCACCAACCTGTACAACATTGTTGAACGTGGTACCAATAAAGTGAAGTGGACTGCGACTCGTGTTGACTTAGTGTTTGGTTCAAACTCTATTTTACGCTCGTACGCAGAAGTTTATGCCCAAGACGATGCAAAAGAGAAGTTTGTAAACGACTTTGTTAACGCATGGACCAAAGTAATGAATGCCGATCGATTTGATCTGGCCTAATTCTTATTGTTAACAACAAAAAAGCACTGAGTATTCAGTGCTTTTTTATTTACGCGTTAAAATTACTGTGAGTCAAACTAACCTTTTAAAGCCGAATCAATCATGGTTTGTGCTTGAGCAATAATCTCATCAAGATGCTGCTGGCTTATAAAGCTTTCAGCGTAGATTTTAAATAACGCTTCAGTGCCAGATGGGCGAGCAGCAAACCAGCCATTGGCAGTGGTCACTTTAATCCCACCAATAGCCGCATTGTTACCGGGTGCATGGCTTAAAATCGCTGTGATCGCTTCACCGGCAAGCTCGGTCTCAGTAAAGCTTTGAGCGTTGAGCAATTCAAACTTAGCTTTTTTCTTCAGGCTAATTGGGCTGTCGATACGGGTATAAAAACTCTCACCAAACTCTTCAGTTAACTCTTTATAACGCTGCGCTGGCGTTTTACCGGTCACCGCTAAAATCTCAGCGGCTAATAGCGCTAAAATAAAGCCATCTTTATCAGTACACCAGGTGCTGCCATCACGTTTTAAAAACGCCGCGCCGGCACTTTCTTCACCGCCAAAAGCAATGGTGCTTTGGGCTAAACCATCAACAAACCATTTAAAACCCACTGGTACTTCTAAGCACTGACGACCTAGTGCATGACACACCCGGTCAATCATCGCACTTGACACTAACGTTTTACCTACTGCTAACGACTGATTCCAGTCAGGGCGATGTGTCATCAAGTAATCAATGGCCACAGCTAAATAATGGTTAGGGTTCATTAACCCAAAGCCTGGGCACACAATACCATGACGGTCATAATCAGGGTCGTTACCAACACATAAATCGTAGTTTTCGCTGTGAGCAAGAAGCCCTGCCATTGCATAAGGCGATGAGCAATCCATACGGATTTTGCCGTCTTTGTCCAGCGGCATAAACCCAAAAGTTGGGTCTACTTTGTCATTAACAAGCGTTATATCAAGACCATATTGGGCGGCAATTTGTTCCCAATAATAAATACCAGAACCACCTAACGGATCGACACCTATACGAATATTGGCTTTATTAATTGCTTCCATGTCAATAACTTGAGCCAGAGACTCAACATAAGGGGCAATAAAGTCAACCTCATCAATCCAACCCGATTTAACCGCCACGCCATAATTGACTTTCTTAACGCCAGATAATTGCTCGGCTAGGTATTGATTAGCTTTAGCTTCAATAATTTTAGTGATCTCACCTTCAGCCGGTCCACCATGAGGTGGATTGTACTTAATGCCGCCATCTTGTGGTGGGTTGTGAGATGGAGTGATAATCAAACCATCCACTAAACCCGATGGCTTAGCCGCATTTGCACGAACAATGGCTTGAGAAACAACGGGTGTCGGGGTAAATCCATCATCTTGTTGGATTAACATTTTTACCTGGTTAGCCGTTAAAACTTCAACCACAGACATAAATGCGGCATAAGACAAGGCGTGGGTGTCAAAACCCACAATCATGGGGCCGGTAATATTCGCACTTTGACGATAGTCAACAACGGCCTGTGTTATTGCCCAAATGTGATTTTGATTAAAGCTTGTGTTAAATGCACTGCCACGATGGCCAGATGTACCAAATGTCACTTTTTGTTGCACGTCTTCCACATTTGGAATAATACGATAATAGTGACTCATCAATTTAGGAATATTCACTAAATCCGTTTGTAAAGCTTGCTGTCCTGCACGTTGATGAATGGCCACAAGTGGTCTCCTTGAGTTAGTTAACAAAGATTAAATTAAATGTATTGCGCAATGATACGAGCTTTTTCACTGTCACACCCCAAATGCACCAACACCTCAGTTAATATGGTTTGCTTTTTCGCAGTATTATTATTAGTTGTCACCCAAAAACCGCTGGCACCAATTTCTTTCGGGTTCGATGACTGGCTCGAATCCAATAACGCTTGTTTTGAACGGGCAAAATACAAACGGCCTTTACCTTGAATATCAAGAACCTTATTAAACTCAGTCGCGCTGGCGGCTTGTAAATTGCCTAATAAAAACATAAAGCGCCCCACCGCGCCCTTTTGCTGAGCCAATAAATGCTCATTCACGATAGACTTAAAATCAATCACGACGGTATTGTCTTCTGACTCTGTTTTTGTATCTGGCGAGGCTTGATCTGCAATGACTTTTTCAACGGCCGCTTTTGCTTGGTTAAATAACTGACTGCGTTGACTCTGAGCGTCTGATACTGGCTTTGGCTCAGTTTCAAGGCTAGGCTCACTAATGGCATCGGGTAAATCAACAACGACGGTTTCCACTGATAAATGTAATAAACGACGTAAAATATCTGAAGCACTCTCACCAATACGTTCCGTTTTACTGGCAATATAACGATAAAGTTCTTCATCAATTTCAATGTATTTCATCAGAGTCATCCTTATTCTTTTATCTGTATTAGGTTTAACGTTGCCAAACAACTAACGCCAAACGAGCGATCGCCGATCAAATTAACGTATCGGGATCAAAATATAGCTTCAGTGTATGCCAAGCATAACCTACTAATAAAGTGACAAAATCATTTAATCGTTCATATTCATTAAAAATTATTGGTACACGTTTAAATTTACAGCAACATTGGCTTAAACAAGCATCAAAACTTGATTTGCTTAAGTCATTACCGCAAAATTCTGCCCCATTCATTGTTGTAACGAGTTTATCGCATTATGCATTATGTTTCTGACGGTCACGGCGAACCGGTGCTGCTTATTCATGGTTTATTTGGCAATCTGGATAACTTAAAAAACTTAGGTAGTGTGTTAATTCACAATCATCAAGTTATCCGTGTCGATGTGCCTAATCACGGTTTAAGTGAACACTGGGACGATATGGATTACCCAACACTGGCTAATGCAATGGTTCAGTTATTAGATCAGTTAAACCTAACTGCTACACATGTGGTTGGTCACTCAATGGGCGGAAAAATCGCCATGGCAATTGCATTGTTACATCCCACACGAGTAAAAAGTCTAGTCGTTGCAGATATTGCCCCTGTGGCTTATGAGCCACGCCATCAAACTGTATTTGCAGGGCTAACCAGCCTAGTCTTTGACGAAAATACCAGCCGTAAATCGGCATTAACCCATTTAGTGTCTTCTGGCATAGATGAAGGTACCGCGCAGTTTTTACTTAAAAACCTACAACGAACCGAGTCTGGCTTTGAATGGAAAATGAACCTTGATGGTCTAATTAACGCCTATGAACGTATTATTGGTTGGGATTTGCCAATCAGTGCTGATGTACATTTTAACAAGCCAACGCTATTTATACGCGGCGGGGACTCAAACTATGTTACGGCAGAACACCGAGATGAAATTGTTCGCCAATTTCCACAGGTCACCGCAAAAACCCTAAATGGCACAGGCCATTGGCTACATGCACAAAAGCCTGAAATGTTTAATCGTATCGTTGCTGAGTTTATTGAACAAAACCAAGGGTAAATTTAATAATTTACTTTATTGCGCATACCCAATTCTGACACGATGTGGTATATTCGCGCCCTCTTTTCGCCAGACATGATAAAAGCGAAGGTAGAAGTATGTTAAATCAGTACATGGATCAAATTGAAGCCGTTGGGTTAAACTTGTTTTTTGCTGCGATATTCTTCTTTATCGGTATGGCAATCCATGATGTGCTCAAGCAAGGTAATGTCCCTAAATTTGGTCGATATATTGTTTGGGCAGTGCTATTTCTCGGCTGCGCCGGGTTTATTGCAAAAGGTATTATACAGATGACCTGGGAAGGCTCTGGGATCGGTTAAAAATACAATGGCAAAAGAAACAACAGATAGAACGACTATTGACCTTTTTGCCACAGAAACACGCCGAGGGCGTCCGAGAAGTAACCCACTGTCTCGGGAACAGCAATTAAAGATCAATAAGCGAAACCAAATTCAGCGTGATCGCGCTAACGGTTTAAAGCGAATAGAGTTAAAAGTGTCACAAGATTTATATGATGCCTTGAACCAACAAGCTTTGAACAGTAACATCAGTCGTAGCCAGTTAATCGAATTTATTCTGCAACAGCAACTCGACAACTGAGACGTTTTTCGAACATCGCACAACGCGAACTAGATATTTAAAGGATAGACAATGGCAACTGTAGGTCTTTTTTTCGGTAGCGACACAGGTAACACCGAAGCTGTAGCCAAAATGATCCAGAAAAAACTGGGTAAAAGCATGATCGATGTTAAAGACATCGCTAAGAGCACCAAAGAGCAAATCGCTGAATACGACTTGCTTATGTTTGGTATCCCGACCTGGTATTACGGCGAAGCACAGTGCGATTGGGATGATTTTTTCCCAGAACTTGAGCAAATCGACTTTACCGACAAGTTAGTGGCGATTTTTGGTTGTGGTGACCAAGAAGACTATGCAGAATACTTCTTGGATGCTATGGGCATGGTCCGCGACATCGTTGAAGCCCGTGGTGGTATCATCATTGGTCACTGGCCAACTGAAGGTTACGACTTCGAAGCTTCTAAAGGCTTAGTCGACGATAAACACTTTGTGGGGTTAGGGATCGACGAAGACCGCCAGCCAGAGCTTACTGAAGAACGTGTTGATGCATGGGTTAAGCAAATTTACGACGAAATGTGTTTAGCTGAATTGGCCGACTAAATCCTGGCCGACTCTGTCAACAAAAAGCGGCTTATAGCCGCTTTTTTAGTATAAACATCTACCCTGACGATCAATATTGTTATGCCTACAATAAAGCCCAACCCCACAGCTAAGCACTGGGACATCTTTTGCACCGTGGTCGACAACTATGGCGACATCGGCGTAACGTGGCGTTTAGCGAAACAACTGGCAGCAGAATACCTTTTACCCGTTAATTTATGGGTCGATGATCTACACAGTTTTTCGCATATCTTACCGACATTAAACCCAAGCCTGCCACAGCAAACCTTTAACGGTGTGAATATATTTCAATGGAATAACCCACTAGATATAAGCTACAACGCTGGCCAAGTCGTCATAGAGGCGTTTGCCTGTGAATTACCCGAACAGGTAAAAACCGTTATTGAGCAATTACATCAATGCCCACAAAGCCAAACACCTCATTGGATAAACTTAGAATATTTAAGCGCCGAAGAGTGGGTTGAAGGCTGTCATGGTTTACCGTCAACGCAAATGAATGGCATAAAAAAGTGGTTTTATTTCCCAGGATTTACCCATAACACGGGCGGATTGATTTGCGAAAAACATATTCTTAATGATCGCATTCAGTGGCAAGCAAATCCTAACAATAAGATGGCATTGTTTGCCGACCTCGGTTTACATGGAATTAAAGTTAATGACACTGTTATCAGTGTATTTAGCTACGAAACCGATGCGCTTCCTGCCCTCATTCACCATTGGCAAACATCTGCCACCGCCATACATGCACTTGTCCCAAAAGGCCGCAGTTTAACCAGCTTGGCGTCTGTGCTCAATTGTGACAC
Source organism: Shewanella inventionis (assembly GCF_014641855.1). Taxonomy (GTDB): domain Bacteria; phylum Pseudomonadota; class Gammaproteobacteria; order Enterobacterales; family Shewanellaceae; genus Shewanella; species Shewanella inventionis. Next base: position 39,945 of record NZ_BMII01000020.1, read on the forward strand.
ACAAAATTTGATACCCGGTCAACAATTCTCTCTTGGCAATCTCACGGTTCATATCTTACCTATGACCGACCAAATTGGCTTTGATCGCTTGTTATGGAGCGCTGATTTTAATATTGTACGCGGTGAAGATTCATTTTTACGGGCACAATGGGCTGCAAAACCATTTATTTGGCACATTTATCCGCAAGAAGATGATTATCATCTGGTAAAATTAGAAGCTTTTATGAAGATTTACTGCGATAATCTGCCGGCAGAAATCGCGACCCCTTGGCGTGAGGTGAATTTGGCCTTCAATCAAGGTGATCAAAATGCCATAGTGAGTTATTGGCAACAATTAAATTCTGTTATTTTGCCGTTACAGCAACATGCCATTAATTGGCCAAATAACGCATTAAATGATGCAGATCTTGCGAGTCGACTAGTTCAATTCGTTAAAAATAGCTAAGATACTGCTCTGTAAATATAAAAAGTCCATATATATAGGAAATAGTACAATGAAAACTGCTCATGAAATCCGTCCTGGTAACGTGATCATGTTAGATGGCAGCCCATGGGTTGTTCAAAAAACTGAAACAACTCGTTCTGGCCGTAACGCTGCAATCGTTAAGTTAAAATTAAAAAACTTATTGCTCGATTCTGGCACTGAACAAACCTTCAAAGGTGAAGACAAGTTAGACGATATCATTTTAGAACGTCTAGATTGTACGTATTCTTACTTTGCTGATCCTATGTATGTATTTATGGATGAAGAATACAACCAATACGACGTTGAAGCTGACAACCTAGGTGATGCAGCAGCATTCATCGTTGATGGTATGGAAGATCAATGCCAAGTGACATTCTACAACGGCAAAGCCATTTCTGTAGAATTACCAGTGCACATCGTACGTGAAGTTATCTACACTGAGCCATCTGCTCGTGGCGATACGTCAGGTAAAGTAATGAAGCCAGCGACTATCACTGGTGGTGGTACTGTTACTGTTGCAGACTTCGTTAAAGTGGGCGACAAAATTGAAATTGACACTCGCACTGGCGAGTTCAAAAAGCGCGTTTAATCGCCAGTTAATTTGAGTTTAAGCAGAAATAGCAATAACTCAAGTAAACACCCCAAAAGCCAGCATACGTGCTGGCTTTTTTGCACCCAAACAACATTAAAAATCTAAAAATAGCAAACCACACAGCATAAAACACTAAAGCAAAGGCTTAAGTAGCCCACAAAACAGCATTAATCACTAATATTATTATTCAATTTGTACATTTGCCTCTTCCACAATATCAATAAATTCGTTATGGTTCGCTAACTTAAGCCGTAATTAGTTATCGAGAGAAGTATGCGCCCCATAATCAAATCCAATAAACTTGACTCTGTTTGCTACGACATCAGAGGACCTGTTCACAAAGAGGCCCGTCGTTTAGAAGACGAAGGTCACCGTATTTTAAAATTAAACATCGGTAACCCAGCCCCATTTGGATTTGAAGCCCCAGAAGAAATCGTGCGAGACGTGATTTTAAACCTGCCCAGCGCCCAAGGTTATTGCGAATCTAAAGGGTTATTTTCTGCCCGCAAAGCCATTGTGCAACATTACCAAGCACAAGGTATATTTGGGGTAGATATTGAAGATATCTATATTGGTAACGGTGTCTCTGAGCTAATTGTGATGGCCATGCAAGGGTTACTCAATACCGACGATGAAGTGCTCATCCCCTCGCCTGATTATCCATTGTGGACAGCGGCAGCGAATTTAGCCGGTGGCAAAGCCGTGCACTATCGTTGCGACGAAGAAGCAGATTGGTTTCCAGATTTAGACGATATAAAAAGTAAAATCAGCAGCCGCACTCGAGCCATAGTATTAATTAACCCAAACAACCCAACTGGCGCAGTATATAGTGAAGAGTTGCTGTTACAGGTTATTGAACTTTGCCGCCAGCACGACCTCATATTATTTGCTGATGAAATTTACGATAAAATTTTATATGACGAGGCAAAGCACATTCCTGCCGCGCGTTTGTCTGACGATATTTTAACCATCACCTTTAATGGTTTATCTAAAGCATATCGCGCCGCGGGTTTTCGCGTGGGTTGGATGATGTTATCGGGAAATTTAAAGGCAGCCAAGAGCTACATTGAAGGCCTAGAAATGCTTGCCTCTATGCGCTTATGTGCCAACGTACCCAATCAACATGCAATACAAACGGCTTTAGGCGGCTATCAATCAATTAACGAATTAATTCTGCCTAATGGTCGGTTAACCGTACAGCGAGATGCCGTGTACGAATTGCTTAATCAAATTCCTGGCGTGATCTGCAAAAAGCCAAAAGGCGCCTTATATGCCTTCCCGAAATTAGACATGAAAAAGTTTAATTTGCGCGATGATGAACGCCTAGTGTTAGATTTGCTTAAAACAAAGAAAATTCTGCTAGTACAAGGCACTGCATTTAATTGGCCAGAGCCCGATCATTTACGTGTTGTATTTTTACCGCATAAAGAAGATTTGGCCAAAGCACTACACGAGTTTGGTGACTTTTTAGAAGATTACCGCCAGTAAATGGGTAGATTTTCAACATAACTTAAAGATAAGCGACTGAACAGTCGCTTTTTTTTATCCTAAAGCTCAGGTAAGCTGACAAAACAGAAACTACAGTTGATTGAGCGCAGTAAGGAGTCTCATGAGCCATTTATTTGCCCATTTAGCCCGGATGAAGTTAATTCAACGTTGGCCATTAATGTATAACGTTCGCCGTGAAAACGTTCAGGAGCATTCATTACAAGTGGCCATGGTCGCCCATGCATTAGTGATTATCAGTAATAAGAAGTTTGCAACCCACTTAGACGCAAACAAAGCCGCAACCATTGCGATTTATCATGATGCCAGTGAAATTCTAACAGGCGATTTACCGACGCCGGTGAAGTACTTTAATAAAGAAATTGAAGCGGAATATAAAAAGATAGAAGCCATTGCAGAGCAACGTATGTTAGAAATGGTGCCCGATGAATTTAAAGACGATTATCGCAGCTTATTTATTAGCGAACAGGCCGACCCACAATATAAAGCCATTGTTAAAGCCGCCGACACCCTGTGCGCCTATTTAAAATGTTTAGAAGAACAAAAAGCCGGAAACAGTGAATTTAACAGTGCCCGTAAACGTTTAGAACACATGCTAGATGAAAACCCTAACCCAGCAGTACGATATTTTAGAGACTGTTTTATCCCAAGCTTTACCCTCAATTTAGACGAAATTAATCAAATGCTGTAAGGAGCCCTATGTCCGACACCACAACACAGCAAGACAATATATGGCACCAGCGCCTGTTAGGTGAAGACAAGCAACGCCGTAATGATCATCGAAGCCCTTTTCAACGCGATCGCGCTCGCATACTACATTCAGCTGCATTTAGACGTTTACAAGCCAAAACCCAGGTACTCGGTGTTGGTATGAATGATTTTTATCGCACACGGTTAACGCATTCGCTAGAAGTGTCTCAAATCGGTACAGGCATTACCGCCCAATTACGCCGTAAATACCCTCAGTTAAAACCCTTACTCAACTCAATGAGTTTAATCGAATCAATCTGTTTAGCTCACGATATAGGTCACCCGCCATTTGGACACGGCGGTGAAGTTGCACTGAATTATATGATGCGCCATCACGGCGGATTTGAAGGCAACGGCCAAACCTTCAGGATTTTGTCGAGACTAGAACCTTACACGCCATCCTGGGGAATGAACCTCACTAGGCGAACCTTGCTTGGGATCATGAAATACCCGGCAATGCATTCACAACTGTATATAGATCTCAACAAACCCGACATTGCAAACCATAGGCAATTAAAGCCCTCTGATTGGCCGCCCGTAAAAGGGTTATTCGACGATGACCAACCGATTATTGATTGGGTATTATCGGCTCTGAGCGACGACGACCGGCAATTGTTTATTAGCAGCGAGCAAAGCACAGTTAACACCCATTACCCTCACCTTAAAACGCGCTTTAAATCATTAGACTGCTCAATTATGGAGCTGGCAGATGATATTGCCTATGCAGTACACGATCTCGAAGACGCCATCGTCATGGGCATTGTTAACCAAAGGCAATGGCAAAGCGATGTCGTAGAGCCACTTTGCAATATAAATGATGAGTGGCTTAAATCAGAAATTGCCAAGATTGGCGAAAAGCTGTTTTCTCACGAGCATCACCTTCGAAAAGATGCCATTGGCACCCTGGTAAATGGCTTTGTTACTGCCATAAATATCAATACCCATGAGCTCTTTGAAGCCGAGTTACTCAAATATAATGCAGAATTACAAACCGATTTTGCCCTAACGCTTCATGTACTCAAACAACTGGTGTTTAAATACGTCATTCGTAAGCCTGAAATTCAAATGATCGAATATAAAGGCCAGCAAATTGTAATGGAGTTATTTGAAGCTTTTGCCTCAGATCCTGAACGTTTATTACCCGTTAATACGCGCGAGCGATGGTTAACGGCAACCTCAGAGCAAACCAACCCTATGCGAGTAATTGCAGATTATATATCAGGCATGACAGATGAGTTTGCAGGCAGGTTACATCAACAGTTGTTTGGTTCTAAAAGTGCAGGGATTTTAGAGTTAAACAACGAGCACTAATGGTGGTTAGAAAAGAAAAAAGCGCTTAGTTATCTCAACTAAGCGCTACTGGGTTAAATAAAGGGGAACTAACCCAAACGACACACGACACTTCACTTTTACATACAACAATTGTTTACATAAAACGGTTTACTGCCTTATCCATTAACCCCTTATTGTGGCTGCATAAATGCATTAATTTGCTCAAGCGTTAACTCAGGTGTTGCACCAGCAGACTGAGCAACCATCGCACCAACAGCGCAAGCAAAATCGATGGCAAACTGTGGATTATTGTCAGTGCATAATTGATACAATAACGATCCTAAAAAAGAATCGCCTGCACCAACCGTATCAACCACTTTGACTAAGTAGCCAGAGTTGTAAAACTTTTGGCCATTAACACTTAACAAAGCACCATGACTGCCTTTTGTCACACACAAATACTGAGTTTGTGTTTGCGCAGCAATAAAATCTAAATTTTGTTCTAAAGAATTAAACGGTGAGCCCATTGCCTTGGCAATTTCGTATAACTCATCATCGTTTAATTTGATAAAATCAGCTTTATTCATCAACTTAACTATACTGTCGATGTCATAGTGTGGCGCACGAAGGTTAACGTCAAACACACTAAAATTAGCGCATTCCACTAAAGCAGCTAACGTTGCAAAAGAGACAGGGCTTCGGCCGATTAAACTACCAAACACAAATACATCAGCCTGTTTTACCTGGCTAATCACACTGTCTGTTAACTCAATATTATCCCAGGCAGTGTCGGCAACAATTTCATATGATGCAGATCCATTTTTATCTAATGTTACTTGTACTGTACTGGTACTTTTATGCGGATCAATGGCAATACAATCACGATTGACGCCACGCTCATCAATAAAGGCCAACAACTCTTGCCCAAGCGCATCATCACCAACAGCACTAATCATGGCGCCTTTAATGCCTAACGCATTGAGCCTAACACACACATTTAGTGGTGCCCCGCCAACGCGCTTACCGTCAGGAAAGCAATCCCACAACACTTCACCAAAACAACTGATGTTAATATCAGCCTTGGCTTTATGATTAATTAATATGCTATTCATATGGCTTAACCTTTTGCTTGTAATCTTGCTTGCATAATCGTTTTTATATCACTGCCAGGTGCATACAATGCAGCAATGGCTTGGCGGTAATCCTTACAGAAATTAGCCTGATTATTTAATTCACCAAATAAGTCGGTTATCTGTAAAAACGCCAAAGGATCTTGCTCGGTTTTACTTGCATAATCGTGTAATTGAGCAGCCATTTGGTCGTTAATATCAAGTTTATTACCTTGCTGATCCACACGCTTGTCACTGTATAAACACCACGCTGCAATAACTAAAGTCGCTAAAGAAGTATCTCGGCCCTGTGCGATGTTTTCATTAATTGAAGCAATAAGAAACTTAGGTAATTTTGCTGAGCTTTCTAAACAAATACGCGCCAAACTGTCTTTAATGTTTGGATTAGCAAAACGCTCAATTAAGGTGTCTTTGTACTGAGTTAAATCAATACCGTCTAGTTGGTCTAATAATGGTGTGACTTCATCATCCATAAATTTGCGTAAATACGCTGCAAATAACGGATCGGTCACCGACTCATCAATAGTAGCAAACCCATTGATAGAACCAAGCAAGCCTAAAACAGAATGGCCAGCATTGAGTAAACGAATTTTCATTTTCTCAAAAGGGGTAACATCGCTAACAAATTGAGCACCAACAGTATCTAACGCAGGGCGGCCATCACTAAAGTTATCTTCAATAACCCATTGAGTAAAGGCTTCACACGTAATTGGCCATTCATCATTAACATTGTATGCATTGGCCACATATTCAATATCTGCTTTGGTTGTTACTGGGGTAATACGGTCAACCATCGCATTTGGAAACGCCACATTTGCAGCAATCCATTGGCCAAGTTCTGCATCAATTTTACTCACAAATGCTAATAGCATTTTACGGGTCATGTCACCGTTGTGCTGAATATTGTCGCAAGACTGAATAGTAAAAGGTTTCATGCCCAAGGCTTTACGCTGTATTAATGCAGCAGTGATATAACCAAAGGCAGTGATTGGATCTTGTAAATTAGCCATATCATGGATAATTTCTGGGTTAGTAAAATCAAACTCACCTGTTGCAGGATTAAAGTTGTAACCACCTTCGGTAATCGTGAGAGACACAATTTTAGTGTCAGGATTAACCAGTTTATCAATGACCTGCTTTTTGTTTTCTGGTGCAAATAAAAAGTCGATCATTGAACCAATCACTTGATGATCGATCTGCCCATTCGGGTGTCGAACAGTAAGGCTATACAAGTAATCTTGTTTTACCAATACGTCACGTAAACCGCGGTTTGCTTCTAATAAGCCAACACCACAAATCGCCCACGATTCTGAGCCTGGCTTTTTTAGCAGCTCATTGACATACATAGCTTGATGAGCGCGATGAAAACCACCCACACCAATATGCACAATACCGGCAGTGAGTGAACTGCGGTCATAATTAGGCACATCAACATCGGCAGGTAAAGTTGGTAACGATTGTTGATTTAGCGTGTTCAGTTTAACGTTTGATTGTTGAGTGTGCTGCATGTTCATGCCCCGTAAAAAATAATTATCTATTTCGTGTTATTAACATAACACGCCTGACCCAAAGCAATTTATTCACGCTTTGGGTCGTTCAATACTCTTTATGAATTTAAATTTTTATGACGTTTCAATGCAAAATACGAGCAACTAAAATAAATAACAGTACATGCAAAACTGACTGATTCAAATAGTGATTTATTCTCTGCATAAATATCCATGCTAGGACTATAAAACATCACATTAACAGCCAACCCGGCAATAATAGCTAAAGAAACAAATGCAAAACCATTTAATAACTTAGTCAATTTGCTCGTGTCATCGATTGTTTCTTTATCATCTTTGGCCATTGCATCTTGATATTCAGCAATTTGTTGCTGCTCTTTTTCATCAGCTAAAATAGCATCGGTATAGTCTAAATCAGCGCCATACTTTTTCGCTAACACGGTATAAACAATAATGGTGAATATCCATGTTGGAATAAATAAGTAATAAAACGAAATAATATCTAAACTATTTAAACCAAAACCAAATATTAATGCTAACGCCCACGTTGCAATAGCAGGTGTACTTTTAGAGAGGTTTTGATATTTAGCCCAATAACGAGTTAACCCAATTTTAGGAAATAACACGTGCTCAGCAAATACAATACCGCCTACTGGCACAACTAATAAACCTGCATAAGTTAAGAGTGGCAGCATTTGGGTAAACACAAATGGGAAGCAGGCAATCACAACTGTCACTAGCCCTACAACAGCGGTCGTTCGTTCACGTGATTGATTAACAAAGATTGACTGAGCGGCTAAACCGGCACGATAAAGGTTAGCATTTGCAGTGGTCCAACCCGCAATAATGATAATAACAAAACCAGAAAAGCCCAATGCATGATATGCCACATCACCTGGATCAAGTTGCGTAATGGTGGTTTTTAAAAGCACAGCAGTACCTGCACCCATAATACCTGCAGAGATCCAAGCTAGGTAATGGCCAAAAAACATGCCCACACCAGAAAATAAACCATAACTTTTACGCTTAGCAAAGCGGAAAATGGCCATGTCAATTAAACCAAAGTGAGTAATCGAGTTAGCTGCCCAAGCAAAGCCAATGACTTCTAATAAGCCTATGCCCTTTTCACCTTTGTCATTAACCCCAGTCCAAATCGAGCTGTCGCCAATGGTCATAAAGTCTTGCCAACTCGTTAGCGTGGTTGAGCCGATAACATGGTTTGACAACTCAGGAAACAAACTGAAAGAACCTGCAATGAATATGACAAATAGCCAAGGAGCACATATTTTAGAAAAGTCAGCTACGGTTGAGAATCCGTACATGGCTACCACAACCACAATTGAGCCAACGGCCAATACGATCATGACAAACCACAAACTACTCGGATACCAATTTAACTGTGCAGGGATATCAAACAAGAAACGAACCGCGGTTGACGACACTGTAATCATTGCGGCAGAAATGACCGCAAAGATAATCACGTTAGCCCAGTTATAGAGCTTAGTCATCGAATCGCCAGCAATTTTATTTAAATAATTGTACAAACTTAATCGTGTTTCTACGGCAATAGGTGCCGTTAATAACCACCAAGAGCACATGGCTAATAGATTACCAATTAATAACCCCAGAAGAATATCAATTGTCGATGCACCTAAGGCAACAAAGGTCGCACCAATAACAAATTCAGTTGCAGCAACATGCTCCCCAGCATATAAACCCGCAAAGTGTTTCCACCCGTGCAGTTTATTTTTAGCAACGGGAAGCTGCTCTTCATTCATTTGATGAAATGAAGAATCCTGGTGACTTGTAGTCATTATTTTTATATTCCTAATTTTTCGAGGTAAAATAAACCCTCACCCCAGACAGGTGATAAATTAACATTACCTTTGTTTACTTATTATTTCTGTTGAGTTGAAATAATAACCCCATTTACTTTCGCTTTACTTACCGCTTTTATTAAACTCATAATTACCTGGGTTTTAATCCCTAGACAATTATGAGCCAATTCTAATTTTTATTGTATTCTGTTAATCAAATCACTTTTAGTGCTAGCAACCTAACTCATGACTTGTCAATATTGTTACTTTAACCTTGCCAGTATTTGCTCAGCTGTATATTCGTTTGTAATTAATGAATTAATTAACCCACCATGCAAAGCACCTAAAATGGCATCCACTTTATTTTTGCCCGCGGCAATACCATAAACGGGTTTGTTTGCATTTATCTTTAGTGGTGAACTCATGACCAATTGATTAATAGGATGATCTAATAATCGCCCTTGTTGATCATATACCCAGCTAATAATTTCACCGGCAGCTTTCACACTCACTAATTCAGTTAATTGGTTTTGATCGATAAATCCATCAAGCATCAGTGGCGATTGGCCACTCATTTGGCCAACCCCAACAAACGTGGCATCAGCTTGCTCAATTAACGATAAAATACTTTTTACCGGTCTGAGCTCATGCAATAAGGTTTTTTCTTCCACTGAGTTAGCAATCACAGGCAAAGGCATTGGGTAATGTTTAGCCTGTACCCTGTTGGCCATGCTGACCACAATATCAAATGCCGAAGCAGAACCGTCAGACATCATGTTACCAAGCAAAGACACAATCTTGTGTTGCGGGCATTGCATGGAAGGCAGCTCATCAATACAGGCTTTAAGCGCCCTACCCGTACCAAATGCCAATGTTCTGGGTTGTTCTGACTTTAAATAGCGTTCTACAACTGCCGCACTCATTTGCGCTAAACCATGTACCGAACTGTCATCAATCGGGTCACTTGGCACAATTTCACATTCAATTAACGAAAAACGCCGTTTAAGCTCTTCGCCTAACTCCATGCACTTAGCAATGGGGTGATCTAACCGAACTTTAATTAACCCTTCACTTACTGCTAATGCAACTAACCTTTGCGCAGACTGCCTCGACACTTCGAGTTTTTGCGCTATTTCATCTTGAGTATTTTTAGCTACGTAATACAACCAAGCCGCTCTTGCTGCGTCTTCTAACCGCGCTAATTCTGAATTTGATTTACTGTCCATGATAGTCCTATTGATTCAGTATTAACGCATGATGCTTGGCATTAAGCGTGTTAAATCGTTCCAATCAGTTAACGCAGGCACCTGTGGGTAAGCCGTTGCAACTGGATGATTATGATAACTAATGTGGCCGCCACCAATATAATGAATAACAGGCATATTTGCAGCAATCGCGGCTGTTACGCCAAAATAGCTATCTTCAATCACTAAACAATGTTCTGGTGCCATCCCCATCCTGTTGGCGGCATGTAAAAATAAATCCGGAGCAGGTTTTCCTCTACTCACATCGCTAGCAGTAAACACCTTATCGGCAAACACATCGGTTAGCCCAACAACCGACAACGCTTTTGTTGTGCGTGGTAAACTGCTGCTTGTGGCAATACAGCACGGTACTTTAAGTGCTGCTAATACCTCTTTAATGCCTTGCGTTACGGTTAAGTCGCGTTCGAAGGCTTGTAAAAGTTGCTCGCGGTATTGAGCCTCAAAATCTGCTGGTATCGAAATCGACAATAAACTGTTAATTTTTGCCGCTACAGTTGCAAACTGGCATCCTAAAAAATGTTGTTGCACAAACGCCATGTCAATTTGTGCGCCCAATAAGGCCAATTTATCAATTAATACATTGGCGCTAATGACTTCACTATCAATCACGACACCATCGCAATCAAAAATAACCAATTGTGGGTTTGTATCCATAAACCAGCCTTAATCAATAAAATATCAAGCGGCTATATTACAATGATTTTGGTTTAAAACCCCAATGCTAAGTGCATAGCTCACATCGCTTAACGAGTGATTTTTTACTATCCAATGATGCACAAACAAACAGATTGAGCATTCGCCCTCATGCTGAGCATATTCCCTCTTCTGTAAATTGAAGTCAATCACATTTATTACATTAAATAAGCAAAACATGCTTTAGCCGTTGCTTATTTAGTTTTAAAGCTAATAAAATGTTATTTAAATTCAATAAAATAATAATTTTTAGTTTTTTTATTGATATAAAACACCCTAGTCAGAATGAGCAAAAATCACTCTATTTGAATTACAGAACAATGTCATAACACGCTATTTTCGACAAACATTGCAGCCAAACACTGATTCAATAAGCGATACTTGCCTATTTTACATGCTCAAAATAACAACACTTTAAATATGCTTTAGCGTGAAAGTTAACCAAACTATTCAAAATTACGCCACGCCAAAGCGAATTACAGTGTGTTAACCCATAAAAACCATGTAATAAAATTACGTAAATTAGCTTTTTGCGGTCAACATCACAGCACATTTACCTTATAAACTGTAATTTTATTAACAAAGAATATTTTACAAAAACGATTTGTTGAATATTTTTAGAGGAAATCAACATGACAGTAACTAACACTCAAGAACTTGATCTATTAGTTGAACGTGTAGCCAAAGCACAAGCTCAGTTTGCTAATTTTAGCCAAGAGCAAGTCGATGTTATTTTTAGAGCCGCAGCCTTAGCTGCAGCAGATGCCCGGATATCGCTTGCCAAAATGGCCGCAACTGAAACCGGTATGGGCGTGCTTGAAGACAAAGTCATTAAAAACCACTTTGCGTCTGAATACATATATAACAAGTATAAAGATGAGAAAACCTGCGGTATTTTGTCTGAAGATTTAACCTTTGGCACCATTACAATCGCTGAGCCCGTAGGGATAATTTGCGGAATTGTGCCAACAACCAACCCAACTTCTACCGCCATTTTTAAATCATTAATCAGCTTAAAAACCCGTAACGGTATTATCTTTTCGCCGCACCCACGGGCTAAAAACTCAACCACAACTGCGGCTAAAATTGTGTTAGACGCCGCGATTGCAGCGGGTGCACCAAAAGACATTATTGGCTGGATAGACCAACCTAGTGTGGCATTGTCTAACCAATTAATGACACACGACAAAATCAATTTGATTTTAGCCACTGGTGGCCCAGGCATGGTAAAAGCCGCCTACTCTTCTGGTAAGCCAGCTATTGGTGTTGGCGCGGGTAATACTCCAATTGTGATTGATGAAACCGCAGACATTAAACGTGCGGTGAGCTCAATTTTAATGTCAAAAACCTTCGACAACGGTGTGGTATGTGCGTCAGAGCAAGCGGTGATTATTGTCGACAGCATCTATAAGCAAGTAAAAGAACGTTTTGCTCAGTATGGTGGTTACATATTGTCAAAAGCTGAAACCGCTGCTATGCAAAATGTCATTCTTAAAAAGGGCGCACTTAATGCCGACGTCGTAGGTCAAAGTGCTGTAACGATTGCTGCTATGGCAGGCATAACCGTACCCAGCCACACCAAAGTATTGATTGGCGAAGTGACCGACATTAACGACGCTGAAGCCTTCGCCCATGAAAAGCTCTCACCATTACTTGGCATGTACAAGGCCAAAGATTTTAACGAAGCCATGGATAAAGCAGAAGCCCTAGTCACCCTTGGCGGCATTGGCCATACCTCTGGTTTATATACAGATCAAGACACTCAAGAAGCGCGCATCAAAGCCTTTGGTTTTAGAATGAAAACCGCACGAATTTTAATTAACACTCCAGCTTCACAGGGCGGTATTGGCGACTTATACAACTTCAAGTTAGCGCCATCATTAACCTTAGGTTGCGGCTCTTGGGGCGGTAATTCTATTTCAGAAAACGTTGGCCCAAGTCACTTAATCAACAAAAAAATGGTCGCTAAGAGGGCTGAAAACATGTTGTGGCACAAGCTTCCATCATCAATCTATTTCCGCCGTGGCAGTTTACCGATTGCCCTTGAAGAGTTAAGCGATAAAAAACGTGCATTAATCATTACCGACAAATTCTTGTTCAATAATGGCTATTGCAACGAAACCTTAAAGATTTTGAAAGCACAAGGTCTAGAAACTGAAGTCTTTTACGAGGTAGAAGCCGACCCAACCTTAGCCATTGTTCGTCAAGGCGCTAAAGTCGCTAACAGCTTCCAGCCCGATGTGATTATCGCATTAGGTGGCGGCTCACCCATGGATGCGGCAAAAATCATTTGGGTAATGTATGAACACCCAGATGTCGATTTTACCGATTTAGCCCTACGCTTTATGGATATTCGTAAGCGTATCTACAAGTTTCCAAAAATGGGCCGTAAAGCCAAAATGGTGGCGATACCAACCACATCAGGCACAGGCTCAGAGGTCACTCCTTTTGCGGTAGTAACCGATGAAACCACAGGCATGAAATACCCTATTGCCGATTACGAGTTAACCCCAAGCATGGCGATTGTTGACCCTAACCTTGTGATGGATATGCCTAAATCGTTAACAGCCTTTGGCGGTATTGATGCAGTCACCCACGCATTAGAAGCCTATGTCAGTGTGATGGCTAACGAATACAGTGATGGCCAGGCACTACAGGCATTAGATTTATTGGTAAAATACTTACCCGATGCTTATGAGTTAGGTGCAAAAGCACCAGTCGCTCGTGAAAAAGTCCATAACGGCGCCACCATTGCTGGTATTGCCTTTGCCAATGCATTTTTAGGTATTTGTCACTCAATGGCACACAAATTAGGAGCGGAGTTTCACTTAGCACACGGTCTTGCCAATGCATTGTTAATCTCTAACGTTATTCGTTTTAATGCGACAGACATGCCAACCAAACAAGCCGCGTTTAGTCAATACGATCGACCTAAAGCATTATGTCGTTATGCCGCCATTAGTGAACACTTAAAGTTAGGTGGTAAAACAGACGAGCAAAAAGTGGAAAAACTGATTGAGAAAATCGAAGAGCTTAAAAAGCTCATTGGGATCCCTGCTTCGATTCAAGAAGCCGGTGTTAATGAAGCAGACTTTATCGCCAAGTTAGATGAATTAGCAGAAGATGCATTTGACGACCAATGTACTGGTGCAAACCCTCGTTACCCACTCATTAGCGAGATTAAACAAGTGCTATTAGACAGCTTCTATGGCCGTGCATATAAAGACTAGTATTATTTAAACGCTAATATACAACGCCTTAAGCGCCACCACGCTTAAGGCGTTTTTTATGTTAACGCCATCAATACCGCGCTGTCAGCATGAATTTGAGTGGTGTCAAATAACGGTACATGAGTATGTTGCTGCTGCACTAGCAAGGCAATTTCGGTACAACCTAAAATCACTGCTTGCGCGCCTTGAGCAAAGAGTTTATCGATAATGGCTAAGTAAGCCAGCCTTGATTGCGGGTTAATTTTTCCTAAACATAACTCTTGATATATCACATCATGAATTTGCGTTTGGTCATCTATATTGGGCACAATCACTTCAATGGGATAATTGTCGCTGATCCTGCGTTTGTAGAAGTCTTGCTCCATGGTAAATCGAGTACCTAATAATCCGACTTTAGTGATGCCATCAGCAAGAAGAGCATTAGCGGTCGCATCGGCAATATGCAAAATCGGTATTGAGATTTGCGCCTGGATCTCATCTGCCACTTTGTGCATGGTATTGGTACAAATCAGCACAAAATCAGCACCACCGGCTTCAACCGCTATAGCTGCATCAGCTAATATCTTGGCGGTTTCATCCCATAACCCTTGATGTTGTAGAGCTTCAATTTCAGCAAAATCGACGCTGTACAAACATATCTTTGCTGAGTGTAAGCCACCTAACGCAGCCTTAACCCCTTTGTTAATCGCCTGATAATAGCTTTGTGTCGACTCCCAACTCATACCGCCAATCATACCAATGGTTTTCATGCTTATTCCTGTGACGTAAGTTGATGCCGATTAACTGATTTTACCCATGTTGATATTTATATAAAGGATTATAGTCCCAACAGAATTTTACCTAAAGCTTTCCCCCACTAACGGCGTAACGCTTCACCCACTCAACACTTTCAAACTTCGCTTAAAGTAAGATTGCGAGGTTCCACCCTGCACAGACCAAATACGGCATCATCCCGGCAATGCCTTTGAGCCGGGATCTAGGTGTTATTTTGCTTTGAGCTTTTGAACAGGAATTACTGTGGCGGCTTATTTTACAGTGGGTATCGATACTCAATGAAATCACGTCTATGACACGGGGTAAACCCATCCCTGGGCGTTCTGCGAAAACATCCATGTTTTCGAAGGTCATAGCCGCGATTACATCCGCCGTATGCGTATCTTCGATTTAACCTTGTTTGTTATTTAAAGATTTGACGCATTTATGGGCAAAAGCTTGAAAACTAACTTCTTGTCGTCTCAACACTAACGTCGTCCGTACTCACACGTCGTCCCGGTAATGTTTTTGAGCCGGGACCCAGGTGTTATTCTTTATGTCCTTCGTCCACACCAGAACATGATTAGTCAACGAAAGTAATTCACTACTTTAGATACTATCGAGTTAACTTTTAGACGGAAGATTTTATAAAACTTAACTCAGACTAAATTGAAGTGTTAGGCAACAATACTCAAATGAAATCACTTCTATGACACGCGGTAAACCCATCCCTGGGCGCTCTGCGAAAACATCCATGTTTTCGAAGGTCATAGCCGCGATGACATCCGCCGTATGCGTATCTTCGATTTAACCTTGATTGTTATTAAAAAATCTAACGCATTTCTGGATATAAATTAGCTTTAGGGACAAGTATTGAACTGTTTTTATAAAAGTTTACCCTGACCCCAGTAAATTTCTGCCCCCAGTAAATTTACATGCGACTCAAAGAATGAGCAGATACTCTATCTTTAGCCAATTCAATAACTGCATGACCTAATTGAACCAAAGTACCAAAACTTGGTGTCGTTTCAGGTTTTAATGAACGATAAGCACTCGTCCTACTTTTAATTCCTGCGCGTTCAATTACAACGCTGTGACCAAATTGTTCGACATAAGAACGAATGGCTGCTTGCAAAATGTCAGCTCGACCTTCTTGCATTGAATCCCATGAAGCCTGTTTAATTACCATTTCCATTTCTTTAACGTCAAAAGGTGTCAAATCAGATTCAGTATAACTACCAACCGTGATTTCTCTTAACGTTGCCGCTGATAATTCAACACCACTCCAGTCAAGAGAGCCATCAGCAGTTAATGTAAACTTTTGAAAATTGGTCACATGACTAAACGCTTCTTTTTGGAAATACTCAGCTAAGTTCGCTTCACCGGTATAACCGTCACTAAAAGTAAGCTCAAGTGTAAAGTCAGTTATCAAATCAACATCAATTACTTTTAACATACGTCACCTATAATTTACCCGGATTAATACCAGCAACAGCGTCTTTCCACATTGCCATCAATTTTACTTGATTACTTTCAATGTGAGCTTCTGCTCGTTTTCGTTGCTTATTTGGCAAATAACCTTCTAAGCACTCACCTGTTTCAATTGCTATTATTAACTCATAGCGACCATATTTAACATGAATATGAGGTGATTTATGCTGCTTGTTATCGAAAAAATACAAACAAAACGACAGTCCAAGCAATGCATCTATCTCTGGCATAGCAACCTCTAATCATCAAATCTGGTTGAACTATAGCACCGTATCCTAAAAGAGACAAATTTAACATGTAACGCCTCAAGCAGCGTCGCGCATTAGCGCGTCCCGAAAATCACGCCCATTTTATGGACATAGTGAAATGACCGACAAACTGACGACTCATAACCTAATGCTAAAAATAATAAGGATAATGACTTAACTGATACCGTGGAGGATTAATTTAAGATACTGAAATATAGTGTTAAAAAAATTAACAAAGGGGCAATGGGAGCTTGCTGGCTAAATTTAAAGTTTACCCTGACCCCACTAAATTTGGAAAAAGAATAAGGGCAAATACCTGCTCAACGATTTCAATTTAGCTAAAGTGTGGCGCGCACGTTTGCTGGAACAGTTGGCAAAACTGAATCTCAAACTGCCAACCTCACTGCCGAAAAAATGGGTGGTTGACTGCCAGCATGTGGGTAAAGGGTTGCCTGCACTGCAATATCTATCACGCTATCTTTATCGTGGTGTACTGCCTGACAAAAACATCAAAAGTGAAGCCAATGGGCTTGTCAGTTTTAAGTATAAAGACAGTCAAACTCAGTCTACAAAAGTACGAACCTTACCCGCTACTGAATTTCTCTGGTTGATGCTCCAGCATGTGTTGCCTAAAGGGTTACGACGAGTGAGAGACTATGGATTACTCAGAGGCAATGCCAAAAAACTCAGGCTACAAATACAACTGATGCTGGCGGTTGCTGGGGCTGTATTTCCAATCATTCCCGAGATAAAGCGCAGATTAGCAACGCGCCGTTGCCCCTGTTGTCAGCAACCAATGCGCTTTATGGGCATAGTGAAACGACCGACAAACTTAATACCCTGAACCTAATGTTGAAAATGATAATAAGGATAATGGCTTAACTGAATACCGTGGAGGGTTAATTTAAGATACTGAAATATAGCGAGTTAACTAATTAGCAAAGAGGCTAAGGGAACTGGCTGTCTACTGAAAAGTAGCTAGCTAACAATCACATCAAACAGCGCGTTTTTTCGAACTGTTAATTACATAATAAAGAGTCACATCTCACGTGTTCGGGCTTGTTCAACACTTGGGATAAGGACGCGGCTTCGCGCGGCCTATCCTTATTAGTTATATGTACTTATCACTTTTTAAACCAATATCGCCAGATAACTTTACCATTGTGAAAAGAATTCTGAAGGCCAAGCGTAATTGAAAAACTCAAAATACCATATACGAAAAATGCACCAGCGAAATACACAAAACCTTCATCAACACCGTTTGAAAAAATAAAGAACGGTAGACTAACAACGCCAGTAAAAACTGCATAAAGTCGAGGATATTCATCTATTTGAGCGGATAGGATTCCGGCAACGACACAGATACAAAAAGCAATTAATAGCCCATATTCTGTGTTTCGGACGTCAATAAATGAGAGTGTTAATCCCATAAATACTCCGATTGTTGCAGATTTAACAAAATTGCGATTCATACACGGTACATATAACAGCTTATTGAAGGGCAAAATAAATTTAAAGCCGCCCTTTAAGTTATTGATTAATAACATCCTACATTTACTATCTTATTGTTGTAAAGCAGTTTTCTGTGACGTCACTTACAAATAAAAGCGGGCTTGCGCGTTAAAAGTGGGCTCTATATTCGCTAGAAAATTATAATTTATTAATTTCAATGCATTAAGAAAACCTCTATTTATTTTTAGTACAACTTTAGCTTGATTATTAGCCGATTTAGCTTGGGGAGTTACTAAACACCATTACAACACCTTTAAAGCTTGCCCCCCTTATTATCCTTTAGGTAAACCAAGAATTTTCGTAAATAGGTTTCAATGAAACAGCCTAAATTCAACTCTGAACTTGAGGCTGTTGAAGACTTTTTACAAAAGAATACGTGAGTTGACCAACGCATGCACCTACTAAACTATTCTTTAAAACTTGCTGATAAGACAAACATTGACAGCTTCATCATGGTGGTTTGCGAGCCGACCGTCCGACCCATGGACGGGTCGGTCGAGCTACATGGATGTACTAGCGCGTGTCGGTAAGTGAATGCCATGTTGAAGCCAAATAAAACCTTACAGTTACATGCTTTGCAATGGGCGAAGCGCCACGACGTTAGTGGTCGCAGGCCATAAGTACAAAAGTAGAAGCAAACACCTGGATCCCGGCTTAAAAGCATTGCCGGGACGACGACTAATGAAACTTAACTGAATCAGAGTAATATTTAATCTAACTCCGGTGTGGGCGAAGCGCCACGACGTTAGCGGTCGCAGGCCTAAAATACAAAAAAGAACAAAGCAGTACAAAGCAGAAGCAAACACCTGGATCCCGGCTTAAAAGCGTTGCCGGGACGACGACAAAGTAGCTAACGAGCTTCTATTCAGAAATGCGTTAGTTCTTCCAATTTCAAATAAGGTTGAATCGAAGATACTCATACGGCGGATGTAATCGCGGCTATGACCTTCGAAAACATGGATGTTTTCGCAGAGCGCCCATGGATGGGTTTACCGCGTGTCATAGAAGTGATTTCATTTGAGTATCGTTGCCTATCACCTCAATTTAGCCTGATTTGAATTTTTATAAATTTTCTATCAAAAAATGCGTTAGATAGCATCTAAAGTAGCGGCTTACTTTCATTGGACACTCTTACTCTGGTGTGGGCGAAGCGCCACGTCGCTAGTGGCCGCAGGCCATAAAGCAACATACAAACACCGGATCTCGGCTCAAAAGCGTTTCTGGGACGACGACAAAGTAGCTAACGAGCTACTATCCAAAATACGTTAGATCTTCCAATTACAAATAAGGTTGAATCGAAGATAAGTATACGGCGGATGTAATCGCGGCTATGACCTTCGAAAACATGGATGTTTTCGCAGAGCGCCCATGGATGGGTTTACCGCGTGTCATAGAAGTGATTTCATTTGAGTATCGTTGCCTAAAACCTCAATTTAGTCATATTTGAATTTTTATAAATTTTGCATCCAAAAATGCGTTAGATAGCATCTGAAGTAGCGGCTTACTTTCATTGGACACTCATACTCTGGTGTGGGTGAAGCGCCACGACGTAAGTGGTCGCAGGCCATAAGTACAAAAGTAGAAAACAAACACCTGGATCCCGGCTCAAAAGCATTACCGGGACGACGATTACACTACCCTGCGTAAGTTAAAAACTTGCGGCCTTTGCTATGGTGTGGCGAAGCCCCAAGATGTTAGTGGCCCTAGGCAACATACTTGCGACTATATGAAAAAGCCATAAAAAACCAGCTGATTAGCTGGTTTTTAGAGTGATGTGATTAAACGGTTAATTAAAGGGCGGCTAGCGCGTCTTTACATAACTGTGTAATACGATCCCATTCTTCATTGTCTACTGCATCTGTTGGTGCAATCCAGCTGCCGCCGATACAATCAACATTTGGCAATGCCAAATAATCTTTGTAAGTAGCAGGGCTAATGCCGCCAGTTGGGCAAAAACGAATGTCAGCTAAAGGGCCAGAGAATGACTTAAGTGCATTGACGCCACCAGAAGCTTCTGCTGGGAAAAACTTGAAGTGAGTGTAACCTAACTCCATGCCTACCATGATTTCAGAAATACTGGCAATACCTGGGATTAATGGCACAGTGCCTTTTTTAGCCGCTTTTAATAAATCAACCGTGGCGCCAGGGGTAATGATAAATTGCGAACCAGCTGCAACCGCCTGGTTTAGCTGAGTTTCATTTAAAATAGTACCTGCACCCACAAGGGCTTCTGGCACTTCTTTAGCAATTTTGGCAATGGCTTCAAGTGCACAAGGAGTACGTAACGTCACTTCTAATACACTGATCCCGCCAGCAACTAATGCTTTAGCTAAAGGCACAGCATGTTCTAGTTTATTTATCACCATAACCGGAACTACTGGGCTACGTTTAAACACTTCTTGTGGTTGAAGTAACCAGTTATTAGGCTCAATCATGTTACCGACTTCCTTTATTTTTAATATAATTCATCAATCGCGCTAGTGCTTCGCGCACCCGTTTCTGGGCTGCTTAAGCTACTACGTAACGCACCAAACAATTCACGGCCCATGCCATACGCTGAATGGTGTAAGTCCACTGTCCCTGCGGTGCGGTTTGCAAGAATGTTTTCATCAACTAATAGCGTTAACTCACCTGTAGTTGCATCAATGCGAATTAAATCACCATCTTCAACTTTGGCAATTAATCCGCCGTCTAATGCTTCTGGCGTTAAGTGAATGGCAGCAGGTACTTTACCTGATGCACCAGACATACGTCCGTCAGTAACAAGCGCCACTCTAAAGCCTTTATCTTGTAAGGTACCTAAAAACGGCGTGAGTTTGTGTAGCTCAGGCATACCATTGGCTTTAGGGCCCTGACCTTTAACTACAACCACGCAATCTCGGTCTAGTGAGCCAGATTTAAACAAGGCATCAATTTCATTTTGATCGTTAATTACAACAGCAGGCGCTTCAATAACGCGGTTACCGGCAGGTACTGCAGATACTTTGATCACAGCGCGGCCAAGGTTACCTTTAAGTAGGGTTAAACCGCCGTTGCTTTGGAAAGGCGTATCAAGATGCGTTAATACTTCTTTGTCTAACGACTCAGTTACACCGTCAACCCACTTTAGCTCGCCATCAACAAAACGAGGTTCTTGGGTGTAACGACGTAAGCCATAGCCAGCGACGGTGTTGACATCTTCGTGAATTAAGCCGCCATCAAGCAATTCTTTAACCAATAAGGCCATACCGCCAGCAGCATGGAAATGGTTAATATCAGCATGACCATTAGGATACACGCGAGCCAATAATGGCACTGATGCAGATAAATCTGAAAAATCATCCCAGTTGACAATAATGCCAGCTGCACGTGCAATCGCCACGATGTGCATGGTTAAGTTAGTTGAACCGCCTGTTGCAAGTAACGCAACAATACCGTTAACCACTGATTTTTCGTTAACCACTTCACCAATTGGTGTGTATTGCGTGCCCATTGCAGTTAAACGGCACACTTGCTTAGCCGCTATTTTGCTCAATTCGTCACGCAATGGATCATCAGGGTTTACAAATGAAGAACCTGGTAACTGTAATCCCATCACTTCAAGCATTAACTGGTTAGAGTTAGCCGTGCCATAAAAAGTACAAGTACCGGCACTGTGGTATGACTTTGATTCAGCCTCAAGTAATGCAGCACGATCAACCTGCCCTTGAGCAAACTGCTGACGAACACGGGCTTTTTCTTTGTTTGGAATACCAGACTTCATTGGGCCAGCTGGCACAAATAGCATGGGTAAATGGCCAAAACTTAACGCACCAATCAATAAACCCGGTACAATTTTGTCACAAATCCCAAGCAGTAATGCACCGTCAAACATGTTGTGCGATAAGCCAACTGCAGTAGACATTGCAATCACTTCGCGGCTCAGTAGGCTCAGCTCCATGCCTGGTTGACCTTGAGTCACGCCGTCACACATCGCCGGAACACCCGCGGCAACTTGTGCCACACTGCCCACATCCATACACGCCTGTTTAAGCATATTTGGATAGGTTTCGTATGGTTGGTGAGCCGATAACATGTCGTTAAATGCAGTAACAATACCAATGTTCGCTTTAGTCAGTTGGCGCAGAGAATCTTTTTCAGCTGGCTGACATGCTGCAAAACCATGAGCGAGGTTGCCACAGCTTAATGCGCTACGATGAACACCTTTAGCTTTAGCATCGTTTAGGGCTGATAGATATTTATCACGCGATGGTTTGCTGCGAGCAATAATTCTATCAGTTACGCTTTGTACTACTAAATGCATGGTAAAACTCCTTACGCGCTATAGAACACATCAACGGGCGTTTTACGCTGCGCTAATACGGCTCTAATGGGCATTTGGGTAACATCATCACTTTCAAGAGCTTGATGATATACAGTTAATTTTGGCGCACCGACAAGATGCAAATAAATCTGACGACTATTTAAAATGGCATCTTTAGACAGCGTAATGCGAGCGTGAGGTGCTGTTGTGGGATTAACGGCAGCACACAAGGCTTTGGTGGTCAGTGCATTATCTAATTCTTTACTGCACGGAAACCATGAACAGGTATGTCCATCAGTGCCCATGCCTAATACCACAACGTCAAATGGACGAGGGAAATTGGCTAAAGATTCGCTGGTCATGTCACAACCCGCTTCTGGCGTGGCAAACATGTTTTTAAGGCCACGAAATTTGGCGCTGGCAGCACGATTTTGCAATAAATGTTCGCGAACTAATCGTTCATTTGAGTCTTGCTCATCGGCATTAACCCAACGCTCGTCAGCTAATGTGACGTAGACATCACTCCAATCAACTAACTTTTGGCTTAACAGTTGAAACAGTTTGAGTGGTGTTGACCCGCCTGAAACAACAAGACTGGCTTTACCACGAGTATCAACAGCATCTTGTAACTGCTTAGCAATTTTGTCGGCAAGCTTAGCTTCAAGATCCGCTGGTGAATCAAATGATTTAAATACAGTTTCTTTAATCATGTTTGCTCCCTACTCGTCCCAAGAACGGCCGTCTTTAGTGATTAACGCAACAGACGCTACAGGACCCCATGTACCAGCAGGGTAAGGTTTTGGCTTTTCACCGCTTTGTTCCCAAGACTGAATGATCCCGTCAACCCACTTCCATGCCTGTTCTACTTCGTCACGACGCACGAATAAGGCCTGGTTGCCTAACATGGCTTCTAATAATAAACGTTCATAGGCATCGGCAATGCGTTCACTCTTAAAGGTGTCGGTAAAACTTAAATCCAGTTTGGTGGTTTGTAGGCGTTGCTTTTGCTCAAGACCTGGCACCTTGTTCATCATCTGGATTTCAACCCCTTCGTGAGGCTGTAAACGAATGGTTAATTTGTTCGGTGGCAGATTACGGTAGCTTGCGCGATACAAATTGTGTGGTGGGTTTTTAAAGTACACCACAATTTCACTGCTCTTAAACGGCATACGCTTACCACTGCGTAAATAGAATGGCACGCCAGCCCAACGCCAGTTGTCAATATCAACTCGAAGCGCCACAAAGGTTTCTGTGTTTGAGTTGGTGTTCGCGTCATCTTCTTCTAAATAACCTGGCACAGGTGAGCCTTTTAAGAAGCCAGCGCTATATTGACCACGTACAGTGTTTTCATACACGTTGTCTTGATTGATTGGACGCAACGATTTAAGCACTTTAACTTTTTCATCACGAATACTGTCAGCGTCCAGGTTAACTGGCGGGTCCATTGCAACAAGCGTTAACACTTGTAGTAAATGGTTTTGGATCATATCGCGCATTTGCCCTGCGCCATCAAAGTAACCCCAGCGGCCTTCAATACCGACTTCTTCAGCAACGGTAATTTGGACATGATCAATTGTGCGGTTATCCCACTTAGAAGCAAACAACGAGTTAGCAAAACGCAGTGCAATCAAGTTTTGTACTGTTTCTTTACCTAAATAATGGTCAATACGGTAAACCTGGTTTTCGTTAAAGAACTCAGCAACTTGATCGTTAATTACATGCGATGAAGCTAAATCGGTACCAATAGGTTTTTCTAATACGACACGAGTATCTGATTTAATTAAATCTTGTTCATGCAAACAACGACAGATAGCACCAAAAATAGAAGGAGGAGTTGCGAAGTAATTCACCATGACACGTTTACTTGGCTCAAGTAAATCATGGAAAGCTTTATAGCCTTCTGGCTCAGTAAAGTTGGTGCCGATGTAATGACAACGACTCAAAAAGCGTTCTAACGTGGTTGGGCAAATTTCATCTTTAACAAAGGTATTTAATGCTTTGGTTACCAGCGCAATGAATTCTTCATGTGTGAATGCATCTTTTGCTACACCAATAACCTTGGTTTCTTTATCAAGTAACTCTGCTTTGTCTAGCTGATATAGTGAAGGTAGTAGTTTACGCCTAGCTAAGTCACCTTTGGTACCAAAAAGTACAAAGTCACAAGCCTTGGCTCCAGTTGATTTGCCCATTGCTGAAAGCTCTCCTGATGGTATGTGTGCGCCATGTTCGAATTCTGTCGATGAATAAAAACACACTTTTGTTGTAATATAACAACAGAATTTAAATATTGCATCTTTAATTTACAAATATTGCACTGTTGTTGAACTAGTCATATATAGTAAATATCTGGTATGATTTTCCACCTATAACAAGGCTTAAGAACCATTTTTACGTGATCTAGGTCTTGAAAAATAACAACAGGATCGTGTCAAAGGTAAAAAAATAACTTAAATCACGAAATTCCTGTAAGTTATGGTATAAAACTACATCACCTACTTTTTAGCTACTATTTTAGCGGATGCTTGCTTATGAATACCCTAGAAAAGGTTCAAAAAAGCCTTACCCAATTTAGTAAATCGGAACGTAAAGTTGCCGAAGTCATATTAGCCTCACCGCAAACAGCTATACATTCAAGTATCGCAACTCTGGCCAAAATGGCCGATGTGAGTGAGCCAACCGTTAACCGTTTTTGTCGTCGACTCGATACCAAAGGCTTCCCTGATTTTAAGTTACATTTGGCTCAAAGTCTTGCTAACGGTACACCTTATGTTAGTCGACATGTAGAAGAAGACGACTCACCAGACTCCTATACAACAAAAATCTTTGAATCTTCAATGGCATCGCTAGATACTGCACGCCAAAGCCTTGATACCGCCGCAATCAATAAAGCGGTAGATGTGCTGACCCAAGCCAAAACCATTTCGTTTTTTGGTCTTGGGGCTTCTTCTGCTGTTGCCCACGATGCACAAAACAAATTCTTCCGTTTTAACGTGCCTGTGATTTGTTTTGACGATGTTTTAATGCAGCGCATGAGTTGCATTAACTGTAATGAAGGTGACGTTGTTGTGCTTATCTCGCACACTGGTCGTACTAAATCATTAATCGAAATTGCGCGAATAGCTCGTGAAAATGGCGCCGCAGTTATCGGTATAACCGCCCGTAACTCGCCCTTATCATTAGAGTGTACGTTACCTGTCACGATGGAAGTACCAGAAGATACCGACATGTACTTACCTATGGCGTCACGTTTAGCACAGTTAGTGACAATCGATGTGTTAGCAACAGGCTTTACCTTGCGTCGTGGACCTCGATTCCGTGACAATTTAAAGCGTGTTAAAGAAGTTTTAAAAGAATCTCGCGTCAACAAAGACCTGACGATTTAACGCTATAACGACTGTCAGAGCTGTTAAATAATTACACAATACTCAACGAGGTGTGTGTAAATTCATCGCTAAATGAGCAGTTGAACAGCTAATAAAGGCCAAGGGGATCTTCCCCTTGGCCTTTTTATTGTAAAAATCACTTATCTGTCACATAAATTACACAGCAAAATTCGTCTTTTTGTTTGTAACTTTACTACATTATTTGAGAATGTCTGTTAATATAGTTACATCATTTAAGTACTCAGACTGTTAATGTACTTTTAATAACCGAATTCTATTTAACACAAAATCTTTCTTTTCATTTAACGGAGTATCTCATGTTCCGCAGAACTAAAATCGTTACTACACTTGGACCAGCAACTGATCGCGATGACAATTTACGTAAAATTATCGCAGCAGGCGCTAACGTGGTTAGACTTAACTTTTCACACGGTTCACCAGAAGATCATTTAAAACGTGCAACTGATGCACGTAATATCGCTAAAGAATTAGGTAAGCATGTTGCTATTCTAGGTGACTTGCAAGGCCCTAAAATTCGTGTTTCAACCTTCAAAGACAACAAAAAAATTAAGCTTAACCTAGGTGACACATTCATCCTTGACGCTGAATTAGCAAAAGGCGAAGGTGACGAAAACCAAGTGGGTATCGATTACAAACAATTACCTGATGATGTGGTAATTGGTGATATTTTGATGCTTGATGATGGTCGTGTTCAACTACGAGTAGATCGTGTTGAAGGCCGTAAAGTGTTTACCACTGTGACTGTTGCGGGTCCTTTGTCTAACAACAAAGGCATCAACAAAAAAGGCGGCGGATTAACAGCTCCTGCATTAACTGAAAAAGACATGGCTGACATTAAAACAGCAGCCATGATTGATGTTGATTATTTAGCGGTATCATTTCCACGTACAGGTGCTGATTTAGATCTCGCACGTAAACTTGCTTTAGAAGCAGGCAGCAAAGCATTAATCGTTGCTAAAGTTGAACGTGCTGAAGCCGTTGAAACTGACGAAGCAATGGATGATGTGATTAAAGCATCAGACGTTGTGATGGTTGCTCGTGGTGATTTAGGTGTTGAAATTGGCGATGCTGCATTAGTTGCAGTACAAAAGCGTTTAATTCAACGTTCACGCCAGTTAAACAAAGCAGTGATCACTGCGACCCAAATGATGGAGTCAATGATCACCAGCCCAATGCCAACACGTGCAGAAGTGATGGACGTAGCAAACGCAGTATTAGACGGCACCGACGCGGTGATGTTGTCTGCTGAAACCGCTGCAGGTGACTTCCCTGAAGAAACCGTTAAAGCAATGGCTAACGTGTGTCTAGGCGCAGAATCACACCCAAGTGTGAAAGTGTCAAAACACCGTATGGATCAAAGCTTCACGTCTGTTGAAGAAACCATCGCACTTTCTACTATGTATGCGGCTAACCACTTAGCTGGCGTGAAAGCGATTATCTCGTTAACTGAATCTGGCGCAACAGCTAAGTTAATGTCACGTATTAGCTCAGGCTTACCGATTTTTGCACTATCTCGTCATCAAAAAACCTTGGCAAGCATGGCGTTATACCGTGGTGTTCAGCCAATTGAGTTTGACTCAACAGCTTATCCAGCTGATTTACTAGCTCAAGAAGCATTAAATTGCATGGTTAAAGCCGGTTTCTTATCAAGTGGTGACATGGTATTAATGACCAAAGGTGATGCGATGGAAACCATCGGTGGCACTAACACTTGTAAAGTACTTGTTGTAGCTTAAGTAGCTAATCACGACCCACTCAAAGCGGTGAATCGCGAACCTGTGGGTTGATACCAAACTAAGCCAACCTTGCGGTTGGCTTTTTTATTATCATTCATAAATGGTAATAGCAACCAGGATAAATAAGTGATCAGAGATTGCTTAGAAAAACGGCTTAAAATAAGGCTGAAATTGCAGCGAGCTCCTTCTACCTTAAAAATTCTAACGATGTTAACCAGTAAGAATGATCACATTCTTGTGCTGATTGGTTATTTGTATGTTAGAGACTGTTTTTATGCGCGGTGTAAGTATCTGATCCCATCATACCTGTAAGTCTCATCGCCCTCACCTGATGATCAAATAAATTGCCGCAGTTAACTCCCAATCTAACCGACAATGTGTCACAAACCAGCGGATATCGACAATAAAAAAGCCCCAACTGAGTCAGGGCTTAATTTTTACTGCGCTAATTTTTACTGCACTAATTTTTACTTCACTATTTTACAGTCATTATAGCTTATCGAAATCATTCACATTGATGGCTGCCAAACGCAGCTTATTGGCTTCAACAAGCTGTTTATGTTCAGCTTCTGTAATAATGTCTTTATCAAGTGCAACATCAAATAGTTCAAGCATTGGTAATTTAGACTTTAAATGACCGCTGCGTTGCGCTTTTTTCAGCTTTTTATACACATCTTTTGCGGCGTATTTCGCTAAAAATGCATTTTCTACTTCAGCAATACCGCTGGTGTCACCGTCAAACTCACCACATAAGAAGGTAATGCGGTTTCGAGCTGGTCCAGGTTTCAGCATGCCTTTACACACTTCAACTGCATTTTTATCGCTAGGCGCATTAAAATGGTTACCCAATGGGAATATAAGCACACGTAATAATACCCCAGCAATTTTACTTGGAAAATTACGAATGGCATCCTCTAGTGCTTTTGCGGCCAAGTGCAATCGTTCTGTCATTGCATAATGCACAGCAGGTAAATCATCTTGTTGGCGACCATTGTCTTCAAACAATTTTAACGTTGCTGATGCAAGATACAATTGGCTCAATACATCACCCATACGTGCAGAAATCATTTCTTTACGTTTAAGATCGCCACCCATAATCAACATAGACAAGTCAGTCATGATAGCAAGTGATGACGAAATACGTGTCATGTCGCGATAATATTGCTGAGTTGGACCACTCACTGGTGCACTGGCAAAACGACTGCCCGTTAACGCACTACCAAATGAACGTAATGCATTACCAATGGCATAACCCATATGACCAAGCAGTAATGAATCGAAACGATCTAATGCCGAGGTTTCATCTTCCATACCAGCGGCTTCCATTTCAGCCAGTACGTATGGGTGACAGCGTGTTGCACCTTGACCAAAAATCATCAATGAACGCGTAAGAATGTTTGCACCTTCTACGGTAATTGAGATTGGATTAGCCATAAATGCATGACCTAAATAGTTTTTAGGTCCTAACTGAATCCCCTTACCTGATTGAATATCCATGGCATCTTCGAGTACATCACGACCTAACTCAGTCATGTGATACTTAGCAATAGCTGTTACAACTGAAGGTTTTACCTTTAAATCGATACCTTGTGTAGTTAAGCGGCGAGCAGCCTCAAGCTGGTAAGTGTTGGCAATAATGCGAGCCATGGCTTCTTGCACGCCCTCAAAATTACCAATTGGCATACCAAACTGTTGACGTACGTAGCTGTATGCAGTGGTGGTTTTAGTTGCCACATGCCCCGATGCAGTTGCCAGTGCTGGTAACGAAATACCGCGCCCCGCTGACAAACATTCAACTAGCATGCGCCAGCCTTTACCTGCAAATTGAGGACCACCAATAATCCAGTCTAAAGGGATAAACACATCTTTGCCGCTTGTGGTACCGTTCATAAAGGCCATCATTAATGGATTATGACGACGACCAATTTCTACGCCTTCGTGATCGGTTGGGATTAAAGCACAGGTAATACCTAGATTTTTAACATCCCCCAATAAACCATCAGGGTCGCGCATTTGGAAGGCTAAACCTAATACCGTCGCCACTGGTGCAAGGGTAATATAGCGTTTGTTCCAGGTTAGACTTAAGCCAAGAGTGTCTTCGCCGTTAAACTCACGACGACACACAATGCCCACATCAGGGATTGCGCCTGCATCACTGCCCGCTTCAGGACCTGTTAATGCAAAGCAAGGGATGTCTTTACCTACTGCAAGCGACGGTAACCAGCGCTCTTTTTGCTCTTGAGTACCATAGTGAGTTAATAATTCACCAGGACCTAAAGAGTTAGGCACCATGACAGTTACCGCAGCGCTTACACTGCGAGTGGCAATTTTAGCCACAATCGTTGAATTCGCATAAGCTGAAAATTCACGACCACCGTATTTTTTAGGGATGATTAACGCAAAGAAGCCTTCTTCTTTAAAATATTGCCAAAGCTCTGGAGGTAAATCTTTACGATTATGTACGATATCAAAATCGTCAATCATGGTGAGGGCAGTTTGTACCTGATTGTCGATAAAATCTTGTTCTTCTGCGGTTAATGTTGGTTTACCGAAACCGTGCAAGGTATTCCAGTTTGGTTTTCCGCGGAATAACTCCCCTTCCCACCACACATCGCCCGCTTCCATGGCTTCTTTTTCGGTGCTAGACAGCGGTGGCAACACCTTTTTGAAGAACGAAAATACCGGACGCGTGATAAATTGCATGCGGATATTACGTACACCAAAGAGGACAATGATCGCAATCAATAGCAATATGACGATACTCATTTTATACCTTCTTAGTTTGTTAACACAGGGACAGCAACACCCGCTGCCATGTAGGGAATGACTTTACGAATAATTGCTTCAGTGTTGTTATGTTCTCCATAATCTGCTGCTGCAATCTCATTTAATGCGTCTGCTGATGCCATGGTGAACACTATGGTCCCCAGGGTGAAATGTAAACGCCAAAACATTTCTGCAGGTGGAATGTGCGGTGCGCTTGCAGAAACCGCTTTAACAAATGTAGCCAAATGTTCTGCATAATGCGTAGTAATAAACCAGCGTAAATGCCCTTGGCTTTCAATGTAGCCTCTGCCTAGCAACTGTAAAAAGATGATCGTTCCACCATTACGTACTTTATTTAATTCAAGTAACGGTTTAATTAAAGCAGAAAAAATCTCATTGAGTGAGGCATGCTCAGGTGCAAGGTGTAAGCGATTAATTTCAATTGATGCACTTGGCATAAAAACATCAAGGTATCTTGCTAATACAGCACGAATTAATTCTTTTTTAGAACCAAAATGGTAATTGACCGACGCCAAATTGACTTCGGCTTTACTGGTGATCAGTCTTAACGAAGTTTCAGAAAAACCTCTTTCAGCAAACAACTTTTCAGCTGCATCGAGTATTCTTGTTTTTGTATCAGTACGGCTTGCCAT
Source organism: Shewanella inventionis (assembly GCF_014641855.1). GTDB lineage: Bacteria > Pseudomonadota > Gammaproteobacteria > Enterobacterales > Shewanellaceae > Shewanella > Shewanella inventionis. Next base: position 71,019 of record NZ_BMII01000020.1, read on the forward strand.
TCCATGACCCAAAGTTAATTTAAACACCCGTTTAAATTAATCATTGAGCGAACAGATGTCAATCGAAATTATTTGCTTTGTATCTAAAATCAAAACACCAAAAGCGTAACAACTGCACTAGATTGTTAACTTATATGCAATGAAGGCATTTTTTAGGTACACTGACGCCGATAAGAAAAACAAGGATGCCAATATAATGAACTTCCCTTTAAAACAACCGTCTCAAATTGCCCTTATTGTGTCACTCGCTTTAGGACTTAGCGCCTGTGATGCCCCCCAAGAAACGACCAGCGTTCCAGCAAACAACACACCGCAAATTGACAGTGCTGCTGCCATAGAATTTATCAATAAGGCTGAAGCGGATTTAGCCAATTTAAATGTTGAAGCCAATCGTGCAGAATGGATTTATTCAAACTTTATCACCGACGATACCGCCGCCTTGTCGGCTGCAATGGGTGAAAAAATCACTTCAACATCGGTACGATATGCAACCGAAGCGGCTAAATACGCCAATGTTGAGCTTGATGCTGTTAACGCAAGAAAATTAAATAGTTTACGCAGTAGTCTTGTGTTGCCTGCGCCATTAGATCCTGCTAAAAACGCAGAACTGGCCGGTATCGTATCTGAGCTCAATGGTTTATACGGTAAAGGTAAATACTGCTTCGCTGACGGGCGCTGTTTAACTCAGCCAGAATTGTCTAATTTAATGGCAGAGTCGAAAGACCCAGCTGTATTGCTAGAAGCATGGCAAGGGTGGCGTGAAATAGCTAAACCTATGCGGCCTCTGTTTGAGCGTGAAGTTGAACTCGCCAACCAAGGAGCAAAAGATTTAGGTTATGCTGATTTATCTGAATTATGGCGTAGCCAATATGACATGGATCCTGACGCATTTTCTGCCGAACTTGACCGTCTGTGGACACAAATAAAACCACTATACGACTCTTTGCATTGTTATGTACGTGGGGAATTAAACGAACAATACGGTGATGATGTCGCGCCTAAAACCGGCCCTATTCCGGCCCATCTATTAGGTAATATGTGGGCACAACAATGGGGCACCATTTATAACAGCGTTGCGCCAGAAAATGCAGACCCTGGTTACAACGTTACCGAACTCTTAGCAAAAAATGGTTACGACGAAATCAAAATGGTAAAGCAAGCTGAAGGCTTTTTTACCTCTTTAGGTTTTGACGCGCTACCAGAGAGTTTCTGGACTCGGTCGCTTTTTGTGCAACCGCAAGACCGAGACGTAGTCTGTCACGCATCAGCATGGGATTTGGATAATCTTGACGATATCCGAATTAAAATGTGCATTCAAAAAAATGCTGAAGACTTTACGGTTATCCACCATGAGTTAGGCCATAATTTTTATCAACGCGCATACAAAAATCAGCCATTTATTTTTAAAAATTCAGCAAATGACGGGTTCCACGAAGCCATTGGTGACACTATCGCGTTATCGATAACACCTAAATATTTGCAACAAATTGGCTTGCTAGACACAGTACCAGACGCCTCTAAAGACATTGGCCTACTTTTGCGTCAAGCCTTAGATAAAATTGCCTTTATGCCGTTTGGTTTAATGATTGATCAATGGCGCTGGCAGGTGTTTAACGGCACAATTAAGCCAGATCAATATAACCAGGCCTGGTGGGATTTACGTGAAAAATATCAAGGCGTAAAAGCCCCTATAGCACGCACTGAAGCAGATTTTGACCCAGGAGCAAAATACCATGTACCTGGTAATGTTCCGTATACCCGTTACTTTTTAGCACATGTATTACAGTTCCAATTTCACAAAGCTTTGTGTGATATTGCTGGAGATACCGGCCCAGTTCATCGTTGCAGTATTTATGGCAACAAAGAAGCTGGTGCTAAGTTAAATGAGATGCTTGAAATGGGAGCGAGCCAACCTTGGCCAGAAGCGCTCAATGTTGTCACTGGAACCAAGCAAATGGATGCCAAGGCAGTACTCGATTACTTTGCGCCATTACAAGTATGGTTAGATGAGCAAAACACTGAAGCTAACCGCCAATGTGGTTGGTAACGCGTTACCAATAGCACATAAGTAACAAAACAGGGCGCTGAGTAAGCGCCCTGTTTTTATCTAAAACCGCTGCCTTTTCGATTCAACTCGCTGGTTTCTATTTTCTTTTGATGTGATTTTTTTAGCATCACAAATACGGCTCCAACCCCGCCTTGGTTACGGGTGGCTGAATGATAGGCCACAACGGGTTCAAGTTGTTGCAACCAATGACATACGGCAGACTTCATTAACCCAGGATAAGGTTTACTTTTGTACCCTTTACCATGAATAACCAACACATTACGTTCGCCACGTTCATAAGCACTCAAGACACAATTAACCAAGCTATCACGCGCCTGCTTGAGGCGATATTCATGCAAGTCTAAAACCGTTTTAATGGGGTATTTACCCAACCTTAGCAGTTTAAATACGGCTTCTTGGATACCCTCAACTTTATAACTGACGATGTCATCGGGTTGTAGTGGATGAATTAAATGCGGATCAAGTGGTAATAACTGTAACAATTCATGTTGCTGTGCTGCTGCCCTTTTGGCTAACTGAGCTTCTGTGATACTTAATGGATTAAGCCACGTTTGTGATGATAAACTCTGGTTATCAGGTTTTAAGGGGGTGACATCAGCCATTTCTTGTAAAAATAAATCATTATCACTAAAAGCCATGGTTTACCTCCTACATACTTTGTAAAGATTATGCGCTTGGCAAAATCATTGAATAATTTATAGTTACGCTTACGGTATCGTGTTTAAGGTACCCTTTTCACCTATAAAATAGAGAAAACGCATTGAAAAAATTATTGTTTCGTTTTAACACAAACATCTTAGCTTACTTTATCCTTACCTTGTGTTTGTGTATTTTCACGCTTAAATCGTCTGCGTCAGAATCGGTTCCTCATAAAGCGCTTAATGCTAATTTTGCTAAATTAACGCAAGCATTTGAACAATTAGATCTGTCTAGCATTGAGCAAATATATACCGACGATGCAGCGTACATTTCAGAAACACAAGAAAAAGGCATTTTTTCTGGTAAAGACAATATCCTGAGCTTGTACACTCGTTTTTTCGATAAAATTAAACGCAAAAACGCCAAATTAGAAGTCGATTTTAGAGTATTAATACGTCACAGCGACGCAAATAGTGCAACTGATATTGGTTATTACCTAGTGCGTTTTCATCCTGGGGAGGACTCTGGCGAACCAATAAGTGAATTTGCGGGTAAATTTGTTACTGTCTTTGCCAAAGATAATAAAGGCAAATGGCAAATTAGCGTGGATTCGAACACCCATGCGTTACCTAAATTTTATTATGACGCTAAACCCGTCCCCAACCTTTATTATGGACGCCAATTCATTACATCTAAAAATATTGAACCGAGTTCAGCACCCTAATGAATGCCAATATAACAACAGCTCTATGCCCTTGTGGAAGTAAAACAACATATCAACAATGCTGCCAGCCTTTGCACAATCAACAACGACTCGCAACGTCGCCTGTTGAACTCATGCGCTCGCGTTATTGTGCCTTCGTCATCGGGCAATTTGATTATTTGATATCTACTCATCATCTTGATTATCGGCAAGGATTAACCGCATCACAATTAGCCAGTAACAAGACGCATTGGTTAGGCCTGCAAATCATTAACACACCCTTGTTTGACACTAGGGGTGAGGTTACATTTAAAGCCTGGTATCTTGAAGATAAACAGATAGATGCAATATACGAAACATCATCGTTCGTATTGGTTGACGGTTGCTGGTTATATACTCATGGTCAGCAAATGCACACCCGCCTTCCTGGTAGAAATGATCCGTGTATTTGCCACAGTGGTAAAAAATTTAAACAGTGCTGTGCAAAATTATGTCATTAATCCAATAATGGCAATGAGGTGGGTTGTTGGTCGATAAACTGAACAAAGTCACTTACTCTTATCGCTGGGCTATAAAGATAACCTTGGGCGTGATGACAGGCGCTTAAGGTTAAAAATGCTTCTTGTTCTTTGGTTTCAACCCCTTCAGCGGTTAATGAAATATTTAACGCTTTGGCCATGGCAATTATCGCGCTAACAATTTCACGGCTTTCACGGCTCGACGAAATATCCATAATAAATGAGCGGTCTATTTTTAACTTTGAAATGGGGAACTGTTTCAGATATTTCATTGAGCTGTAACCGGTTCCAAAATCATCAATTGCTAACCCCACACCTAACTCGGCCAGTTCGTGACATAAGTTAATGGCATAACGAACATCGCCCATTAACTCAGTTTCGGTGATTTCTAAAATTAACGTTTTAGGTTTGAGGCGATAGCGTGTGACTAAGCGCCAAACTTGTTCATATAAATTGCCGCTAAAAAACTGCCTTGCTGCAACGTTAACGTGCATGGCGATATTTACATTTTTATGCTGCCATAAATTAAGTTGCTTGCAGGCAGTTTCAAGTACCCATTCACCAATGGGATTGATTAATCCTGTTTGTTCAGCAATATCAATAAACGAACCTGGATACAACACCCCTTTTTTAGGGTGATGCCAACGTATTAACGCTTCAGCACCAATATATTGATTGGTTTGTAAATCCATTAAGGGCTGGTAATAAAGCTCAAACTCTCGCCCTTTAATCGCTTGTTGTAAATCTCGTTCGATTTCTGCATTACTGGTAAACGAATCTAATAAATCAGCATTAAAGAACTGATAATGCATTTCAGACTTACCCTTGGCGTATTGCAAAGTTATGTCGGCACAGGATAAAGGAGAAAACATGCCAGCAACTGATTGAATATCGACAACGGCAATGGCAGGCTTTGGATCGACTTTTTCTCGAGAAATCACCGCTGGCGCAGCTAAACTCAAATAAAGTCGCTTAATCATTTGCTCGTGCTCACCCGAATTTGCACCCTGTTCATGCATTTGAGGCGGCAGCAAGACGGCAAACTCATCACTGCCGACTCTTGCAACATCAATGGCCTTTACCGAAAAGGAAAAGTGCTTTAAACGGCGAGCGACTTCGATCAGCAATGCGTCACCTTGTTCATGACCATGCGTATCGTTAAACCGTTTAAAACTCATTAAATCAATCAGAATTAAGGTGCCGTCAACGGCACGATCCAATTGCTGAGTAAAATAACTGCGGTTGTGCAAACCGGTTAAGCTGCAATGCCAAGCCAAATACTCTAATTCGGCTTTATGTAAATACTCACTGGAATTATCATAGCTAGACACTAACGCGTAGTGTTTACCGAGCTCAGTAACAAAAGGGGTAATATGATAATTAAGCCAATATTGGCTTCCATCAACACGGGTTAATTTTATATTACCTTTAACTATCTCATTATCATGAAGTTTTTTTACAATCACATCCAATAGATTAGGATTAGATCTAAAAATATCCAAGTTCATTGCACTATGGTGCTCGATAGAAGTCCTGGCAAGACCAGTCATTTTTTCATGCGCGCCGTTCACATACTCGACAATTTTAGTCTCAGTATTAACCAACATCACCACATGTTCTGATTGCTCAGTAGCATTACGCAGTAAGTAAATTTGTTCATTGCTGTCGTAAGTGTAGCGAGTGGCAAGAGTGAGCGCTAATTGATCGGCACATTGAACAGCAAATTGAATGTCTGCTTTTAGCCATTTATGTTGTTCAACAAACTCAATTGAAAGCACCCCTTCTATATGTCCATTGATACGAATGGCGACATCAAGGCGGGTGTTTATATTGTGGTGCTGATAATAAGCGATGAATTGTGGAATTTGCGCGCTTTGCGGATCATCAGAAGAAAGAAGGTAACGATGGGATCGAAGTTCAGTGAAATAGAGCGGGTCAATTGCCGACGTTTGGCGTAAAGATGCATTATGTTCAAGCATATTAGCAACATGGCTAGCAACTAAATTATGCTGGCAAACATGAAATACATCAAGTTTACTGGGAGTAGAGTCATCCTGGCTTAACAACCACACCGACACAAAAGACGCGTCAAAGTGCTCTCTTAAAAGTTGGCATACCAACTCAGAGGTTGCGGTAAAATCACCTTGTTGTTTAGCACTGGAATTTACAATTAATTCCAATAAGTGCTGTTGCTCTTTTCGATTCATTTAAATTCCGAAACGTGATCGAACGACTCAACTGTTCTGACTTGCATCACTTCAATGTGATTTTTTATATTTTTTATTTAATGACAAGGCAGCTACAAAAAATTTGAGTGCAATTTGGGAACATTGTCCGCTTTACTCATGTATACAAGGCTAATGTATACAAAGGCTTTTCAGTAAACAAGAGTTAGCTACTATACTGACTAATAATGGCGAAGATTACACTTTTTACCTATTAACAGCAAACATTTAGTTAGGTTTTTAAACAAGCGAGACAATACGCTGAACCGAGTTTAAGTTATTCATTTAATGGAACAAAAATGAACCGAAATCCATCTCTGCTCCAATATTGCTTTGCTTTGTAATTGTTTCTTTACAATGCGTTTTCGAGCTGAAAAATCATTTTTTCAACACTAAAGGCAAAATCTAAGGTTAACGCGCATTGATCTGCTGTGTGATGAATGCTTGCTTTTGTGCCCGGAAATCGTTGTTCTGCCGCTAATTTTAGTGCGCTAGCTCTTGCTAAGGCATCATCACCGATAAAACTCAACTCCAGTAATGTGTCTTGTGCTTCTACTACTGCGCCAATATCAACGAAGCTTCCGCAATCGGCACAACTGTCGTTAACATTATCGGCTTGCTGCTGTTTAATTTGCTTGATCATATCGTGTCCTCAACTGCCTACGTCAATGTGTGACAAGCATGCTAACCTAAACAGCAGAAATTTATATTTGCCAAGCTCACAAATAGTCAACTTCGTTTTATTACGCCAGGATTTGGCTTATTTTTCTCTGCGTCGCGATTTGATCAACAAAATGCATCTCTTCAATAATATTGTGTTGTTGATATAAATTGAGGGCTTTACGTTTTGTCAGCACGTCGCAGTTGCTTAAGACTTCAACCATGGCGTCAGGTTGTGAGCCTCTGATAACTAAAGCTTCTGGCGTTAATGCTTGTTGTAATTGAAATTGGCGAGCACCCTCGCGTTGAAAAGTCGCTGCGTTATCGGTTAGGGTAATGTCAGTGGAGACATCAGCAATTAACGCTTGCGCGGGTGGGAGCGAAAATGTTTTGCGAAGTTTTTGTTCAACGCTCAGGTCCTTGTCAAACTGAAATTGCGCCATGTCGCGTGCATCGGCTGACAACATAGCCAATAGTAAACCAAATTCTCCACGACGATTGTGTTCAACCGCCCCGTTTAATCGGCTGCCTATTTGTAACTCATTGACTAATGTTGACTCAATTTGCATATAAAAACATCACTACAACTGCTCAGTGATATTTTATCGACCAAATAAATCAAAACTTTAAAAAATTTTCATTTTTAGGCTTTACATACAAAGGGTTTGTGAATACTATGGCGGCCGCAATTGAGGAGGGGTTCCCGAGTGGCCAAAGGGATCAGACTGTAAATCTGACGGCTCCGCCTTCGAAGGTTCGAATCCTTCTCCCTCCACCATTTGCCTGTTGTATCTTGTACCCGTTTTAGTCATGTATATGATTAAAACAAAAGCGTTAAAGTGTAAATAGAAAGTAAGCAATAAAGAAAAATCTGGAGGGGTTCCCGAGTGGCCAAAGGGATCAGACTGTAAATCTGACGGCTCCGCCTTCGAAGGTTCGAATCCTTCTCCCTCCACCATTTTCTTTATTATCTTCTTTCGCTGTGGAGGGGTTCCCGAGTGGCCAAAGGGATCAGACTGTAAATCTGACGGCTCCGCCTTCGAAGGTTCGAATCCTTCTCCCTCCACCATTTTACATCTCGTTAAGCCTTAACATTTCCAGCTTGTTGTTATCCTCACTGTACACTCATCAATAATCTATTGATTTACTTCTATAAATCTCATTTTTTATCCCGTTAACATTTATTTCTTCTTTTCATTTTTTATTTTGGTTATGATTTATTTCCATTTGTAATAACGAGTTTTGTCATGCCAACTACTTGGGTCAATCAGGCCATCGCAAAAATTGAAGCAGATTACCAACGTTCTGCAGACACGCATTTAATCAAATTAGATTTACCGCAATTAGTCGGCGTTGATATCTATTTAAAAGACGAGAGCACTCACCCAACCGGCAGTTTAAAACATCGTTTAGCCCGCTCGTTATTTTTATATGCATTATGTAATGGTTGGGTAAAGCAAGGCACGCCCATCATAGAATCATCATCAGGCAGCACCGCCGTCTCTGAGGCCTATTTTGCTCGCTTACTGGGCTTGCCGTTTATTGCTGTTATGCCAAAAACAACGGCCAAAAAGAAAATTCAACAAATTGAGTTTTACGGTGGTCAGTGCCACTTTGTCGATAATGGTAGCCTAATGTATGCAGAGTCAGAACGGTTAGCTCGTGAACTCAATGGCCACTACATGGATCAATTTACTTATGCAGAGCGGGCAACTGATTGGCGTGGTAATAACAACATCGCTGATTCTATTTTTAGTCAAATGGAAAAAGAGCCTCACCCCATTCCAAGTTGGATTGTGATGAGCCCAGGTACTGGCGGCACAAGTGCCACCATAGGCCGTTATATTCGATATCAACAACGTGCAACCCAGTTATGTGTCGTTGATCCTGAAAACTCCGTTTTTTATGATTATTTTCAACGTGGTGATGCCTCAATAATGAGTAATAAAAGCAGTAAAATTGAAGGCATTGGCAGGCCTAGAGTTGAGCCATCATTTATTGCTGGGGTCGTTGACAGTATGTTGCAAATACCCGATGCAGCCTCAATTGCAACAATACAATGGTTAGAACAATTGATTGGCCGTAAAACAGGGGCATCGACAGGTACTAATTTATATGGCGCACTCTTATTGGCGACTAAAATGCGACAAGCTGGTGAAAGCGGTTCAATCGTGACGTTAATTTGTGATGCGGGTGAGCGTTACCTCGACACTTATTACAATCCACAATGGATCGACACCCATATTGGCTGCTTTGAACATTATCGCCAAAAGCTTGAAAATTTTAATGATAGTGGTTTGCTTTAAGTCACCTCACCTCAATACAACAATGCCGCAGATTATTTGCGGCATTATTTTATCATTTGAATATATGGACTTATACCAAGATCATTCTATTAATCGATATTTAAATATTTGTGGGTCTGAATAGACAAGCGCCAGTTACGAGCAATACAAACTTGCATTGCAAGCTGTGTTGCGCGGGGCTTTTGACTAATAGGTTGTAAACAAATGGTTTTGCCTGTGACGTCGATGTCATTCAGTAGTGCATCTAATTCATCAATATGTTTTTCTGTGGCGATGGGGTGTTTAATTTCATTGGCGCGCACTAACGCTTGCTCAAGTACTTTATAACCGCCTTTCATATTCACTTTAGGCGACACCGTCACCCAAACCGAGTCATGACATTTAACTTCAAAAGTGCCACTGGTCTCAATTTGAACCTGATACCCTGCTGCAATAAAGTCATTTGTCAGTTCAGTTAAATCATATAAACATGGCTCACCACCAGTTAACACGATGTGCTTTGCCGTAAAGCCTTTATCTTTAAAAGCTTGGATTAAACTGCTGCCGGTATGATCGGCCCAACGGCCAATAGTGCCATCAACTTGGATAACTTGCTCTGCGCTGACTTTATTTTCAGGCAACACATCCCAGGTTTGTTTAGTATCACACCAAGCACACCCCACAGGACAACCCTGTAAGCGAACGAAAAGTGCCGCGACTCCGGTCAAAGAGCCCTCACCTTGTATTGTTTGAAATACTTCGTTAACTGGATATTTCATCATTTACCTTACTTTTAACGCCTAGCAATAGCACCAGACAAATAACAGGGCGGCATTTATAGAGGATTTTACCGCCAGCTGCAAGTATTTACGCGACGTGCTTTGCACTTGTGCTGACCTTAGGTAAACTATCTGTTCGATATTTTTGAACAACAAGAGTAATAGCGCCAACTGTTTATCGGTGCGTTAAGAGTATTTATGTCAAACACTGCATCACACTCAACAAAAGCATTAGTCGTATTCAGCGGCGGACAAGATTCAACCACTTGCCTGATTCAAGCATTGTCAGAATACGATGAAGTCCATGGCATCACTTTTGATTATGGTCAGCGCCACCGACAAGAAATAGAAGTGGCAAAATCATTAGCGTTTGAGCTCAATTTAGCCAGCCATAAAGTGATGGACACCACCTTGTTAAACGAGCTAGCAATATCAGCATTAACACGTGATGCAATTCCTGTGTCGCACGAGCTTATGAATAACGGCTTGCCTAACACATTTGTGCCGGGGCGTAATATATTATTTTTAACATTGGCAGGTATTTATGCCTACCAACTTGGCTGTGATGTCATTATCACAGGCGTGTGCGAAACAGACTTTTCAGGCTACCCAGATTGCCGAAATGAATTTATTCAGTCAATGCAGCAATCGTTAGCTTTAGGAATGGACAAGCCATTGAAGATAGTCACGCCGTTAATGTGGCTCAATAAAGCTGAAACCTGGGCTTTGGCTGATAAATATCAACAATTAGCGTTAGTGCAAAATAAAACCCTAACCTGTTATAACGGTATCATTGGCACGGGTTGTGGCGACTGTCCTGCTTGTTTGCTTCGCCAGCGTGGTCTTGATGATTATTTACAAAACCAACAGGCAGTTATGGCATCATTAAACAGTAAAATGCAATAACAGCAAACACAGCCATTAACACTGCGACATGTTATAATAATAAAATATCATTGATTGCCGGGGGTTGCCTAACAACGCCCCCTGCCATTGTAATAACTTGATTTCATATTGGTTGTTATCCTGACAGCTTCAACTAAAACGATTAGAGGTAATTGTGGCTAAACAATCAAGCTCAGTTGGACCCTATCATTTTTTAGTCGTGATCAGCTTACTCTGTATCGCCTTGTTTGCTGCTGACATCCCTTCCCCCCCTTTTTATCCAATAGATCAATATTTTAGTTATCGTTACGACGATATCCAACATGGCCAGGTGTGGCGATTAGTGACTGGAAACTTATTGCATACAAACCTATGGCACCTGCTGATGAATTTAGCCGGCTTTTGGGTGATTGTTTTTTTACATGACGTGCACTATAAACGTCACCCAGAGAAGCTGGTTTTACTCTTTGTGTGCTTATGCTTACTTGAAGGTATCGGGTTATACCTATTTTACCCAAGCTTAAAAGCCTATGTCGGCCTAAGTGGTATTTTGCATGGCTTATTTGCCTTTGGCGCCTTAATGGATATCCGTAAAGGTTATTATTCAGGGTACTTACTACTGCTTGGTGTTATCGCTAAAGTGGCATATGAACAATATTTTGGTGCAACAGAAAGTGTAACGGCATTAATTGGTGCAAGAGTAGCAACAGAGTCTCATCTTGTGGGCTTAATTTGTGGTTTACTGTGTGCGCTTTGCTGGTCTTTTGTTGCTAACCGATTTAAATATAATAAGTTATCTTAACCAGCAGAATAAACTCGTCATTGCTTGTCAGATTTTTCAGTTACCGTATCGTTGTTTTGAGTTTCATTGCCAAGTTTATCAAGCGGTGCTTTAGAGGTTAATTTTTCAGCCTCCTGTGCTCGCTCAACTAATTTATTGTATTCAGATTCAGTAATTAAATAGCTTTTTAGCGGTGGTAAAGTGCTAGCAGCTTTTTGCTCCAATGGAATGTCTGCCAAACCACTGATGTCCACTCGCCCGAATATAAGGGCAATGGCTATCACAATGACATGGATCATGAGCACCACAAACCAACTATTATTCGCCATTAAACGTGTTAATTTTCCGCTTAAGCCAGCCTCTTGTGGCAAGGATTCATCAGACAATAACGGCTCATTAGTTTCACTAATGGGTGATATCACACCTTTAAACTGTAATTGAATATCATCGGCTATGTGCTGTTGATGTTGCTCAAGAGTGTCAACATCGAAGTTATTTTCATCGCTAATGAAGGGGGTCACATCGAGGTTAAACTGAATGTGTTCAACGTCATCCTCAGGTGTCAACCTTGTTGTGTTCATATGCTCAACCTACATCACATGCTTTGATATTTGGCTTAAGTATAACGTGAATCACCATTTTATTAGCATTGTATTTATCTATATTCATATTAAAAAAGTGAACTCCAGCTATTTTAAGGGAACTTAATCAACTGAATAAAATGATAAAAACCAAAAATCACAACTTTCAGCTTACACGTGTTCACCTAAATGTGGCTATTTGAAATTGGGGCTGATAGACTAATGCTCATAGTCGTTTTAAGGTTGTTACGTTTAACCCTAAAAGATTAACAGGCCAGCACAGCTTAAGATCAATCCACGTTTTCAAACAGGATAGTATGAACTCTTTAACCGATACATTAATTACCGAGCAATCCACTGCAGCGGTTTCAATATCTGACTATTCGCACAAAGAAGAACTCGCCAATGCCATATCCCATGCGCTTGGTGTATTTGCGGGTATAGTGGGGTTAATTTTAATGTTATTAAAAGCACCACCAGAATTGTCTTTTATGCAAATCAGTGGCGTTACTGTGTATGGCATAAGCATCATTGTGCTTTTTATGGCCTCAACGTTATATCACTCCAGTAAAAGCCAGCTCTGGCGTAAACGTTTTAAAATGGCCGATCATTGTGCTATTTATACGTTAATTGCGGGTACATACACTCCGTTAATGTTAATTAGCATTCAAAGCCCGCAAGCCACAATAGTCTTAGCGTCTATTTGGACGCTAGCATTAGGCGGCATTGTGTTTAAAACCCTCTTTATTGGCCGATTTAAAGCCTTTAGCGTGATACTGTATTTAATTATGGGTTGGTTATGCGTCACGGTAATGGGCGATTTAAAAAGCCAAATGAGTGATTTAGGTTTAGGCCTGTTACTTGCTGGGGGGATATTTTACAGTCTTGGTGTGATATTTTACGTAGGCAAACGCATCCCATTTAACCATGCGATTTGGCATCTATTTGTATTAGGCGGCGCGTTTAATCACTTTTTGTGTATTTATCTTACCGTACTGTAAAAAATGATTAAAAGTTCGTTATCAACATTTATCAGCAAAAAATAAAATGCAGTTGTACATTGACTGCCATTTTTCTATCATCTATTGCTAATACATTCTCGGTTGCAAGAGCATGAATAAACTGACTCCTATGGAGCGAATATGGTTTATTGTTAATCTTATCCCCCACGGTTCTGTGTTACCTTACGGCGTAGTGGCTGACTTAGCAGGGCTTCCTGGGCGAGCGAGGTATGTCTCAAGGGCTCTTAGGCTGGCACCCGATCCACTTTTTCTACCATGGCACAGAGTAATCAATAGTCTGGGTAAAATTTCGTTTGCAAAAGACACTGAACCATTTCGTACACAAAAAGAATTGCTCAGATCAGAAGGTATTACAGTGAACGCTGGCAAGATTTCGTTGTCTCAATATCAATGGAAACCAGATCTCGCGACGTTAGTTTTTGAGCTACCCTTTTAAAGTCAAGCTGTTAACGTTATAAACTGTTAAGGTAATAACACATTGATCAATATATTTTTTCGCTCACTGACATTAATGTGCTTTATGAGCCCTGTGGCGTTTGTTCACGGTGCAGATAATGCTTTATCAACGGCTACGGATGGAGAATCAACTAAACAGTTGAACGCATCTGAAGTCAACGCAATTGCTGAAACAATAATACAACATCAGCCTCAAAGGCTGACAAACATTGACGAGCAAGCGGCAATTTTATCCCCTTTAATTGCTCATACAGCAAATTATACCGTCTTTTATGGCGACATCGAACTAGGCGTTGCACGTTATCGACTTCCTGCCACTAACAGCGGCTTTTATCGCTACGAATTTAACAGCGATGTGAGTTTATTGATGTTGTCTGACCAACGCAGTCTTAAAAGTGAGTTCACTTTAGAAAACGGTAAGTTGGTCCCTTTTCGATATGTTCACGAGCGAAGCGGTACCGGAAGTGACTACGCGGAACAAACCGCTTTTGCTAAAGCACAACAATTTATTCATACCATTTATAAAAAAGAAGCACTCAAGTTGCCCTATGAGGACAACATATTTGATCCTTTGGCCGTTCAATTGCAATTTAGAATGGATTTAGCGGCTAACATCAGGCCGTTAGACTATAAAATGGTAAAAGAAAAGGAAGTCGATGATTATCAATTTCGTGTCTTAGGTAAAGAAACGCTTGTACTAAAAAGTGGCACTTACGATACCGTAAAAGTCGAAGTGGTGCGTGAGGCAAAAAAGGCTAAAAAACGCCAAACCTATTTCTGGATGGCCACCAATCTTGCCTACCTGCCAGTACGATTAAGTCATTTTTCAAAAGGCAGTAAACAATTAGATATTCAGTTAGCTGACTACCATTTTGAAAAACCATTGCCACCGATGACACCAATTATGATCGATGGCCCTTTGTCGACAGACACAACCGCCATAGATGATTTAGTCACTGATGCTGAAAACAATACTGACATCAGTGATTCTGAATTAGATGAAATTAAACGTTTAGCGACTGATTAATTCACCTTGACGAAATATTTTCCATTCGCCAGGAGCCAATTTAATCCAGTTTTCATTATTGGTTAATGGTCTTGTGGCAATGACAGTGACCACGTCGTTTGGCGTGGTTTCTTTACTAAAATCAATCACCACATCAGTATCAATTAACGTTGCTTTACCAAACGGGGCACGGCGCGTGATATGACATAAATTGTTTGTGCAATACGCCATTAAATCAATCCCGTTGCTTAATAGCATATTAAATACTCCTAACTGACGAATTTCATCTGCCAGCTGGGCAATATAATCAAATACCGGCGCGACATCGTCAGGTTCATGCTCACCAAATTGGTTAACGACAGCATCTAAAATCCAGCAAAAAGCCAATTCACTGTCGGTATCGCCCACAGGTTGAAAACGAGAAACGCCAGCAAATTTTTCAGCGTAACCTGTTAATTGGCCATTATGAGCATAGGTCCAATAACGGCCCCATAACTCGCGAGTAAATGGGTGAGTATTAACTAAAGACACACAACCTCGATTGGCCTGGCGTATGTGGCTTACAACGATTTCACTTTTGATGGGATAAGATTTAATCAGCTCCGCAATATGTGATTTACTGCTCGGGCAAGCATCTTTAAATGTACGATTACCTTTACCTTCGTAAAACGTAATGCCCCAACCATCAACATGCGGGCCAGTTACCCCACCACGCTCAGCTAATCCGGTAAAACTAAACACAATATCTGTGGGTACATTGGCACTCATCGCCAGTAATTCGCACATTAAACTTGCCTTTATAGTTGTTAAATTACGCTAAATTGAGCGATTTTAATAAGTCGAACGTATTGTATCTACTATGCTTATAGAGTGGAATATTTCAAACACACAAATATTTAAACAATTGTTTGAAAAACACTTGTATTCGAGGCTACATCAGGTTAACTTTTATGTGACACAGGTCTGACCACAATCTTTCCTGTGAATGAGATCAACAATAAATAAGCTATTTTTGTCTACACAAATAGCTTTAAGGAGAAGTACAGTGACCACCCTACTTTGGATCATCGCGATGATCTTTGTGCTCGGCGCAATGGCATACTTAAGAGTATCGCTATTATCGACAACAATTGCTGCGGCAGTTGTGCTCGTTGTTGGCAGCACAATGGACATTATTGGTGTTATTTCATGGATAGTATTCCTTGTTATTGCACTGCCATTAAACATCAAATCGTTTAGACAAAACTTTATCAGTCGTCCACTGCTAAAAGTTTATCGCGGTATTATGCCTGAGATGTCTTCAACTGAAAAAGAAGCCATTGAAGCGGGTACCACATGGTGGGAAGCTGATTTGTTTGCCGGTAACCCTAACTGGAGCAAACTTCATAATTACCCTAAAGCACGTTTAACTGCTGAAGAACAGGCTTTCTTAGATGGCCCTGTTGAAGAAGTGTGTAAAATGGTCAATCAACACCAAGTTTCGCATGAGCTTGGCGATTTACCACAAGATGTGTGGCAGTACTTAAAAGATAACGGCTTCTTTGCCATGATCATTAAGAAAAAGTATGGCGGTTTAGAGTACTCTGCTTATGCTCAATCTTGTGTATTACAAAAATTAGCTGGCGTTAGCAGCGAACTGGCTTCTACTGTGGGTGTACCTAACTCACTTGGTCCTGGTGAATTACTGCAACATTATGGTACTAAAGATCAACAAGACCATTATTTACCTCGCCTAGCAAAAGGATTAGAAGTCCCTTGTTTTGCACTAACCAGCCCAGAAGCAGGCAGTGATGCAGGTTCTATCCCTGACTTTGGTGTAGTGTGTAAAGGCGAATTCCAAGGCGAAGAAGTGCTTGGTATGAAACTAACGTGGAACAAGCGTTACATTACCTTAGCACCAGTAGCAACAGTATTAGGCCTTGCCTTTAAACTGCGCGACCCTGACCACCTATTAGGCGATAAAGAAGAATTAGGCATCACTTGCGCGTTAATTCCTACTGACATTCCAGGTGTAGAAACCGGCCGCCGTCACTTCCCGTTAAACTGTATGTTCCAAAATGGTCCAACACGCGGCAACGAAGTGTTTGTACCGTTAAGCTTCATTATTGGTGGCCCAGAAATGGCCGGCCAAGGTTGGAGAATGTTAGTTGAGTGTTTATCTGTAGGTCGTGGTATTACGCTACCTTCAAACTCAGCAGGTGGTGTTAAAACTGCAGCGGTTGCAACCGGTGCATATGCTCGCATTCGTCGTCAATTTAAATTACCTATCGGTAAGTTAGAAGGTATCGAAGAGCCAATGGCACGTATTGGTGGTAACGCTTACCTTATGGATGCAGTTGCTACATTAACGACCACTGCTATCGATTTAGGTGAAAAACCATCTGTTATTTCAGCCATTGTTAAATACCACTTAACAGACAGAATGCAAAAATGTGTCATCGACGCAATGGACATTCACGGTGGTAAAGGTGTGTGTCTTGGGCCTAATAACTATCTAGGTCGCGGTTATCAAGCGGCACCAATTGCCATTACGGTAGAAGGTGCAAACATTTTAACCCGCTCAATGATTATTTATGGTCAAGGCGCTATTCGTTGTCATCCATATGTATTAGCTGAGATGGAATCTGCTTTTGACACTGATGCAAATCGTGGCTTAGACAATTTTGACGCGGCTATCTTTGGACATATTGGTTTTGCTACTTCTAACTTTATTCGTAGCTTGTGGATGGGTGTGACCTCATCTTACTTCACCAACAGCCCATACTCAGATAAAACCAAACGTTACTATCAGCAAATGAACCGTTTCAGTGCTAACTTAGCATTGTTATCTGATTTAGCTATGGCAACCTTAGGTGGAAACTTAAAACGTAAAGAACGTATTTCTGCGCGTTTAGGTGACTTATTAAGTCAGTTGTATTTAACCTCTGCAACCCTAAAACGTTATGAAGATGACGGTCGTTTAACTGAAGATTTACCTTTAGTGCAATGGGCTGTAGAAGACTCATTGTACAAACTACAAGATTCATTAGATGACTTATTGAATAACTTCCCAATGGGGCTAGGTATTGCATTACGTGCTGTAATCTTCCCATTTGGTCGTCCAATTAAACGTCCTAGTGATGTATTAGATCACAAAGTGGCTAAAATCATGCAAACACCATGTGCAAGCCGTGATCGTTTAGGTAAAGGTCAGTTCTGGACTCCATCTGAGTTCAACGCTGTAGGTATCCAAGAACAAACGTTTAAGGATATTCTTGCCGCAGAACCTTTGTATGACAAAGTGTGTAAGGCTGCGGGTAAACGTCTACCATTTATGTGGTTAGATAAAGTTGCAGCAGAAGGTAAAGCGCTAGGTGTGTTAAGCGACAGCGAAATCGCTTTACTTGAACGTGCTGAAATTGGTCGTCTAAAATCAATTAACGTTGATGATTTTGATACTAATGAATTACGTGCTCAACTTGCCCCTAAAGCTAAGCAAGAAAAAGCAGCTTAACCATTAAGCTGATGTAAAAAAGGTAAAGCCTGTGCTTTACCTTTTTTTATCACTAAAAAAAATCAAAAACAAAAACATTAAGGACAATCATGAAACACCTTACAGGCCTAGAGCTCATGCAAGCCATGCTAAAGGGCGATATTCCGCCTCCCTCTATTAGCGAAACCATCCCGATGAAAGCCGTTGAAGTGAGTGACGGTAAAGTGACATTCGAAGCCATGGCCAATGAGCGTCACCTTAATCCTATGGGTGGTGTACATGGTGGATTTGCCGCAACAGTATTAGACACTGTAACCGCATGTGCTGTTCACTCAGCACTTGGCGCAGGTGTGAGTTATTCAACCATTGATTTAGCGATTAAAATGGTACGCCCTGTGCCGCAAAATAAAACGTTGATTGCTACCGGCAGCTTAATGAACCTGTCTAAGTCATTAGGCATTTCTGAAGGGAGATTAACAACAGAAGACGGAAAATTATTAGCCACTGCCACAGCCAGCTGTCTTATTTTGCGTCCGTAACGAACAACGTTTAGGTGGGATAACAAAAAGCCAGTCATTTACGTGACTGGCTTTTTGTATTTGAGTTAGTCTTGTTTTAACTCTATCTCTAATTGTCTTGCGACCGATTCTGGTGAGCTGCTGTTCCGCGCAAATAAGCTATAAGCAACAGGAATGACAATTAAGGTGAAAAACGTTGCCAGTAAAATCCCCGACAACACCACCACACCTATCACAAAACGCGTTTCTGCGCCTGCGCCAGAGGCAATCACTAAAGGGATTGAACCTGCTGCAGTGGTAATACCTGTCATTAAAATAGGACGTAAACGTTGGGTTGATGCTTGTAAAATGGCCTGTTGAAACTCAACGCCACGATCTCGCAACTGGTTTGCAAACTCAACGATTAAAATCCCATTTTTTGCCGCCAAACCGACCAGCATAATAATGCCAATTTGACTGTAGATATTGATACTCTGCCCCGTTAACCATAATCCTACTAACGCACCTAGCGTTGCCAACGGCACAGTAAGCATAATGACCATGGGATGAATATAACTTTCAAACTGAGCGGCCAGTACTAAAAACACGATCCCCAGCGCCAATAAAAAGACAAAGTTCATTGAACTACCAGAGCTTTGATAATCCAAAGATGGCCCTTTGTAACTTATGACCACTTCGGCAGGCAAATAGGTGGCGGCAAGATTGTTTAAATAATCTAGCGCTTCACCTAGGCTATAATCGGGTGCCAAGTTAGCTTCAAGGGTAATAGAACGCATTCGATTGTAACGGTTAAGCGAACTAGCATCGGCAAACTCTTCAATGGACACCAAATTTGACAGTGGTATTAACGCTTGTGAACGATCTGAGCGTACATAAATGTTTTCCATATCGGTTGCGGTGCTTTGATTATCTCGATTACCCTCGACAATGACATCGTATTCTTCACCATCTCTCATAAAAGTTGTCACTAAACGTGAACCCAACATGGATTCGAGAGTACGTCCAATATGAGAAATTGACACACCAAGATCTGCCGCACGTTCACGGTCAATGATCACTCTTAATTGCGGTTTAGTTTCTTGGTAATCGTGATCTAAACCAATAATGTTATGATTTTCTTTTGCTTTTTCAAGCAAGGTGTCACGCCAATCAGCAAGCTCTTCATAGCTTGGACCACCAATCACAAACTGAACAGGTTTGCCAACACCCCGCCCAAATGCTTGTCGCATTATCGGAAATGCTCTAATACCCGCTAAATCATCTAAACGGCTGCGGATATCTGCAATAATTTCATTGGCACTTCTGCGTTCAGCCCAATCCTCAAGAACAATAATCGCCATACCATTTGAAAAATCAGCCGCATTACCAAACCCACGCGGAGCACGAATAAGTAAGCGTTTGATATCGCCGCTTTCAACCAATGGCATTAAGCGCCCTTCGACTTCGTCCATGTATTTTTCAATGTATTCAAAGCTGGCACCTTGCGGCCCGTTAACCATTAAAAACATGGCGCCACGGTCTTCTTGAGGTGCAAACTCTTGGGGCACTTTGTTAAGTAAATATCCACTTAGCGCAAAAGAAATGAGCACAACAAGTGAGACTAAAACAGGACGTTTTATCCCCGCATGAAGGGTGATTAAGTACCATTGAGACAATGAATTCATCATTTTATCAACCTGCTTAACTAACCATGGGTCTTGATCAGCAGGTTTAAGTAATTTAGAACACATCATTGGCGTTAACGTTAATGCTACGATACTTGAAAAAATCACCGCAGCGCTCATCGTCACAGCAAACTCTTTAAATAGCTTACCTAAATCGCCTTCTAGAAAGGTAATTGGCATAAATACCGCTACCAGCACTAACGTGGTTGCCACAACCGCAAAAGCGACTTCACGAGCACCTAAAAATGCCGCTTTTAGTGGTGAGTCACCCTCTTCGATACGTCGATGAATGTTTTCTAGCATCACAATGGCATCATCAACTACCATACCAATTGCCAAAATCATGGCCAGTAAGGTCAGTAAATTGATGGTATAGCCTAGGGCATATAGCACAATAAAAGTGGCTAACAAGGACACCGGAACGGTAATCGCGGGGATTAACATTGCCCTTACTGAACCTAAAAACAAGTAAATCACCACAATCACCAATATCATGGCAATAAATAAGGTTTGATACACTTCATCGATAGAGGCTTCAATAAACACAGAGCTGTCGTATGAGCGTTTAATCTCCATACCTGCTGGCAAGGTTGGATTTAATTTATCAACGAGGGCATTGGCAGCGCGTGCCACCTCCAATGTGTTGGCGGTCGACTGCTTACTGACCCCCAAACCAATCATTGACTCTTTATTGCCTCTGAAGATAATCCGCTCTTCTTCAGAGCCGATCTCAACTTTGGCAACATCAGACAGCTTGACTAAATAACCATCATCACCTTGAGTAATCACCAGGTTAGAAAAGTCTTCTGCGTTTTTAAAGACCCTATCTAGCCTGACTGTAAAATGGCGGTCTTTAGATTCAATAGAACCTGCCGGTAACTCAACGTTTTCAGAACGAAGCGCGTCTTCAACATCAGACACAGTCAAGTTGCGAGAGGCTAATGCCTGGCGGTCAATCCATATGCGCAGTGCATACACTTTACCGCCACCTAGCCGCAAAGTAGACACACCGTCTATCACCGAGAATCTGTCAACTAAATACCGATTGGCATAATCTGTTAGCTCTAACGTGTCCATTTGGTCTGAAACCAAATTTAACCACATTATCACTTCATCACTGCCGTTAGCTTTAAAAATAGAAGGTGAATCTGCTTCTTCTGGTAATTGTTCTAATAAACCCGATATGCGATCACGAACATCGTTTGTTGCCGCTTCAATATCGCGGTTAATATCAAATTCAATGGTCACACTTGAGCGGCCGTCACTACTCGATGAGCTAATGTGACGTATTCCCTCAATACCACTAATTTGATCTTCAACTAATTGTGTTATCCGGCTTTCTACAACAGAAGCACTGGCACCACGATAACTGGTTTCAACAGACACAATTGGTGGATCAATATTGGGGTATTCACGTAGCGGTAATTTCCCAAACGATACTAAGCCTAATACAATCAGTAAAATACTGACAACAGATGCGAAAACCGGTCTTTTAACCGATAAGTCTGTTAATATCATGCCGATTTCTCTATCTCTTCGACCTGAGCAAACTTAAAGTTTTCTGCCTGCTGTACTTTCACTTCATCACCTGGGCGAACTTTTAATATCCCCCTGATCATGACCTGCTGGCCAACTGATAATCCATCTGTAATTTCAGCCCATCCGCGTGAACGAATACCTAAAGTAACTTGTTGTTGCACCACTTTGTTATCTTGATCAACCAGATATACATAATGCTTATCTTGGATCGGTATTATGGCAGCTTCTGGTAATAAAAGCGCTTCGCGACTTTGTTTAATCAGTTTGACCTTCATCAGCATACCTGGCAGTAAGCTTAAATCAGCATTGGCCATTACCGCGCGCACAACAACTGCGCGAGTTTCGGGATTAACCCGGCTGTCAATTGACGTTACTACGCCCTTAAAAACCCTATCGGGATAGGCTACGGCATGTGCTTCAACTAATTTTCCTGGTATTAACTCCTGTATAAATCGCTCAGGTACAGAGAAATCTAATTTAATTTTACTAACATCATCGAGCGTGCTGATCTGTTCACCCGGAGTAACTAAGCTCCCCACACTGACTTGTCGCAAGCCAAGTCGCCCAGCAAATGGGGCTGAAATAACACGGTCATTTAATGCCGCTTTAGCTTGTTCCACTTCTGCGCGAGTCGTGTCTATTAGACTTTGCAAGCGATCACGTTCCAATTCTGCAATGGTTTTACTGCTGATCAGTGAGCGAATACGTTCAAGCTCACGCAAGTTTTCGGCTAGCTTAACCTCCGCCACAGCCACTTTAGCTTTATGTTCATCATTACGTAAGCGAACAAGTACAGCCCCTTTTTCAACGATATCACCATCATCAAAATTAATTTCACTGACGATTTCAGACACTTTAGAGGTCACAATAATGGACTCATAAGCTCGGCCTGTACCTAGTGCTTCAACTTCGTCACGAATAGGCATCACTTCAACTTTTGCCACTACCACGTTGGGTATCGCTCGTGGACGTTGAGATTGAGATTTTTCTGGCTCAAAAGAGAAGTAACCGAACAGCGCAATTGACACTATAGCGATCAGTAATAGTATTTTTTTCATTGTGTTTCCGTAACCATCCAGGGTAAATGAATCATTATTTAGCTGACTAATTAATTAAGTGATTGTACTCAGCAATTCGCCTGCTTCAAGGCGTTTTACTTTGCCCTATTGATTACGAATTTACTTATTCCAAGGTTCAAAACACACGGTTATGCACAAATACCATAAATAAATGCAATTAAATGCATAAAAAGCGCGTAAATATGGATTTAAAACGAATATTACCAAGTTGATTTGTTAAAAACAGCTTACACTTGACACAAATTGTGACAATTAGCCCAAAAAAAAGACGTTCAAATTGAACGTCTTTTCAAATTAGATAATGTTACCGCTTATCTTTAACGTGATTTACGGTCTTCTTGCATCAAATCAGACAAAATTTGATTCACTTTATTAATCGATTCATTGTCTAATGGATTATCTTCCACATCACGCAATAAAATCTTGGTTTGATCTGCGTTATCGGTTTCTTCTAGCAGTAAACGGTAGTTGCCTTTTTTAAGCGATAACTTTTCTTCGCCCCATAACGAGCTCCAAAAACCACCACTCTCAACCAAGTTAATATAAAACAGACCTTTACTGGTATCCATATCAACAACATCAAAGCCCATTTCAGGTAGCACTATTCGTAAACGGTCCCAAACTGAACTGTATTTTGCCTCAGCTAACCAATAAGACTCATCAGAGCCATTTGCGCTAACTAAACCAACACTAATACCTAGGCTCTTTTCTAATTGTGCTGCGCGAATAGCTCTGTCCCGCTCAACGCTCATATAAGCAATGGCATTGTTGAGCATATCTGTGGTGTAACGACGTTTATCATCACCACTGAGAATAATTTGTTGATCTTCGCCGTTATAAAGCTCTTCGTGATCGAGCAATTTTATTTCAACACTGCCAGAACGTCCGTGAGGTTTAACGTCGATGTTATAACCATAACGCTGACGCAACACATACACTTTATCGGCACCCCACCAACTCGATTCGATCACTTCGGTGTGCTCAATCCAATCGGTTTCGATTAAGCCTGAAGCATAATCTTCAACAATCAACTTCATGTCATTTTTAGCTAAATAGCCTTTAATAACATCAAATATCTCTTGTTTTAAATCTGCATAATTATCAATTGAGTCGATAATAATGCGCATATTATCAGTGCTTTCTTCAATATAGGTTCCCTCAGCCATAGGTAAAACCTGTAGCGGTGCACGAATATCAAGTTTTTTACCAATTAACGATTTATCAGATTTAGTGCCAACAGCAGGAATTTCATATTCTTTACTATACGTTGGGGTGTTTAGCCCTTCTGGTATCGTCAATAACGGCGTAGTTTCAGCATTAATGAAGTCGTCATTGCCATTGGCTTGACGACGATCAAGAGGAGTACTGCAAGCTGAAACAGCTGCAACAAGAAGTAACGGAGTGACTTTCTTTAACATGAATTTATTACACCTTTATCTGGGCTTGTTTCATTGTTTCTATTAACAGACCATGAAACTGCTCAGAAAGTTCAGTTAAAGGCAGACGAATATGTCCATTGCTGATTAATCCCATCTTATGCACAGCCCATTTCACTGGGATAGGATTGGCTTCACAAAACAAAGAACTGTATAAGCCCTTTAATGGCTCATCTATCGATAGCGCTAATTGTGCATCTTTTGCAAGTGCAGCATCACACATGGCTTTAAACGCGCGAGGCACCACATTGTTGGCAACCGAAATAACGCCATTACCACCAAGTAATAAAAACTCACGGGCGGTAGCATCATCGCCACTGTACAGTAAAAAATCTTCACCACACAATTCACGTAAACGTGCCACACGGCTAACATCACCCGTCGCTTCTTTAAGCCCAATAATGTTGCTTACGCCAACTAACTCAGCAACGGTTTCTGGCTTCATGTCTACTGCCGTTCTACCAGGAACGTTATATAAAATTTGTGGGATATCAGTACTGGCAGCCACGGCTTTATAGTGAGCGATTAACCCCTTAGGCGTAGGCTTATTATAGTAAGGCGTAACACCTAACATTGCTGCAACACCAGTATGTTGCAGTGATTGAGTCAGTTCGACAGCTTCAGCGGTCGCGTTGGCACCGTTACCACCTATAACAGGAATTCGACCTGAGGCAAACTTAACGGTTTGAGCCACAACAGCAGCATGCTCTTTCATTGGTAAGGTAGCCGACTCACCAGTCGTACCCACTGCAACTATGGCATCTGTGCCCTGTTCGATATGAAACTCGACAAGCCTTTCTAAACTTGCGTAATCTATTGTGCCATCACTATTCATTGGTGTGATTAAGGCTACGATGCTTCCGTTTATCATCTATCTTCCCCAAGGTTTCAGGATTCGCTATGTTACTGATGCCAACCACTAATGACAAGCACTACGGCAAGCATTAGTTGAAATAAGTCATTTAGGCATGCGTGATTGGCATAAGCTAGCATTTTTTCGCCTTGAGCAACTAAAAAATAATCACATTAATGTGACCGATATAGGATAGAATCTTGAGGTAATTTGCTGATAAATGTTAGCATTAGCACCCGCACAAAACGCAATGCAATGATAAGCGTTTTAGCTCAAAGATATCGACAGTGAGGAAAATCCATGGCCAACTACCTGGTCGTTACGGCAATGGGCGCAGATCGCCCTGGTTTAGTCAGTCGTTTAGCGCGTTTAGCAAGTGAATGTGATTGCGATATTGTCGACAGTCGTATGGCACTATTTGGTAATGAATTTACCTTAATCATGATGATATCTGGCTCATGGGCAGCCATTACCAAAATAGAAAGTTTATTACCCAGTCTCAGTGTCGAGCTAGAATTAATGACGGTAATGAAACGCACGTCAAAACACACACCTAAAAACTTTATTTCGCGTATTGAAGTGCTATTTAACGGTGAAGACCAACGCGGAACAATGAAAAGTATTACCCAGTTTCTAGCAGAGCGTGGGTTAGATTTGGCCGCAGTTCGCTCTCATGCAGACGATAATGACCACCTTAAAACGCAATCCATTTTATTAGCGATAAATATTCCTGATAAAGTCGATTTATTACAGCTTGAGCAAGGTATTCATGAATTGGCAGAGTCTTTGTCTCTTGAATGCACAATTAAGCGTATGCAGGGCATTGCGACCCCTTAAAAGCCAAATATACATTGAGTATGAGTTTGAACCTATGTTGGCTATTTTTCGTATTACTCGCACATCTTTTGACAAGGACCCATCATGAATACACTTAACGTTGGTGATACAGCACCTAATTTTAGTTTACAAAATCAATCAGGCGAAACCGTATCGTTACAACAAGCGCTCACTCATGGGCCTGTTTTAGTTTACTTTTACCCAAAAGCTTCAACACCAGGTTGCACTGTGCAAGCCCAAGGCCTGCGAGATATTAAAGCACAGCTTGACGGGTTAAACGTTACCGTATTTGGGATCAGCCCAGATCCAGTGGCTAAATTAGCCAAATTTGCTGAAAAGCAAGCCCTTAATTTCAACCTATTAAGTGATGAAGACCACGCTGTGGCGGATGGGTTTGGCGTATGGGGAGAGAAGAAATTTACCCTTGATAAAATTGCATGACAAAAAACCTTGATTAATTTTTATGACAAGCTATCTTTGATGTGTGGTTAACATATCTGAGGATATTTTGTGACAAGAACGCATGAAGAAAATCAATCTGATATTTATGATGACTACCGATTACTATCAATAGTAGTAGATACGTTAGCGAAACTTAAAATTTCAGAGAGCATTAATGCTAACTCTGGAGAAGTCACTTTCTTAGCCGACCTATCCCCTTCCAACCTCACATCACGCTCGAAGAAAACTAACATTATCATTTCACCTGATGGAAGTGTTGTTTACCCGCAATCACTTTATCTAGTCTCCAAATTACGTGGAGCGGGAGCCGTTAAAGACACCGACTCAATTGCAAAAGGGTTACTGGCTTATACTCGTTACTTAGATTCTACGCATTATCCACAATTCGATGACGATGGTAACGAGATTCCTCCTGAATATCTAACTTATAAGTCTCTAACTAAATATGAAGAAGAAGGTGCGCCATGGCGCTTTGCTGAACATCTTTTAGCAAACTGTCGTGCTAAACAAAATTCAAAAGGTGATGAAGCATACTCACTTGCCACAGCAAGAAGCTATATGGGGGCCGTTATTGGCTTGTATAAATGGATGCACAGACATGGTTATCTCAAAAATGATGATGAACATGTATTAACTCATTTCACTTCTGTTGAGATTTATGAAGGCATTAATCAGCACGATATGCTTGCTCATACTAAATCTAATGCAAAACGTGTTTATGAAATGTCAAACATCATGAAGATGTTTCCAAGGTATGCTAATACACCTATTTATAAAAAATTGAAGCCTATGGAGCTGGATCATAAAGAAGCGTTCAATAAGCATTTAGATTCATTGCCAAAACCTATTTCCCTCATGCTGCGATTGTGTGAAAAATCTGGACTTAGAATCGATGAAGTCACTCACCTCCCCGCACATAATATCGGTAACAACGATTTTGGTGAACTAGAAGTTGTACCCATTTTCATTACCCACACCAAAGGTAATAAGCCTCGTACTGTTGAGATCCCTCTAGCACTTTACGAAGAATTAGAGCAATACAAAGAGAGTAAGCAAAGGCATAAAAACCTAATCATACGCAAGGAGTTGATAGATTCTAAACGTGAGTTGGATTGCACTGATTACCTTTTTTTATCGAATAAAGGTACCCCTTACAGAGAAAACACTTTGGAAGTTCATTTCGGAGTGTTAAGAAGGCTCATCCGAACCATAGACCCGACATGGTATTACCGAATACACGATTTACGTTCAACCTTTGCCACTTATTGGCTTTGGAATGAGTCTCAAACACGAAATGTGGGTTATGAATTTTTGATGGACGAACTAGCTGAGCTTATGGGGCACAAAGACACTTCGACCACTGAAAAATATATTCAGTTCATGAATAAGTTTGATGAGCAGTTACGGGTTGCACAGAGCAAAAACAACAAAATTAATAAGGGGTGGTAGAATGGCTAAAAGTCCACTCACAAAGAACTCAAAGACGGTTAAGCACGTTAGAAACAGTAAGAATTTGGTTCCGTTGCACCTAACCATCCCCTATAAGTACTCCATGAGCAAAAAGGCAACCGAGTTTGATATATCACATCTGTTACACCTGGCCACGAACAGAAATAACCTCAAAATCGACAGCCGTATTCCTTTTTTAAGGAACTTTTGTAAAAAAGCCCGCCAGTATTTTGATAATGGCAGGTCGGTACAAACCGTCTCGACGTTATACGACGTATTAAAAGCCTTCATTGCCTTTTGTGACGCCGTCGGA
The DNA here is from genome assembly GCF_014641855.1 of Shewanella inventionis. Classification (GTDB taxonomy): domain Bacteria; phylum Pseudomonadota; class Gammaproteobacteria; order Enterobacterales; family Shewanellaceae; genus Shewanella; species Shewanella inventionis. The sequence goes on from NZ_BMII01000020.1 coordinate 99,249, forward strand.
GTAGATCCCTTTTCCGAAGCGGGCTATTTAAAATATGTCGGAAATGATGGCGAACTTCGGCACCGGATTAAAATGTACCGCCCATCCAAAAGACTATGGGAAATGAACCACGGTGATGAACTTGGTATTAAAGAAACCTCAGCAGTTATTATAGCTTCATCACTTCGCACCGCCCTTTTATGGAGTGGATTACCCGCTGACACATGGGCAACCCATCACCGAGGATTTTCTGGCGAAATAACACCATATAAGGGTTACTCTGACGCTGAAGAAGAGGTGCTTGTTGCTCGGTTGAGTAAGTTATTTTTCATCCTAGCCCCACAGCTCATTTCGGAAAAAAAAGAAAACCTTGTCATGCCTGACGAGCTGCCTGTCGTTATTGACTTAGGTGGCCACCTAGAAATCATTTCAATTAAAACGTCTCTCAAAACACAAACCCATGGGCTTAGTAAAACGGGCTCATCGGTAAAGCCTTCCGCTGCGTTTAACATGGCGATGGGGGCGGCTTATCATCTAATGTGCTTTTTCACCTCATTAAACGATAGTGACGTACAAAGCATCGCTCATCCAATCACGATTCATACTGATGAGCGGGATAAAAGCTTACAAGTGACTAAGGTATCGAGCTTTAAGTCACGCGCAAACAAAGAGGTAGACGCTGTACTTACCAACCAGAGTTTCGATGTTGATAAACGTGATGGAGTTAAGTTTATCAAAACCCTTGAAACACTTTCAGCATTATATGGCGGTGGCGAAAAAGGCGCTGGGTTACTGTTTACGTTGAATAACCAAGGGGAGGAAAGTAACTCGCTCAATTTGACTGAATTAAATAAGCACCTGATGATCGAGTTAAACCTACTCTCACCCACTCGTGCATCCTGCCAGCCATGGTTTAAAGAGCTGTTTTACAGCTATCGAAACCAGCATGTTATCGAGCTAAAAAACGAGATTAATACACTTGGCCGAACTGTCGTAAGTAAAGTCACTCGCCCGTGCTCAAAAAGTAGTGCTATCCGAGGCGCAACGAATGCTGCCTACTGCATTTTATCGTGTTACACAGACTTATCCATAAAGGGCATCTTACTGCCGCTGACTTATTCGGATAAAGACGCTGATGGCAACATCAGCGTGTCGTTCAAATACCGCAATGGCGAGAGCCACCACTTCTCTGTCCCTGCTGCTGACAAGGTGTTAATCGAAGATATTGAACAATTTGCCACAGATTTAGCAGATAAACAATGCTCTAAAAACCATGAACGGTTGCTGCTCAAACGAGGTCGTCAGAATGAAGCCCCTAAAGACTGGGACGGAATAAGCCCTATCAGCGCTAATCTAATGACAAGATGGTCAATTGCAACCAACGAATACTTCATATCGCTTCAATCAAGCCGCTGGCGAGAAATGACCAGTAACCAAGTGTACTCCGTGAGTGGTGCTGGCGGCGCTCAAAGCCTACTGCAAAACCTTCTTCAAACCATTGATAAGCACTATGCCAATGGCGACCCAAGGTTCAACAGAATCATCATCTCACAGGCTCTACAAGTGATGGAACTATTGGATGAATACACGGGTTTAGAGCAAGCAAAAGAGGTAGTTGCAGCCAAACTTGGCATCACAATGCTGACGCATGATGAATGGAAAAAGAAGCAAGAGGAAGAGAGATCAAAAACCAATCCCAATGGCATTCATTGCAATGGGCAACAAAACATTGTAGGTGGAAAAAACACCCAACGTGAAACCAATAACGCCATGAAGCTACAACTATCTTGTGCTGAATACGACATGTGCCATAAATGCCAATCAGCCAAAGCCGTCAATGAGACTCAATCTATCTATAAACTTATCTCTTTTATTGATGTGCTGAAGGAGGCCGTAAACCTGTACCCTAACGCGCAAGAGGAAGTCCATGAAAGAATCGCCGCTTTTGAGGTTACTCTCGATGGTGCCAGCAAGGATGTGTACGACAATGCAATGTCTTTATTTAAGCGAAACGGGCGTCACCCTCGGGTAACTATTGATCACGCTATTTTAACCCTACACAGTTAATTGGGAACCAATCATGATAAAGCTACCTAAGTACAACATTGGCCAACAAGATGCCCTGTTAAGCGTACAAAATCACGTTGGAAGCTACACAAATTACCTGAAGGATGTGTTAGAGCCTGCTATTAAATCGGGCGAGTGGGATGATTTTGAAGCGCTAGATATTGGTTTTAGCGTCACAGGTGAGTCCTTGGGTAAAATTTGGGACAACAACGCTTGGCGTCAACTCCAACCGTTCTTTGAACCTAATGCTACCGATACGAATACTCTAGACTTCTTTCTAGACGGAATGGTGATGGAGCGCAACCTGACAAACCAATTGAAGGCATTGGCATTGAGTATGATGTGGCTATCGCCCAAAGATTATTCTTTTTTGAGCATTGTGCAAACTATCGTTGGGTTAAAGAAAGTCTCCACTGCTCTAGTGAATGAAGGTCACAATAGCTTTGAGTTATTAAGTTTTGAGCGGTTAGAGGCTTGGGTATTAGGTGATGTTACCAATTTGGACTTCGAACGAGAACCAATTTATACAGTACTCAACAAACTGTTCATAGAGGCAACACGACTACCGTTTAATGTTAGCCTTAACAAAACGTTATCTGCCTCGGATTTTGGTTTAGCCATTAAAGAGCAAGAGCAGCACAGGGTTATCCCACAGCGGCTGTACTATTTGGGACTTCAACAATCAGAAGCATTAGTGAACGAGCTATACCCCATTCGTGACGAACTGAGCAAGCTATCTGATTACATAGCCACCTACTCTGATAAAACCTATATAGGATATGCAAACTATATTGTTAGCGATGAGGCAAAGTTCAAAAATAGCGGGCTTCGGTGGAATTTACCTTCATCATATAATGGTTCTAAGGAAAAGAAGATAGCCTTTCAATCGGCTTTTCTCGCGCTCAATAACCCGACACAAGAATCGACCCTTGAACTACTCAACAAACACAAACCTGAGTTAAGGATAGAATACATCGACCAATTCCACCCTGAACGAACATTGACGGTTGGCAACTGGAAGGTAACCGGACTTAAAGAGGCGCGAACATTATTTAAACATCTCAATGGTGGTTGCCTCTGGGCATTAATGTCCCGCACAGGTATGCGCTCGGATGAAACCTTTCACCTACATACCGCAAATGGGTGCACAACAGAAACCATATCAGGGCAAACCATTCATGTTATTCATGCAGATCTCTCAAAAACCGCTAAAGGCTCTCAGTCAAAGCAGGATGAGTTTGTCACCACAGAAGTCGGCAAAAAGGCTTACGAGATCCTGCAAGCGCTGCATTCGCCACTTAGACAGCGTCATCCCGATAGCCAAGCATTTTTCCATAAGATAATAGAGGACTGTGGTGCAATTAATACAAACCAAATAGGAAAGCATCTAAAGGCTTGGTTTGAAGGCGTACTGGGGGAGAAGCTAGCGCTAACCGATGACGATGTCATCGATTTAAAAATTTCAGACCCTAACCTTTCGTTTAATGTTGGTGATTATTATGGATTCTCAGGACATCAACTTCGACGCTCGTTTGCTTACTACCTTGTTGGTTATGAGCTTTGTGATTTTCCACAACTAAAACAACAATTCAGTCATGTATCAATGGCAATGTCTAGGCACTACGCTAAAAACGCCAGTAAATTCCAAAAATTAAGGCGAAAAAAACAAAACTTAGCCTACGATATCGATGAAGAAAGGATTGATAAAAAAGCACAAATCTACCTAAAAATCTACAAAAAACTTGCCAATAAAGAGCGTGTTGCTGGCGGTAAAGGGAAAGAGTTTGCCAAAAACATGATGAAGGCAGAGCGTAACCTGTTTAGAGATAAGGTCGATGACGACATGCTCACGCTCAACTACTGGCAAAAGCAAATCCGAGATCAAAAACGCCACATTCACGCCGTCGCCCCTGGAGTTTACTGCACTTCAACTGGTTGTAGCCTACGTACACAAGTCAACCTATTAGAATGTGTGGACTGTAAGAACGACTATATTGTCGATGCTGTTTTTGCCGAAGCTAAGCGCAAAGAGGCCGAAATTCATATGCTTTGGGATATTGAGCATGATGAATTAACTCCTCAAACAGCGTCAGAGGCGTACATAAAAATCACAGCAGCAGAGCGTATTATGAATGATTTAGGTATCAGCTATGAGCCCGTAGTGATACCAAAAGAAGTAGAAGCCCTGCTTCTTCCTTTCGGAGTGACTTCAAAATGACACAATCAACAAAAAACAAACTAGTAAAAGCCCTAGAGCGATTAATAGAGGGTGAGCCTGAGAATCGTGAGTTAAGAAAAAAAGCACGAGAAGGAAAACTGAAAATCAACAATAGTGCTGTTGAAAAAGAAGCTGGGCTTTCTGTGGGTTCACTAAGAAGGCATGAAGATGTTCAAATAATGGTGAAAAATAAGTCACTTGAAGTTCGTGTAACACTGGATGGCTCTGGTAAATCACCAGTTGAGGTTTTACAAGCTGAAGTTAAAAAACTTAAAAGTGAAAAAACTCAAGCAAATAATAAGAAAAAAGAATACTTAGACCTTTCCAGAAGCCATGAGAAAGCACTAGCAAGACAAGCAGCTATCCATATCAAAATAGTTCAAGACTTAATGGGAATGCTGCATGAAAGTCAGCGAGAGAAGGCAATGGATAAAGTAGTAAAAGCAAGGCCAGATAAACTTATCGAAGGAAAATTTAGATAAAACAGTCTTGTTTAGAGTAGTCACAAGGCAGTTGTCACTTATCACCCATAGCATTGTAAACTCTAGTGTATATAATGCCAAAATAGACATTGTATAATTTACGCTGCTAACAACATATAAAGGATATGGTATATGACGATTGAAGTTGGACAGGTTGCACCTGATTTTACACTGTTAGATCAGGACAGTAACTCAATAACCCTATCAGAATTTAAAGGTAAAAAAACACTTGTTTATTTTTACCCTAGGGCAAGCACTCCAGGGTGTACAATTCAAGCTCAAGGATTACGCGATTCTAAAGCAGAACTGGCAGCACTTAATGTCGTAGTTTTGGGTGTGAGTCCCGATACTCCGAAGAAACTTACAAACTTCATCAATAAACAAGAATTGAACTTCACCCTACTCGCTGATGAAGATAAAGCTGTATGTGAAAAATACCATGTATGGCAATTGAAGAAATTCATGGGCAAAGAGAGTATGGGCGTCGTTCGTACAACCTTCCTTGTCGATGAAAAAGGTAATATTGAGCATATATTCAACAAGTTCAAAACTAAAGATCACCATGAAGTAGTTTTAGATTACTTGAATAGTAAGTAGTCGATTAACAAAGTAGAGGCAGAATTCAATGATTCGCTATATTCATGTTTCAGACTCACGAAAAACTGATGTTGAATCACAGCGTGAAGCAATCAATGCATATGGATTCGAGCACCACTTAGTCATTTGAAGAACATGTCTCTACCACCACTACAGAATTCTGTGAGCGAAAACTATCAAGGCTAATTGCATCAAGGCAAAACATCATCGTTTCTGACATCACCAGATTGGGCCGAAATACAATTTGTATCATCTAGTACTCGTTCACACAAGTTTTGACTAGTTGAGGGCACCGTATGCCTTCTCTAGCTTTTCCCTCGCTAAGTCGACATTGAATAACCAATTAATTGTCGACTTGGCGTTGTTTCTCGATTTTTCCCAAGCCCTAAGCTCTTCCTCCAATAATTCAAAGCTGTGTATACGCCGTTTTAAGCATTGCTTATTCATTGTCCCAATCTCAATTTCTACCATATTTAGCCAACTGGCATGCTTAGGGGTGTAATGGAACTCTATCTTTTTTAGTATTCTTCTCGCTTCTGCCGGAGAGAATGCTTCATATCGGCGTTTTTCAAGGTAGTTGTCGCTCTTTGCTTTGCTTAAATATACACTTAACTTAATCATTGGATAAGTATCTGAAACTGGAGACATAGAGCATTCGAGTGCCACGACATTACTAATAGTAATGCAAACTGAGGGGTTAGCAGTTAGTCTTTAAACTCTAAAAGATTTCTGTCCATTTCCAAGTTAAATGAGCACATATCTAGCTCAATATTTAATGACTCAGCAACTCGAGATAGCGAACAATGTTTCAATTAATGATAGGATGCTTAATTTCATGATGACAGATTTAAACGGTGGTGCTATGGAAGCTCAATACGTCGGTATTAATGAGTATTTTGCTACAGGAGAAGGAGTTACGTACGTAATAGCATCCGGTACAAAGGCTCAAATTAACGAGTTTGCTGGGCCTTATTTTTCTACGGGGTTAGGATTTTACTCGTTTGAAGAAATAAAAAGCGCATTGATTGAATTTGAGAGCATGAATGAAACTCTGATCATTGATGATAAAAGCTTAAGAGCAGCACATGTACTGCAAACTCATTTACCCAGCGCTGCAAATTTCATAAAACAGTTTGGTTTTGGGACATTCTCCTACAAGTTTCACTACAACTTGAGCTAGCAGATTGACTCTGTAATGAAATAGCCTCGACAGCATTCATTCACTTTGAATCCAAGTTTTCACTTCTAATTTGCTTTAATAGCATGGCTTTGCTTTCCTCTGACATTTTGTCGAGTAAGCAGATTAATTCGGCTGAGCTTTCAGATTCACAAAAAAAGTATGCAACTGGCACACCTAACTCATCAGCTATCGCTTTTAAAGTTGAATAATCAGGGGTGTGCTTACCTTTCTCATAATGGTTCATTCTAGCACTTGCAGTTCCAGGTTCCATACCTAACTGAATACCAAGATTCATTTGGCTAATCCCTTTCTTCAACCTTGCCATTTTGAGCCTAAGAGGAAGTGGGTTGATTTTTGTTTCTGACATTGGTTCATTATTGTTATTCCAAAGTAACTTAGATTGTCTTAGTTTTTTTTCTTCAGGTATACTAAGCAATCCTTAGTGCTTTATTGTTTTTTGTCAAGCTATGACCATATTTTTCAAAAGTCACCTGAACAATTTAAAAAAAGCATTAAGCATACTTAAAAAAACAAATAGATAAATTGTTAGCTATTGAAATTGTTATTAAATTATTTTCTGGTGTAAATATGATTAGCATAAATGAAGTTCTCTTGGACATTTTAATGGAAAAAAACCTGCAATCATTTTCTGTTAATGAACTAAAAAAAATGTTCATCGCGGTTGTTCCGGGAGTTGATAATCGACAACTAAGCCAACTAATTAACAGAACTCTAAGCAAACTCTGTAAACACGGCTTTGTAGAAAAAACGATTAATGTAACAAAAGCATCATATCGAAAGACGACGTTTTTTGATGTCAGCAAACTCTATAAAAGTAAATCTAGAATTCACCTTGTTGAAGCTGAAACCGAAGAAACAAAAGATAAAATCCATCAATTAAAAGCAACACTGAATAAATATCAAGTTGATTTAATGGGTTTTATTGGTGAAGCAGAGGAGTTCAAAAGAATTTTTAGTGAGTTTCCAGAAGCCAAACAGGAACTTTACACTAAGTACATGGATGCTAGAAATCAAAGCTCTACAATAATTGGCAAAATTAAAGCTCTAGAAGCTTGTTTAAATGTAGTCAAAGGTTAAGAGATGCAACTAAGAAATTGGCAAACACGTTGCGTAAATGAAGCGCTCAGGTGCTACGAATTTCAGCAACACTTTATGTGCTTAGCTACGCCAGGGGCTGGGAAGACCATAATGGCAGCTTCATTAGCTGCAAAGTTAATGGAATTAAAAAAAGTTGATTTTATTTTATGCTTCTCGCCGTCGATTGAAGTAAATGAGAGCATTGAAATTACATTTACAAAAATATTTAATCGCCGGTTTGATGGACTCCTAGGTGCCCTGGGAGGAATTTACACTTATCAATCTATGTCCTCATTTAGCTCAAAATTTTGGCAACTTCTCAAAACTAGTAAAGTTTTCGTCATTTTGGATGAAGTTCATCATTTGAAAGGTACAGATCTGTGCAATGCAAATGCTTGGGGCGAGGAAGTATTACTCAACATCCAAAACCAAGCTGCCTACACCCTCGCTTTATCGGGTACTCCATGGCGTTCAGATCAAGCACCAATTGTCCTATCTCGATTCACAAGGCCAGATAATACTATTCATTGTGATTTCGTTTATGGGCTGCAAGAAGCTGTGGACAATGGCGTTTGCAAAAAACCTAACATTGTATTGATTGATAACGACAAAATTGAACTCGGCACTACAAAAGATTCGAAGGCTTTTAACTCTATAGCTGAACTGTTGACACAAACTAAGTTTAGCTACCAATCATTAATTAATAACACTCAGATAGTTCATTACATCTTGCACCAATGCGTGCTGCGTAATACCATGATGCCGATCGGTCAATACCATTCAAGCCGATCACTTTTTTGTTCGCCAGTAGACCTCCGTAAAATCTAGCTTCAGTGATCGGCTTCAGTCAAGGTATTTAGTTTTTTTCGCAT
>NZ_BMII01000021.1 GCF_014641855.1 Shewanella inventionis
CAGCAAGTAGTTCAGTATCAATAAGCCAGTTAGACAGCATAAAAAATAACTCCGTTCAAAAGAAGGAGTCATTTTCGTAGGATCATTTTTGCTGTCAACCGATCAGTTTCTTAACTGATCGGTGTTAAGCAAATGCTGGGTTTTATTCAAAAAATCGCATTAATTAGTAAGCATTAGTTACAGCTTTGGAACACATCGTTATTTGAAACCGCAATCGTTGCTTGTCCTGCACCGGCGGTTTTAGCAAAACCAGCAACCTGTGATTGCATCTCTGCCGTTGCTGCAGCTGCCATACCATCAGTTACGCCTTCGACTTCACTTGGGCTCACAATTGAACTGTGATGACCTTTAGAGAAGCGTACAGCACCTGAGCCAGGCATTGTTGAATCAACACAATCTAAACCGATTGCGGTAATTAATGGCTCAGTACCTGATAACGGGAAGTTTGCAACCGTGTTAGGTAACGTTTGATCTGATAAGTTGCTACCATCGCCTACCACTTCAATTAAATGAACAGGTAACTCAGTAGCCGCTAACATGCTTGCATGGTTTATCGGATCCGCTGAGTCAACGGCAGTTTGTACGGCTAGCGCAAACGATGGAATAAAGCCATCGTAAACAGCTTGTACTAAAGCGTCATACTCAGCAGAGCCTTCTTCATAACCAGCGGTGTTTGCCGCTGCTAATAATGCAGCAAACGTGCTAGATGCGGTTACATTGTCAAATAATTGTGGTCCAAATGCCGCAGAACCGGCAAACGCACCAGCTAAGCCACCAGCTGGAGCAACCAGTGACGTTGCATTAATCACAAAAGGATTACCTAGTGAAGCGCCTGAAGTTGGGTCAGTTAGACCTGTGCTTGCGTAAGTAGAGAAGGTTGTACCCACAATACCGCCTAAACTGAGACCTTGCACACTGATCTTCGATACATCAAACACTTGACCATCTGCAGGCAATTGCCCTGCCAAACCGGTCAGTAGTAAACGCAGTGCTAAATGATCTAGCGTGGCCTGACGGAAGTTATCGCGTACGGTTAAGGTACTGGCAATGTTAACAAACACTAACGGATCACCATTGGTGAATGCATTAGGTTGACCAATGAGGTTTCCGTAAGCAGGAGCCGTTGCAGACATTTCATATACGCCATCATCATTGATGTCGAACGAACGCTCACCATGAAGCGGCATATCAATCGAAATAGTCGCCACACCTGCTGCTGCATAAGTACCTGCATAGGCTAGGTTCATTTCTTTACCACCGCCTAAACCATGCATTGTAATGGTTGTCGGCCAGCCACTGGTCGGCGGTACAAATTCTCCCCCTTGAGCCGCGGTAAAGGCCGCAAGTTTAGCTGCATTAGGCAGTGTAATTTGTACAGGGATGGTTTCATATCCCTTAATTGCTGGAATTGGATTTAAACGAGTCAGGTGTTTTGTCGTATCAGCTGAAGTACCGTCATCTAATTTCCATTGTTTGCCAGCAAGCAAGGCTGGGTTAGCTAACGCCGCTTGTGCATCTACCCCTTGAGCAGTCGCTTGCTCAAAGAAATTGGCCTGGCTTAATGTGCCCGCTTGTAATGCTAATAACACAGATACAGGGCTGTCTCCTTGTGCAAACCAGCGGCCATTTGGCGCGGTTGGCGCGCCATCTACAACAGGAATAACACAGCTAGCTGATGAACAAGTGCCAAAAAACGGTACCCTAATTTCAGCTTTATATACATCAGCCATATCGGCTAATACATAAGCAACACCACTTGCAGCCGTTAACCCTAACGCTTGCGCTGCGGTATAACCCGCTGGAGTAGGGGTTGAAACAAAAGAAGGCTTGTATGGATCGCTTGAGGCCATCAGTAGCTTGGCTGTTTCATAAACATTAGCAACTGACTGAGTGGTAAATAAACCAGAATAAATGATGTCTTCAGAGTCAACACCATGCTCAGCAGCCACACCTTTCTCATAGCTATTAACTAAGGTTTGTAATAATAGCTGCGTCGCCGTTTCTAATGGCTTAGTTTCAATGTCTAACTTTAACAAATTATACGTGGTGGATGGTGCGATACTGCGCCCTAACGAGTCTTGAATTAGGTTTGTTGCCACATACAGATAAGATTGGATCGGTTTTAATGGCTTGAGTGGTACGATAACAACACTGTTACCAGAAGCTTTAGTGATAAAATCAACACCAAAGGTTAACTCTTCACCCACTTTACAAGCAGAAACTGATGTTGCAGAAGTACATTCTGGATCTGTGGATAACGATCCACCTACCGTGGCTTCAAAAACACGAACAGCGCCAGGTTGAAAAACTGAGGCTGCATCAATAGTTAATGCATTGCCCTGAAGGTCATTTGCGAGCTCCATAGTGATTGAAATAGGTGAACTCGTTGACCAACCATCTAAAGCCCCAAGTGCAATTGAAGGATCGGTATAAACGACACCGGTTTCGCCCGGAATAGCCAATGTGCCATCGGTAGTGCCACTAAAGAGTAAATCGTTAGGTAAAGGCAGTTTTCCATTAGCTGGATCAAACTGAACATGTGATAAAGGCACGAGTGGCTCAGCTTTTTCTTTTGCTTCGTTGAAGCTATCACCGCCACATGCCGTTAAACCAAGAGCAGATGTTATTGCAACACCCAAAATGAGTCTTTTCATCTTTTTTCCCCAAATCTTGTTTTAATAATTTTGTTTTCCCCAAGAATTGGTCACAATAGTCCAATCATGCGACCAAAAGGACTTATGTTAGTCCTTAACTATTCTCAAGTTAACGCAAAATTATAGAGTTAGCTACAAGTTTGTTACATACAAATGACCTATTGGTATACAATTATCAATCATTTGTTTCAAACGGTCGTTTATATTTTATCCAGTTCTAGATTTGACGGGCGATTGCGCTTAGAGGAATGAATCAATCATGTTGGAATATCAAGCTGCAAAAGATTTACTTAAAAATAAGATTATCTTGGTAACGGGTGCAGGAGACGGTATTGGTCGTGCGGCCGCGATGGAATTTGCAGAACATGGCGCGACCGTCATTTTACTCGGAAAAACCGTCAAAAAACTCGAAAAAGTGTATGACGACATTGTTAATGCCGGGTACCCAACACCAGCAATAGTACCCCTTGACCTTAAAGGTGCAACAGAACAAAACTACAAAGACATGGCAGAAACGATTGCCGAACAATTTGGTCACTTAGATGGTTTATTACACAATGCTTCTCAACTCGGTGCATTAGGCCCATTTGAACACATTGATTTAACGTCTTTAGAAACCATCATGAAGGTTAACGTTACCGCGCAGGCAATCATGACCAAAGCGTTATTGCCTGTGATGCGTAAAGCGCCAAACGCTTCAATTATCTTTACCTCAAGCAGTGTTGGCCGTAAAGGTCGTGCATACTGGGGCCCCTATGCTTTCTCTAAATTTGCTACAGAAGGCATGATGCAAGTGCTTGCCGATGAATGTGATGGCTCACACGTTAGAGTTAACACCATTAATCCTGGTGCTACACGCACAGAAATGCGAGCAAAAGCCTACCCAGGAGAAGATCCACAAACGCTGAAAACAGCAAAAGACATTATGCCAACCTATCTCTATTTAATGGGTGATGAATCCGTTGGCACCAATGGCCAGGCATTTAATGCACAATCTTAATGATTAATCCCAATAAAAACGGAAGCTAATTGCTTCCGTTTTTATCAATGAGCCTTTGGGTCATCTATTGTTGAGGTTTAATAAAACCATGCTAAAAGCTAATTTGCTTGGCATTTTGACTGACCAGCTTTTCTCCCACGCCTTTCACCATAGTTAACTGCTGTAAACTTTTAAATTTACCGTTTTTTTCACGATACTCAACAATTGCCTGCGCTTTTGCTTCACCAATACCTTTTAGCGATTGAAGCTCTTTTGCGCTAGCGTTGTTTACATTAATCGCGTTATGTTTTTCAACTGCTTGGGTTGATTTTTTGGATGTTTCGGCAACGACTTTAGTTTTCACTTGATCAGCGGCCAAAGATGTCGTGCTAAAAAAACAACCCAAGCACATGAGTAACGCAGTTAATGTCGATGATAACTTCATTAGATTCTCCTTAGTTCCTTAATTGGCTGGCATTTTCCTTACTCCATATGCCAACGTACAGATTCAGAACGCTATGTTGTTTCCAAATCGAGGACTAAATGTAGTTAAAAATCATCAGTTGTACATAAAAAACACAATTCGCTATAGCTAATTATTAACGGTTTCTTCTGTTTTAGATTTTCTCTTTGCCATCATCGATGAAGTAAATTGGGTTAGCTCACCTAATAAATGCTGATGAACCTGAGTTAGTTTAGGTTTTTTTTTAACGCTAAATGCTATTGGTCGGCAAAGGCTCATTGCTTGATACCCAAGCCTTGCCGTGAGTAAACCACCGCCAAGCCCTTGAGCGATACGAGTAGAGAGTTTCCCAGTCATTTCAACTGATAACAACTGTGTCCCTAAATCAGTTATTACCTCGGTGCTGCCAGCATAAATCACATTAACAATAATACTGCGGATCAGCTTAATTCGGCTCCAGTAGCCAAGTTCGACAGCATAAATGGCCGCCACTTCATTAATCATCTTTTGATTTCGCCACAAAATAATGGCCATATCTATTGCAGCCAAGGGGCTCGCTGCGAGTAATAAAGCAGATTCAGCGGCAAAACGGTTGACGCGTTTTTTCGCTTGTAAATCCCGCTCAGATAACACTATGTCATCAAATAACATGACAATTTCAGCATCGTTATGCTCTGCATTACTAGCACGCATATAATGTTGTTTCGCATCGTTATTGGGGTACTTAGCTAAAATAGGGGCGATAAATTTAGTAGCCTCCCCCATTTGCATACTTTGAGACAAACGTTGCGCACGAGACTGATGATCGGCCACTTTTTTAAGGTTAACAAGTTTACGCCACTCTTTAACAACACCCACGCTTGCCCACAAGGTCACAATAGACAACACTGTTGCGTAAAAGCCAAACAACCATGGGCTTTGATTAAAGGAATCCACCAGCCCTAACACCGTTTGTACAACAGCAAGTAACCCAAGGCTAGTTAACGATAGCACCGCCAATTTTGACCATTTTTTGGGTTTTGCTGGGGTGATAGTGTCTGCCATATTTTCTGGCAATTCAGTTAACACTTGCTCACAAACAAACTCAACCTCATCAAATGATTGCGAAGGCTTGAGAGGTTTTATGGCGCCATTAGTTTGTGCATCATCGATAAGATCTGCCTCATTGTAGATCTGCGATTTTTTTAATGCTGAACTGTTATCAGTTTGCTTCATCATAAATGTACACACTCGCTTTAGGTCAATTTATCGCCTAGTAAATACTCTAAAAGATGATCAAGACGAATATGCTCAAACGTGGGGTGACTATCGGTTAAATGGCTAATGTTTGGCGGTAAAAAAGCATTAAAATTAAAGCCTTGTTGTTGCCAAAAAGCCGCATCGGGTAAAACGCTTGGCACATCACCTGGGTAAACCGTGATTTGTTTACCATCAAGTCCTGTTCCTTTAACCACTTCTTGTTGTTGACCGTTATCCGTTTTAACCATGCCGTGCTGAGTGGCTTTAATTGCACTTATTGCCATGGTTTCAACTTCGCTGCCTTCAAAATTGGCATAATGCTGGCTGTCTTGCAGCATTGCTGTTAACAGGCTAAGTACATGACTTTGCTGATCACGAGTCACTCGGTCAACCTGGCTTGCTGCAAATAATACTTTATCAATCCGGGGAGAAAACAAACGCTTAATCAAGCTTGATTGACCAAATTGAAAACTTTCCATAATGCTATTAAGTGCGCGCCCCATGTCATTAAATTGTGCCTGACCATGATTGAGCGCATTTAAACAATCAACTAACACCAATTGACGATCAAAACGTGAAAAGTAATCCCGGTAAAAGGGCTTAACCACTTGAGCAACGTACTTGTCATAGCGACGTTTAAGGACGTGATAATTTGAATCACTTGGACTTGTTGCTAAATCAGAATGCGTTAGTGGGCTTAATGACAACAACGGAAAAAATGTTAATAACGGTGTATTTTCATACTCACCGGGTAGCAACATTCGCCCTGGTTGGGCATGATAAAATCCTTGTACACGGACCAAATCAACTAACAAAGCTTGATACAAATCAGCGATATACTTTAATTGCTGCTCATCTGCCGTCTGTGCTAAATCAAGTTGGCTTAGCGCCGAAGTAAATGGTTCATAACAGGGGGAATGGCCTAAACAAGCGACATTTTGTTGCTGCGATAAACACCAATGAGTGAAATCGTGTTTAAGCATGGGCAAGTCAAGTAACCACTCTCCGGGATAGTCCACTATATCGACATACAAGGTGGCGGTGTCGGTTAATTTGGCCAATATTCCTTGCTCGGGACGATACTTTATGGCTAAACGCAGTTCTGTAATAGTTCTTGTTGAGGCTGGCCATTGTGGGGGCGTTGAATTTAACGCATTCATTGCACCTTGATAATCAAAACTGGCGATATCAAGATCGGGTTGCATCGCTCTGTTAACCCCAATAAGACGATTTTCACGTGCAACTTGCCACAAGGGCAAAGGAGAAGTTTTATTGCCTTTTCCACTGTGCAGTAACTGATTAACTAACCCACTGATAAAGGCTGTTTTACCAGCACCTGAAAGTCCTGTAACAGCCAGTTTAATATGTCTGTCTGTCGTGCGATTCACAATAGATTGAGCGGTTTGGGAGACTTTAAATAAGGAACGATCTAAAAAATTCATGGTGGCTGACAGCTCCTAAAATCAAGGAAGAGCATAAAACAAGGGCGGTAAACCGCCCATTTAGAATCATTAAAGACTATTGATTTCCCGTTTTAAGTCAAAACTGTCTGAGGTGACGTGTTTCTCTAGTCGCTGTAATCGCGCTTCAAGTCCATTAAACTGTCTACTCACATCAAACAAAGCGCGTTTGGCGGGTTCGCCGGCTTGCCATACTTTCTTTTTGACTTCGATGTCTTTGTGATCTTCTTTATAGTCTAGCGCTTGTGGTTTGACATCTAATATCATCCATAGCGCGATATAAATTACAAATACGACCCCGGTTCCACCAAGTAAAAATATCGATACAGCTAACACGCGCACTAACCAGGTTTCAAAGTTAAAGTAATCAGCGATGCCAGAACACACTCCCGCTATTTTACCACTTTTAGGGTTGCGATATAGCGTACGACCATTAGTTGTGCCCATGTTTCGCCCTCCACTCTGGTGAATCGGTGTCTAAAATTGCTTCTAAGGTTTCGATGCGATGGCTCATTTTTTCAGCTTTCGCAATTAAATCATTTAGCTGGCCGAATTCTTCCTCTGTGAGTCCTTGGCTCACTTGTCGCTTACTGCGGTAGTGAAGAATCAACCAAATGGGTGCAACAACAACCAAGAATATGATAATTGGTGCAATAAGAAGATCCATATCCATAACTCACCTCTGAAAAATTATTATGCTTTTGATTTAGGTTGTGACTTTGCGTTTACTTTGGCCTTTAGTGCGGCTAATTCGTCATTAACAGCATCTTCTGCTTCAAGGGCCGCAAATTCATCGGCAAGTGAACCTTTTTTACCTAAATCATATGATTCAACCTGAGCCTCTAGGCCTTCAACACGGCGCTCGTATTGCTCAAACTTCATCATTGCATCATCAATTTTACTTGAGTCGAGCTGCTTTTTCACTTCTAAGCGCGAAGTGGCTGTTTGCTTACGCATAATAATGGTTTTTTGACGAGCTCGGGCATCATTCAATTTTTCTTGAAGCTGTGCAACTTCGTCTTTTAAACGTGCGATGTGCTCTTCAACCACTTGTAATTCCATTTCAAGTGTTTGCAGTAAAGCAACGGTTTTTTGCTTTTCAATTAAGGCCGCTTTTGCTAAGTCTTCACGATCTTTCGATAATGCTAGCTCAGCTTTGTCTTGCCAATCTTGAACTTGTTCTTGAACACGGCTAATACGACGTAACAGTTCTTTTTTCTCAGCCAACACTTTGGCAGAGGTTGAACGTACTTCAACTAACGTGTCTTCCATTTCTTGAATGATAAGGCGAACCATTTTTTCTGGATCTTCGGCTTTATCAAGTATTGCGCTGATATTTGAATTAACGATATCGGCAAAGCGAGAGAAAATTCCCATAATGTATTCCTCAAAAAGTAACGTGGATGTCGCAATAGGTATTACACATTGCGTGCCAACTTTTACAATACTAACAATATCATAACGTTATACAAATATTTAACTTTTACTTTCAATTATTAACTAAGCCATCTATTATGATTTTCACCAATTATTAGTCTAATTCACTAACAATTTTGCGAGAAAGCCATTGTGAGTAAACAATTCCAACAAGATAATCTCATCGGTCAATCTAATGCGCTACTTGAAGTATTAGAACATGTGTCTAAAGTTGCGCCGTTATCTAAACCGGTTCTCATTATTGGAGAGCGCGGTACCGGGAAAGAACTCATTGCTGAGCGTCTGCATTATTTATCGGCGCGCTGGGACCAAAGTTTTATTAAACTGAATTGTTCATCGTTAAGTGAAAACTTACTCGAAAGTGAGCTTTTTGGCCATGAGTCTGGTGCATTTACCGGTGCCAAAGGTAAACATGAAGGACGTTTTGAGCGAGCTGATGGCGGTACTCTGTTTTTAGATGAATTGGCTAATACTTCAGGTTTAATCCAGGAAAAATTACTTAGGGTAATTGAGTATGGCGAGTTTGAACGCGTTGGTGGCAGTAAAACCGTACAGTCTGATGTGCGACTTATTTGTGCGGCTAACGAAGATTTACCCGCACTGGCGGATAATGGTGAATTTAGAGCAGACTTATTAGACAGATTAGCATTTGATGTGATCACCTTACCGCCTCTGCGCAGCCGCACTGAAGATATTATGCCATTGGCTGAACATTTTGCAGTGAGTATGGCCAGACAACTTGGCCTTGAATATTTTGGTGGTTTTGGTGCAATCGCGAAAGAGCAACTTATGATGCATGACTGGCCGGGTAATATTCGTGAACTTAAAAACGTGGTGGAGCGCAGCGTGTACCGCGAAGGCTCTGAAGGCCAAGAAATCGATCACATTATCTTAGACCCTTTTGCCTCCCCTTACCGCCCAAAGACACGTGTAAAAACACTCGAACGCCAACTACAGCCCAAAGACGCGCCTGTCGCAACTGAAACAACAGACGACACTCCGCAGCAAGTCTCGCTGACTCACAGCAGCATTGAGTTTCCCATAGACTTTAAAGAATACACTGAAAATGCGGAAATTGACTTGTTACAGCGTGCACTTGCAGAAGGTCAATACAACCAGAAGAAAACCGCTGATTTACTCGGGTTAAGCTACCACCAGCTCAGGGGAATTTTAAAAAAATATAACTTACTCGATAAGTCATAAATGAACTCATGCATCAGCGATTGCTCCGCTTGTATGAACACTGTTAAAATGTTTGTTCAAAGTCGATAACAAATGATCACACCATGCCTGTTATAGTAAAACGCTGGTATCAGCTGATATCCATATGTATTTCCAGTATGTTACTGGCAGCATGTGGACAAGCCAAATTGCCCTCTGGCCTGGTATATTGCAGCGAAGGTAATCCTGAGAGCTTTAACCCTCAATTGGTCACTTCAGGAACCACTATTGATGCAACGTCGAACCAAATATACAACCGTTTGGTCAATTACAGCCAAACTAAGGGCGATATCACCCCAGGGTTAGCCACCCAATGGCAAGTTTCAGAAGATGGATTAAGTTACCAATTTACCTTACGAGAGCATGTGAGTTTCCATAAAACTCATCACTTTACTCCCACAAGGGATCTCAATGCTGATGATGTACTGTTTTCGTTTAATCGAATCATAGATCCCATACATCCATACCACTTAGTGAGTCGCACTGGGTATCCTTTTTTTCAAAGCATTGGGTTTGCAGAACTGATTGAATCCATTGAAAAGGTCAATGATCATCAAGTTATATTTCATTTAACCCGCAAAGATGCATCGTTTTTATCAAATTTGGCGACAGACTTTGCAGTGATATTATCTGCTGAGTACGGTTATCGATTATTAGCACAAGGAAAGCCTGAAAACATTGACTATTATGCCGTCGGCACGGGGCCTTTTCAGTTAAGTCAATATGTTAAAAATGAATATATTCGCTATAAAAAACACCCAGTTTATTGGGGGCCGACGGTAGAAATAGACCAGTTGGTCTTTGATATCACCCCAAGAAGCACCTCGCGGATCGCTAAACTCATTACCGGAGATTGCAGTGTATCGGCTCTGCCTAAAGCGGCCGAATTGGCGGTGTTGACTCAACATCCTGATGTATTAGTTGATGCAAAACCAGGCCTAAACGTGTCATTTTGGGCGTTTAACACCCAAAACCCGCCTCTAGATGATGTTCGTGTTAGGCGTGCACTTGCTCATGCCATCGACAAACAAAATATTCTCGAGGCGGTGTATAACGATACCGCCGTTGAGGCCACTGGCGTTTTGCCACCCGCATCTTGGGCGTATTCAAAAAATTTATCACCGAATGAATACAACCCACAAAAGGCAATTGAACTGCTAAAACAAGCAGGGATTAATCAATTGTCTATTGATGTCTGGGCCATGCCTGTTGCACGAATTTATAACCCCAGCGCGTTAAAAACAGCTGAACTTATCCAGGCTGATTTAGCCCGTATAGGCGTTAAACTCAATATCATTAGTTATGATTGGAGTGTGTTCACACAAAAGCTTTCAGCCTCTAATTACGACTCTGTATTAATTGGCTGGAATGCCGATAACAGTGATCCAGATAACTTTTTCACTCCCTTATTAAGCTGTGCGGCCTTGGCATCGAACAATAATCGCTCTCGATGGTGCCAAAAAGACTTTGAACATTTACTTACGCAAGCACAAAGTGTGTCAACACAGCCTGAGCGCAAGGCCTTTTATCAGTCAGCTGAGGCCATCATTAGCGATCAGGTACCTATGGTTACCCTCGCCCACGCTAAAAAAATTGTGCTAAAGAAGAAAAACATAACTGCAATGAAAATTCGCCCATATGGCGGGATTTCATTTGCAAATACAATGCAAACCTCTGAGGAAAACGAATAAATGTGGCGTTACCTTTTTAGACGCATCACGCTATTTGTTGCCACATCCATGGTGATGATGGCTGTACTTTTTATTGCCACAGGATTATTCCCAGCAGACAAAGCTCATTCTTTGTCAGGTATTCAATATCCAACAGCTGAACAACAGCAGCAAATAGAGCAAGATTACCAGTTAAATGATAACGCGCTTTTGCAATTTACCGCCTATCTTCGCCAAAGATTATCTGGAAACTTAGGCATTTCGAGCAATTCACAGCAAGAAGTAGCCGGTGAGTTAGCATCCGTATTACCAGCCTCTTTCGAATTATCATTATTTTCTGGCTTTCTTGCGGTATTTTTGGGTGTCCCTATTGGTGTTATCGCTGCATTAAGCCGTAACAAAGCTATTCAGCATAGCATTTTAGCATTTACCTTAACGGGTTATTCTATTCCTGTGTTTTGGCTTGGATTAACACTGGCCATGTGGTTTGGGGTTAATTTAGGCTGGCTCCCCATATCAGGACAAATCAACTTACTCTACGAAATTGAGCATGTTACCGGTTTTATGTTACTCGATACCTTATTGTCTGATTCCACTTATCGCATACCTGCTTTTCATGATGCATTACTGCATTTGATTTTACCTGCAGTAACCTTAGCGGTATTACCGTTTACGCTTGTGGTGCGTATTACTCGTCAAGCGGTTATTAGTGTCATGAACCAAACCTACATTCGAGCCGCAGAGGCTCGCGGGTTACATACTTTTAAAATATTAATCCGCCACGCCATGCCTAACGCGCTTATTCCTGTATTAAAAAGCATCGGGTTAATGCTTGGTTCGTTTGCCAGTTATGGCATTGTCGTTGAAGTTATCTTTTCCTGGCCTGGCGTTGGTAGTTGGCTAGTGTCGGGCATTTATCAGCGAGATTATACTGTGATTCAAGCTGGCATTTTATCGGTGTCACTTCTGATTATTTTCTTGAGCATTTTGATTGACCTAATGCATACCGCGATCAATCCGATGAGCCGAAAGGAATTATATGCCTCGCATTAAAATCTACCATGAAGATCATATCGATTCGCCAATGTGGCGAGTATGGCAAAGTTTTTCGTCAAATCCCTTTGCATTAATGGGCTTATGGGCAGTAATTTTTTTATTGGTGTTGACCATTTTTGCTCCCTTCATTGCCCCCTACCCAGCAGAAGCACAAGATCAACAAGTACTGTTATTACCACCGTCGTGGGATCCTGCAGGCAAAGTAGAACACTTTTTAGGTACCGATGATTTAGGCCGTGATATTTTTAGCCGAATTTTACACGGGGTTCAATTAACGTTTGGCATGTCATTGTTAATTGTTGGAGCATCGTTATTTTTTGGATTTGTTATCGGTTCACTGTCAGGCATGATGCGTGGGATAAAATCAAGTGTATTAAGCCACTTGCTCGATGCATTGCTTTCTATCCCGTCATTATTGATGGCCATACTCGTGGTTGCAGTAATGGGGCCGGGTTTACAAAATGTGTTTTGGGGTGTCGGCATTGCGATGGTCCCACAATTTGTGAGGGTCATCCATCAAGCCGTTCATGAAGAACTTCAAAAAGAATACGTTACTGCGGCTCGGTTAGACGGAGCAAATTCAGTACAAATTTTTTGGTACGTGATTATGCCTAACGTATGGGATGTGGTGATAATTCAAACCACTATGGCGATTTCGGCCGCCATACTCGACATTGCTGCACTGGGTTTTTTAAATTTAGGCGCTCAAGCACCAAGCCCTGAATGGGGGGCAATGGTTGCTCAAGGGCTTGATAATTTATTACTTGCACCTTGGACAGTCACTATCCCTGGGGTTGCCATCTTATTTACTGTATTGTCGGTAAATTTAGTCGGTGACGGTTTACGCTCTGCACTTGCCCCAATAAGAAACTAACTTATGCCATTACTCGACGTACGTAATCTCACCATTGAACTTGATACCGCTCAGGGCCGGGTAAAAGTGCTTGAAAAAGTGAGCCTTACCATTAACCCTGGTGAAATTCACGGACTGGTTGGCGAGTCAGGCTCAGGGAGAAGTTTACTGGCCAAAGCCATTTTAGGCGTTCTTGGCCCCAATTGGCATATCGTTGCCGATCGTATGATGTGGGACGGTAAAAACCTGTTAGAAATGAGCGCAAAAGAGCGTCGTAATTTAATGGGTTGCGATATGGCGATGATTTTTCAAGACCCATCTGGCAGCTTAGACCCAGTAAAAACAATTGGTAGTCAGTTGATAGAAGCCATGATGCCCAACAAGAGTGTCCCTTTTTGGCGCCGGGGCAGAGATACCTACTTAAACGCGCAGAAATGGCTACACAAAGTGGGCATCAAAAAACCAAAGCAATTGATGAAATGCTATCCATGGGAATTATCTGAAGGGGAATGTCAAAAAGTCATGATTGCAATGGCTGTTGCTAACCACCCAAGATTGCTTATTGCAGACGAACCCACCAACTCGATGGAACTGAATACTCAGGCTCAAATTTTTAGGCTATTGTCACAATTAAATCAACTGCAAAATGTGTCGATATTATTGGTGAGCCATGAGCTAGAAATTATGGTGAATTGGTGTGACAACTTAACTATTTTATACAGCGGTCAGGTGATGGAGTCTGGGCCTGCTTCGGCAATGGCTGAATTACCTTATCATCCTTACACAAGGGCATTGTTAAAGAATTTGCCCGATCATACTCAAAAGATGCGCCATAAAACTGACCTACCCACCTTACAAGGTTCGTCACCATCGATGCAGCACTTACCCGCTGGCTGTCGACTCGGCCCGCGCTGCCCTGAAGCACAGCGTAAATGCGTAAAACAGCCTAACCTTGAGCAAAATAAAGGTCGCTATTTTGCCTGCCATTTCCCTTACCAAAGTGAGCAAGAAGATGACGACGCCATTGCTTAAAGTAAACGATTTGAGTAAACAATACATTACTGGCTATAAGCGATTTAAACCTCAATATTATCAAGCCTTATCTCCAGTGTCGTTTGAGCTCGAACGCGGTGAAACCATGGCCATAGTCGGATCTGTCGGTTCAGGAAAAAGCACATTAGCTCGATTATTGGTTGGTGCTGAACAACGCAGTGGCGGTGAGATATTTTTTGAAGGTGAAGCCTTAGAAACCCGCAACCAAAAACAGCGCTGTCGATTAATCAGGATGATTTTCCAGGATCCAACCACATCCCTTAATCCTCGATTATCAATTGGCAACTTATTAAATGAGCCGTTACGTTTTAATACCACGCTCAATGCGCAAGAACGAAAAGACTTAGTGATTGAAACCTTGCGTAAAGTAGGATTATTGCCAGAACATGCCGATTTTTATCCTCATATGATTTCAGAGGGGCAAAAACAACGTGTCGCTGTTGCACGTGCATTAATGCTCAACCCTAAAATCATTATTGCTGATGAAGCATTAACCGCACTGGATTTATCAGTGCGTTCGCAAATCATCAACTTATTGTTAAAATTACAAAAAGAAATGGGATTGTCGTATATTTTTGTATCACACAATCTCAATATTGTCCGCCATGTCAGTGATAAAGTCATGGTGTTACAAAATGGGATTATGGTAGAAAAAACCACTACAGAGGCCCTGTTTAATTCGCCTCAACATGAATACACCCAACGACTCATTCAAGAACAAAGTCAATTTATGCAACGGCGCTAAACTGCTCCAACCACTGTGGTTTTACAGTGTTTTTGGTAAAAATCAGTGCCATTTAGGCGTCGAACTTATTATCCTAGAGCCAATGTTAAAGGAAGAAACCAAAATATGATTATTAAACCTAAGATCCGTGGCTTTATTTGTACAACAACTCACCCTGTAGGCTGTGAAGCCAATGTCAAAGAGCAAATTGAACTCACTAAAGCCAAAGGCAAAATAGCCAATGGCCCAAAAAAAGTCCTAGTTGTAGGTTCTTCTAGTGGTTATGGCTTGTCATCGCGTATTGCCTCTGCATTTGGTTGCGACGCTGCAACTATCGGCGTGTTTTTTGAAAAACCAAGTTCAGAAACCAAACCCGGTACCGCTGGCTGGTACAACACAGCGGCATTCGACAAATTTGCTAAAGCTGAAGGCTTATACTCTAAAAGCATTAACTGTGACGCATTTAGTCACGAAGCCAAGCAACAAGTCATTGAGCTGATTAAACAAGATTTAGGGCAAATCGACATGGTGGTGTATTCATTAGCCTCACCGGTACGAAAGCTTCCTGACACAGGTGAAGTGATCCGCTCATCACTTAAACCCATTGGCCAGACTTACACCGCAACCGCAGTGGATACCAATAAAAATGCCATCATCGAAACGTCTGTAGAGCCTGCTACTGAGCAAGAAATTGCCGATACAGTCACCGTAATGGGTGGCCAGGATTGGGAATTATGGATGAGCGCGTTAAGTGATGCTGGCGTTTTAGCAGATGGCTGTAAAACCGTGGCTTATAGCTACATTGGTACCGAGTTAACCTGGCCAATATACTGGCACGGAGCATTAGGGCAAGCCAAGATGGATTTAGACCGTGCTGCACATGCGTTAAATTCTCAACTAGCAAAAACCGGTGGTTCAGCTAACGTTGCAGTATTAAAAAGCGTTGTGACACAAGCCAGCTCAGCTATTCCTGTTATGCCGCTTTATATCGCCATGGTATTCAAAAAAATGCGCCAAGAAGGCCTTCACGAAGGCTGTATGGAGCAAATTTACCGTATGTTTAGCGAACGTTTATATCGCAACGACGGTCAGGCTCCTGTTGTTGACAGCGAAAATCGTCTGCGTTTAGACGATTGGGAATTGCGAGAAGATATTCAGCAACATTGCCGTGATTTGTGGCCACAAGTGACCACAGAAAACCTGAGCGAATTAACCGATTACAATGAATACAAAGAAGAGTTTTTAAAACTGTTCGGTTTCGGTATCGAAGGTATTGATTATGACGCAGACGTTGATCCTAACGTGACATTTGATGTTATTGAGCTGTAATACCATTTCCATTAATTATGATGTAAATATCAATTAGCTTCAGGTTAAATCAAACCCGTTAACCATAAGCCGCAATGCACTGCATTGCGGCTTTTTTTGTATTTGAAATACCATTAATTAGTAGAATTACGCTATGTATGTTCAGGCGGCCGGCGAGATAGACAAAAAATAATGGTCAGTCGACACACAAAATCTATATTCCAATATTGAATTGAACAGGCAAAAAAAAGGGTTAAGCCTAATGACTTAACCCAAAGTAACACAAGGGATAAAAAGATGAAGTTACACTATTTTGTCTTTAAAGCATGTTTAGCTGCATTGTCGCCCGCGATGCGTCCAAAGACCACGGTATCGGCAATAGCATTACCACCTAAACGGTTATGGCCATGAACGCCACCAGTGACTTCCCCTGCGGCAAATAAGCCCGAAATAGGTTTACTTTGAAGGTCGAGTACTGACGCCTCAGGGTTAATCGCTACACCGCCCATTGTGTGGTGAATACCAGGAGCCACTTTAACGGCATAATATGGGCTTTGAGTCATGTTCAATGGCATGTCATCACGACCAAATGCATTGTCCTTTCCAGCGGCAACATAACCATTATAATCACTTACGGTTTTAGCTAAATCAGCCACTTTCATACCGGTTTTTTCAGCTAATTTTTCAATCGTATCACCCTTGTAAAGCATGTTGAGGTGATCATAACCGCGTACCATTTTGGCTTTTTTGTATAACTGGTTATCAAAAATTAGCCATGCAAATTGACCAGGTTGTTTTAAAATGGCATCAGATGCTTTATCACGCGTGGTTAACTCACTAATAAAGCGATTACCGTCTTTATTTACCATGACAGCACCCACACCACGCACTGTTTCTGAAATCAAAATACGGCTATCTTTACCCACTGTTGGGTGAGCTTGAACCCAGTCAATATCTGTCATACTGGCACCAATTTCTTTTGCCAATAACACACCATCACCCGTTGCGGTAACGTTGTTTGAGCTGGTCATGTCTTTCATTGTTGGACGGTAATAAGCAATCATTTCTTTATTCATGCCGTAACCACCTGTTGCTAACACAACAGATTTAGCTGCGATCATGTAATAGCCGGTATGCTTACCATGAACAACTGCACCAACTACTGTATGATCATCATTAACAACTAACTTAACTACACGTGAATTTAAGCGTGTATCAATACCCTGAGCCTTGGTAGCTTGACGTAAGGTATCAATAATTTCAGGGCCTGAGCTCTTGCCACCGAGTGGACGATGAGTACGATCTACTCGTGCCCCGCCAGAGCGTTTAAGATCTTCTAGGTTTGCCCCTAACGACTCTAACCATTGCACCCCCTCTGCCGACTGCTCAGCTAGAATGGTCACAAGCTTTTTATCATTTTGTTGGCGGCCACCTTTCATCGCATCTTCGATAAACCATTCAACACTATCTTCTACGCCATGATCTTTTTGCTGCTTAGTGCCTACAGCATTCATACCACCAGCTGAAATCATAGAGTTACCACCACTAAATGGTGCTTTTTCTACCAAAATAACATTGGCACCCGCTTGTTTTGCTGCTAATGACGCATTAAAACCAGCACTACCTGCACCAACAACTAAAACTTGGGTTGTTTCACGAGGACCGGCAGCAATGGCTTTTTGAATTTTTTCTTGATCCCAGCCATTATCCCAAGGCGCTTTCTTTTTCGCACCTGAGAATGGCATGTCTTTTTGATCAAACGAATGACACTCATTACAGTAGAACTTAGGTTCCTCATGACCTTTATGGCAACTGGTACAATTAATGTCTCCTAAATGAGAATTGTGCGGATCAAACTGTAACTTGTCGTTGGCTAATTCGGCGTAATCACCATGGCATGATTTACATTGAGCATTCTCGTGAGTTTCACTGTCGCTCACATTAATCGGTTTAGTGTGGCAAGACTGACAACTGTCCATTTCAGCGTGAAAAGACGCCTAGTCATCAGACTTAGCCACCGCAGTACCAGAAGATAGCATCATCACTGCCATCGCCGAGACTAAGTATTTTAGTTTCATTGTTCATTTCCTTTTTTTATTGGATTTTACTTGCTTTGTTGACGGCAAGATTACTCATAAAGAGATATCCAAACTTAGACACTGGTCAAACTTGCTAAGTGGTTAAGTTTTTATGAAACCCTATTCAAACTTACTTAAAATGCCCGCAAATATAATGGCCTGTGACTCACGTTCATGTTCACCATTACATAAGCCTTTAGCATTCATCCATGCTTTCTCGCTGACTCGAAAGCCAACTCATACAACAAACATTAACGAATGAGAAGAGATGACTATGAAAACCAATAAAAGCTTAATTTCTATAGCCTTACTATCTGCGCTATCAGTAATGTCGACAAATGTGTTCGCCGAATCACCTACGGCTTATGGCCGTTTAGATATCTCGATGACGAATTCTGAACACGGTTTTACCACCCAAAACAGAAAAGAAGGCACAGTGCTTGAAAACAATTTGAGTCGTGTTGGTGTTAAAGGTAGCGAAAAAATTAATGACGATTTACAACTGGTTTATCAAATGGAAGTTCAGGTAAACAGTGCGACAAACGAAGCCGATGATGAGGTATTTAGCGCCAGAAGTACTTATTGATCGCCACGATGGGGTTAAAAATGAACTTAACAATGATTAATGACTTTCCAATCTATTTTGCCATTGGCTTTGTCTGGCTGAGTTTTCACGCCTTACTGATATTAATCGCCGGACTTGTTATGAAAGCGCCATTAGCTTACATGGCTATTAGTAGCCAATGCTGTATTGGCGGTGCGGCATCAGCTCCTATTGTTGCCATGTCGTTTAATCGACACTTAGCTCCCGTTGCGGTGATGTTTTCAGTATTTGGTTATGCCTGGGCTAATTATATGGTGTGGATTTGTGCAGAACTAATGCGCCATGTTCACCCTTAAAAAAACCATTTACCATAATGTCCAGACTAAATATCAAGGCTATAGCAAAGGTAAGTAGATATCGACTGAGTGCGCCTTGATACCTGACTCAGCAAACCCGCCAATATTGAGCCGTTCAAACATGAGTGGGCTATTGCGTAATGAGTATGGCTGCTCATTTAGCCAAATACGATAAAGGTAATCAACCCCAGCATGTAACAACGCATTGATATTGCTATTTTGTGTATCTGTTTTTACCGATAACTTTGCATAACGACCGGAGCTAATCACTTGGGTATATATGCCCTCCTGTGTTAACCCAGTTGATGCTAACCTCGAATACGTATTTTCATCAAGTGAGACCCCAATATCCATATGGTATGGCTTCGCTTGTGGCAAGCTGTGTACTAAGTTAAACGTACGACCGAGATTAGGCCCTATTGCATATTTTTGGCGCCATTGAATAAAGCGCTCAATAGTCTGAGGTAATGCGTTTTCTGGGCCATTGTGCGTAACGATAGCAAGCACTAAAGCATCCATTTGCACTATTTCAACATTTGCAGTGAGCATTGCATCCTGAGGTGACTCAAACGATTTAAGCGGTTGTTGTTTGGAAAAGAAATTATTCCAATCGGGCGCTTGCCTGAATGACTGTGGGCTTTGGCCAATACTAAGGGTAAACGAGTCAACAAAATCAGCTTCATTGTGATAACCCAATTTAGCTGCAATTGCCGCTAACGGCACTTGCTCACCAAACCCTAATTGATGGGCTGCCTGCAAGCTTTTAAGTAGTTCGACGTATTCTTCTATCGACAAACGGTATAGCGTGTAAAACAAGTGCTGAAAATGACACGTTGGCAGCTCTGCAATCCTTGCAAGGTTATCAATATCCAGTGGCGCTGCAATATTAGAATCGATATAGGCGAGTACTTTTTCAAATGCCTGATCAAGTTTATGGCCCACAACTTCTCCTTGTTTACAAAAATAAAAAGACCTAGACAGTATGCCTAGGTCTTTTGTTTATCACGAATAAAATAAATTAATATTGAAATTAATGAGCTAGCTCGATTTATCCATACTGAACTCTCAAACAGCTCAACTAATCATCTACTCGACAACAGGATATTCAATTTCAGCATCAGCTTTAAGTGTCGCGATAACCGCGCGGTAATCCGCCTCACTATATTGAGGTGCTAAACGTTGCTTAAGGGTGTTAATCAAGTTGTCATTAATCCCTTCTGCTTCATTAACTTTATCAAGCACAATAACCGCATAGCCTGTGGCTAATGCCGCAGTATCAATAGTGACGCTATTAGCAGCAGGCGCTGCAATTTTAAAGGCTTTGTCTGTAATAGCTTGATCGATCTCTTGGTTAAAACGACCCAACTTATGTAATGCCGTTAATGTTGCGTCGGTTAATGTGTCGTTACCTGCTTTTAACTCAGCCATGTATTGCGCTGCTTTTTCACGCGCACTTTCGTTAGCCTTGTCTTGTTTTAAGCGTTCAACGATACCGGCTTTAACATCCGCAAATGCCATTGTGCCAGCCATGTTATGTTGTTTCATGCGGATAACAACCACATGATTTGGCGCTAATTCAATCACATCACTGTTCATGCCGCTAGCCAATACTTGGTCAGAAAATGCAGCTTTGATAAGTTCAGGATTATTAAACTTAGCAGGTACATTATCACGCGAGAAAAGCGCAGTGGTTTGAACTTTGCCACCAACAGCTTGGGCCGTGTCAACTAAGGTATCTGGAATTTCATAGCTGGTGTCTGCAAGTTTACTTTGCAACCCATAGAATACATCTAAGGCTTTCTTTTCTTGCAATTGCGCTACAATTTTAGCTTTAACATCAGCAAACGCTGTCGCTTGGCTAGCTTGTAAGTCAAGTAGCTTAATAATGTGGTAACCAAATTCACTTTTAACCACTGGCGATACTTGATCTTGTTGCAAAGCAAATAATGCTTCATCAAAAGCAGCATCCATTACGCCCTGTTCAAACCAGTCTAATTGACCACCTTGCTGTGCACTCAATTGATCATCTGAATCAGTTTTAGCCACTTCAGCAAAATCTTCGCCTGTATTGAGTTTGGCAACTATGGCATCGGCTTTGGCTTTATCTGCATCGTCATCGTCTGTTGCTGCAACAAAAATGTGAGCGGCTAGGCGTTTTTCAGGTGTTTGGTATTGAGACTGATGTTCATCGTAGTACGCCTTAACTTCTTCGTCAGTGGTTTGGCTGCTTTTAGCCATGTCAGCAACGTTAAGTTCAACGTATTCTAAACTCACCTGCTCTGGGCTCATAAATTGAGCCAGGTTAGCATCATAATAAGTTTGTGCTTCTTCATCAGACACAGAAACGCTTGCTAAGTAAGGCGTAGAATCAACCACTAAATAACGAATATCACGGGTTTGACCTTGTACTTGCGCAAGTTGTTTTGCTTCACCGTCTAATACAAACTCACTACCAACGATGGCATTAAGCAGTTGTCGACGAGTCATATCAACGCGCATCATGTTTCTAAAACTGGTTGTTTGATAACCTAATTGACGAAGTACCGCTAAGTAACGGTCGTTATCAAATTTACCATCTGTTTGAAAAGCAGGTTCTTCAATAATGGCTCTTTTGATTTGCTCATCTGATACACGCAAACCTAGTTTATTTGCAGCTTGATCAATTAATTTGTCAGCCACTAAACGGTCTAAAACACCTTGTTTTATGCCGTTCATGTAATTGTCGTCAGCGGCTAATGCGTTAAACATTTCACCTAACTGTTGTTCAATACGTGAACGTTCATTTTGGAACGCATTTTCAAGATCGCTGGCGCTAACTTCTTCACCATTAACGATGGCTGCAGGGATACCAGTATTAGAGCCTAAATAGCTACTCACACCGGCAAAAGCAAAAGAAAGTATCACAAGCACAAGAATTGTTTTAGCAACAACCCCTTGTGATCCTTCACGGATTTTTTCTAACATCTGAATTCTCGCTTGTTGCGATTAATAAAATAAAAAGGCGCATCACCTTGTGGATGCGCCTTAATGTAAATTATATGGAGTTATCAGACGCTACCACGGGTATGACCCAATACTCCCAATATGTGTTATGGCGTGCATAACCATATTGCTTTTCGTAAAAAGCACCGCCTAAGCAGTGCTTGTATTACGAATGCCTTACAAAGGCTACGTTGCTAACGATTTAGTTAACAGCGTCTTTAAGCGCTTTGCCAGCTTTGAACGCAGGAATGTTCGCAGCAGCAATTTTAATTTCTTTACCCGTTTGTGGGTTACGGCCAGTACGCTCAGCACGTTGACGTACTTCAAATGTACCAAAACCAACTAGAGAAATCTTATCGCCTTCTTTAAGACCTTCAGTTACCGCAGCGATAAATGAGTCTAGTGCACGGCCAGCAGCAGCTTTAGAAATATCAGCACCAGATGCGATTTTCTCGATTAGTTCAGATTTGTTCATGTCATCCCCTTGAATGTTATTGTCGCGCCGCAACCAAATCCGTGTTTAGAGCGGTCTGCGGAGGCTTTATTGTAATAAGCTTGATAACACATCAAACTTAGTATGAAAACCAAAAAAATGAAATTGGATACAGCTCAAAGTCAGATGCCCCAAGGGCTTGGTGCGTCTGACTCTCCACAGACCTAGGCTACCACAGGTCAGCGTTTTGTTAAGCCCCTTTTTTCACTTTTTTTATACTCTACAGCAATTTTTTTGCTAACAAGCTATTTTTTAACCACTTCAAAGCCTTCAACTGGTCGTTCTAGCGCCAATTTTAAAACTTCATCAACCCAACGTACTGGATGTATGGTTAAATCTGCAATCACGTTTGCTGGAATCTCTTCCAGATCTCGCTCATTTTCTTTAGGTATTAACACGTGTTTAATACCACCACGATGTGCTGCTAGTAGTTTTTCTTTCAATCCGCCAATAGGTAACACTTCACCACGTAATGTGATTTCACCAGTCATAGCCACATCACTACGCACTGGGTTGCCGGTTAAGCTAGAGACTAACGCGGTACACATTGCGGCACCGGCTGAAGGGCCATCTTTTGGTGTTGCCCCTTCAGGCACGTGCACATGAATATCGCGTTTTTCATAAAAGTCGTTATTGATGCCCAAGTTTTCAGCACGAGCACGTACAACGGTCATCGCCGCTTGAATAGACTCTTTCATCACATCGCCAAGCGAGCCGGTATAGGTTAATTTACCCTTACCTGCTACTGAGGTGGCTTCTATTGTTAATAAATCGCCGCCTACCTGAGTCCAGGCAAGACCCGTTACCTGGCCAATTTGGTTGCTCGACTCTGCTTTACCAAAGTCAAAACGTTGCACACCTAAGAATGACTTAAGGTTATCTTGATTGACCTCAACCACTTTAACGGCTTTGTCTAACAAGATTTGCTTAACCACTTTACGGCATATTTTAGACAGTTCACGTTCTAATGAACGCACACCCGCTTCTCGGGTGTAATAACGAATAATGCCTAAAATAGCACTGTCATCGACCTTGATCTCATTAGCTTTTAGACCATTACGCTCAACTTGCTTTGGCAGTAAATGTTGTTTAGCGATATTAAGCTTTTCGTCTTCGGTATAGCCCGACAAACGGATCACTTCCATACGGTCAAGTAACGGACCTGGAATATCCATTGAGTTTGACGTTGCCACAAACATCACATCTGATAGATCGTAATCAACTTCTAAATAATGGTCGTTAAAGGTCGCGTTTTGTTCAGGATCGAGTACTTCTAACAAGGCTGACGAAGGGTCGCCACGCATGTCAGAACTCATCTTATCGATTTCATCAAGTAAGAATAATGGGTTTTTAACGCCCACTTTTGCCATCTTTTGAATGACTTTACCTGGCATAGAACCAATGTAAGTACGACGATGACCACGAATTTCCGCTTCATCACGCACGCCGCCTAACGCAACGCGCACGTACTTACGGCCAGTTGCTTTTGCAATTGACTGACCAAGCGATGTTTTACCAACACCTGGTGGTCCTACCAAACACAAAATCGGCCCTTTAAGCTGCTTAACTCGGCTTTGTACAGCTAAATACTCAAGAATACGCTCTTTAACTTTTTCAAGACCGTGGTGGTCAGTGTCGAGCACTTCTTGCGCTTTGGCTAGATCACGCTTAATTTTAGAGCGTTGTTTCCAAGGCACTGAGGTCATCCAGTCAACATAACTGCGAACAACGGTCGCTTCTGCTGACATTGGTGACATCATTTTTAGCTTGTTTAGCTCTGCATTGGCTTTATCTTTGGCATCGATTGGCATGCCTGCTTCTTCAATTTTACGCGCCAATACTTCAAATTCATCGTGACTTTCGTCAATGTCGCCTAACTCTTTTTGAATGGCTTTCATTTGCTCATTCAAATAGTATTCACGCTGGCTTTTTTCCATCTGCTTTTTAACGCGGGTACGAATACGTTTTTCAACTTGCAATAAGTCGATTTCCGATTCCATCATCGCCATTAAATATTCAAGACGCTCGCCCACGTTAATCATTTCTAATACCGATTGCTTATCTTCAAGCTTTAACGGCATATGCGCAGCCATTGTGTCGGCTAAACGTGCGGCTTCATCGATACCCGACAATGAAGTCAGCACTTCAGGTGGGATTTTTTTATTGAGTTTGATGTAGCCTTCAAATTGGCCAATCGCACTGCGCACCAGTACTTCTTCTTCTTTATCGCTTAATTCTTGCGATTCAAGATATTCGGCAGTAGCAGTAAAGAATGCGTCTTCTTGGGTGTAACGCTTAATTTTAGCGCGCTGACCACCTTCAACTAACACTTTAACCGTGCCGTCAGGAAGTTTTAATAGCTGCAAAATAGACGCTACAGTACCGATATCAAAAATATCGTCTTTGCCTGGCTCGTCTAAATCAGCGTCACGCTGAGCGACCAGTAAAATTTGTTTGTCTTGTTCCATTGCCGATTCTAGGCAACGAATGGATTTTTCCCGTCCTACGAATAGCGGAATTACCATATGCGGATAAACCACCACATCTCGCAGTGGTAATACGGGGAGTTCGATATGCGCTTCACGCTCTTGGGTCATGGCTCGATTCCGTTTAATGAAATAGACTTAATACTGAGTATATTGGGGTGATGTTGTCAGTTTCAATGGCCAATACGAAAAAAGGAGCCCAATGGACTCCTTATTTTTCAATTTACAAACTATCAGGATAATTATTGTTCGCCTGAGGCGGCCTGAGTGTCGGTATTTTCGTAAATTAAGATAGGGGCTGACTCGCCTTTAACCACTGACTCATCAATGACCGCTTTAATCACACCATCTGTCGATGGAATATCGTACATGGTATCAAGCAAAATGCTTTCTACAATTGAACGCAATCCACGGGCACCGGTTTTACGTGACATGGCTTTATGGGCAATGGCTTGTAATGCATCGTCGCGGAACTCAAGTTCCACGTTTTCCATTTCAAATAAAGCACCATACTGCTTGGTTAACGCGTTTTTAGGCTCAGACAAAATCTGTACCAGTGCAGCTTCATCTAACTCGGTTAGTGTCGCAACAACAGGCAAACGACCGATGAATTCAGGAATTAACCCAAACTTAACTAAATCGCCAGGTTCAACTTGACCTAAAATTTGTGAAATGGTTGCTTTGTCTGCTTCGCCTTTCACTTCAGCGCCAAATCCAATACCTGTACCGGTATGAGCGCGTTGCTCAATCACTTTTTCAAGCCCGGCGAATGCACCACCACAAATAAACAGAATTTTAGAGGTATCGACCTGCAAAAACTCTTGTTGTGGGTGTTTACGGCCGCCTTGTGGTGGCACAGAAGCAACGGTACCCTCAATTAGCTTAAGCAAGGCTTGTTGTACACCTTCACCTGACACGTCTCGCGTGATCGATGGGTTGTCTGATTTACGGCTAATTTTGTCGATTTCATCGATATAAACAATACCGCGCTCTGCTTTTTCAACGTCGTAATCACATTTTTGCAGTAGCTTTTGAATAATGTTTTCAACGTCTTCGCCCACATAACCTGCTTCAGTTAGTGTGGTTGCATCTGCCATGGTAAACGGCACATTTAATGAGCGAGCCAAGGTTTCTGCCAGTAAGGTTTTACCACTACCGGTAGGACCGATAAGCAAAATATTACTTTTACCTAACTCTACGCCACCTTTTACAGCACCATTACGTAATCGCTTGTAGTGGTTGTATACCGCAACCGCCAACACTTTTTTGGCTTGATCTTGGCCAATGACGTAGTCGTCTAAATGCTGGCGTAGCTCATGTGGTGTCGGTAATTTATCTTCATCACGCTTAGGCGAAATCTCTTTGATTTCTTCTCGGATGATGTCATTGCATAAATCAACGCATTCATCACACACGTATACCGATGGGCCAGCAATCAGCTTTCTCACTTCATGTTGACTTTTTCCGCAAAAAGAGCAGTACAGCAGTTTGCCGCTGTCACCGTTTTTTTTGTTATCGCCCATTATTCTACCTCTGGTTGCAGCCTAGATTTTACATCTGAGCTCTGCTTGTCGATATGCTTACTGGCTGTAATTAGGTTTCTTCGTTCACTTGAATGAAGAATACCCCAGTCACAGCAAAAAATCAGCCTGTATTAACTGCGAGTTGTTAATACTGAATCCACTAAACCGTATTCAACCGCTTGAGGAGCGCTCATAAAGTTGTCACGATCTGTATCGCGCTCAATGACTTCTAGTGGTTGACCAGTGTGGTCTGCTAACATTTGGTTTAATTTGTTTTTAATGCCAAGAATTTCTTGCGCATGAATTGCGATGTCAGATGCTTGCCCCTGGAAACCACCTAATGGTTGGTGGATCATCACGCGCGAATTAGGCAAACAATGACGTTTTCCTTTTGTGCCGCCAGCGAGTAAAAATGCACCCATACTCGCAGCTTGCCCCATACATACGGTACTTACGTTAGGTTTGATAAACTGCATGGTGTCATAAATCGCCATACCAGCAGTCACTGAACCACCTGGTGAATTGATGTACAGATAAATATCTTTGTCTGGGCTTTCTGATTCTAAGAATAATAGCTGAGCCACAATAAGGTTAGCCATATGCTCTTCAACTTGGCCAACTAAAAAAATAACACGCTCTTTTAATAAACGTGAGTAAATGTCGTAAGAACGTTCACCCTTTGCTGTTTGTTCAACAACCATAGGTACAAGCGCATTGAGTACAGATTCTGGTGCTTTATGCATTATTCATTTCCCTAAAATAAAAATGGCCCGCATGAGGAACCTCATACGAGCCATTATAAATGGCGAACGCCTTGTTAAGTCAAGCTTAGCTTACGCTCTGCCTGTAGCCTTGTTCATAAATTCTTCAAAAGCAACGTCTTTAGTGGTTACTTTAGCTGATTTTAATAGGGCTTCAACAGCTTGTTCTTCAAGCGCTACGTTGCGCATGTTCTGCATGAGTTCTTTGTTTGAGTTGTAGTATGCTACAACTTCAGATGGATCTTCATACGCAGAAGCCATAGATTCGATCAATGCATTAACACGATCGTCTTCAGCTTTTAGCTCGTTTGTTTTGATCACTTCGCCTAATAGCAAACCAATTTTAACACGACGCTCTGCTTGCTCTGTGAATAATTCAGCAGGAAGCTCAGGCATGTTTTCAGTTTGACCGCCAAAACGTTGCATAGCTTGTTGGCGTAGTACGTTCACTTCGCCATCTACTAACGCTTTAGGGATAACGATATCGTTAGCCGCTAATAAACCAGTAATCACTTGCTCTTTTACGTTTGCTTTAAGCGCTTGCTCTAGCTCACGAGTCATGTTTTTACGGATTTCAGCTTTAAGTGCGTCCAAGCCACCATCTGCAATACCAAATAGTGAAGCAAATTCGTCGTTCACTTCTGGTAAGCTTGCACCTTGAACTTCTGTTAAAGTAATGGCGAATTTAGCCGCTTTACCTTTTAAGTTTTCAGCGTGGTAATCTTCTGGGAATGATACTTCGATATCGAATGTTTCACCGGCTTTATGGCCAGCGATACCCGTTTCAAAACCAGGGATCATGCGGTTTGAACCAATTTGTAGTTCAAAATCATCCGCTTTACCGCCTTCAAATTCTTCGCCGTCGATTGAACCAACAAAGTTCATTTTAACTTTGTCGCCATCTGCAGCTTCACGCTCAACAACAGCATAAGTCGCGTGTTGTTTACGTAAGGTTTCAATCATGGTGTCAACGTCTGCATCGTTAACTTGAGCTTTTGGCTGTTCAACGGTAATAGTATCTAAGCCAGTTAATGTCACTTCTGGGTAGATTTCAAAAGTTGCTACAAACTTAAAAGTGTCGCCTTCTGTTGTACCAGGAGTAAATACTGGTGCGCCAGCTGGGTTTAATTTTTCAGCTACGATAGCTTCAATAAAGTTACGTTGCATCACTTCACCAGTGATGTCTTGACGAATCGCTTTACCGTAACGTTTGTTGATTTCTGTAACTGGTACTTTACCAGGGCGGAAACCAGGAAGACGTGCACGCTTAGCTTCACGTAATACATTGTCTTTAACTAATTTCTCAATTTGCTCAGCAGGTACAGAAATTGTTAGGCGACGCTCTAGGCCTTGAGTTGTTTCAACAGAAACTTGCATTGTTTTACCTCGAAATATGTCTAACGTTCTTTGTAATAGTCGATAACTCAACTATTAGATATTCGTTTCTTGACCGTGTGTTTAGCTAAGGCCTCCAGCACAGCGATAATAAAGATGCTGAAGACGCTGTTGGTTCAGGTAGCTTATTTTTGATATTTATCAAGACGCGACATTATAGCCACCGTTTTTAGCATAGTCGAGCCTGAATAGGTCGAATTACGCTATAAAAGGGCGGACTTTTAGCCATTTTGATGTGTTTGCGCGTTTAATGTGCGAATTGAATTTACTGACGTACTAGCAGATGATTTAGTACTGGAGATTATTTTTATGATTAACACTGCTCAATTTTCGTGCCGTTGAACAATTTGTATAATCAAAGAAAAATGGGGTGACTGATGGGGCTCGAACCCACGACAACCGGAATCACAATCCGGGACTCTACCAACTGAGCTACAATCACCACTGAAATGGTACGCCCGGCAGGGTTCGAACCTGCGACCACCCGCTTAGAAGGCGGGTGCTCTATCCAACTGAGCTACGGGCGCATGGCACAGCAATTTGCTGTTTCCTGTCTGGCTAAACAAGCTTAACACTTGTTTGATTATTTGTTTAGTTAACACATAAACAAATAATTGAATTTGGTCGGTGATAGAGGATTCGAACCTCTGACCCTCTGCTCCCAAAGCAGATGCGCTACCGGGCTGCGCTAATCACCGAGTTTATCAATTCTCTAAGATAGTATCACAATGGACTAACCATCTTGTCTCGAGAACGGAGCGCATCTTAGCGAGTCACTTTGTTATCGTCAACGATTTTTTTGAGCTAATTGTCTATATGTTGAATTTAACAGCAAAAAGAGTGATTAGCATCAAAGCGCGAATAGTTTATTCACTGTATTTCCTTGTCTAGCAAATGACACCCTTTTAATCGCCTGTTAGAATAGCCCCGATTTTCACTTTAGCCACAACCCGCGTCTTTCAAAGGAAACTCTACAGCCATGACTGCTCAACTTATTGACGGTAAAGCCATTGCACAATCTATCCGCAATACTCTTAAACAAAAGGTTACAGCCCGCAAAGACGCAGGCCAAAGAGTCCCCGGCCTTGCAGTAATTTTGGTTGGTAGTGATGCTGCGTCACAGGTCTATGTAGGTAGTAAACGCCGCGCTTGTGAAGAAGTCGGTTTTGAATCTCAGTCATTTGACCTTGATGCCAGCACAACAGAAGCTGAATTATTGGCATTAATAGATGAGTGCAATAATAACCCTCAAATCGATGGCATTTTAGTACAACTACCATTACCTGCTCATATTGACGACTCTAAAGTCATTGAGCGTATTCGTCCAGATAAAGACGTTGACGGTTTTCACCCATACAATGTTGGCCGATTAGCACAGCGTATTCCGGTTCTTCGCTCATGCACCCCGATGGGCATTATGACGTTAATAAAATCGACCGGTGTTGATACTTACGGATTAGATGCCACTGTGGTTGGCGCATCGAATATTGTCGGCAGACCTATGACTTTAGAATTACTTTTAGCAGGTTGCACCACTACAACATGCCATCGCTTTACCAAAAACCTAGAACAAAAAGTACGTCAAGCAGATCTACTGGTTGTTGCCGTTGGTAAACCGGGTTTTATACCTGGTGAATGGATTAAGCCTGGAGCAATTGTGATTGATGTGGGGATTAATCGTTTAGACGATGGCACCTTGGTTGGCGATGTTGAATTTGACGCTGCGGCTTCAAAAGCGGCGTTTATTACTCCAGTACCTGGTGGTGTTGGCCCTATGACCATTGCGAGTCTGTTAGAAAACACGCTTTATGCATGCGAGCAATATCACAGCTAGCAGCATTGATAACTCAACATTAAAAAGCCTGCTCAGAGCAGGCTTTTTGCTTAATGCTTAATGATTTTTAGAATCACTTTTTACGCCAAGTTGTACCGCTAGGGCCATCTTCTAAAACGACCCCGAGTTCATTAAGACGATTTCGCGCCACATCTGCTGCAGGCCAATCTTTTTCTGTACGGGCACGGTTACGTTCAACGATTAAGGCTTCTATTTCGGCCACTTCATCATCACTCCCTTCACCTTTAAAAAAGGCTTCAGGCGTTTGACTAACAAGACCTAGTACATCCGTTAATTGCTTAAGACTCACGCCCAATGCTGATGCGGCAGCCATATCAGTCATTTTTAAACGATTGATTTCACGAACCATATCAAATAGCACTGAGTATGCTTCTGGTGTATTAAAATCATCATCCATTGCCTGCTTAAACTTAGCTACATATTGCTCAGCATCGGCTGGGGCTACGGTTAAATCTAAATCTTTAAGCGCATTATATAAACGCTCTAGCGCAGCACGGGCTTGCTTTAAGTTATCTTCTGAATAATTTAATTGGCTACGATAATGGCCAGACAATAAAAAATAACGCACGGTTTCTGGATCGTAATGCTCAAGCACATCACGAATAGTAAAAAAATTACCTAAAGACTTAGACATTTTCTCACGATCAACCATCACCATGCCAGAATGCATCCAGTAGTTAACATAAGGCGTATCATGAGCACAGCAAGACTGCGCGATTTCGTTTTCATGATGTGGGAACTGTAAATCACTTCCACCACCATGAATATCAAAATGCACACCCAAATGCTTGCTGTTCATTGCAGAACATTCAATGTGCCATCCAGGACGCCCTGGGCCCCATGGCGACTCCCAAGTAGGCTCACCTGGTTTAGACATTTTCCACAACACAAAATCCATCGGGTTTTGCTTTGTTTGGTCTACCTCAACTCGGGCGCCGGCTTGCAACTGCTCAAGATTCTGCCCAGATAAGCGACCATAATCTTTGTAAGACGCTACGCTAAACAGTACATCGCCATCAGGGGCAACATAAGCGTGACCTCGTTCGAGTAGTAATTGCACCATATCGATAATTTCAGCCATGTGTAAGGTTGCACGAGGCTCAAAGTCGGGGCGTAACATATTTAACGCGTCAAAATCACGGTGCATTTCTACGGTTAATCGCTCAGTTAATGCATCGCATGACTCATTGTTTTCAGCGGCACGTTTAATGATTTTGTCGTCAACGTCAGTAATATTACGCTGAAAATTCACTTCGTAACCAATATAACGTAAATAGCGCACAATCATGTCAAACGAAACAAAAGTACGTCCGTGACCAATATGACACAAATCGTAAATTGTCACGCCACAGACGTACATGCCAATTTTGCCTGGGGTTATTGGTTTAAATTCTTGCTTTTCACGACTGATACTATTGTAAATTTTCAACATCGAAAGTTCTCTTTTACACTAATTTATAAAGGTAAATACTATTGCCGAGTCTAGCATGATGTCACCTGTTTTGAACACTGCACTTTATGCCGCAAGTAAGATAAGTTAGAATCGCGCAAATTATTTTTTATCAGGTGAAAACGAATGGTTACTTTACACACAAACTATGGCGACATTACGCTTCAACTTAATGCCGAAAAAGCGCCATTAACAGTCGCGAATTTTATGAAATACGTTGAAGAAGGGTTTTATGACAACACCATATTTCACCGTGTTATCGACGGATTCATGATCCAAGGTGGTGGTTTTACTGAAGACATGGGACAAAAACGTTGTAATGAAACCATCAAAAACGAGGCCAACAACGGTTTATCTAATCGTGTAGGCACCATTGCAATGGCTCGTACCTCAGATCCTCACTCAGCGACGGCTCAATTTTTTATCAACGTCAATGATAATACCTTTTTAGATTTTAAATCAGAAACCACCCAAGGCTGGGGATATTGTGTATTTGGTGAAGTCGTTGAAGGATTAGACATAGTTGAAAAAATCAAAACGGTCGCAACGGGCAACCGTGGTATGCATCAAAACGTACCATTAGAAGCTGTAGTTCTTCAAAACGTTAGCGTAAAAGCGTAATTTTGAAGCGCACTGTCTTTGTGGGCGATTTGCATTTAAGTGCCGATCGCCCCGATATCACCCTCGCCTTTTTAGATTTTCTTGAGCATGGATTAGACCAAGCGCAAGCACTCTATATTATTGGCGATCTATTCGAAGTTTGGATGGGAGATGATATTGCAGAACCTTTTACCCGAGATATTGCCAAAGCAATAAAAGTCGTTTCCGCTAAAATGCCGGTGTATTTCATTCATGGCAATCGTGATTTTATGGTGGGGCGAGCTTTTTGTAAGCAAGCAGGCATGAAAATATTACCTGAAGTCTATTGCATCGACCTCTACGGAACTCCTACTGTTATTCTTCACGGCGATAGCCTATGCACACTCGACAAGGCTTATCAGCGTTTTAGGCAATTTAGGAGCATAAGTGCTGTTCGTTGGATATACGCCAACCTATTACCCAAACAAACTCGCTTAAATATTGCCGCAAAAATTCGTCAAAAAAGTGTTCAAGGTAATCAACATAAGCAATATGAGATCATGGATGTTGAATCCTCAGCGGTCGATAAACTACTTGACGTGACACACTGCCAAAGAATGATACATGGCCATACTCATAGACCAGATATCCATCACTTAGCTAACAACAAAGAGCGTGTTGTCGTTGGCGATTGGTATACTCAAGGCAGTGTTTTATCAGTATCACCCCAAGGTTGTGAATTGCAACAAAGACCCTTCACACCTTAATCCATCATCCCTGTAAGACTTATCAACTTGCAGGGATACCACTGTGAAATCGAAACTCGGTATCGTCAGATAATATTAACGCAGCTTCTTGTTCTCTAAAAAAAGCAACACGTTCATCAATATCTTTACCAGCAATTTCTTGAGCTAAAACCAGATAATCTTGAAAGTGCCGGGCTTCAGACCGTAGCAATGAAACATAAAATTTTGCCAATTCATCATCTAAATGAGGAGCTAATTTAGCAAAGCGTTCGCAAGATCGGGCTTCTATAAAAGCCCCCACAATTAACTTATCAATCATTGTTAGTGGCTCATGAGTACGCACATGACTAATAAGACTTTTAGCATATCGTCCTGCCCTCATGTTACTGTAACTTATTCCCCTTGAGGTCATAATTTGCAGCACTTGCTCAAAGTGATGAAACTCTTCTTTGATTAAACGTACCATTTTTGCCATCAAATCTTCGCTATTGGGCATGACATTACTGGCAACAAGCTCGCTGGTGATATCATTTTTTTTGATATCTCTGCCTAAAAAAGCTTTCACATCTCGGTCTTGGTTATACACTAAATCTTCATAAGGCTTTGCCCATGCAAGCAATACCTGAGCACTATTTTTGTCAATGGCATATTTACGGATCATCATCATTGCTGTTTGTGCGGCTTTGAGCTCACAGTTACAATGATCAATCAACAGTGCAGTTAATTGTTCAGGCGCTTTGGCAAAGTCAATCCACCTTTGGGGTGTTTCACAACCTAAAAACTGATTAATGGGGGCAAGTAGTTGCTGCATTCGCTTTTGGATCCAAATT
Source organism: Shewanella inventionis (assembly GCF_014641855.1). Lineage (GTDB taxonomy): Bacteria > Pseudomonadota > Gammaproteobacteria > Enterobacterales > Shewanellaceae > Shewanella > Shewanella inventionis. Next base: position 34,196 of record NZ_BMII01000021.1, read on the forward strand.
ACACATTTGGCCTTATTTTAGCGTTTCAATGATCTTTTCTGAAGGCCAAATCGTAATACAACTTGACGAAAGTGTATTTATGTTTAATAAATAGACAAGGCATTGTGATATTAACTAAACATTAACACGCTAGTTAATGTAAATAGATCAATGCATCAATCTCCTTAAAGATAACCTCTAGTTGGGATGAGGTGATAACTTTGCAACAGACAGTAAACATCCATTGTTTAGCTTTTAAAAATTCTGTTAATAAGTGTAGTGAACTGATTAAGGCGATTGATTCAGAGCTGTAGTCAGTTCGCCTGCTGTTTGGCGAGCTAGGTCAAAGATGCTAAACAAGGATAACTACAATGGTACTAAATCATTTAATGGGGCTTTACACTCATCCTAAACAAGAGTGGCACACAATTGAGCAAAATCACGAGGCACTGAAAAGTAGCCTTAGTCATGTATTACTTATCGCACTGATCCCCTCGGTATGTGCTTACTTTGCAACTGCACATATTGGCTGGCACCCTGGAGCTGGAGAGCCATTATTTTTAACCTCTAAAAGCGCAATGTTTATGTCTATAGGCATGTACTTTGGCTTAATTATTGGTGTACTTGCGCTGGCTTATCTTGCATTTTGGATGGGAAAAACTTTTGATGCAGATCCAACGTATACTCAAGCCTTAGAATTAGCAGCCTACACGGCTACACCATTATTTATGGTTGGTTTATCGGCATTGTATCCTGTGTTGTGGTTTATGATGGTCGTCGGATTAATTGGTTTATCGTACTCGGTATATCTTCTATATGCTGGTGTGCCCATTATTATGAATATTCCTGAAGAAAAAGGATTTATTTACGCCAGTTCAGTTGTTACTGCAGGACTGGTGTTATTAGTTGCACTCATGGCGTCTAGCGTCATCTTATGGAGTGTAGGATTTGGTCCAATGTTGCAATAAACAAATGTAAACTAAATAAAAAAGGCGCTCAAGGCGCCTTTTTTATTGGGTATATTATTGAAAACGCATTAAGAAAAAGAGTCTCGAAGTGGCACAGTTAAGTTAAATACAAGATGTTCTGGGCTAGAATCTTTATTATCTGCACAGAAATAACCTTCTCTTTCAAACTGGTAGGCTTTCTCTGCAGGCGCGTTAACTAAACCCGGTTCAACTAAGCCTTGCAATACAACTAAAGACTGTGGATTTAGCACCTCATCGACAGTTTCAAATGCTGCTGGGTTTTCTTGAGTAAATAGACGATCATACAGACGGAACTCAGCAGGTTGTGCTGTTGTTGCCTCAACCCAATGAATAACACCTTTTACTTTGCGGCCATCTGCTGGGTTTTTACCTAATGTATCGGCATCATATGTACAATAGATGGTCGTTACATTACCCTCTGCATCTTTGTCGCAACGTTCAGCTTTAATAATATAAGCATTACGTAAACGAACTTCTTTACCCAAAACAAGACGTTTAAAGTGCTTGTTTGCTTCTTCTTTAAAGTCTTCAATATCAATAAACAACTCACGACCAAAAGACAATTCACGAGTACCCATCGCATCATTATTTGGGTGCGCTGGCGCTAAAATTGATTCTGGCTGTGCATTAGGGTAGTTTTCAATAACCACTTTTACAGGCCGTAATACAGCCATCGCTCGTGGTGCATGTTCGTTTAGTTCCTCACGAATACACGCATCTAGCATACCGACTTCAACTAAGTTTTCTTGCTTAGTCACGCCAATACGTAAACAAAATTCACGAATAGATGCGGGTGTATAACCGCGGCGACGCAAACCAGCAATTGTTGGCATACGCGGGTCATCCCAACCGTCAACAAGTTTACGAGTGACTAAATCATTCAATTTACGCTTTGACATCAAAGTGTATTCAAGGTTTAAACGAGAAAACTCATACTGGCGGGTACGATTTGGTGCTTGGAAATCATCTAAATGATCTAACACCCAATCATACAAGCGACGGTTATCTTGAAACTCTAAGGTACAAATTGAATGAGTAATGTTTTCAATTGCATCGGAGATACAGTGAGTAAAGTCGTACATCGGATAGATACACCACTTATCACCGGTCTGATGATGATGTGCAAAACGAATACGGTATATAACTGGATCACGCATGCACATAAAAGGCGATGCCATATCGATTTTGGCACGTAAAGCACACTCACCTTCTTTGAATTCACCTTTACGCATTTTTTCAAACAATGCGAGGTTTTCTTCTGGGCTGGTGTCTCTGTATGGGCTATTTTTGCCAGGTTCTTTTAATGTGCCACGGTATTCACGGGTCTGATCACCAGTGAGAAAACAAACATAAGCAAGGCCTTTGTTTATCAGCTCAACTGCATATTGGTGTAATTGATCAAAATAATTTGACGAATAACGAATATCGCCAGACCATTCAAAGCCTAACCAACGCACATCTTCCTGAATAGACTTCACATAATTGATGTCTTCTTTTTCAGGGTTAGTATCGTCAAAACGTAAGTTACATTGACCTTGGTAATCTTTTGCTATACCAAAATTTAAGCAAATAGATTTAGCGTGACCAATATGCAAAAAACCGTTTGGTTCTGGCGGAAAACGAGTATGAACTTGGCTGTGCTTACCGCTACTTAGGTCTTCGTCTATAATATTACGAATGAAGTTACTAGGACGTACTTCGGTGTCCACATGACTCATGGAATTCCTCTTGGCACACAATGGCAATATGAATAAAAAACAGATGATCCTACAGTTCTTCAGTAGTTACAACTACTAGTGCCGAAAAAATTAACCAGATAAACAAAAAACATCAATTAGCGTAAAACAAAAACCCAGCAATGCTGGGTTTTAAAAGAATCATTGAGATCAACAAGGACTATTCTGTGACAATACGAATACCTGGAATGATCTGTTGTGCTTGTCTGCCTTTTTTGCTCAACCACATGTAGAAACCAACTAAAGCAACAGCAAAAAAGCCAATCCAACTTGCCGATTGTAATGGATGCTGTGAGAAAGTGGCGCCTTGATAAATCACCGTAGCTGAACCATATGCCAATGAAAACGTCCAAATGGCAGCAAATCGAGCCCACTTAGCACCAAATTCATTCACTAATGCACCCATAGCGGCTACACAAGGGGTGTAAAGTAAAATGAATAATAGATATGAGAAAGCAGCTAATTGGCTCTTAAATCCAGTCTGAAGCGCACTAAAGGTTGAAGTATCAACGGAAAGCTCCGCTGCAGCTTCATCTAAATCAGTAATACTTGCAATCGCAATAGACAATGGGTCATCGGGTTCAATACCTAATAGGTTTGTTGGGATTGTTGTTAAACCGACCTTGACACTATCCCAAATAGACAACATGGCTTCTTCTTCGCCTTCGGCATTGCTATACAAACTGTTAAGTGTACCGACTACGGCTTCTTTAGCAAAAATACCAGTAATAATACCGACTGTGGCAGCCCAGTTATCTTGTTCAATCCCCATAGGTGCAAAAAGCGGTGTGATCTGTTGGCTTGCAACACTCAATAACGATTCTTTGCTGTCTTCATGACCAAATGAGCCATCTGTACCAATCGCATTAACAAAGTTAAGCAGAGTAACAACAATAATAATGGTTTTACCCGCGCCCATAACAAAACTTTTTGTCCGCTTAGCGGTTCGTGAAAATACAGCTTTGGTTTTAGGCATTTCATAACTTGGTAACTCCATCACGACAGCACTGCTAGTGCCCGGCAATACGGTTTTACGTAATAATAAACCTGTACCAATGGCCGCAAAAATACCGATGATGTAAAGTAAAAAAACTAGATTTTGACCAGACTCAGGGAAAAATGCTGCTGCAAATAAAGCATAAACGGGTAAACGAGCACTACAGGACATAAATGGCGCCATCATGCCTGTCACAATTCGCTCACGTTCACTGCCAAGCGTTCTTGTCGCCATAATTGCAGGTACAGAACAACCAAAACCAACAATCATTGGCACAAACGCTTTTCCAGGCAGACCAATACGGCGCATTAACCCGTCAACAACAAATGCTGCTCTGGCCATGTAGCCCGACGCCTCTAGCACAGATAACGCTAAAAACAACGCTGCAACAACAGGAATAAAAGTGGCAACCGTTTGTATGCCTTGTCCAATGCCGCCCGCAAGAATCGTCACTAGCCAATCAGGCGAGCCAATTGAGACTAATAATGCACCAAAGTGATCAACGAAAATGGCTCCTGCGGTGATATCGAAAAAGTCGATAAACGAGTTACCAACGTTAATACTGAATAAAAACATTAAGTACATAACAAAAAGGAATACTGGAATACCCAAAACAGGGTGCAGCGCCACTTTGTCTAATCTGTCAGATGCGCTTATATGTTGGCCTTGATGAACAGAAGCCTGAAATACATTTTGAACAAAATCGTATCGCGTTGTTGCAATCATGATTTCAATATCGTCACCATTTTGCTCTGCTCGTTGAACGCATTGTTTAACAGTGTCATGTAATTGTACTTCGCTAGTACCACAAGCATTGCCATGACTGTTAGCTAAAATCGATAGCGCCTGACCACGGCTAAGGGCGGCCAATTGTTGCTCATCGTTTTGATATTGCAATGCCTTAATGCTCGATTCTATTCCTTCCGGATATTCAAGCAATAACGGTGTTACTACCTCACTACTTTTCAGTAGGGTCAGAACTTCAGACTTTAATGTTTCGATATCTGCTAGGTGACGAGAAGAAATGGCAATAACAGGACAACCCAAACGCGCTGACATGTCGGCGACATTAATATCAATGCCGAGCTTTTTTGCTGCATCTATTTTGTTAACAACAACAATGATGGGAATGCCAAGCTCACGAAGTTGCGTTGTTAAATACAGATGGCGTTCAACATTGGTCGCATCGACAAGATTGATGATGGCATCCACTTGTTGTTCTGCTAAATATGTTTGTGCAATTTGTTCATCTAAAGAACAGTCGCAACTATTTCCAGCGGGAAGTAAATCATAAATACCGGGTAAATCGGTTAGCGATATTTCGGCGCCTAAATAACTAAATTTTCCCGTTTTTTTCTCAACTGTTACACCAGACCAATTGCCAACTTGCTGATTCGCCCCTGTGAGAGCATTGAAAAGTGTTGATTTACCTGCATTTGGGTTACCAACTGTGACGCAATGAAATTGTTTAGTCATTAGTTATTACTACCTCAATGATATCGGCTAAATCGCAACGCATGCATAATTTACTGCCACGTAAATCTAATTCAACACCACTGCCCATGGGTGCCCGGCGAATAAAAGAAAAATGCGTATTAGGTGTTATGCCCATCGATAACAACTTACGTTTTACTGTTTGCGGTAACGTTAATTGACCGATTTCAGAGATAATTGCGCGATCTCCAGCTTTGAGTTCACTCAGTTTCATGTAGCACTTACCTTCTACAACATTAATATCATCAAGAATTTTATCTGAGCTTAGCGTTTGAAACTCGAATCTAGATCAAAGTTTAACCCGCTAACGAGAATAGTTTTCACTTGTATTACGTATTATGTGACAAATGCCATATAGAATACAGTGTCCTTGGCAATTTATTTTATCTTCAGGGAGGATTTACAAATCTTTATCGCCTTTGTGATGTGAGCAATCCTAAATAATAATCATCAAACCAGGTGCCGTTAATGTAACTGTGCTGCCTTAATGTACCTTCAATAATAAAACCCACATTCTTAAGGACGTTAAGTGAAGCGAGATTCTCACAGGCGCAAATACCTATGAATTTATGCATATTAAATTGCAAAGCTCCCCAATCGACAATGGTTCGTAAACTGTCGGTTGCAAACCCCATACCTTGTTGATGAGGCAACATAAGGTAGCCCACTTCAGCACGCGGCCCGTTAACATCATCACATCTAAAACCTATTATTCCGGCAATCTCCTGATTATCAATTCGTTCAACAACCAAAGATAACCATTCGCCAGAGTCAAAAAACCAAGGCGCTAAACGTTGGGTAAATTTTGCTTTAATATCGTTTTCAGCCTCAATTTTACGAATATATTGCTGAACTGCACTATCTAAGTGCAATTGCAAAAAAGAAGGCCAGTCATTTTGGGTTAGATTGCGCAGCATGACTTTTTCGCCATATAACCTTATTTGCATTATTCACCATAAAATTGATAAAAATTAAATCGTTTCAAAAAAATGGCAGCCTTGCTAGGCTGCCATTTCGTCAGTTTACACATTAGGGGCTAGCCGCGGCTAGTCACCTCAAGTAAGTGATAGCCAAATTGAGTTTTAACAGGCCCCTGCACTACATTTAAAGGCGCACTAAACACAACTTCATCGAACTCTTTAACCATCATGCCTGGGCCAAATGAACCTAACTCACCACCTTGAGCACCTGAAGGGCATGAAGAGTTTGCTTTTGCCACATCAGCAAAATCAGCACCAGCTTCAATTTGTTGCTTTAATGTCTCACATTGTTCTTGAGTGCTAACGAGTAAATGTCTTGCTGTTGCTTGTACCATTTCATGGCTCCTAAAAATAATCTCAATTAAAAAATAACACTAACATAATGACACTAAGATGACACATCAAAGTTTAATATGTATAAATTACTATTTTGCTGACTCTGTTTTTATCCAATCTGCAATTTTATTTTCCATAACTGCCATCGGTAACGACCCTGTTGTTAACAACTGAGCATGAAAGCCTTTTAAATCAAACTTATCACCTAGCGCTTTTTCAGCGTCTGCACGTAATCGTAAAATCGTTAACTGACCCACTTTATACGACAAGGCCTGGCCAGGAATTGCCATGTAACGTTCAACTTCAGCAACAATATCAGATTCAGCCATTGGAGAATTGTCCTTCATATACTGAATAGCCTGTTCACGACTCCAACCCTTTGCATGTAACCCTGTATCAACCACCAAACGCATTGCACGCAACATTTCATCAGAGAGCTTACCAAAGTATTGATACGGATCGTTAAACACGCCCATCTCAATCCCTAAGTATTCAGCATATAACGCCCAACCTTCTTCAAAAGCAGTATAACCTTGAAAACGTTGAAACTGAGGCACATCTGTTAGCTCTTGCTTAATTGCAATCTGAAAATGATGACCAGGAGCGGCCTCATGCAAAGAAAGCGTTGTCATTCCCCACTTAGGCTGCGCTTTTAAGTTATAGGTATTAATATAAAAAATACCTGGACGAGAACCGTCAACGGCAGGAGACTCATAAGACGCTCCAGCAGCCGACTTCTCTCTAAATGCCTCTACTGGTTTAACGATATAATCAGCTTTAGGCATGACATCAAAATACTGTGGCAATACGGCATTAATGGTATCTTTAATGGTCATATAACCATCAATCAAATCTTGTTTGTCAGTAAAGAAGTACTGTGGCTCAGACGATAACGATGCAAAAAATGCAGTCAAATCGCCTTTAAAACCAACTTGTTCTCTTACTTTATCCATTTCAGATAAGATTCTGGCAACTTCAGTTAAACCAATTTGATGAATTTCATCGACTGGCAATGTAGTTGTTGTGTGACTATTCGCTAAATGTTGATACCAATCTTTACCATTGGGTAAGCCCCACCACCCATCAGATGCACGAGCATTAGGTAAATAAACATCACTAACATATGTGCGCAGTTTACTTAGTGCAGGCAAAAGTTCTTTATCAATGACCGACTGGTATTGCTCTGTTAACTCAGCCTTCTCTTTATCGCTAAAAGTGTCAGGCATTAAATTAATTGGTGAATAAAATAAACTGTCTTGTGCGCTGCCAACTAATTGAGCATCTAGTTGTGGAATAATTTTCTCAACCAACACTCTAGGCAAAACCACTTTGCTCGCGACCCCCTCGTCCATACGTTGCTGGGCTAATTCAGTCCATTTAATAAATCCACGCAATCTAGAAAGCCAATTTTGATAATCTGTTACTGTTTTAAAAGGTTGCGCACTTTCACCCGTACCAAGCTGTACCATGGTAAATACGGTACTGTAAAACTGGTTGATAGGTAAAAAGCGTTCAGGATAAGTTTCACCAATAAGCTCCATGTTTCTATCATATACAAACATGTCATAACTTAGCTTAAGAGATGGAGGCAATTGGCTGATATCAATCGTCTTTGCCTGGTTAAAATAGCGACTATTTAATTGATGACGTTGGGTTAAATATTCTTCAGTTAATGAACCACCAAATTGATCGTTATAATCATTAACACCGACAAAAGTTGCGTAAATTGGCTCAAGTTTTAATTGGTCGTTAAAAAAAGCATCAACCATAGCTAAATACTGCTCAGAAGCAGTTTGTTCAACAGCTTGAACAGCTGATGATGTAGCAGAGTTAACGGGTTCAGAAGGTTTAGCACTATCTGAACATCCCTGAGACGCTAATAAAAGTGACACCGACAATGCCAATAAAGTTTTATTCATTGTTATTATTCCTTAACACACATCAAGACCAGTACGATGAGTCGTCAGGGACATACCTGACGTTACTCATTAGCAATATAAGACAGAAGATACAACATACCGAAATACCAAAGTTATATTGTATCGATGCGAAGCCATTCTTGAAACTATACTTACTCAAATACACACAAATTAACAATTTGCATAACCTTTTATAGTTAACAAATATGGAGTAATAAAAAAGCCCCTAAAAAGGGGCTTTTTTTTACAAACTTAATTGTTAAAGCGTTACGTTGTGAATACGCGCTTTTTCTTTGATATAAGAAATATAGCTTCTTGCACTACGCTCAGTCTTCTTATCATTGGCAGCAAGCACTGCACGGTTATAAGCTGACTTGTACTTTTTAAGACTTAAGTATGCTAAGGCTAACTCAAATTGAGCTTCACCAGGGTTATCAATACCCGCATCAAGTGCTTTTTTAAGCACAGGGATTGCATCGTTGTATTTTTGATCTAAAGCTAAGAGACGACCTTGCTTTAAATATAAATCACCCTTGCCGCTAATAGCCGCTGCTTTACCATAATAGTAAGCTGCTTCTTTTAGCTCTTTAGCATTATGATAAAAACCAGCTAGAGTGCTAAGACTCTTCTCGTTTTCAGCAATCAAACCTGACTTCATGTGCTTTTCAAAAATAGTAGCAGCTTTGTAAGGCGAACCTTTTTGCGCTAATAATTGAGATAAACGAGTAATGTTACCGTCTGTCTCTAAAAAGCCATTTTTATAAGCCAAATCATATGTTGCTAATGATTTATCATAATCTTCAGTCATTAAGTAAAACTGAGCTAACTGAACCCACAGACGCTTATCGTCTTGGAACAAAGGCACCATAATTTCTAATACTTTTACGGCATCTCTGTACTTTTTCTGGTTAAAGTAAGCAGTTAACTTCATCTGATACAAACCTTTGTCAGGTGCATCAGCTAAAGATAAACCTTTATCAGCTACTTGAAGTACTTTATCCCATTCTTTTAGTTCAGTATGTGCAATACCAATACGACGATACATTTGTGCATCAGCCTTACAGGTAAAGTCCATCCATTTGTAATAGTATGGAATCGCTTCTTTAAATTTTTTCTCTTGTAGTAATAAATCAGCATACAAACGCATTGTTGCAGCATGATCAGTACCACCAAGAATGTCAGCGTTTACAGCAGTCTTTAAATATTTGATTGCTGTACCCATCTGACCTTTTTCAGCATAAAAGTTACCTAACATACGATCGACATAAGCTTTGTCGAAATCGTTTTTGGCATTAGCTTCAAGCAGTATCGAAATGGCTTGGTCTAAGTTACCCTCGGTATATGCTTCAAAAGATTTTTGAACTTTCTTTGCTGCACTTTCACCTACAGCGCGAGATTGACGCTTGTCAATTTCACACTTTTCAGCTGCAAATGCAGCACCAGACAACATTGCACTTGTACAGACAGAAAGTAATAACGCAGTAGCGATACTAGTAACTTTACGCATTATCTACCTCCCTTCTCTAAAGTAAAATCAAGTTGTACGGTCATACCAGGTTGTTTTAATGGCTTACCATCAACAATCTTTGGCTTATATTTCCACTTTTTCAATGCGCGAATTGCTTCACGATCGAATAAACGCTTAGGTTCAGCTTTGATAACAGATACATCATCAACACCACCTAGTTCGTTAATAGTAAAGCTAAGTTGTACCCAACCTTCTTTACCGTCACGAGCTGCAGCAATTGGATACTGAGGCTCAATACGAACGATAGGAGTAGCGTCACCATCACGGGTCATCATATTGCCCAGCTTAAACCCAGTACTTGGTCCACCGGCTTCAATACCACCCATATTAAACGCCAAATTGGTGTCAATATTAGATGATGAATCAGGCGGAGTAGTATCCGGCTTCGGTGGCTGCTCCGGTGGTGGAGGTGGCTTAGGTGTAACCCTTGGTTTTTTCTGTGCCTTCGAATCCTGTTTATCCATCGTAATTTCAATAACAGGGGTTTCCGTTGATTCGTCGTTGCGCTGTGCGCCACCACCTACAAGGAAAGCCATGAAAGCAAACAGCCCAAAAGTCACTGCAGCACCAATGATTATTGATACGAGTGCTCTTAGCATATTACTCATTCCCCGCTGATACTGAAATTTTGTCAATACCCGCAGCTTTAACATTATCAAGCACTTTAACAACCAAACCATGTTGGGTGTCTTTATCTGCTTGGATCAGTACTGCTGCTTCTGGTGCTTCTGCTAGCATACGTTCTACGTTAGCAGTTACACGTTCGATATCAACCTGACGGTTTTCCATCATAATGACGCCAGTTTTGCTGATGCCAATAAAGATGTTTGCCGAAGGTTTAGACGTAGCCTGTGACGCTTTAGGCTTGTTGTAGTCTAAGCCAGATGGCTTAACAAACGATGTTGTTACAATAAAGAAGATCAGCATGATAAACACGATGTCTAGCATCGGGGTCATATCAATTTGAGCTTCCTCTTCCATATTGGAATGCTTCTTACGTGCCATGTTCAATCTCTCTCTAGTGGTGAGGCATGCTGTCTTTTAGCTTTTCTAAACTGATTCTCATTTTTGAGTCTAAACGGGTGCTAAAGAAAACACCTGATAGAGCTGCAACCATTCCTGCCATTGTTGGCATTGTGGCCATAGAGATACCAGCGGCCATTAAACGAGCATTACTCGTCCCCTGAACTGCCATCACATCGAATACTGAAATCATACCTGTTACGGTACCTAATAGACCGATCATTGGACAAATAGCAACTAAGGTCTTAATTAACAGCATACGTGCATTCAAATCTTGCTTCGCTTGGGACACCCAAGCTTCACGGATACGGTGAGCATGCCAAGAAGTTGTTTCTTCTCTTGCTTCCCATGAGGCAATTACTGCTTGATGTTGTTTAGGTGATATCCAATTTAGATACCAATAACGCTCAAGCATTAACACCCACATAAGAAATAGCACTGCTGCAACCAACCAGAGGACATCGCCTCCGGAGGCCATGAAGCCCCTGACGGAATCCCATATGTCCATCAGGATTAGCATCATTAGTCAGCCCTCTTCTCAGCATGTTCTGCAATAATACCAGCACTTTGCTCTTCAAGAACTTGAACGATAGACTTGCTACGAGCAACTACCACAGCGTGTAATAACATTAATGGTAATGCTGCAATCAAACCTTGAACAGTTGTGATAAGCGCCATAGAGATACCGCCAGCCATCAATTTAGGGTCACCAGTACCGAATAATTGAATTGATTGGAAGGTTGCGATCATACCAGTAACAGTACCTAATAGACCCATCATTGGTGCGATTGCTGCGATAACTTTGATAATAGAAATCCGAGCTTCTAGTGCTGGTGTTTCTTTTAAAATCGCTTCGTCAAGTTTTAGCTCTAAAGTTTCAACGTCTACATCTTTGTTAGACTGATACACTTTTAGGATACGACCAAGAGCGTTGTTACCTGGGTTATCGATATTTTTACGTTGGCTATTCACTTTACCGCCAATAACAGTAAGAGTGATTAAACGCTCAACTGCAATTAAAGCACCTAGTGCTAATAGAGCCAAAATAATATAACCAATTGTACCACCTGCTTCTAAACGATCTTCAAGACTTGCTTTGTTAGTGAAGATGTTTAATAACACGCCACGAGCTGGGTCGATGTAGAAAGGAGCAGTACCTGATGTGGTATTTTCCCAAGACGCTACAGCGCTCACTTGGTAACCTTCAGGTTGTTGTGATAATTGCTGAATCAAACGCAACTCTGGTTTGTAAACAACATACTTACCTTCAGCAGTTAAGTTGAATGGACCAACACGGTGAATAGCGGTATTAACCACGTTACCGTCGATAGCAGTAACAGCACCATCAAACTTAACAACTTTACCAGACTCTACCATTTCAAATAATTGAGCTTCCCAGAATTGCTCTAGTTCTTCAATTTTTGGTAATGATTTACGAGCACCTAGATCAGCGATAAATGCATCACGTCCAGGGAATTGAGCGCTGATGTTTGAAGATGCTAACTTACCAGCGAAATCGCCAGCTTCACCTTTAACAACACCAAACATTTCACCCAAGTCACCTTGAGCAGTTTTTAAGTCTTCTTCTAACTGAGCAATTTTACGCTCGTTGTCTAAGAAAGCTTGGTTTAAATCTTTACCGCGTTGTTTTTCTGCTGCTAAAGCATCTTTTTCACGTTTCAGTAAAGCAGCTTTATCTCCACGTTCAGCTTGGAATTCTCTTTCACGCTTAGCGTTGGTTTTGCCTTCGTTAGCACGGTCAACTTTAACTTGCTGTAACAGTTGATCGATAGTTTTAGGTGCGTCTGCAGCTGAAACCATACCGGCTGTTAAAGAGAAAGTTGCAGCTACTAGAGCTGATGTAATTAACTTCTTCATTATTGTGCAGTCTCCGCAGCAGGAATTGGTAATCCGAATAGATCAAGGGCGCCTTGCTTACGAGCAATGCGAATACCTTTAGTGATGTCACGTAAGTAGCTGTCTTCTAACTTGTTCCAAGTTTTAGCGTCAGCGTCATACATCCATGCTATTTTTTGATCTAAGCTTTGTGCGTAAAGAGCAACACGACCTAAGTTAAAGAAGTCAACTAACACTTCTTTACCGTCTAAGTTTAATTTACCAGTGTGCACTGCAACGAAGTTACCGTATTCACGCTCGATGCTGTAAGCATCAAGGATCAAACGGTATTTTTCAGCTAGAGTTACCTCAGCTGTGTTTAGAATGTTTTTTAGGTTTTCAACACGTTCTTTACGAACTTCGGTGTTGAATGGAAGATCTAAATTAACGAATTGATCTAAAGCTTCAACCATTTTAAACATCAATGGCACTACACCTTGACGTAATTTATCAACGCCATTGATGTCAGTTTGAATAGCATCAAGTGTTTTTTGTTGATCAGCTACCAAGCCTGCAACGTAGTCATTATAAGATTTTAATGACTCACGCTCATCAGCAACGCTGCCATACTCAAAAAGCATGTCTTGTGCTTGGTCAAAATATTTGTCGACTTTCTGTTGTGACGCTGCTGAAGCAGCGTGAAGGCTGCTATCCGCTTTTTGAACGTCAGCTAGAGGACCTGCAACTACGAAGTTGCTACCCGCTAAAGCCAGTGCGCCAACAAGTGCAGTAGCGATTTTTGTTCTATTGCTTACCTTGGACATAGTTCCCAACCAATTTGAAGTGAATTAAAAAGTTCTACTTACACACAAATAACGATGATACAAACTTGTTATCAATGTTAATTATGCTAAGTGTGTCTTTTTCTTGTGATTGTTAGTTTTCTTCCCTTTTCTACGCCAGTAAAGGCGTAGACCCGTTCGCATCATTTCACAAAATGTTGACCTGTGTCAACATTTGCAAAGCTTAAAAACTAGTGGAAAGAGCAGTTATAACAAGCAATGTAAACGAAAGGTGAATTAATGAACATCTTCGACATAAATCGGTAGTAATTTAGTGCTATGGGTAAAACTTTACTTTTTTAAAATCATGATCTTAATCAAATTATTATAGGAAACCTTTCATGAATTTATTTGAAAAACTGTTCAACCAACTATTTTTTGAGCACTTAAATACCAAGCTAAGATGTCATTTTGTTCATTTTTTAGCACTTTAATCTCATTTAAAGAAATTGAATGTTGATTAAAATGACTCACAAATTGCCCTAACTTGGCTTCATCAAATGAAGCTTGCACCAATTCTGTTAACCTTAATTTCAATGTATCCATTTGTAACTTAATGAATTCAATAAATTGTTGCTTTTTTGCTACAGTCCAAAACAATCCTTCCTTAAAAAATTGCGCAACAAATGCCATCAGTTGACAGTCTTGTGCCGCTTTCTCATCAAATAATACTAAATACTTAATCAATCGGTTAATTTCTGCGCGAATTTTTTCACAATTTGGATCTTGCTTAATCCTTGCAATATCATCGGGTGATGACACCTTGCCCATTGCAATGGCTATATCATTTAATCTAGCCACTAATGATTGCGCTTGTGGTAGTTCTATTAAACGTAAAATGTTTTTGTTTCGGTTTAATATCATTGAATTTGCATGGTGAAAAACCAAGCAAAACTGACCATTGTTCTTAAGTACTCTCGAAGCTTCTTTCAACGACAAATTGATATCTGAATACTCAAAACCAAATTGTGAGGTATATAAATCAACGCTAGCCGTTGCAAAGGGTAATGACTCACTTGCCTGATTAGATAATAACGTAATGTGAATATTGCTTTGTTCTAGCGCATCTTTTTCTGCTAATTTCACTTCAGCTAAATCAACACCAATCACTTCTCCAGTTAAATTTTCACTACGTAATGATTCACGTATCAAAAGTGGTAATGATCCATTTCCGGTACCAATATCTATAGCCATAAAGCCTTGCTGCAGCGCGATAAATGTTGGTTGCCATATCGACTTTAATATCCCTTCATAATTACCTGATAACGCATCGCCAAAAGAAGTTGTATGTCCTTGCTGCCAATATTCGCTCCAATGATTATTCATTTATTTCACCTGCTGATACTTCATCGTTTTGATTTATTATATTAAAGAAAAAGGCTCCCGAAGGAGCCTTTTTTGTCTATAAATCAAGCAAATACTTGCTCAGATTTAGAACTTAAGAGTATAACTTGCACGGTATTCACGACCGTAGTTGTTGTATAGGTCAGCATTAGTATATTGCCCTGTTGAAGTTAACACAGGATCTTCATCAGTTAGGTTGTTAATACCTAACAATACTGAGCCATAGTTACCAGCATCATATACGTAACTTAGGTTATGAATTAACCATGAATCTAAATGACCAGTGTCGTTAGTTTCATAAGTAGAGCTAGTGTAATTAATGTTCCAAGAGAAACTATGGTCACCTAACATGTAGTTAGTCGTGAAGATAGACTTGTAGTCAGGAGCACCGTTCCAACCAGCAGTATCAACAGCAGCCTGTCCACCTTCAACTTCTTCGATGAAATCTAGTACGAAGCTGTTAGTCCAGTTAAAGCCGATATCACCAATTGATGTTTCAAACTTAGCGTTTAATGCAACGTCAATACCAGTGATTTCTAACTTATCAGTGTTACCATAGCCAGTACCAATTTCAAGTGCACGGCCAAGAGTGCCATCTGTAGTAGGAGCACGTTCAACATAGAATGTATCAGTTTCTGCTAATGTACCTGCAGCAACACCGCGCATTACGTTTGTAATTGAACGTTGGCTGATAACATCGTCAATGTTTAAGTTGAAGTAATCAACTTTAATACCGATATCGTCTACGATGTCCCATGCAACACCTAAGTTGATGTACTCTGATGTTTCAGGTCCTAGGTCGCTGTTAGCACTAATGTATGTATCATACTGCTTTGAAGCACAATCAGCATCAGCTACATTTGTTGATGTACAGAAAGGATAATCAATACCCGTCTCTGCACTGAAAGTCGTTGCTGCATATAACTGGCTCAATGAAGGTGCACGGAAGGCTTCAGAGTAAGATGCACGTACAACTACGTTGTCAAGAGCCTGCCAACGCACAGATGCCTTAGGTGCTAGGTTATCACCAAAGTCACTGTAATCATCGTAACGAGCTGCAAGGTTTAACTCTACATCGTCAGTTAATGGTAATACTGCTTCATAGAACATTGCCCATACTTGACGGTCGCCGCCAGAAGAGTTACCTGCACTACCACCAATTAAGCCAGCTTCTGATTGAGCGTCATAAACTTCACTGAACTGTTGGTCGAAATATTCCATACCAACATAGTGAGCAACTGCACCGCCTGGTAAATCGAACGCATCAAAACCAAGACCAGCACTGTATTGATCGAATGTAGCTTTACCGGTAGTAAGCGTTGTTGCTTTCATGTTATTGATACCGGCTTCTGAACCTAGATCAATATCATTAGCTTGGTTGTAAGCAAGACCAGAATAACTTAAGTAGTACTGACCAACAGACTTGTTGTCTGCGATGTTGTGGTGGTAATAAACTTCCCACTCAGCATCATTTAATGCACTAATCGTACCGCGTAAACCAGTTAAATAATCTTGGTTGTAATCATCTACGTAACCGTCACGTGTACCGATACCAACCCAACGGAAATAACCTGTGGTTTCTTCACCGAAAGGGTTATTTGGGTTATCAGCAGACATGTTATTCCAAGCTGCCGCAGGAGGTGCATAACGACCAAATGAACTGTTTTGTGTAACCATCACACGACCAAACCATTCTACGTCTTCTGCAACTTCATAGTTAGCATCAACATATACTGTATTACGGTCAATAGATGCTTTGTTGTAAGATACGTTAGCAAACGCATACATACAGTAAGTTGAGCCTGGGCTCCAATCGTTGTCTGCCGCAACCGTTTGGAAAACGTCTGAACCATATTCAGCTTCTAAATCATCACATAAAGGAGATGCTTGAGCGCTTGAAAAATCTGGTGCAGCAACAGTTGCACCATAGATACTCCAACCAGATGTTTCGTCATAGGCTTGGATTTCACCATCGCCATTGAAGTCAGTCATGCTAGCAGCAGTGTAAGCACGGTCAGCGTCCGAAATACCTTTACGGTCTTGATGGTCAAAAGCAAAAGTAATGTTACCTTTGTCCATTTGATAACCAGCAACTACCGAGAATTCTTTACTAGTTAAGCCGCCATCTTGGTCACGTGAACCACCACCTGCAGTGAATTCAAGACCTTGATAGTTCTTTTTCATGATGATGTTTACAACACCAGCAATCGCGTCAGAACCGTACGTAGAAGAAGCACCGTCAGTTAGAATATCGATACGTTCTACAGCAGCCATTGGGATGGCGTTTAAGTTAGCAGACGAGCCACCTAAAGTAGGAGAACCTGGGAAACGCTTACCATCGATAAGTACTAAGGTACGGCTTGAGCCTGCGCCACGTAAGTTAATTGTTGCTTGAGATTGTGCAGAGCTACCTGAACGTTCAGAGAACGAACCGAAAGAGTTTAAGTTACTGTTACGAAGTGCGTCAGCAACAGTAAAGTTACCTTCCATCTTCATATCTTCAGTAGTGATAGTCGTAATTGGAGAAGCGCCTTCAAGGTCAGAACGCTTAATACGCGAACCAGTAACCTCAATACGTTCTACTTTTGCGCCATCTTCATCAGCAGCGAATACTGCTGGTACAGTGAATGCCGTTGCAGCTGCACCACTGATCAGTGCTAAACGCACTGATTTAGCTAATACGTTCTTATGCATTGTCTATCTCCCTGGACTTTATGTCTTTCTTATAATGCTAACGACTTTTTAGGCGTTAGTTCAATGAACGTAAGCAACAATTAGGGCTACATACGTTCAATTACGTATGCAATAAAATCACATTTGATACAACTAATCAACAATTGAAGTGTCGTAAGCGCAAAAGTTAATCAAATGTGATATCCATTCTTGTTAACTAAAATGAACACCACTACAAAAACATACTTAAAAACAATCGGTTGACTTTATTTGCAGAAATTTGCAGAAATTTTGAATGTTAAAAATAAAAAACTTAACACCCTGTTTTGCAGAATGATTTTTTGTGCTAGGGCTTTTTTTTTAAGCCTGTAGTGACCAAAAAAAATTTAACAATTATACCTCGCGGTTTGTTCA
Organism: Shewanella inventionis; assembly: GCF_014641855.1. GTDB lineage: Bacteria > Pseudomonadota > Gammaproteobacteria > Enterobacterales > Shewanellaceae > Shewanella > Shewanella inventionis. Next base: position 52,286 of record NZ_BMII01000021.1, read on the forward strand.
TTAATTGTTAAGCACATTTTTTTTACTCTACTCTAGATGACTTAAATACTCGTTTATGCTAGTGATTAACGCTAAAAATGAACTTAAGATATGGAAAAAAAAGCCTTATTGTTACGGCATTTGACTATCGCTTAAATGCCTATTGCGCTTTAATGCCTATTGAGGTGTTTTTTGGCTTATTACTTCTCGACTTATATCTACTTTAGCTCATGCCAAAAAAGGAAAACTGACTTAGCGTTTAGAATTTATAATAGCGTTAATTGATCATTGACCAAGGTATCGAAAGATTGTCCACACAATTGCAAAATGGGCTCAGCAATCGGTTGAATTTGTTTACTGATATAATATTCGTAATCAATATTATTGGGTTTTGCCTCAACAGTTTGTGCGCCTGTTGTTGTCATTAAATATCTAATTTTTGCACCTTTTCTGGTTGCCTTATCGGTACCTTGAATTTGTGCTAATTGTTTTGCGGCTTTGACATGGGGAGATGACTTGGCTGTATAATCTTCAGCATGGCGACGTAAACGCTTATTAAAAACTAGTTCGAGATCTCTATCGCCTTTTTTGATGGCATCTAATTCTTCACGAAGATAATCAACAACATCTTCGCCTTTAAAAAACATTTCATATAATCGAAATTGCATTTTACGGGCAATGGGGCTCCAATCACTCCTAACTTGCTCCATACCTTTAAATGTTAATTTCAGCGTTTCATCATCGTTTATAGAGGCGCCAACATACCGCTTTTTACTGCCTTCATCTGAGCCTCTTAACGTTGGCATAATAAATTGGTCAAAATGCGTCTCAAATTCTAATTCAAGAAAACTCTCTAGTTGGTATTCATACTTGCACCAGTCGCGCCATCGTGCCGTAACCTTGTCTGCAAGCTGTTGCCCTAACTCGGCAATATTGGTAATGCCATGATTATCACCGAGCCAGACAAAGGTTGAATCTGTATCACCATAAATAACTTGAAAACCGTCCTCCTCTATCCATAGCTTAGTCAACTTCATAATTTGATGACCGCGCATGGTGATTGAACTGGCCAGTTTCGCATCATGAAACACGCAGCCTCTAGAGCCTAAAACACCATATAAGGAGTTCATAATAATTTTTATTGCTTGAGAAAGAGGAGCATTTTTATCTGCCTTCGCGTTTTCTCTTTGCGCCGCAAGCTTAGCGACCAATGCAGGTAAAATGGGATTATCACGTGAGAAGTGAGCCCCTAAATAACCTGGCACATTCATATTAACCTCCCCTTGTTCTACCGATTTCAACCCTTCAACTAACCCTTTGGGATCAATTAAAAAAGTACGAATGATAGATGGATATAGGCTTTTAAAATCTAGCACTAAAACATTTTTGTAATAACCAGGAATGGAAGACATAACATAACCACCTGGGCTTTCCAAACCATGACTTGCAGGCTGAGCAGGGGCTACAAAACCACTACGGTGCAAGTGGGGTAAATACAAATGATAAAATGCAGCTATCGAGGCGCCTACACGACCAAACTCTAGTCCAGTTAATTTTGCTCGTTCAATGGCAAAATCAATCAACTGAGTTTTTTCAAAAATGTCCCACACTAAACGACTGTCTGTGATGTTATAAAAAGCTAACGCATTTTTATCGGTATGGAACAATGTTGTAATTTCTTGGCCACGATTTTCCACATGGTCAATTGCCTTACCCTCGTTAAGAAGTTGCCTAGAAACAGACTCCAAAGAGAAACTGTCAAATTGATAAAATGCCGCCTTTAACCAATCAATACCATCTAATACAACTCGTCCAGGCAATGATAAAGTTTCAGGCCTATATTTATCGCTCACTTTCCAGCTTAACTCGGTTCTACCACGGCCAATAAGTAACGGAATTTGATGTAATACGCAGCGTCGATATAGCAAAGCTAAATCAAAGGTGACCACCGCCCAGCCGATAATGATGTCTGGATCATATTGCCCAAACCAAGCGATAAGATGGTGGATAAGATCAACTTCATCTTTTACCCACACAATAAAGTCGTGGCTGTTACTTTGTGGCTCACCAACCATAAACACACGTTGATATTGTTCACCATATAAAGCCACAGAATAAAGCTCACCCTCAAAGCTGCATTCAAAATCTAGCGAAATTACAGATAGTTTCATATCAACATCTGTCGATTTATAAACAGGTTTTCTTGCCCGTTCGATTACCATTAACGGCAAGACATTATCAACATTTGTATTTTGGTAAACGCCAATACATTCAATATCAAGTGCAATAAAGCGCTCAATTAAATAACGCTGCTCAGGTTTTATATCGGTTTCAAACAGCGTAATGCCTAAATCATTGGCGACCCGAGTAAGCCCTTTTAATTGATTATTTGTTTTTAAATACAAGGCACAAACAGGTTCATGAGCAAAACTTGCTAATGAAATGGCCTCCGATTTCAATTTATAATCGAGCCTTTGCGCCAACCTTGAAACATCTTGTTGGCGGCAAAAACAAATAATTTCGCTGTGGTGTATCTCGGCTAAAATTGGACCATTTGCCGTTTTTAAATAATATTGCAGCACCAGCTGCCCATAGCGGTAGATGGCATGACGAGTCAATACAGTGCCCTTCACGCTTACAAAATTAGGCTTTGGTTGATGGCCACTGTATGGCGGTGTTAATTGGGTCGTTAAATCATTCAATTTAATTAATACTTAGTAGCAGGCTAATTCACTGTTATTATGTACAGCATAATTCAGACAACACAGAAATCATACTTCTATGCTACCGGATACGATAAAAAGTCAAATTCGCACTATTTATAAACAAATTGCCGGTGCTATGCCGCAATTTCGATCTCGTCGCGAACAAAACTACATGGTGGCTGAAATATCTAAAACGCTGGCCGGTGAGTATGACAAAGACCGTCGAATTATTGTGGTTGAAGCAGGCACCGGGATTGGTAAATCATTATCATACATTTTAGGAACCATCCCCTTAGCACTTGCAAGTAAAAAGAAAGTTTGTATAGCAACGGCAACAGTTGCCCTACAAGAACAACTCTTGCATAAAGATTTGCCGTTCTTTTTACAACAGTCTGGAATCGATTTTAAATTTGGCTTAGTAAAAGGCCGCCAACGCTATGTGTGTTTAGCAAAACTTGAAGCCATGCTAGGCACACAAGACAGCTCACAAATGGCCATGTGGCAAACCAAACCCGATCAAAGCCAAATAAATGAACTGCAAAAACTGCATCAAGATTTTCATCAAAAACGCTGGAACGGTGAAATTGACACCCTGCAACAACCTATTCCGGATTTTTTATGGCAACAAATATGTTGCGACAAACACAGCTGTCATCGTCAAGTATCAGCCCATCACAATTGCCCATTTCATAAAGCACGTGAAGACGTAGACACCTGGGATGTACTCATTGCTAACCACAGCTTGCTCTTTGCCGATTTAGAGTTAGGCGGCGGGGTGATTTTGCCTGAACCTGAAGACATGTTTTATGTGATAGACGAAGCTCATCACTTACCCATAGTTGCGAGGGACTTTTCCAGTGCGCAAGCCACATTACGGGGCGCCTGTGACTGGTTAGAAAAAGCATCAAAGACTTGCTCAAAACTGCAAAACCAGCTTAAAACCAATAACATTATTGCCCCGGTGCAAGCCATGCTTGATCACACCACCGATTTAACCAATTTACTGACACAAGTGGCGCATTATTGCGACACCCAGCCACAGTTATTTGCCAATCCTGAGAGTCGTTTGCGCTTTGAGCACGGCCAACTACCGCAAGCGTTATTAATTCAAGCCGAAAATTTAGCAACGGCATCTGGCTCTGCAGTAAAACAATTTAATAAAGTGGTGTCGGTATTAAGTGAAGCCATTAAAGACGGTGAAGTGCCAAAGCATCAATCTGAAGGTTTGTTATCTGAAACAGGCTTTATTTTACAGCGTCTAGATAATTTACATAAACTTTGGAAAATGATGGCCAAAGAAGACAGTAAAAAAGGCGCGCCAATGGCACGGTGGGCAGAGCTTATCACTGGTAAGCAGCAAGATTATTTATTTTGCTCATCCCCCATTGAAGTCGGTTTTATGCTTGAGTCAATGCTGTGGCAAAAAGCGGCAGGTGTAGTACTTTGCAGTGCGACTTTACGGGCGTTAAACAATTTTAATCATTTTGCTCATCAGGTCGGTTTAGGCATAAATGACGGCAGTCGATTTTTAGCCTTATTGTCACCTTTTGATTACGAAAATAACGCCACATTGTTTATTCCGCAAATGGTCACCGAACCCACTGATGATAATTACACCGCCGAAATTGCAGAGCATATTATTGCACTGGTCGATGGCGAAATGGCCACGCTTGTATTGTTTGCATCGTATTGGCAAATGGAAAAAGTCGTCGAGTTTGTGGAAGGAAAAATACCGAGAGATCAATTATTCGTGCAAGGTGAAATACCAAGGCAACAGATCTTAGAAAAGCACAAAAAACGCTGCGATGACGGTTTACCCAGCATCATCTTTGGTACGGGGAGTTTTTCAGAGGGTCTCGATTTACCGGGTGACTATTTAACCAACTTAATTATTACCAAACTCCCCTTTGCAGTGCCAACATCACCGGTGGAGCAAGCACATGCTGAATATATCAAAGTAAAAGGTGGTAATCCCTTTTTACAGCTGACAATTCCTGATGCATCGCGTAAATTAGTCCAAAGTTGTGGTCGCCTCCTTCGTAAAGAGCAAGATTATGGTCGAGTCACCATTTTAGACCGTCGTTTAGTCACAAAACGCTATGGCAAATCATTAATTGATGCCCTTCCTCCCTTTAGACGTGTAATAGAATAGGTATTGAGTTGGATTTATTATTAGACCCTAGCCACTGGGCTATTTTAGCGGTCATCGGTATCATCGCAGGTTTTATTGATGCCATTGTTGGAGGCGGAGGCTTATTATCCATTCCAGCATTACTCACTGTGGGGATCCCGCCTCACCTTGCTCTAGGAACCAATAAGTTAGCTGCATGCTTTGGCTCTATAACTTCAAGTTTTACTTTTTATAAACAGCAACTGTTTAACCCCAAATTATGGACTGCATGTTTTATCGCAACCTTAATAGGGTCAATTTTCGGCTGTATTTTGGTATTTATGGTTGATCCTAAATGGTTAGATAAACTCTTACCCTTATTGATTATTGCTATTGCCATTTATACCTTATTGAGCCCAAAAGCCATGGGCGATAGTAATATGACTTTACCTGTAAAACGATCACCTAAAGTTAAACAAATCAGCCAAGGCTTGTTACTAGGCAGTTACGATGGTTTTGCCGGCCCAGGTATAGGCGCTTTTTGGACCGTATCGTCTGTGTCACTGCACAAATTGCCTTTATTACACGGCTGCGGCCTAGCCAGAGTGATGACCTCTGTAAGCAATATCACTGCATTAGTTATTTTTGCTGCAATGGGACAAGTACAATGGATGTTAGGGTTATGGATGGGCGTTTGCATGATGGCTGGCTCTTATATTGGTGCAAGAAGTGCTATTCGTTTTGGCATCCCTTTTATTAAACCCATTTTTATTACTATGGTATTGTCAATTGCGATCCACTTAACCTGGAGTGCTTGGGGATGAATACCCAACAATTGGTTTCAATGCTAAAACAGCAACTCAATCAACTTGAGCGCGATGTACTATCGCATGACCAAAATTTAGCACCAAACCAGCGACAAACCTTGCAACAAACTGAACGTTTTAACAGCCAATTGTTTGCTCAACAGGGCGCGCTACTCACGCCATGTATTGCTCAACTGCGCCAAGATATTCAAAAGCTTGAAAAACAATTATCTCTGCGTTTAGGCCAACACGTTATCCAGCTCAGTTGTGAGCGTATTCAAGACCGTTTTATTGCCTTAAAAAGAGCCCTGTTAACCACCGACATTAACTTAAAAGCCGAAGCACAACGTAAAGCCAGTAATCGTGCGCGATATGCAAAAAAACAGCAGCAGGCGGTACAAGACAGTGGCTTTGGTTGGATAGCCAGTAACGTGATGCAAAACAGCCATCAATTATATGAAGAGCTGAATAAACACCTTAACTGGGCTAAAAAAATTGAACAAAAAATACAACAAATGGAAGCAAATCTTGAATTCTGTCATAGTGATGACAAAATTAAATTGCAAAATGATATCCTTTTGATGCATCGTCGCTTAGGGAAATGTAAACAAGCAATTAGTTATATTGAGGAGCGCATTCAATTATTTGAACGACCTCGCCAAAGTTACCCTCGTTAAGGAGCAACAATGAAATCTGTATTGACCACTAGTGCGCTGTTAGCATTTTTAACTTCATCATCGTTATTTGCAGCTAATTTAACTATTCCAATGTCTTTTGAATACTTAGCGCTTGATGGCGAAGCGATTGAAACCAATATGTTTACGCATCAATCGGATCTAGCACTCACCAACGGCACCCATAAAATCGCTATCCGCTATCATGATGTCGTTGATGACTCTTTTAGCGACAGCCAATCATTTGTTAAATCAACGCCATTTATTATCACACTAACCGTAGATGGCGACTATAAATACAGCCTAAAGCCTGCTGATGGTGATGTAGTCAAAAAACCAAAGGTCTTTGCCAAAGACCCAAAAATTAAGCTAACTCGACAAGATAATGGCCCAGTTACATATAGCGTTGAACACACTCAGTATACTGAAAAATCGTTTATCACTAATTTGTTTAAAACCAATCAGAAACAAGATTTTGACGAATTAGCTGTTTCAGCCACCTCAGATGCACCAACAGCCGTGACCCAAGCACCTGCAAAATCAGACATCGCAGTCGCTACGAGCGTGACTCCCGCCGTAACAAGTGCAACACCAGCTGCAACCAACAGCAAAAACCCAGCTCAAGCTGAACAGATGCTGCAATATTGGTGGTTACAGGCAGATGAAAAAACACGTAAAGAATTTATGGGCTGGGCGATAAAACAGCTTTAAATGTTAACTTCCATTCCTTTTGTGTACCACGCCAGCTATTCGCAGCTGGCGTTACCTGCAACACATCGATTTCCGACAACAAAATACCAACGGCTATATCACCATGCCATTGAACAACAATTGTTGTTTGAATCCTCACGTTATATCCCTAGCGCCATTGAAATCGACACTCTCCAAGCAGTGCACTGCCCAAAGTATGTTGATCAATTTATTCGCGGCCTGTTAGATCACAAAGCACAGCGACGCATAGGGTTTCCCTGGAGTGAGCAATTAGTTAATCGAACCTTGCATGCTGTTAATGGGACTGTGCTTTGTGCACAATTAGCATTAACGCATGGAATTGCAGTGCATTTAACCGGGGGGTATCACCATGCACACTATGATTTTGGCAGTGGTTTTTGTATTTTTAATGATTTAATTATTGCGGCTAAAAGTGCTATCGACAGTGGGCATGCTGATAAAGTGTTAATCTTTGACTGTGATGTCCACCAAGGTGATGGCACTGCAACCTTAGCTCAGCAGTACCCTAATATCATTAGCTGCTCTATTCATTGTGCACAAAATTTTCCAGCAAGAAAGCAAGACTCAGATTACGACATCGATTTAAATAAAGGTTGTAGCGACCAAGAATATATTGAGCACGTCGAGCAAATTTTGCCTTATCTTATACGGCTTCATCAGCCTGATCTTATTCTTTATGATGCGGGTGTCGATATCCATCAAGATGACGACTTAGGGTACTTTACTATTTCAAGCCAGGGTATTTTGGCACGAGATACCCATGTTATATCGATAGCCAAAAGCCATAACATCCCACTTGCGGCCGTGATCGGTGGAGGCTATAGTCGTAATGAAGCAGAATTAACTCATCGGCATAGCCAATTGCTTATAGCCGCAAACGAGTTATGGTTACAGCCCAAATCAACATAACGTATTAATATTTGACACGAAACCTATTCGACATAGACGTCGATAACGAAACTGATCTCAAAGGAGCATATAATGCACTTAGATATTCGTAACTATTATGAAGTTCTATTAATGGAAATATTAAGAGATGAAGGCTTAATGGAAGAGCTACCTGAAGAATACTTAGCTGATTTATGCTGCGTCACACTTAATCAGTTACCGGTGCGCTATATCCGTCACTTGGTTGATACTTATTTTTTTGAAAACTACCAAGAGCTGCACACAATGAAAACAGAAATTTACGATGCGCTTGAAAAATCACGCCAATTTCTAAAAGCCAATTTACAAAAACGCTTAAAAGAAGAGGCAGAAATAGCCGCAGCGCAACAAATATAATAAGACTTAAAAGAAATTAACATTACGCAGAGGGAACTATATTGGAGGTTCCCCTAGAGCCGACACCCCGGCACACGAGTCGCTTGCTGCGGTTGCTCCCTTCCGGGCCTGGCCGAGTTCACAAGTTATCGTTGCGGGGGGACCCTAGGGTCACCATAGATTTCTGACAAACAAAACTTGTTTTCAGAACGTGGCGATTATCCCCTAAGCTATAATCTTGATCAAGCCTTTATCCAGATAACTTTGCATTCCGTGGTTTAGTTGCGCAATAGTTATGCAAAACGGATTAATCTGCCTCAATCCAGCGCAATATCAACATTTAGGGTTATTCAAAGTACAAAATTGATTACTCCTAAATGAATAGTCAGATCTTAGTCACAACTCTACACATAATTCAATGAGTAACTTGCAAAGGTTAGCTAACATAATAAATGGATAAAATCCGCACACTGTTAACCCATGGTGAAATGCGTGATAACTAAAAAAAGCAGGGAATTCATGATGAAAACAATAACCGTTCGTCCCGCAACAAAAGCGGTATTGGGTGCAGGTCTTCTTGCACTGGTTCTTACTGGCTGTGGAGGCAGTGATGGCGCCGATGGTGAAAACGGCACTGATGGCATCATTGGTGTCAATATCGACAATGCGTCTACATTACAAGCTTCATTTACAGATGCGAGTATTGTCAACGGTACCGTCAATGTGACCTTCAGTCTAAAAAATGCCAATGGTGTTGCTGTGCTTGGGTTAACAAAAGATCATGACTTACGTTTTGGTATTGCTCAATTAACCCCAGTTGTTGAAACGGTTAACGATGATGAAATCGATCGTGGTTATCAGTGGCAATCTTATATCAATGTATTAAAACAACCGAACACAAGCTCAATCCCTGACGGTGAAACTAATATCGCCCCATCAGAGCAATATCAGGCTGAAGTAGAAGTAGCATCAGCTTGTGAAACTTGCTTAGTTGATAATGAAGATGGCACCTACAGCTATACCTTTCAAACCAATGTGAGTCAGGTTACTGAACCATTAACCATTACCTACAACCAAGATAATACTCAACGCATTACGCTTGAATTAAAACAACCATTAGTCACAACCAATGCCCACTATGATTTCCAACCGTCAACAGGGTTAACAGAAGATATCGCCTCGCGTGACGTAGTATCAATTGAGACGTGTTACACCTGTCACCAACCTGACAGTCTTGAGTTACACGGTGGCCGCCGTATTGATTTAGAAAATTGCGCATCTTGCCATACCGCCACATCAGGCGACCCTGAAACTGGCAACAGTGTCGATTTTACTTACATGATCCACGCTATCCATAAAGGCCAAGACCGCGTAACGCATACCGCAACAAGTGAAGAAGCAGCGCCATACAAAGTAATAGGTTATGGCGGAAGTTTACATAATTACGGCAATGTTATGTACCCACAAAAGCCTGCCGCCGATTGCAGTGCATGCCATGTTGAAGGCGAAAATGCACCAAAAGATGCCGCATTATTTACTGCTAATAAAAGCGATACAGCCTGTATTGCATGTCATACAGAATCCGCATCTGAGCATCATGTTGGTTTAAGTGCACAATGTACTTCATGCCATATTGAAGATGGCTATGCACGCAGCGCAAAAGAAGCTCATGGCGATGTAATGACGGCTTACAATGAAACTAAAACGATAAATGTGGTCTTTAGCGATACAAGCGTAACGACTGATGGTGCATTCACAACCAAGGTTCAATTTACCGATGCGTCATCCAATGTTATTGCAGCAGAATTTATCGACACCAGTAGCCGCATTGTCATGGCATGGGACAGTAACATCGATTACCCAGCCTATAACGATGCAAGTTACAGCCAAAGACGCTTAAGACTCAGTGAAGGTGTTGCTAATGAAGATAACAGCTGGACATTAGTGTGGAGCAACGTGACCTTACCAGCTGATTATGTGGGAAAAACGTTTGAGCTTTGGTCGGCCGTTACTGCATGTTACAACAACGGCGGATATGGTCGCCCTGAAGTACAACTCACCTCTTGTGATACTGACGATGTTCGCACCGTTGAAATCAAAAGCAATGCTTATCAGTTTGTTATGGGGGCTGATGCTGTAGATAGCACTCAAACAGCAGCAGAGCGCAGAAACATTATTGATACAACAACTTGCCAAGGCTGTCACAACCAAGAAGTGTATCACTATGATAATGGTGTTAACTGCCAAACCTGTCATACACCTGATAAAACAACCAGAACTGATGATACCTACCCAGGCGGTAAAAAATCGACTAGCTTTGCATTTAAAGCGCACAGCGCTGAAGGCCACGATTTAAGTGTTGCTGGTGTTGAATCAGGTACAGTATTAAAAACAGATTGCGCGACATGCCACACCTCAGATGGTTTCACCTTAGGCCGTGCAGAGGATCGTGTATGGCGCTTTGGTGATACTGATACTGGTGCTGATATTTGGGTGTCATCAGACAGCGGGGCCTGTTTAACTTGTCACCAAAAAACAATAACCGAATCGACAGTGTCTCACATAGAGTCTAATGGCGGTATTGTTGATGGTATGAGTGAAGAAGATGTACGCACACGCGCTGCAGAAATGTGCTCAACCTGCCACACCCCAGAACGTGTAAGCGAAAGTCACGGCTCTTAATGTTAATCACTTAATCATCTATGTTTATTAAAAAGGCTCCAATCACATTGGGGCCTTCTTATTTTACAAACATTAAACATGAGTTAAGTCTGTATTTTACATACCTCTTTATTAATAGGCTGATCACCATCACACTATTGCGTTCGCCTTACAGACGTCTAGCTGATAGTAAAGTAATCTTAATGTTGGGAATACTTTTTAAACATCAACTTAACTGATTTAAATATTGCAGAACATACTGCCAGTGAGTTTGATGTATGACCTTTGCAGGGACAATATGATGAATATAAAACACACAAAAATTGCATTATTACTTGCTATGTCAGCATCAATGACACTGGTTGGTTGCGGCAGCGGAAGTGACGGCGAAGATGGTGACGCGGGTAACCCAGGTGGCGAACCAGCAGAAACAATCCAAACACTCAATCTTGATATCACAGATGTCACTTATCAGGACAACAAACCAACGGTCACAGTATTTGCGACTAATCAAAACGATTTACCCATTGTTGGTCTAACCGAATTAGAAATTAAAAAAGTGGTTCAGCTCATTCCAGCTGGCGCCACTGGTGCAGGTAATGCTGCACAATGGCAATATATAGGTTCTCAAGATACTTTTACCGATGTAGGCAACGGTAAATATACTTTTACCATCGACGTTGAAAATTTTAACCCAGAACTAACTCAACGTTACAATGTCATTTCAAGTGCATCGACATTACTTGACGGTGTAACCGCAGTACCAAGAGCTGAAATCACCGAAGATTTTGACGGCGAAGGCTATACCGCTAAATACACTAAAAATGTGGTTAGTGATGCCACCTGTAATAGTTGTCATGCAGAAGGCGAAAGCATTTATCACAGTTATACCGACTTAACGACCTGTATCAGCTGTCATACCAATGAAATGGCAATCGAAAAAGATAAAGTCCAGGTCGACTTCAGCCATCTTATCCATAACGTTCATAATAGCGCCAAAATGTATGGCCGAAATTTAGATAAAAGCGCCGAAGCCGCTCATGCCATAGTGCAAGACAACTGTACTAACTGCCATATAGAATCTGAACAACTCACTGAATGGAACAACTGGACGCAAATTCCTACTATGGAAACCTGTAGTAGCTGTCATACTGATATTGACTTTGTGGCAGGTGATGGACACCCACAGCAAGTCGACAATTCCAATTGTATTGCCTGTCACAATGCCAGCTGGACAGAAACATTACATATTTCAGCATTCAGTGAAAAGCAAACCTTAATCAACCAATATGGTATGGATGCAGCGCTTGTGGCCAACAAGACCACAGATGAAGACATGTCTGCAACCTTAACGGTGACACTAACTGATGCTAATGGAACATCAATTGATGCGGCAACTCTCGTAAGTAAAATTCAACGCATCGAAACCATCACCAACGTAGGGCCTAACTTCCCTATTATGGGATATAACGCTAGCCCAGGAAGTGGTTTAGCAAAAATTAGCAAAGATTTGGTCAAAGTGGGTAAATTGCAAACCGATGTCACCCTTGTTGATGGCAAATTGGTTTACACCATCGCCTCTTTACCTTTTGGCAGCGGTGACACAGACACAGCATTTACCTTTATTGGTTTAGAAATGTGCAGTAATGGCAGCCAAGCAATTGATTGTGTTGATGGTGTCGAAACCACCAGCATGAAAGCAGAGCTTGCACACGCCACACGTTCAGGTGCAACCCCAAGTTACCGTCATATCGATTCGGTTAACTTTGGATCATGTGAAAGCTGTCACGGTGAAACATTTGAACTTCATAAAGGTTATCACGCTGGCTTTATCATGACAGAGCAACTAGGTCGTGAACTCAATGGTGAAATAACTGTTGGTGTAGACGCCTGTGTGACTTGCCATACTCCAGACGGTACTTATGCTTCAGGTGGCAATCAGGGTGCACTTGAAATGAAACTGCACAGCGTGCATAGCGAACAAGGCATTATTAAAGACTGTACTCAATGTCACGACGAATTTAATCTTGATGCCTTTAAAGTCAAAGGAGCACTTGCTACATCAGCTGGTCTATATACCACACCCATTACCGCAACCTGTGCGTCTTGTCATGGCTTTGACGACATCGCTCAACATGCAACTAGCCAAGGCGCCATTGTTAACGGTAGTTACCAAGAAGCCAACGATGCAGCACAATTAGAAACCTGTTTCTACTGCCATGCACCAAGCATTGAAAATCATACCGAAGTTAAATTTTAATTTGTTCAATGGGAGATAAGCCTCACTTATCTCCCATGCTATGACTTACTTTATCAAACTGTTGATCATCAAAATGGACAAATTAGGAAGTCTACTTATGAAGACCACAAACCAAATCAATACGTTATTGCTCAGCTTACTTTGCCTCACAGCATCAGCCGTATTTTTATCAAATCAAGTGCACGCAGCAAAATGGGACGCCACCATGACGCCCGCAGAAGTAGAAGCCACACTTGATAAAAAATTTGCAGAAGGTAAATACTCCCCTAAAGGCGCAGATTCTTGTTTAATGTGCCATAAGAAATCAGAAAAAGTCATGGATCTCTTTAAAGGTGTTCATGGTTCAATCGACTCATCAAAAAGCCCTATGGCAGGTCTTCAATGTGAAGCATGTCATGGTCCACTAGGTACCCATAATCGTGGTGGTAAAGAACCCATGATTACCTTTGGCCCAGACTCAAGCCTGGCAACCGATAAACAAAACAGCGTTTGTATGAGCTGTCATAACGATGATAAACGTATGACCTGGGAAAGCAGCCATCATGCCAATGCCGATGTTGCCTGCGCATCTTGCCATAGCGTTCATGCCGCACATGATCCTGTTTTGTCAAAACAAACAGAAATGGATGTGTGCACCAGTTGTCACACTAAGCAAAAAGCTGACATGAACAAACGCAGCAGTCATCCAATGAAATGGAACCAAATGACCTGTAGTGACTGTCATAACCCACATGGTAGCTTAAGCGATGATGATCTGATCAAACCTACTGTCAACGAAACCTGTTATACCTGCCATGCAGAGAAACGTGGCCCAAAGCTGTGGGAGCATGCACCCGTGACCGAAAATTGCGCAAACTGCCATAATCCTCATGGGTCGGTAAATGATGCAATGTTAAAAACGCGTGCTCCGCAATTATGCCAACAATGCCACTCAGGCGACGGTCATACAAGCAGTGCTTATTTAGGCAACACCGGCATGGGTTCAACAGTTAATGGTAACGCATTTACTGGCGGACGAAGCTGCTTAAATTGTCATAGCCAAGTCCATGGGTCAAACCACCCATCGGGCAAACTATTACAACGCTAAGGAGATAACAACATGAAAACCAAATTGAATATCATTACCTTAGCGTTATTATCCAGTTGCAGTTTTGGTTTATTCGCACAGGGATACGGCTTGTCTAATGCGAAAACAGATAACGTTAAGTTTGATGCATGGCAATGCAAAAGCTGCGTAGTTGAAACAGGAACAACTGGCACTGTTGGTGCGGGTATTGCCTACAACAATGAAGATGACATTTATTCTGCCAATGCTTTTAACAGCAGTAATGAAGTTGCAGGCAAAGTTGACGCCGATATCCATTATCGCGGCGAAGAAGGCTATCAAGCCAATGTTGATGCCCATAATTTGGGCATGGACAATGGCCGCTTAGATATCGATGTCGGTCAGCAAGGTGTGTATAACATCAATGTTAATTACCGCACACTTGCTCATTATGAGTCGAACAATGCACTAAGCCCGTATCAACAAATCGGTAGCGACTACCTAACGCTGCCAGATAATTGGGAAACCGCAGGTTCAAGCTCTGACATGACTATGCTCAACAGTAGCTTAAATCCATTTGAGTTATCATTAAACCGTGACCGTTATGGCATGGGTGTTGAGTACCAAACTCAGTCAGTTTTTTCCACCTATGTGAACTTTCAACGTGAAGAAAAAACGGGCACAAAAACCACATCGGGTAGTTTTTATAATCAATCAATGATGTTAGCTGAGCCTGTTGACTACACAACAGACATCTTAAATGCTGGCATTAAACTTAAAGGCGACAACTGGTTTACTAGCCTCAACTACTCAGGCTCGGTGTTTAAAAATGACAACAACCAACTTGGTTTTGACAGTGCATTCAACCCAACCTTTGGTGCACAAACAAGCGGCTATATGTCATTAGACCCTGACAACGAAGCGCATACGGTTTCCTTATTAGGCCAATATAATCTAGCCAAAACAAACCTAAGCGGTCGTTTACTGGTGGGTCAAATGACCCAAGATCAATCACTCACCAGCATAGGTTATGGTTATGACTTACCGGCTGAAAGTATCGACGCCAAAGTCGATATTACCGGCTTGACATTAAAAGCAATGACTCGGCTTAATCGTGCTTGGCGAGTCAGTGCTAGTTATGACTACAACGACCGAGATAATAAAACACAAGTTGAACAATGGACTCAAATAAGCATCAATGATGTCACTGGAGAAGCGGCTTACAACACACCCTATGATCTCACGACTCATCGAGCCAAATTATCTAGCGACTATCGTATTACTCAAGGGATAAAACTGGATGCTGGATATGATTTTGAACGCGATGAACGCAGCTACCAAGATCGAGAAACCACAGACGAAAATACCCTATGGGCTCGAGTAGGAGTCAATAACCTTGAAATGTGGAATATGTGGTTAAAAGCAAGTGTTAGCCAACGTGACGGTTCAAAATATCAAGCATCACAGATATCATCATCTGAACAAAACACCCTGTTACGTCGTTACTATCTTGCCGATCGTGACCGCAGTCAAATTGAAGCTAGATTAAGCCATACGCCATTAAGTGACTTAACTGTCGACTTTGGTGCGCGCTATTCACTGGACGATTACACAGACACAGCAATTGGCTTAACAGAGTCAACTGACACCTATTATGATGTCAACGTCCATTACGCCATCAATGCAGATGTGTCACTCAATGCATTCTATAACCATCAAATCATTAAATCTGAGCAAGCTGGCAGTTCAAATTTCAGCATCGCCAATTGGCAGGCAGACATTGAAGACACCATTGATTATGTCGGTGCAGGCTTAAGTTACAACAACTTACTAGATAGCCGACTAAAACTTGGGCTAGATTATGCATATTCAGACTCAGACAGCACCACACAGGTAAGGCAAGGTATCACTGGCGAATATGGTGATTATTTTGCAAAAGTGCATAACATCAATGTATACGGTCAATATCAAGCAACAGACAACATGAGCCTGCGAGTTGACTACAAGATTGAAAAATATCTTGATAATGACGACGCCAATGACATAAACCCAGATACTATTTGGAACCTAGTCAGCTTTGGTAACATCGACCATGATTACACCGCACATATGATTATGCTAAGTATGAACTATCGCCTGTAACTAATAGATTGATTTTTAAGTAACAATAAATAAATACCAACATCTTACATGTTGGTATTTTTATTGGTTGCATAAAACGCTTGCAACCTAACGTGATTTAACATTATATTAACAACGTGAATAGCTTGTGATTAAAATTTGGGCAAACGGATGTTGCCCACATTTTCTTATTTACTCCCCCCTCCCCATTCAATACCTGAACATGATTGGTTATGATAAAATCATTACTCAGTTTTTGCGTTCTCGCATAGCAAACCAGCGCCAACTCTCAATTGATTATGCTTTTTGGCAAAAACACAACTGTTCCCTGAGGGCATTATGCTTCAAATAGATACCGACATTGCAGGCAAAATTGTCGACCGCACCATGCAAATTATTGGTCACAATATCAATGTCATGAACGCACAGGCCGTCATTCTCGGTTCTGGTGAAAAACATCGTATCGGCACCATCCATGAAGGGGCATTATTAGCCATCAGCCAAAACCGTAACGTTGAAATAAACCACACTATTGCCGCTAATTTGCAAGGTGCAAAACCCGGTTTAAACCTCCCCTTACACTACCAAGGGCAAGTCGTTGGCGCGATTGGTATAACCGGTGAACCAGAAAGCTTAAGTCACTATGGCGAGTTACTCAAAATGACCGCTGAAATGATCGTCGAACAAGCAAATTTACAAGAGCAACTCCAGTGGCAAAATCGCCAAAAAGAAGAGTTTATTTCGCAACTGATCCACGCCAGCGAAACAGAACTCCCCTCGTTAAAGCAATGGGCTTTGCAGTTAGGTATTGATTTATCGATGCCAAGAGTGGCTGCAATTATCGAATTAGACAGCAATAACCCGTCTTTTCAGCAAGATAATCAAGCCCTCAAACAAGTGATGTACTTACTGCAAAACCCAATGCGCGATAACCTAATCGCCATGACATCATTAACCCGACTTGTGATTTTAAAGCCCGCTTTTTTAGACGGTAAGCAATTTGACCCTGAACTTGAAAGCCAGCGCATCGACAAATTACTAAAACGCTTACCGGCTAATATGCAACTGAACTTACACATCTCATTAGGGCATTATTTTAGCGGTGAGTTAGGCATTACTTATTCTTACCGCACCGCCATAGAAACACTCGACATAGGAAAAAAATACCATCCAAATAAGAGTAAATATTTATACCAAGATTACAGCTTACAAGTGCTACTGTCAGGCTTACGTCATCATTGGCGTGGTAATGCCCTCGCTGGTCCGTATCAAAAATTGATCGAAGCAGATACCAACCAACAACTGCAAAAAACATTCGCAGCATACTTAGACCATTTAGGTGATCTACAAGCTTGCGCCAAAAGTTTGTTTATTCATCGAAATACATTGCGCTATCGCCTTGATAAAATACAATCAATTACTAATGTAGATTTACATAATTTCAATGGCTTACTCAGTTTGTACCTCGCACAACTTATCCACCAGCCTGAATAACTCCACCCCAATAAAACTGTGCATCTGCACAATAGCGAGCATAAAAACAACATCAACTTAGTGCAAAACAACAAAGCTATTTAGACCAAATGATTTATGATGAATAAAAATATTCATCAAGGTTCTATATGAAAATCGTTATTGCACCAGACTCGTTTAAAGAAAGCCTTAGTGCACTAGAGGTTGCTAACGCCATTGAGCAGGGATTTAAACATGTGTTTCCCAAAGCCGAGTACTGTAAAGTGCCCATGGCCGATGGAGGTGAAGGTACGGTACAAGCAATGGTCGATGCCACCGGTGGAAAAATCGTAACATGCCGGGTCACAGGGCCGTTAGGTGAACCAGTTGAAGCATTTTACGGCATTCTAGGACAACCAGATACCAACAGTCGACGTACGGCAGTAATAGAAATGGCTGCAGCATCAGGCCTTCATTTAGTACCGACAACTCAGCGAAACCCTCTGCTGACCACCAGTTTTGGCGTGGGCGAATTAATTGCAGATGCGCTTAACAATGGTATCAAGCATATTATTCTTGGCCTTGGCGGCAGTGCAACTAATGATGCTGGTGCCGGTATGATACAAGCGCTTGGCGCTAAGCTTACTGATGTTAATGGCCATGATATTGCTATGGGCGGTGCGGCATTAGCAACATTGCATAATGTTGACCTTGAGTTACTTCATCCTAGTATCAATGAATGTACAATTGACGTGGCTTGCGATGTCGATAATCCCTTATGTGGTCCTCGAGGCGCGAGCGCCATTTTTGGTCCTCAAAAAGGGGCGAGTTCTGACATGGTAGAACAACTCGACCAGGCTTTGGCTCACTTTGCCAACGTGATTAACAGACAAGATTCACCGCACATTAAACTCGGCTGTGAACATCAAGCAGGAGCAGGCGCTGCTGGCGGAATGGGCTTTGGGGTGATGGCATTACTCGCTGCAACCTTAAAACCTGGCGTCGACATTGTGACTGAAACCGTTCAGCTTGCAAAACATTGCCAAGATGCCGATTTAGTCATTACTGGCGAAGGCCGCCTTGATGGGCAAACAGTGTTTGGAAAAACCCCAATGGGCGTGCTTAATGTTGCTAAAAGATACAATGTTCCTGTTATTGGTATTGCTGGCTGCTTAGGTGATGATGCTGGCGCTATTGTGCAACAGGGGATGACAGCGATATTTCCAATCATTCCGTCATTACAGCCACTAGAGCAAGTATTGGCCGAGGCGCAAACAAACCTGACTCACACTGCGCAAAACATTGCTGCTGTTTGGTCATTATCCCTTAAGCGGATTTAACCTTATCGCCGATAATAAAACGTCTAACACCTTCGTGTTAGACGTTTTTTTATCGCTGTAATTTATCGCAAACAGGATAAATACTTGAAGCAATGCATGGCTTACAGTAAAGTTAGCACCCTCTTTTCGTTCATTGGGCATCGCAGTAGTTTTTTCACATAACCTATTGCCCATAACACGAAGTTTTCATCTTAACGGCAAGAAAATGACCTCTAAAATTCCACGTCAAGCACAGGCTTCTGAAGACAGTTTATTGCGTATTTTTACCGCGCCAGAAGACGCTACATCGACGTTAAGCATTATTGAACAGAGGTTATCTCAAGATTTAGCCGGATTTTTGGGTAACAGCATAGCTGCTTTAGAAAAACCGCTATCTGAGATTGAAACAGATTTTAATGCCTATCAAATTCCAATAGACCCAACATTTGTGTCTGATTATGCTGATGAAATCATGCAAAATCTGGTGGCTCATTCAGTGCACACTGCAGCACCAAGTTTTATTGGTCATATGACCTCAGCACTCCCCTATTTTGTATTACCGCTATCTAAGATGATGGTTGGGCTTAATCAAAACTTAGTTAAAATTGAAACATCAAAAGCCTTCACCCCACTTGAGCGTCAGGTGCTAGGCATGATGCATCACTTAGTGTATCAAGAGCCCGGCCGCTTTTATGACCAATGGATGCACAGTGCTAATCATTCGCTTGGCGCTTTCTGCTCTGGCGGCACAGTGGCAAACATCACCGCATTATGGATAGCCCGCAACCGTTTGCTCAAACCACAAGGTGATTTTAAAGGCATCACCCGCGAAGGTATGCCTAAAGCGCTGCGTTTTTATGGCTTTGACGACTTAGCGATTTTAGTGTCCGAGCGTGGACATTACTCTTTAGGCAAAACCGCTGATTTACTAGGCATTGGCCGCGACAATATTATCAGTATCGCAACAGATAAAAACAATAAAGTCGATGTTGATGCAATGCGCCAAGCCGCTAAAAAACTAGCGGCGCAAAATATTAAAGTGATGGCCATTGTTGGCGTAGCAGGCACAACAGAAACCGGTAGTGTCGACCCACTAACAGAGCTAGCAGAGCTGGCTGCCGAGTTACAATGCCACTTCCACGTTGATGCTGCTTGGGGAGGCGCTAGCTTATTATCTAACAAATATCGCCATTTACTGAAAGGCATAGAGTTAGCAGACTCTGTGACGATTGACGCCCATAAACAAATGTATGTGCCAATGGGCGCTGGCATGGTGATATTTAAAAACCCAGAACTGGCACAAGCCATTGTGCATCATGCTGAATATATTTTACGAGTGGGATCTAAAGATTTGGGCAGCCAAACGCTTGAGGGATCACGCCCAGGCATGGCCATGCTGGTACATGCTTGCTTGCAAATTATTGGCCGCGACGGTTATGAGATTTTAATTAATAACAGTTTGGAAAAAGCTCGCTATTTTGCATCTATTATCAAACAGCACCCAGAGTTTGAGTTAGTAACAGAACCTGAGTTATGTTTACTTACATATCGCTATGTTCCAAGTGCAGTACAACAGTTTTTAAACGATGCAGTGACAAACCAAAATGAGTCATTGGTATCTCAAGTCAATGAGCTTCTCGATGGCTTAACTCAATTTATTCAAAAGCATCAACGTGAGCAGGGAAAATCGTTTGTATCACGTACACGCATAAAACCGGCTAAATACTTCAGGCAACCCACGACAGTATTTAGAGTTGTATTAGCCAACCCGTTGACCAGCGAGCAAATTCTGCAAAACGTGTTAACAGAGCAAGTTGAAATCGCCCAATTAGATAATGAATATTTACCACAACTCATGGCGTTATTAACCTCAACTCTGGATAAGAGATGTATTGATAACGATATAAATCAATAGATTGACTTAAATCCACTGTCAAGCTTGTGATTTGTTTTGCTAACAAGGCGAATTAACGCGCCAATAGCTAGCCTATTGCAAGTTAATTCAACGCAGTGAGGAAGGCAAAGAACTGCTTGAAAGGCGTTTGTTATCCAGAGCAGAGGTTGATTAACATAAGTAACGCCATTTCCCACTAAAAATGCCCATTAATCGCTAAAAACAACCATCAATGGGCATCAAAAAATCAAGCTGTTAATGTTAAAAAGTAAACACTTCGACAGACGCCTTCAGTTGTGACGAAATGCCTTTAAGTTCTGTGGCAGTATGATTGTTACTTTGTGCACTGTCGAACGTGCCTTTGGCTAAATCATTTATCGCAACAATACTTTGATTGATTTCTGCCGCAACATGGGTTTGCTCTTCAGCAGCGGTGGCGATTTGGTTATTCATATCTAATATCAGCGACACCGATTGTAATATGGCCACTAACGCTTCATTTGCACTTGCTGAACGCGCCGCAGTACTTTGAGCGTTTTTCATATTCACTTGCATTAAGCTTACTGACTCTTTTGCTTCAGCTTGTAATTTACCAATCATATCTTGAATTTCACGAGTACTTTCTTTAGTACGATTAGCTAAACTCCTTACTTCATCCGCCACCACAGCAAACCCGCGACCATGCTCACCTGCCCTTGCAGCTTCAATGGCAGCATTAAGTGCTAACAGGTTGGTTTGCTCTGAAATGCTATCAATGACGTCTAAAATGCCACCAATTCGCTGCGTTTCTTGCTCCAATCGGGTCGTGACAGTAACGACTTTATCTAATCCGCCAACTAAAGTGGTGATTTCAGAATTCATTTCATTAACGATCTGAATCCCTCCTTCTGAAGACTTTTGCGCTTCATCTGCAGCCGTCGATGCCTGCAACGCATTACGTGCGACTTCATCGACAGTCACTGTCATTTCGTTCATTGCCGTCGATGTTTGTTCTAATTGATGCATTTGTGATTCTGAACTGCGACTCACATTCGATGCAGCGAAAGACATTTTTTCTGAAGACGTCATTAACTCAGCACTCGCCTCATTAATACGCTGCAGAGTTGAAGTAAGTTGCTTCACCATCACCAATGTCGCGGCATAGACTCCCGTTTCATCCCCGGTGCCAATCCCAGCCGCTGATAAATCCCCTTTTGCCACGCGTTTAACAATTTCTTCAATATCTGTCGGTTCACCACCAATGGGTCGGTACATTAAGCGGGTCACCAATATGTACGTCAACACCAAAGATGCCAATAGTGCCAGCAACGCAATACCCACGCTCAACATTAAATTTGCCGTTGATGCAGCATTAATCTTTTGCCAACGGTCCCAAGACCAAACACTCCAACCTAAGGTAGTTAATTTAGCATTAAGCGCAAAGTAATCTTCACCCTCTTGCTTATAGTTAATGCCAGTTGAGATACTGTTTTTAAAAGAGGCAAAATCAGGTTGCACATCAAATAAATTTTTCCCTATTTGCTCCGCATACTTAGACGCTAAAATAAACCCGTCCTCACGGCTCACATACAATTGACCATTGTCAGACAACCCAGCAATAAAATCAGTGATCGATTGCACGCCGATATTAACACACAATACAGCGAGGATTTTACCGCCACGAATAACAGGTACAGCAACCGCCATTACCGGTGTGCCAGTGCTACTAATGTAGGGTGTCGTTACTATGTATTGCTCGCCGGCGAAGGCTCTAACATACCACTCACGTTTCAACTCAACTGCACTAAAATTGGGGATCATACCATTTGGCAAATAGGTGACTCCGCTCTCGAGTCCAATATAAGCTTCCAATACGCCCAACTCCTTTTCCATATGGGCTAATTGGCGCTTAATCTCCTCAATATTAAGTTGTCCTTCAGATATCGGCATATTTGCAGCGACCAAAGATAAAGTATCAAAGTAACGCAGCATTCTTTGCTCTAGGGCGTCTGCAATCAGTTGAGCTTCATTACTTAACTTATCACTGTAATCATTCACCGATGACGCCTTAAAATTTAAATAGCTCACTGTCGTTATCAATAAAATCACAACAGCAAATAACCCACCAATAAAACTGACTAATTTTAACTTCGCGCTCATTGACACTCCTCATCACCGTCATATTTAAACGATGTCATTATTCGATATCTCAAATTAATCAATATAACTATAAGCTACTGGTAAAATTTGGTGAGATTTTTTATATCAGTAAAAGTGCTATCGGTAGAAACCCCAAAAAGCATCAAGGCTTGCCGAGGCGATAAAAGCAAGCCGATCAATTTACTTAAAAAGGAGTGTAACTAGGGTCTGTTGAAAAACCACTTGCACCTAAAGCATCGACTAATTGCTCAACCAGAGCGCGAGAGATTTCACCTTTCACCATTCTCTTAACAATAAACCCAAATTTCAGACACAAAAAAGCCCCGACTAATATCGAGGCTGATTCACAGCATACTTACGTATGTAATTTCTTACTATAAATAATGGTACCCGAGGCCGGACTTGAACCGGCACGCTTATTCAGCGAGGGATTTTAAATCCCTTGTGTCTACCGATTCCACCACTCGGGCAAAGTGTTGTTTTAACCGTTACGTAAAGTAACCATTAAATGCAATTCGTGGAGGCGCGACCCGGAGTCGAACCGAGATCGACGGATTTGCAATCCGCAGCATAGCCATTCTGCCATCGCGCCATCTTTAACCAACTTCAAATCCATCGGATAAGATAAGAAATTGGAGCGACATATCGGGTTCGAACCGATGACCTATACCTTGGCAAGGTATCGCTCTACCAACTGAGCTAATGTCGCCTATATAACTTTTACAATGCTTTATTACTACTGCTAGAAAGGTATCGTCTTTCAACCTATCCAACTGAACTAATATCGCCTATATAACTTTTGCAATGCTTTATTACTACTGCTAGAAAGGTATCGTCTTTCAACCTAACCAACTGACCTAATGTCGCATTTTAAAACTGGTAAACAGTGCTAATTAACGTTAAACCTTAAGGTTTGTTGTGGCTCATCACTTGTCTACGGGGAGGCATTCTACCGAATAAACCTCGTGTGTCAATTATTGATTTACGCAATTTTGACTGTTTGCGCACTAAATAAACTTATTGGGCTATTATTATGCTATTCAGCAGTTAAATCTTTCCAAGCTGCTGAAATATAACTCATCATCGACCAAAACGTTAACGCTGCAGCTACATAAAATAATGCAAAAGCAAGGTCGGTGAGGAGCTCGGTAGGCTTCCAAATCAATCCTACAATGGCAGCCATTTGCGCAGCTGTTTTGTATTTGCCTATCCAAGACACTGCCACAACGCCCCGTTTGCCTATTTCAGCCATCCATTCACGTAAGGCTGAAATCACAATTTCACGGCCAATCATAAACAATGATGCTAACGTTAAATACATATTGTCATTTTGCTGCACCAGTAACACCAGCGCAGTAGACACCATAACCTTATCTGCAACCGGATCTAAAAACGCACCAAAGCGAGTTAATTGACCCAACTTACGTGCAGCATAACCATCTAACCAATCGGTAAGCGCGGCAAGCCAAAAAATAAATGCGGCTACAAAGGGTGCCCATGTGTAGGGAAGATAAAAAACCACTACAAATACGGGTAATAGAGCAATACGAAATAATGTCAGTGCAATAGGTACATTAAACGGCATAAAAAGACCAATTTGTCAGAAGCAGCGCCAATCTTGCCTTAATTTTAGCCCCCTCGCAATGCATCGTGAATTGTTTGTGCCATTTCTAGGCTAATTCCAGGTACTTTAGTTAATTCAGCTACACTTGCGCCTTTAACTTCTTGGAGTCCACCAAGGTGCTGCAACAAGGCTTTACGTCTTTTAGGGCCAACACCAGCGATAGATTCGAGTGTCGACGTGTTACGCGTTTTTTGGCGTTTGTTACGATGACCAGTAATTGCAAAACGATGCGATTCATCCCGAATATGTAAAATGAGGTGAAATGCAGGGGAGTCGCTAGGGATCTCAAAGGTTTGCTCACTGCCGCCGACGGTAAAGGTTTCTAAGCCGGCTTTACGGCCCTCGCCTTTAGTCACACAAATTAATAAAGGTGGGTTATCAATGTTAACGCACTTTTCATCGACTATGGTTTGCGCCACTCTAAGCTGGCCAAGACCACCATCAATAAACAGTAAGTCAGGTACTTTGCCATTATTGTCGATTTTATCAAACCGGCGGCTAATGGCCTGCTCCATTGCGGCATAATCATCGCCACCGGTTATGCCGGTAATATTGTAGCGACGATAATCGGCTTTATGTGGCCCTTCGCGGTTAAATACCACGCAAGATGCCACCGTACTTTCACCCATGGTATGGCTAATGTCGAAACATTCCATACGCTTAATTGGTTCGTTAAGCTCCAGCGCCTCTTCCAATAATTGAAACCGCTGTTCAACCGTATTTTTGTGAGATAACCGTGTAGCGACTGCATTGCTGGCGTTTGTCATGGCTAAGCGTAAAAAATTCGCTCTATCGCCACGCACTTGGGTCTTAAGTTCAAACTTTTTATCAAGGGCATGTTCTATTGATGCTTCAAGCTCTTTAATACCGTCAAAGTGGTGGCTTAGTATCACCTCTTTAGGAATGGTGCGTTGAATATCGGCGTTGAGGTAAAATTGCCCTAAAAATGATGACAGTACTTCTTCAATGTCGGTTTCAGCAGGCACCGAAGGATAATAACTGCGACTGCCAAAGATTTTACCATCACGAATAAATAACAAATGAAAACAAGCAATCCCCGAGGCATAGTCCACCCCGATAACATCCATATCACCTTTATGGTTAGACACTTCTTGTTGCTCAGCCACGCGCCTCAGTGCGGTAATTTGATCGCGGTACTGCGCAGCTTGTTCATAGTGCATATCAATTGCAGCCGCTTCCATTTTGGCCACCAGCTGACTAATAACCTGCTTGTCTTTGCCGCGTAAAAACAGTCCTGCCAGCTTTACCTGTTCACTGTATTCTGCGTCGCTAACAATACCGACACAAGGCGCACTGCAACGGTCTAGTTGGTACTGTAAACAGGGACGAGAACGCGATTTATAATATAGGTCATCACATTGGCGAATAGGAAACAGCTTTTGCATTAAGTGCAAGCTTTCGCGCACCGCACCGCCATTTGGATACGGCCCAAAGTAATGGCCTTTTTCACGTTTTGGGCCACGGTGATACGCTAATCTTGGGTGTTTATGACCACTGAGTAAAATATACGGATAAGACTTATCGTCGCGCAGTAGCACATTATACTTAGGCATGTACTGCTTGATGTAGTCGTTTTCAAGTAATAATGCATCGGTTTCACTGTGAGTGACAGTGACATCGATATGATCAATATGGCTAACTAAAGCCTGAGTTTTAACACTGGGGATGTTAGCGCGAAAATACGAGCTTAGGCGCTTTTTGAGATCTTTAGCTTTACCAACATAAATGACCTGTTGGTGTATATCGTACATTCGATATACACCCGGTGAGCTGGTGACGTTTTTTAAAAAAGATTTGGCATTAAAACCACTAGACATGATTAAAACTGCTTAAGCGTTACGCGGGTTATACCCAACTAAAATGAACCTGTGTCGAGCATTTTGTAACGAATAGCCAAACGGGTCAACTCAACATCGCCACCAATCCCTAATTTAGCAAATAAGCGATAGCGATAACTATTAACGGTTTTTGGACTTAAATTGAGTTTTTCAGAAATATCGTTAACTTTTTCGCCGTTGGTAATCATTAACATTATCTGCAATTCGCGCTCTGACAAACTGCTAAATGGGTTTTCGTCTGAGTGATTAAACTGACTCAGTGCCATTTGTTGGGCAATCTCAGGCGACAAATAGCGCTGACCACGTGCGACTTGAGTTATTGCACGTAGCACTTCTGGCGAGGTTGAACCTTTGGTTAAATAGCCCGAAGCACCGGCTTGCATAACCTTAGTCGGAAACGGATCTTCTGTCTGTACTGTTAATACAATGATTTTAGCTTCGGGTTGATAACGTAATATTTTACGGGTTGCTTCTAAGCCCCCCATACCCGGCATATTCATGTCCATTAAAATTACATCAGCTTCATTCTGTCGAGACCACTGAACGGCGGTTTCACCGTCGGGCGCTTCGCCAACAACTTTAATGCCTCGTTCGTCTTCCAGAATACGACGGATCCCTGTTCTTACCAGTTCATGATCGTCAACTAAATATACAGATATCACGTTAACCCACCTATTATTATGCGTTATTTTTTAAATTCTTTAGGGCCGTTTTATATACAAAACATTTGTATGCTAGCAACAGGCAAAGTAAGCCCAATAAAACTGCATACTTTAAGCGTTTCAGTAAGCTAACTGAATTTAGCATCTTTACATTTACTTACACAAGCAAAGTCAGCCACCAACGTGAGGGCTGCATACAAAACAAGCAAATATGTTATCCAAGCCCCATTGAGTATGGATAAACAATTAACATATTTATACTACTCGCCCTGTATTGTAACAATGATTGTTCGCGAAGATGCATGATCGCGATGTTCACATAAATACAATCCTTGCCAGGTGCCTAAATTCAAGCGCCCAGCCGTAATAGGTATGGTTTGGCTTACACCAATCAAGGTCGACTTTATGTGCGCTGGCATGTCATCTGGGCCTTCATAAGTGTGCTTATAATAAGGTGCACCTTCTGGGGCAAGCACATTGAAATGACGATCCATGTCACCTCGCACAGTTGGATCTGCATTTTCGTTAAGGGTTAATGAAGCTGAGGTATGTTGAATAAATACATGCAATAACCCAACATTAATCTCTTTTAACTCTGGTAATTGCAATATCACTTCGTCAGTAATTAAATGAAAACCACGTTTTTTAGAAGCAAGTGAAATTGTTTTTTGCATCCACATAAATAAACCTATTCAATAAAATACACCAGCGATTAACAGTGATGGCAATGAGGTAGTAAACAACACCCGAAAAAGTGGCACACCTTAACATAGACAGTGCAAACCATTTCCGTCCACAGCAGCAATAGAGCATACACCCTAGTGATGACTATCGATACTATTTAGACCGTCATTTACCATCGCGCAGGCCTTGAAAAATGCATAATTTGACATGCTTGAGTACATATTATGAAGATTAAGCGTTTGGGTAAACAGATTGCCCACAACTCAGAAAAGGATAAAGATTAAAGGATAAATTGTATATTTTTCAATTGGATAACACAAAAATGCAAGCCGTTTTTATAATTGATGTTATACAAAAACGGCTTTAATACTGCAGTTTTATTCAGCCATTAATTGCTTTATGTCAATAATAAGGTTGGCAACAGAGGTGTTATTTAACCCATTATAGATCCCTCTAATATGCCTGTTTTTATCCACTAACACTAAGTTTTCTGTGTGTAAAAAATCTTCGTTACTCACATATTCCCCTAAATCTTCATTGGCAAAATAGGCGTTTCTAGCCAGCGAATAAATGTGGTCGCGCTCCCCAGTGACTAAGCGCCATTTAGCTGCATTGATGTTATTTTTTTTGGCGTATTGCTGGAGAACCTCAACCGTATCATTTCCAGGTTGAATAGAATGAGACACAATCATTACATCGGCATCGTCCATAAATTCACTTTGCACTTTAGACAGCTGCGATTTCATGCGAGGGCATATACCTGGGCAACGTGTAAAGAAAAAACTCGCCACATAAATTTTATCTTTTACCGTGTCTTGAGTGACCATTTCACCCTGCTGATCAATAAATTGAAACGCCGGAATTTGATGAAAACCGACCAATTCAGGGCTGCCCGGTTTAAACCAATGTGGCGTAAATTCAGCGCTACCGTAATAAGGTAATGCCCCCATAGTGGGTTCGCCACTAGGCTCGGCTTGCACAAAACCGCTAAGCAAAGCCACAGATAAACTAATTAGACTCAACCACTTCTTCATCTTCTAATTCCACACACATATTTGAACGTTTAAGGCCAAACACTCGGCCGTTAATATACTGATAGTTACTAAATAACTTGCCATTTCGTCGCCAGGCTTGTTGTAATCCTACTTCTTGGCCATCAACATAATTCATTTTTTTAAACAGCTCCCCCGTTGCATACCATTGTAACGAGGTGCCATTAACCTTGCCCTGACGATACACCGACTCCGAACGCATATTGCCATTACTCCACCAGCTTTGCGTTTTACCCTCAAGCACTCCTGCAACATACCGAGAGTCAAACGCTAAGGTGCCGTTTTCAAACCATTGAGTTAAAAAGCCGTCACGCAGTCCGTGCTCAAAATGTTCTAATTTAGCCCGTTGACCGTTGGGATAATAAGTTACTGCATCACCAGTAAAAGGCTTGTTTTGATACATTCTTAAACCGGTTGAATGTGAAATGCTGATGTTTTCACTAGCTACAGCTTTATTTTCAGATTCAAAAAACGAAATAAAGACCGCGGTAAACACCAACATAACACAAACCAATGCAAGCCTAACGGATAGCACTGGCGCTTCCTTGGTAATCACCTGGGAATAAAATATAGTATGACCCTAAGTAGAGCTCATTTTGGATGTGATAATGGTATTCAGCTTCTTGTGCAAATTGGGTAATCGACGTATGACCACCAGAAGCATCTAAATCTGTTGGATAAGTCCCCGTTGAATTACACATTCTGCCATACAAGAAAAAACCATCCGCAATCACGCCAACTAAGTTTGAGTCATCATCTGAAAAAGAAATGGGTTCTAAATGATAATGATAGCTTTGAGGCCCTGTGTGCGCGCCATTAAAATCAAGACTTGTAGCAGCATCATCTAATGGCACCCCTGGCCCTTCTTCATCGTTATAAATCACGGAGCCACTGACTGCAATACCAATTGCCCCAAGTCCAGTTGCCGATGTAGATGTTGCTTTAGTTGGGCTATTGTCGACAGTTAATGTGTAGGTTCCAACAAAATCATCAATGTTGCCCGGCGCCATTTGTGCATATGATGTGACAGTAGGCTCAACATGTAACTCATGGCCTGACGACCAATATGGCGAAGTATGGTTAGGTAATCCATTAGTCTCAATCACGACTTTGCTACCGCTTAGCACAACATTAACGTTATCTTGATCAAATTCATAATATGCAGGATGTAAAATCCCGCTGCCTGAGTCTTCAGAACCATCATCGGTATCAGTACTTGTATCAGTAGCGGTATCGCTTGTACTGGTCGCATCTATTGACTCATTACTGTCTTCAGAACCACCACATCCTGTTAACCCTAAAGTTAGAGCTAACGTAATGGCCAATGCTGTCGAGCTTAAAGGTGAAGAATTCATGGTATTTCTCATTGCTGTAAACATAAGGCAAAGCTTAACAAGCAAATGTGCAGAAATTACGCAGAAACCATGAATAAGCAGCAGGTTTGTATACATCAATGTTAAAAACGTTAAACACTATTCTCATCGCTTTTTTCGGCAAAAATATCGCAATGTCAACAATGAGAATAACTTCACAATTTTAATTATCACAAAGTCTTAGTATCAAGAAACAGCTCACGTTTGTTGCAAAAAAGAGCTGATAACAAACACATTTCTCGTCGCTTAAGGTGCACCCTGACACCTAAGGAAGCCGCCATGAAAAGTACTGATATTCGTGTTATTCCCGGCATTATTTCTATTGCAATAATTTTACTTCTTTGGTTTATCGTCGAGCCTCCGCAAGGGGTGTCAGCCCATGCCTGGCATCTACTGGCTTTATTTGTCGGTACTGTTGTTGCCATTATTGGCAAAGCAATGCCGATTGGGGCTATTGCTGTGCTTGCCATTACGCTTGTTGCGTTAACAGGAGTAACCAATGACAAGCCATCAGATGCGATTAAAGATGCATTAAGCGGGTTTTCAAATTCGCTCATTTGGCTAATAGGTATTGCTATTATTATCTCGCGCGGATTAGCCAAAACAGGTCTAGGTAATCGTATTGGTTATTACTTTATTGCTTTATTTGGCCGAAAAACCATAGGTATTGGCTACGCATTAGCGTTATCAGAGCTCGTTATCGCCCCTGTCACCCCAAGCAATACAGCAAGAGGGGGCGGGATTATTCACCCGATAATGAAATCCATAGCCAACAGCTTTGGCTCATCACCAGAAGAGGGTACATCGCGAAAAATAGGTCACTATCTTGCGTTAGTGAACTACCACACAAATCCTATCACCTCGGCGATGTTTATTACGGCGACGGCACCTAACCCATTAATCGTTAAATTAATTGCAGATGCCACTGGTGCAGATATTAGTATTACCTGGGGAACATGGGCACTAGCAGCCTTATTACCAGGTCTGTTATGTATTGCACTGATGCCACTGATTATCTATGCAGTTTACCCTCCCGAAATTAAACGCACTCCAGATGCCAGCACTTATGCAAAAGATAAATTAGCCGACATGGGGCCAATGTCATTTTCAGAAAAAATCATGATAGGTGTATTTGGCTTATTGTTGATTTTATGGGCAGGCGTGCCCGCCATGGTATTTGGCCGAGACTTTGCCGTTGATACCACTGCTGTTGCCTTCTTAGGATTATCAATTTTATTAATTAGCGGCGTATTAAGCTGGGAAGATGTGCTAAAAGAAAAAGCTGCATGGGACACTGTCGTGTGGTTTTCCGCATTGGTGATGATGGCAACCTTTTTAAATAAACTCGGTTTAGTCGCTTGGTTTTCTGGCGTGGTTGAAAGCAACATTGCTCAATTTGGCGTTGGTTGGATGGTGTCGGTCATTATCTTAGTGGTGATTTACTTCTATGCACACTATTTTTTTGCCAGCACTACTGCACATATTACCGCCATGTTTGCAGCATTTTTCGCTGCTGGTATCGCATTAGGTGCACCACCATTATACCTAGGCCTTCTACTTGCGGGCGCATCTTCCTTAATGATGTCACTCACCCACTATGCTACTGGCACCTCACCCATTATTTTTGGATCGGGCTATGTCTCAATGGAAAACTGGTGGCTAATGGGCTTAATAATGAGCGTGGTTAATTTAACTGTTTGGGGCGTAGTTGGTGGGCTTTGGTGGAAGGTACTTGGCTTTTGGTAAATAAGATCAAAACAGAATCGGGCCAAGCAAAGCAAAAGTATCCCTTGGTTCGAATGTGACAAATACAAAAAACCTCGACATTTATGATCAGGACTTATAGATAAATATGCTGAAGAGATAGCTTTCTTGTATTAAAGAGGAACCCGTGGGTTCAAAATCCTATCTTTCGCCCAATAAAAGGCCTTATCAATTTCTGATGAGGCTTTCTAGTTGAATATTGAGGAGGGATAGTTTGCTTGTAATAAAGGAGGAACCATTGGGTTCAAAGTCCTATCTTTCGCTAAAATAAAAGGCCTTAGATTTGTCGATTTGGCATTTGATTTGAAATCTTGCAAAGGGATAGCATGTTTGTAATAAAGAGAACCCGTGGGTTCAAAGTCCTATCTTTCGCTAAAATAAAAGGCCTTAGATTTGTCGATTTGGCATTTGATTTGAAATCTTGCAAAGGGATAGCATGTTTGTAATAAAGAGAACCCGTGGGTTCAAAGTCCTATCTTTCGCCAAAATAAAAGGCCTTAAATTTGTCAATTGGCATTTGGCATTTGGTCTTAAATCTTGAGGAGGGATAGCTTGCTTGTAATAAAGAGGAACCCGTGGGTTCAAAGTCCTATCTTTCGCCCAAATAAAAAGGCCCGCTAAACATAGCGGGCCTTTTTATTGAATGTGGCGGAGGGATAGGGATTTGAACCCAAACTCTCGAATTAAATAGTTAAAATAGTCGTTTAAATTCATTTGGTTGCAGAGTTTTATATCTTCAAGTTCTGCAATTGCTAACTAAGATTGACTTTATTCCTGAAGTTAAAAAAAGTCAATAATTATGAACTAATTTCATTTGGGGCACAGCTTGGCTGTAAAGCCCGCCTCTTTATAAACATCAGGGCAGTACAGCCGCTTCTAGCAGTAAATAAGTCGCATCAAAAGCAACGATAAGAGTGAGAATGTAG
The DNA here is from genome assembly GCF_014641855.1 of Shewanella inventionis. Lineage (GTDB taxonomy): Bacteria > Pseudomonadota > Gammaproteobacteria > Enterobacterales > Shewanellaceae > Shewanella > Shewanella inventionis. The sequence continues at coordinate 85,390 of NZ_BMII01000021.1, forward strand.
TACAGAAAACTAAGGCCAAAAAGCCTTCGGTGAGCAGAGTATTATCTTGACTCACCGGGAGCATCCACATATGGCCATATAATTTCCACCACGGATAAACTGCCTAATCGCTTTAGGGCCTGCATTACCGCCAGCACCTTTGCCTACACTACCGTATCGATATTGACTGCCGTAATCGCCTTTAACAAGGATATTACCTGCGGCGTCATAGTCGTAGTTATTATGAAATCATTATGGGTGTTATAATTATTTTTTATGAAGATTGCTAGTAATGCTGAAGTCGGTGCGAAGCTGTGATGATAGAGTTGTCAACTCCATCATCACATGTAGAGTTAACCCAAAGATTCGATAAACTTATGCAGCTTATTTTCATCCTTACCAGCTAGATAAATGGCAACAATAGTTATAATCACACCCAAATCATTCAACTCCTCTTTGTTTGATTTGAGCCAATCGACTTCCCTTTCATCAGAGCCAATTGATGCCTTAGCTAGGTATTGAAACAATTGCGCCAATATAAAATTTGCTACAAGCTCACTTTGCCCACAAAAGACCACTCCAAAAATGTCAGGTGCATACAATGCCATATTTGAAACGAGTCCGCTTACATACTCACTATTCAAATCATCAAGTACAAGGGCTTCAACATTAAACTCAGAGTTAGTTCTTGATACCGACTTTTCAATTAAGCCAATCAACCTACCATCTAATTGATTCTGCAATTCAACAGCTTTCTCTTTGGGAAACACCTTCCCACTCAAAAAAATTGGGTTACCTACCATGTTAAACTGAATTTCTTGAGGTAGATTTCCAAGTACGCATGACTCTAGCATTCTATTATCGATTTCTTGCTCTTGAGCCACTAAAAAAGGGCTACACAAAACAAGAAAAGGCATTGTGATTTTGAATAAGCTTTTCATAATTATTACCTATTATTTCCAAGATGTTGAAAGGTTAGAACCCGAAACATCTTTTCCTGAAAAGTTTTTGTATGGCGGGAAATAACCTGCCCCACCAATCCAAAAGAATGCCACCCATTTCTTGAACATTCGGCGTCATAGTCGCGGTTATTATCTGAATTAGGGAATAAGCTTTCAATTTATAACAAACCACAACTTAATTTAGGGAGTGAAAAATATAACTAGTTGACAACTTATAATGATACCAATCACCGAAGCAATAAACATAGAAAGGTTAATTATTTTTCCTTTAGATAATTTTACTTTCTCTATATCATCATATATTGAAAATTTTCGAGTCAAAAATAAATCTGCACACCATCCCAATAGTGGGATAAATATAACGACGTAAGCGATATCGGACAAAGCTAGAATCGAAAATAATATAGCTATTGGAGACAAAATAGCGGATAAAGATACGATTAAATCCATTCGTACAAAAAAGATAGTCCCTCGCCCCCAAGATCTTAATTTTTTCGCATAGCTAAGAGCTAAATATAACTTTAATAATTCAATAACGTTCACATCAGAACCCTTAATGACGTGGATACAACGACCATGGATTAATATTGTACGGTAGCACAACCTTGCAATGTACCATCATCAGTCGAACAATAACCACTACAACAAAAATGCCACCCATTTTTTGTACAACGACCATCGAACAAAAATGACTTAAGCGCACAGCCAGCGCTGACAATTTGCCGCGCCTTGTCGTCGTTTTCGGTCTAAATGCTCACAGTATTCAGTTAAGGCAGGTAACGCTCCGACTGCACCTTTAAATAATGCACCAAACTCTGTAGTGATTTTAAGCCAATTCTCTGCGGGGATGTTTAGCCTATTCAGTATGTCCTGACTGCTTGAGCTAATTGCGCCACGCTTATCTTCTCGAATAATCCGACCGGTATCTTCAACCAGTACAATGTAGTCTTTCACGCTGAACATGAGCCCGTTAGGCATATTAAGTCGCTCATTACCCACAAACGGTAATAGTTCTGTTGGTTGCTCGCCTTTCATCGCTGAATCGGAAAAAACGAAGCCACCCATAATTTACAAAAGTAACTTAACTCTTTTTCATGGCTTTGGCGAGGGTTACGATTGAAGTGATCAACTCATCAATTTTTATCGATATAGCTAAAATATTATCGTTAAATAAGTGATTTATGGTCATCTAATAAATTCAACACAGCAGAAAACCTTGATAGCTATCAAGTGTTAGAAAAATTGAAAATTGATTGGGGATGATGACTTAAGCTGTACTAGCTCAGACTTGATCTGACAGTTACCCATTTTTAATGGTGCCTGTCAGTTTAGATTTGAGCTAAATTTTTCTCAGCCCAAATTCGTTTCCCATCAAGCAATGTTTCAAGCGGAGTTCTTCCGCAACACATTTTGCCTTGATGAGTTCGATCATTGTTGTAGTAATTCATCCATTCGTCTAGATCTTTTTGCAGCACCTCTAAATTGTCATATAACTTTTTGCGGAAAGTGACTTGATAGAACTCATTTAAAATTGTCTTATGAAATCGCTCACAAATGCCATTGGTCTGAGGTGACATTGCCTTTGTTTTTGTATGATCGATATCATTAATTGCCAGATATAACTGGTAATCATGATGCTCAACATCGAACAAAAATGCCACCCATTTCTAGAACAAATAACATAACTCGTTTTCACGAACAAAAATGCCACCCATTTCTAGAACAAATAACATAACTCGTTTTCATGGCTTTGGCGAGGGTTATGATTGATGTACTCAACTCATCAATTTTTATCGATATAGCTAAAATATTATCGTTAAATAAGTGATTTATGGTCATCTAAGAAATTCAGCACAACAGAAAAACTTGATAGCTATCAAGTATTAGAAGAATTGAAATTTGATTGGGGATGATGACTTAAGCGCACAGCCAGCGCTGACAATTTGCCGCGCCTTGTCGTCGTTTTCGGTCTAAATGCTCACAGTATTCAGTTAAGGCAGGTAACGCTCCGACTGCACCTTTAAATAATGCACCAAACTCTGTAGTGATTTTAAGCCAATTCTCTGCGGGGATGTTTAGCCTATTCAGTATGTCCTGACTGCTTGAGCTAATTGCGCCACGCTTATCTTCTCGAATAATTCGACCGGTATCTTCAACTAGTACAATGTAATCTTTAACGCTGAACATGAGTCCGTTAGGCATATTGAGTCTTTCATTTCCCACAAACGGTAATAGCTCTGGTGGTTGCTCGCCTTTTATTGCTGAATTTATTCGGCGCTGAATACTGGTGTAATCTGAGGTTTCTGGAGTGGCGGCCATCTTGGCTCTGACTGGGTTTAAATCCACATAGGCCATACAGGCGAGTACTGCGGCTTCATCAAGTAATGCCTGGGATTTAAACCTGCCTTCCCAGAATCTGCCTGTGCACTTGTCTTCTTTGTTGGCCATTCTGGCGATGGGTTCACTGAGTGAACGCATAAACCAACTGATATCAATTAAGCGTTTACGGTATTCGGTAATGCATTCATTAACCGTTTGAAGTTCAAACTGGTTAAGGTCTTCCTCTTTAAGGTATTTGTGCGTGAGTAACGTACCTTTAAAGCCCTTGTGCCATTGAGTGAGCACTTCTTTATCTGACCACTGTTTTGCTTTATCAGCATCAACTTTTATAACCACATGTAAGTGATTACTCATCACGGCATAAGCACAAATATCAATAGCAAAAATGGTCGCTAACTCAAGAATACGTGAATTGACCCACTCACGCCGATGCTCAAAATTCTCACCTGTTGAGTTATCTATTCCACATAGAAATGCCTTACGCACCACACGAGAACAGCAGTGGTAGTAAGGCGTATCTTCTAAACTAACGATTGTTTGTCTTGGTTTGGCCATCTTTAATTACCGTTTGGAAAGGGTAAATAAAGCATAGTTGAGTGCTCAATATTTAGCCAGTTGGGGTGGGTGGCCATGTTATTAGTATTTATCTTCTTTGTTGGCCATTCTGGCGATGGGTTCACTGAGTGAACGCATAAACCAACTGATATCAATTAAGCGTTTACGGTATTCGGTAATGCATTCATTAACCGTTTGAAGTTCAAACTGGTTAAGGTCTTCCTCTTTAAGGTATTTGTGCGTGAGTAACGTACCTTTAAAGCCCTTGTGCCATTGAATGAGCACTTCTTTATCTGACCACTGTTTTGCTTTGTCAGCATCAACCTTTAACACCACATGTAAGTGATTACTCATCACGGCATAAGCACAGATATCAATAGCAAAGATGGTCGCTAATTCAAGAATGCGTGAATCAACCCACTCACGCCGATGCTCAAAATTCTCACCTGTTGAGTTATCTATTCCACATAGAAATGCCTTACGCACCACACGAGAACAGCAGTGGTAATAAGGTGTATCTTCTAGGCTAACAATTGTCTGTCTTGGTCTGGCCATCTTTAATTACCGTTTGTGAAAGGGTAAATAAAGCCTAGTTCAGCGCTCAATATTTAGTCAACAATCTTGGGTGTCTTAATTATTGGTTTGGTGTCTTAATTATTGGTTTCACGAGAGCAGCAGTGATAGTAAGGCGTATCTTCCAGGCTAACGATCGTCTGTCTTGGTCTGGCCATCTTCAAGTACCGTTTGTGAAAGGGTAAATAAAGCGTAGTTCAGCGCTCAATATTTAGTCAACAATCTTGGGTGTCTTAATTATTGACTAAATACTCTTCCAGTAGCTCTCGAGGCCAACCATAAACAGCAAGCTGCCCAGTCTCGATAGTTATTTGAGTTGTTACCTCAAAGTCCTGCTGTGATTCTTGCCTAAAGCTTTGCGATGGGGGAACGCAGATGATACGTGCTGTAATGTCACCCTCAGGACATAGAGCCACGATATTTCGCAAAGCATTAAATCGTTGCTCAACATGCAGGTCACTCCAATCTTCTGGAGCATCCGGATCTAACCCTGCATCGGCAATGTAAAACTGCCTATAGCTTGAATCTACGGTATATTTTTGCATTCTTTCACCGCATAACGCCCAACTTTGGGGCACAAATACGTAGGCTAAAATAAGGAGCGAAGCGACGGGAGCCTACGTGTTTGTGTCCCAGCGAACGCAGTGAGCGCCAACAGTTGTTTGTTAGCAGCCAATGCAACTCAAACCTTGTCGATCTTTAAAATTCCGTTTTCCTGTTTAGGCAGGAAAACAATAGTCACACACTGTCCGTTTTTGATAAAGGTGTTGTGATCCCGATTAGCAAAAAAGTATTGTTCAGTAGCGTAATCGTTATATTTGAATTTTACATCTGAAATAACGAACATTTCTTCCCTACTGTTACCTTGCAATATTTCATGGTCGGTTATACATCCTGATATGATCTGAGTCTGGTTGGTCAAAATAGAATTTTGGACGTTATGAACTCTCAAGCCGTTGAGAAGTGATGTGGTAAAGGCAACTAAAAATACGCTAAATGCAATGACTACGATGTATTTAGGTTTTAACTTAGTTAAAGTTGAGAGCGACTGTAGCAGAGTCGTGAATTTGAAAGTCGCGACAAGGATTGCGGCAGCGATTAACAAACCAATTGAATTGAAACTAGCGCTGATGGACTCCACGTTACTTAGGAAGTAGGTGCTACTTGAAGGTTCTAACATCGTACTAATATTGAATTCCTATACTTGGCTGCTAACAGCTTATTGAAGGGCTTGCGCAGTAAAGTCAGTCCCTTAACTTATTGATTAATAATATCCTACATTTGCTATCTTATTGAAGTAAAGCAATTAATTGTGCCTAACAGACAAAAACAAACCGAGGTTGCGCGTAAAGTAAGATATGCCTAGACGGTAATAAAAATTAAAGGCAATAAAATCAGATGATTATGATTTATCTACTTTTAAATACGATACAACTAAAGAACGATTTTCAATCAATTTTTATCATAAATTGTTGAAACACCATTATAACTGTACATAAATCAGTGCAGACCATATAGAAAATGGTGATGCTTCTTTTATCTTTAACGCTTTTGATTTTTCACATGCTTGCATGTGGCTGTTGGGGTTAAGGGGTACTCCCCTTGCCCGTAGCTCCTATCCGACCTTTTGGAACAAAAGTGGGATAGGAGCATACCGGGTTACGTACTGGTCCCACATAATTTTGGGCTGTTTTTTGCTTCGCACTCACTGACTGCGAGCCATTTTCAATACCATTATATTTCGCTCTCTGCTGTAGCGAAATAATTACAGCTTTGGCAGTGTTTGTGCCTCAACTGACACTGTTACAGTCAATCGAGACAGATTGTTAATTTAGGTTTAAAGTTTATTTATTAACCACACCCGATCATCAAATTTGATATTCAATTCTCTCAATATCCTTAAGCAATGCATCAACGTTTACATCTTTGCCGTAACGACTGAAAGTGATGTTGGGATTAGCGTGACCGACGATTTGAGCAACGATGTGCTCGCTGATATCCAGTTGCTTCATTTCATCGATAAACGTGTGTCTGAAGCCATATGACGTGGGACGCTGGTTAGCTTGCATGCCGATGTCAGTTTGAAGCTTGGCGAGCTGTTTGCAGTAGGTTTTTGACCAATCTTCAATGATGCCGACAGGTTTATAATGAAACAGCTGGGTATGAGTTGATTTTCTTTGCTCAACAAACGCAATAAAGCCTTGCTCAAGCAAGTATTTGTGAATGGGCACATGACGTTTGGCATTGATGTTCTTTAATCGTTGTGCATCACCACTGTCATCAACGCTAATGCAGTGTATGCCATCAATTAGCTTGATATCGGCTGGCTTGAGCTGGCAAGCTTCTGAAGGCCTTAAACCACCATAAAGCATTAATCGAGTGACCCATTTGAAATCGGTTGTTGAAGCCTCGAATGATGAGCTGCGAAGTAGTCGTTTAAGTTCAATATGCGTCCAGCGATCTCTAGATTGATTCGGTTTAGCTTTTGGCTTTTGACCAACTGTGACACTTTCAAATGGATTACTGGTGCAGTAATTCATTAATTGGCACCACTTAAAGAACTGAAATATGGCAGCTAAGTACTCTTTATTGCTTTTGTAGCTTCGGCCTTGAGTTAGTAAAGCATCTCGATAGGTCATCGCATCTGCGCTGGTTATATCATGCACGCATTTGCTCTCAGCTTTGAGTGTAGATTTTGATGATACGGTATCAATAAAATGCCGAGTACGTTGTTCAAGCTGCTTGATAGATAGTGGCCTAATGGCCGATTTCTGTTTTGAAATAATAAATGCGCTTAATGCTTCATTTAACGCTAAGACAGGCATTACTTGAGCCACAGTGGTGCTTTCACGATGCTCTGACAACTTAGTGTCTCTGATTGGGATGAAATGAGGTTTCGGCGTGATGTTGAACGTAATATCAGAATCATCAGCATCAAACTGAGCTCTAAGATTGTTAATGACCTCATCGACGTAGCGAATAAAGTCGTTAATACGGGTTTTATGGTCAATAGACTTGATGATTTTTTTGAGTGTTCCGGCAACCTCAATGTTGCGGATAACCGCTTCTGCTCTGTCACGAGTCAGTAAGGAGACTTTTACGTCAAAGGGAAAGCCCTTGTCGCGTAAATATTTGGCTAAACAGATACGTGTGAAGTATACGTTGTTGGGTGCTCGATAAAGATACATTGTCTGAGTCAATCCTTATGGAGAGCCCCTCAAACGCCAAAAACAAAAAAAGCCGTTGATAATCAACGGCTTTTCTCGTATTTAATGTGGCGGAGGGATAGGGATTTGAACCCTAGAACGGGGTAAACCGTTGCCGGTTTTCAAGACCGGTGCATTCGACCACTCTGCCATCCCTCCGAACGGCGTGAATAATATAAGTAACTCGTTTACTTGTAAACCTTAAATTTAAAAAAATTATCTAAATGTATAGCATTTAATCGCCCTGTTTCAATTTTGTACATGCGCATCATCAGCACGTGACTTTGATAAACCCAAATCTCGACTAATACAGAGACTACATAATTTTATAACCGCGTAAATGTCCTGAGGTTTTTGTAATGCTTTATGCTAATATCGAAAGAATATTTTTTGTTGTCATGGCCCAATTATCACTCTATGAACCCAACGCTATTGCCTAGTGCCAAACTTGCCCCTCAATATCATTTACCTGAAACTGCGCCTACGGCTTTTTTTCCAAGTCATTTATTGCTTGGTCAAGAACGTGCCGTTGATGCATTTAAATTAATGACCAAAATCGATTCGCAACATTTGTATTTGGGTGATTTCCCTGGTGTAGACAGGCCCTTATTTATTAACGCATTAGTGTCTCAGGCTGACACGCCTTCTAATAACTACTTAGTGGCGGCAAAAAAGTTGTCAGATGATGCTGAGATACAGTTTAAGTGGCAGGCGTCGTTGCCCCCGCAACATGTCGGTATTGTTGCTAAACAAGAGTCACTGTCATGTTATTTGCAGGGAACACTTCGTCGGGCCGATTTATTGGGCCGAATGGTTAAGACGGATAAGAGCAGCATTTATAAACCTGGGGCTTTAGCATCAAATCATATGGTGTTCATTTGCTTGGAGTCTATTTGGCAACGTGAAAACCTTTGGGATTTGTTGATGCAAATCCTTCATGACGGATACTACCGTATCAACAATGAGTTAGCGCCTATTCCTGTCAATTGTAAGATTATTTTGATTGGTTCAGGAATGGCATACAGCCAACTTCGCCAAGAAGATCGCCGCTTTAACCAGCACTTTCCATTACTTGCTGAAATGAGTAACGAAGTGGACTTAACCCAATACCCAGAATCGGCTTATGTACAATGGCTGAGCGTATTAGCTAAAGATGCGGGTGCTGAATTGGAACCATCGAGCTTATTACCATTATTTTGGTTTAGCTCTCGCCTTGTTGAGCACCAACAGCGGTTAAGTTTAAGCATGCTTGATATTAAGCAGCTGTTAGCCCAAGCCAAAGCGTATGCGGGTAAATCATCATTAAATGCATCCGCGATTGCTAAAGCACTCGAAAAACTCAAGTTTCGCCATAATAGTTCTGAAATTTATTCGGCTCAAAGTTTCGATGACAATTTCATAAATCTGCCAACTAAAGGTGCTATGGTTGGCCAAATTAATGGCCTTACCGTGATTGATACTGGTGATTACACCTATGGCGAACCTGCACGGATCACAACCTCAGTACATTATGGTGACGGCGAAGTCGCCGACATTGAAAGAAAATCTGAGCTTGGTGGTAATATTCATGCTAAAGGCATGATGATTTTGTCGGCCTGTTTATATCGTATTTTCGGACGTGATGCCCCGCTTCACCTTAATGCCAATATTGTTTTTGAGCAGTCATACCAAGAAATCGACGGTGACAGTGCATCATTAGCAGAGTATTGCTGCTTAATGTCGGCCATTGCTGAGCAGCCTATTGTGCAAAGCCTAGCCGTAACAGGTGCGTTAGACCAGTTTGGTAACGTACAAGCTATTGGTGGCGTGAATGAAAAAATTGAAGGTTTTTATACTTTATGCCATCGCCGTGGACTCACGGGGGAGCAAGGTGTCATCATTCCTAAAGCTAATGTGTTGCAACTCAATTTACAACCTGCAGTTATTGATGCGGTAAATAAGGGGTTATTTCATATTCATGCGATTGAACATATGGACCAAGCGGTTGAAATTTTAATGCAAATGCCGGCAGGTGTGGCAAATGAAGACAATGACTTTGCGGAAGAAACCCTATATGGTTTAGTACAACAACGTTTAGATAAGTTGGCTGGCCAAGATGATGAGGAAGTGGAGCTTAGCTTTATTGCTAAAATGTTAGCTAAGTTACGGATTATATAGTGATCGGAGTTGTTTAGCTTACACGTGTTCGCTATCTTGTTGCGATTAATAGTTAAAAGAGTGGTAGAGAAATAAATGGAAAAAGCTAACAGTTTCACTAAAGAACAACTTATCGCCTGTGGTAACGGTAATCTTTTAGGTCCTAATAGACCACGTTTACCTGTCGATAATATGTTAATGATTGACCGTATTATTACCATCAATGAAGATGGTGGTGAATTTGGTAAAGGTGAAATTGTTGCCGAACTTGATATCACTCCAGACTTATGGTTTTTTGATTGTCACTTCAAAACCGATCCGGTAATGCCTGGTTGCTTAGGTTTAGATGCTATGTGGCAGCTAGTGGGTTTTTATTTGGGCTGGGAAGGCGCTGAAGGTAAAGGCCGAGCGCTTGGTGTAGGTGAAGTTAAATTTACTGGCCAGGTGCTACCAGATGCTAAAAAAGTAACCTACAAGTTGAACATTAAACGCAAGATCCATCGCAAATTAGTCCTGGGGATTGCCGATGCAACTATGGAAGTGGATGGCCGTCAGATTTATTCGGCTACCGATTTAAAAGTGGGTATTTTTAGCGATACCTCTACATTTTAATTGTTTTCATTGTACCTTTTTTAACAATGCCCTCTAACTTGAGGGCATTTTTTTGGCTATTATTTGTTGAATAAGCCACTGAGGCGACCATCAACGCCCTCTCGCCATCCGCCAAGCCATTGAGACCGTGAATCAAGATTAGAGTGAGGACAAACTTCCTTTGAGCGCCCTCCTATACCGGCCTGAAATCCTTTTGAAAAAGCTCTGTCTAAACGATCTCTTTTCTGTCTTTTCATGCATGCGTCCTCTCATTTGTAGGCTTCTGTTTGACGGGTTAAATCTGAAGCCGTAAATATAGAAATAGACGTTTTTTTAGCCAAGATCAATCAAAAAAATGACCATTTTATGGATTTTTTATTAAGGTATTGAGAATTAAATCAAAAAAAATCGAGGAAATATTCCTCGATTTTTGTTCTAGGCTGTTGGTACAAATCTTAAGTTATTTTTTAACTCTACGACGAAGCCACAATAATGGTAAAGCAAATAACCAGCCAAAACTTGCCGCACCTAGACGCTCATAGTCAGTGTCTTCTACCGCATCAGATGTATCACATGCTTCACCAGCTGTAGGTTTCAAAACCACCATACGCGGTAGATAAGATGTAACCGGATCGCCATTGCCATCTAATTCAAACAAAGGTAATCCATTTTCACCAATAATTAACTCGCCATCTGTATCGTATTGGTATTCTGGTTTAAGAATAAACCCTGTGCCAACAATGGTGCCATCTTCGTTAATGCTGTTTGCTTCAACGACTGAGATCTCAGTATTGTAAGTTAATATCTCACCGGTTCCGTCTTGCACACTCACAGTATGACGAACCCAATTACCATCGGTATCTCTTTCGTAACCTTTTGACTCACATGTCAATTGATCGTTTAGGTTTACAAACTCTGAGGTGGTCATGTCATATAAAAAGCCCACTTTAGGACGTGGCTTTTCTTTGTCGTATGTAGATTCGATGTAACCCACGACCTGACCTTTATTGTTAATGTCTTTTGGTTTACTGCTTAGATCAGATAGTGAGGTTTGAAAGTCATTAGGAGTAGTAATGCCTTCTTCTGGGTTATTGGTGTCAAAAGTAAAGAACTTGCTCCGCAAATAGCCACTGATGTATTTACTGTAACTACCAACTAGAATACCTGAATCGTTGATGTCATAAGCAATAGAATAGTAAACGTCATCGTCCATCGTAACCCAGTTATACTGGTAATCACCATTGGCGTCTTTTATCCAGTATGCAGCATCAAAGTATAAATCGTCGTCATCACCGTTACGGTAAACGTGTGAGCGGCCTGCAACATCACCGTTTGAGTTAATCCCTAAACCTTGAGCTGTATAAATAAGCGTTGAATCTTCATCTGGGGTTAGCCCTAACTCCAGTTCTGTGCGCTCTGGTAAACCGTCTTCATCTAAGTTATTAAGATCCCATACAAAAGCACGAGTTTGATATTGAATGTACCGAGTACCGTTATCATCTGGGTATTGCCATCCTTGCACACAAATATCGGTTGGGATCGGGTTATCTTCATCTGTATCTTCAGCATCTTCTATGCATTTATCAATACGGGTTACGCTAGATGACGCCAGAGCAGTACTGCCGTAACCCACAACTAAGTCGTTTTCATTGACTTTAGCAGCAACTGACCATCCGCCTACTTCAACGGTAGCCGCATCGACATCTGCAGTTTGCTCACGCTCGTACGTGGTAAATGAAGGTAATAACGGATATTCCACGCCATTTTTAACCGCAATACCACGCATTTCAAATTCGCGATAATAGAAATATTCTTGAGTTGTACTCGTGCCTTCGTAATCGAGTGTTAACTCTTCACCTGTATAAGCACCTACTTTTACGCCATTATTGTTAAGGCCATAAAAAAAGGTATCGACATCATTGACGATTAACTCGTCGTCTGAATCCGTTTCAGTGCTGGCAGGGTCAAATGTATCAGCCATGCTAAAAAACTCTGGAACCCAAGAACCCACTGATGCATTGTCGCTTGCTATAAAAGTAAAGTTGTTCGCTTCTATTTCAGAGTAAACAGAATATGTGATGGATTCTGCTGCGGTAATACCATCTTCAATATCAATTACAGAGTCATCAACGTCATCAATTGTTAACTTGTTTTTACCTTTTGAAATACCAACAAGTTCATCTTCGTCGTTAACTGCCATGGCATAGCCATTTCGAGTGCCATCTAAGGTGCCGTTTAAATCGTAATCTTCAATATTAACAATTTCATACACAGACGCGGCTTGAGCCGAACCGATAACACTTAATACGCCAATCGCAACGAGTGACAGGGCTTTATCAAACTTTAACTTCATGTAACCATTCCTGTTTTATTATGCTTTACTTCAGTGACTCTAGTTCTTCCCAGCGTTGGAAGCACAGCTCTAAATTCTGTTCTTTCTCTGCTAATGTTTGCAGAGCCTTATTAACTGTATCCGCTGGTTGGCTGTAAAAATCAGCACTGCTCACGGTTTGTTGTAGTGTTTCAATCTCTTGTTCAAGCAACTCCATTTGACTTGGAAGCGCTTCTAACTCTTTTTGTAATTTATAAGAGAGCTTTTTAGCTGGCTTTTCTGGTGCTTTTACAGGCTTTGTTTCTACAACGGGTGTCGTTTGGACAACAGTTGTTGCAACTGGTTCCTCAGAATAAAATTTTGCTCCCTGAGAAATTGCATCTTGATAACCGCCTACGTATTCAGACCAATGGCCATTACCCGCAAACCACCAGCTACTGGTGACGGTATTATCAATAAATGCTCTGTCGTGGCTCACGATTAATAACGTACCTTCAAAATCAGTGAGCAGAGACTCTAACAACTCTAATGTCTCAATATCAAGATCGTTTGTTGGTTCGTCGAGAATAATGAGGTTTGCAGGGCGTAATAACAACCTTGCGAGCAATAAACGGTTCTTTTCTCCACCAGAGAGTGCTTTTACCGGAGTGCGAGCGCGCATAGGCGAAAATAAGAAATCTTGTAAGTAGCTTAAAATATGGCGATCTTGACCATTAATGGTGACTGTGCTTTTACCTTCGCCAACGTTTTCTTCGACTGTTTTTTCAGGATCTAGCGCTTCTCGGTACTGGTCAAAATAGGCGATTTCTAGCTTTGTGCCGACTTTAATTTCGCCAGATTGAGGTTGCAGTTTTTCTATCAATAACTTAATTAGTGTTGATTTACCACAGCCATTAGGCCCGATAAGTGCAATACGATCGCCGCGCATCACGGTAGTGCTAAAGTTTTTGACTAAATTTTTATCCGGTAAGTTGTAGTTTACGTCTTTTACATCAAAGACTAACTTACCTGAACGCTCTGTATCAGACACTGCCATTTTAGCATTGCCCTGGCGATTGAGCCGTTCACTACGCTCGACTCGTAATGCTTTTAACGCCCTTACTCGACCTTCGTTACGGGTGCGACGCGCTTTTACACCTTGACGGATCCAGGTTTCTTCTTCAGCTAGTTTTTTATCAAAATGGGCGTTTTTTTCAGCCTCAACACGAAGCCACTCTTGCTTACCGTCTAAATATGCTTGATAACTGCCAGGCCATGAGGTAACGACACCACGGTCTAGGTCGACAATGCGAGTGGCCATACGTTGAATAAAACCACGGTCATGGCTGACAAATACGATTGCGCCCTTAAAGCTAAGCAAAAACTGCTCCAGCCATTCAATGGTATCAATGTCTAGATGGTTAGTCGGCTCGTCGAGTAACAACAAATCAGGGTCTACAACCAATGCTCTGGCTAAGGCTACTTTACGCTGCCACCCACCAGAAAGCTCGCTTAATGGTTTGTCAGGATCCAGTCCAAGTAATTGACAATTTTGAATAATACGTGAATCAAGCTGCCAACCATTATTATGATCTAGCACCTCTTGGATCCGCTGCATTTCATTGAGCATACGCTCCATATCATCAGGGTTAGCTTCTGCTACGTCATGTGATAATTGATGATACTTCTCTAATGCTTCACCTATGTCTTTTAAAGCTGCAGCAATATAAGCATATACCGAGCCTGTTTCTGCTTTAGGTGGATCTTGCTGTAAACGGCTCACATTCACATCATTGGCAATGTTGAATTCGCCATCATCAAGCAATACATCACCTGATAACACTTTCATTAAGCTTGATTTACCCGCGCCGTTGCGTCCAACAATACAGACGCGCTCGCCTGGCTCAATGGTAAAATCTGCATTTTGCAATAAAGGAGTGTAACCGTAGGCTAACGAGCCATTATTTATCCGAACCAGACTCAATCTAAACTCCTATAAACTCTTGTAATTGTTGGCTATCAAAAGGCCAAAATAATTCACGTTGCCCCTGTATTAGCACTGGAATACTTATACCATAACGCTCAGCTAAGGCGTCATCGTCGCAAATGTCAACGTGTTGAAAATGAATACCTGTATGCTTAACAAGTGCCAAAGCAATATCACACAGATGGCAACCCTCTGTGTGATACAAGATGTAAGGCTCAACATTATTTGGCATGGGTGAGCAACCAAACATTATGAATATGCGGGTTGCGCTTATAATCTAACGGCAAACATAAATGGTCGATGTTAGTCACATCAATCCCTGCTTGATTAAGGGCGTCGATGTCCATTTTGAACTTACGTTTGTTGTTAGAAAATACAAGCTCACCATTTGGGGCAAGTAACTTAATTAAACCAGACAACATTTCGGCGTGGTCGCGCTGTACATCCCAACTGTCTTCCATACGTTTTGAGTTTGAAAACGTTGGTGGATCGATAAAAATCAAATCAAACTGTTGGTGACTGTTGTCTTTTATCCACTGTAAACAATCAGCCTGAATAAAGTCATACTTAGCACCAGACAAACCGTTCAAAGCAAAGTTCTCTTTTGCCCAATTTATGTAAGTGTTTGACATATCTATAGTAGTAACTGACTTTGCGCCACCAATTGCTGCATGTACAGACGCTGAGCCGGTATAAGCAAATAAGTTAAGTACACGTTTGCCTTTAGATTTATCGCCTACGAGTTTTCGCGTTACGCGGTGATCTAAGAACAAGCCGGTGTCTAAATAACCGGTTAAGTTAAGCTTAAACTTTGCACCGTATTCTTCGGTGATGACTTCTACTTTGCGTTCATCGAGTTTTTGATACTGACTTGTGCCTTTTTGACGCTCACGGGTTTTAAGCGTAACGCGATCAGGGTGAATACCTAATGCACCTGGCAATGCCAATAACACATCGCTGATCCGACGTTTTGTAACGGCTTCAGGGATGGTAGCGGGTGCTGAATATTCTTGAATAACCACATAATCAACGTACTTATCAATGGCTACGTTATATTCTGGCAAGTCGGCATCATACAAACGATAGCTGTCGATACGCTCTTTTTTAGCCCATTTTTCGAGTTGCTTGAGGTTCTTTTTGATACGGTTAACAAATGCTGGCGCGATGTCAGCAATATCAACCCCATCAGGTAAAACGACGGCTTCACGACGGGTGCTTTTGGCATGTAAGGTATAAATGTTAAATGCACATTCAAGGGCGCCGTTAAACATTTTCATTTGCTTGTCGGCTTTAAGTTTTAGCGACGACAATAATTCAATGTCGCTGCACAGCATGGCAATTTTCCAACCGCCAAACTCTTTTTTAAACTTGTCACCTAATTGGTAATAAAGCTGTAAAAGCTCAGTGACATTACCTAAACGCTCACCGTATGGCGGGTTTGAAATTAAAAAGCCTTCGCTCACAGGCGGTGAAACATCTAATGCATCAGAAACGCTAAACTCAATGAGATCTGCCACACCTGCATTTTCAGCATTGCGCTTAGCAATTGAGACGAGGTGCGCTTCAATATCTGATCCATAAAACTTAATTTTGCAGCGTGTTTTACCTAAGGTTGCACGAGCTTGAGCTTCTGCTAATACATTCTGCCACATGGCTTTATTGTGGCTTTGCCAATTCTCGAAACCAAACTTTTCACGTTTTAAGCCAGGCGCAATGTCGGCAGCCATTAATGCCGCTTCAATTAACACTGTGCCGCTACCACAAAATGGATCTAGGATAGTGGTTTGATCAGCTTGCCAGCCACTTCGCACTAGCATGTTTGCTGCTAAATTTTCTTTTAGTGGTGCTTCGCCAGTAGTTGAGCGATAACCACGTTGATGTAAAGATGCACCAGAAAAATTCATCGAAATGGTTAGTTGACCATTACGAAAGTGCGCATCAATTTTAAAGTCAGGGTTTACCCGTTCAACATCAGGGCGGCTTGAACCGTCATCACGAAAACGATCGACCACCGCATCTTTAATTTTTAGCGCACCAAACTGAGTATTGTTGATAAACCCACCGGTACCGTGAAAGTCGATACTAAAGGTTTTTTTATGTGAAAAGTGCGACGGCCAATCGATGCAATATGCTGCGTTATAAAGTTGCTCGGCAGATTCACAAGCTCCTTTATAAATCACTAAGACGATACGGCTCGCTAAGCGGGTCCAGAGGGTGATCCGATATGCCAGTTCAAGCGGTGCAGAAAAGTACACACCGGCAACGCTTTCTTTAACATCGGTAGCGCCAAAATCTTTCAATTCAGAGGCTAGGCTATATTCAAAACCCTTAGGGGCTGCAGCAAAAAAATTAAACATGTATTAGTCAGTCATCGTTACACAAAATTCAGTGCAGCATTATACCTGTTCAAACACATATCCCCAACGACTTATCGAACTGGGCCTATAAATTCTCCAATTTGAACCTTTAATGTTCAATATTCGCAATTTAAACCGAGTAGCGATTAATTAATCGGCAAACAAATAAGTTTAATTCGATTTTGCTTGCAAACATAAATAGGGATCGCTATAGTTCGCCCCGCTTTGAGGCAGACAGCAATCACACCAACAGGTATGAAGCTTAACTCTTAAAGCAGCGTTTACCGGACGCGGGATGGAGCAGTTGGTAGCTCGTCGGGCTCATAACCCGAAGGTCGTAGGTTCAAGTCCTGCTCCCGCAACCAATTCTTAGTTAATAGAATTAAAACAATTAGCAGCGTTTATCGGACGCGGGATGGAGCAGTTGGTAGCTCGTCGGGCTCATAACCCGAAGGTCGTAGGTTCAAGTCCTGCTCCCGCAACCAATTCTTTGTTAATAGAATTAAAACAATTAACAGCGTTTATCGGACGCGGAACAGAACAATTGATAGCTCGCCGGGCTCAGCTTTTTATTAACAAGAGTCGAAGGTCGTCGCTTTTTATCAAGTCCTGCTCCCGCAACCACTTTCTTGTTTAACAAGAATAAAGATAAACAAAATCAAAATCAGTCGCGGGATGGAGCAGTTGGTAGCTCGTCGGGCTCATAACCCGAAGGTCGTAGGTTCAAGTCCTGCTCCCGCAACCATTTTGACAATTCAATATTTTTAACTCTTCATATTCATTCCAAATTACTTACTAAAATTTCAGTGTAACCTTACTGTGCACAAAGTAATTGGTAGTTTGTCGTGCTCAGATTTTTATAAACTACTCTTTTTTATAAGCAAACGCTGAAGGTCGTCGCTTTTTATCAAGTCCTGCTCCCGCAACCAATTCTTGTTTAACAAGAATAAAGATAAACAAAATCAAAATCAGTCGCGGGATGGAGCAGTTGATAGCTCGCCGGGCTCAGCTTTTTATAAACAATCGTCGAAGGTCGTAGATTTTTATCAAGTCCTGCTCCCGCAACCATTTTGAAACCTCAAATATCCAATATCCAATTGCTTATACCCTCTATTAAATATAAATACTCCAATATTATCAGATAAATACCAAATCAATTGACAGCGCGTCGTGCTCAGCTTTTTATAAACTACTCTTTATTATAAGCAAACGCTGAAGGTCGTCGCTTTTTATCAAGCCCTGTTCCCGCAACCACTTTCTCTGTTCAGAAAACAAGCTTAGCGCATACAATCTAGCTAAATGAATAAACACAACATATGTCTGACCATGTTTAATCAAGTGTGTTAAGAAAAGTTTCGATGCATTGATTTACACTATCGGGTTGTTCAGCAAACACCATATGGCTGCCCTTCTCTATTATGGCGATTTGCGCATTGGGGATTTGCTGCTGTAAAAATGTGGCATATTTTATCGGTGTCATTTGATCTGCATCGCCCACAATAATTAACGTCGGCACATCAATTTTCGGCAGTTGCTCGATAACGTCAAATTTATCGCAAATGGTGAAATCAGTCAGCATGACGCTAACACCATTATTGATAATTGAATTGTTAATTTGTGTTTGTAATGGCTCGGCAATATTTTGATTTGCCGCCAGTAAATAATCTGGGAACGGCTGTTTTAACTCAACAAGCTCAGACAGTGATTGTAACAGTTGAGGCATTACTTTGAGCCGAGCTCCCGCGCCAATGAGCACTAACGCCTTTAATCGTATCTTTGCCTTTGCTGAGATAGCGAACTGTAATGCTACTGCACTGCCAAGAGAATGCCCAACTAACACCACGTCGAACAACTGATGCTGGGTAATGTAGTCTGCTAACCATTGCACTAATTCATCAGCACTTGCCAATGCTTGCCCATCTGGATGACCGGGGTAATCAACCGCAATGCTATGTTCAAAAAACTGTTGCTGGAGCTGCCAAACAACATGCGTACAACCAGAACCATGCAAAAAGAGTAACGTCATAATAATGAACCTTTTTCTATTTATTTGAGGTTGATAATGTCGGCAGTTTCGCTTTCCACCAACTCAACATGCCACCTTTGAGTTGATACACCTCTTTAAATCCAGACAGCTTTAGTTTTCTAACGGCTGGAATACTTCGGTGGGCAGAGAGACAAATGACAATGGTGAGATGATCTTTATTTAGCTGCAGTTGCTTAACTGAATCTGCAAAATAATGAGTAATTGGAAGGTTAATCGCCCCTTTGATATGAGATTTATCCCACTCCAACGCAGTGCGCACATCGACTATTTGAATATTATTATCTTCAAGATGCTGAAAAACACTTTTAGCATCCATTTCTGGCACGTCACCGAATGGTAACCATTGGGATAACCGGCTGAGAAATGACATTAGCAGTTCCTTAAAATAATAAGAGCTTAGCTTAAACTACATTATGTCCAGTCCTTTATTCAATCGATTAAAGTTTGATACCTGCATAACGTCGGATCAGAACAATTATTCATTCAGTCAGCGTAAGCGGTAAATAAACCCCACATACTCAATCATAAAAATAGTTGTCATAGTACCTCACCAATTTAAGGAGGCACTATGTCATCACAAGAAAAACACCAGTATTGGTCTTCATTAATCGAGCAGCAA
>NZ_BMII01000022.1:0-18006 GCF_014641855.1 Shewanella inventionis
TGTTTTGATCTCGTATACGATTGCCATGTGGTGATATCCAATTCATTCAGTCTGTAAACACAATAGTGGACATTCTCACATTGTCAAACGTGTATAGTTAGAGAGTGGAAGTAAAAGTGTATGGGTGGTTATTAGACAATACAACCATAGGACGATGACGCCATTCAGGTCTAAATACCTGTTCTGCACTACAGTAGTATGAGGTTGCATCGACTAACGCGAACATAAGTCAATTGCCTCATCATGGCATCGTATTGAATACCTTACCGCACCTTCAATACTAAAATCATCATATTGATTAATCACCACATCGGCATAAGCATCGTTGGAGGAGAGGAGTAATCTTCGTTTGAGGTCGATCATTTTACACACAAATTCACCATTAAGATTGGCCACGATCACTTGGCCATTTTTAATGGAACTACTGCGATCAACAATGACCAAATCACCATCAAAAATACCAATGCCGATCATCGAATCGCCCTGGACTTTACCAATAAAGGTTGCGCTTGGGTGAGTAATTAGCAACTCATCTAGGCTCAATGGCTGCTGTTGGTACTCTGCTGCTGGCGATTCAAAGCCACTAATGCCGCCTGCAATATAGATAGGGATCACTTTCATATCAGCACCTGCGATATAAACACTGTATAAATAAACAGTATTCTAGCAGTGAAATAAAAATGATCAAATTTTCATTATCAACATGGGTAAGAGATCGTGGCGAAAGGAGTGAAAGAGCAATAAAAAAGCCTCTTAACGAGGCTATTTAGATTAGATCATTAAAGTGAAGACAAGCTTTACCATTTCTTTTTAGGTTGAAACAGCATATCGATATCATCGCCTTCTTTTTTAGGCTTGGGGGCACTGGGCTCTGTGCTACGTTGTGCGCCCATAATTTCATCGAGAAGTTGTTTAGCTTCATCAACTTTACGCGAAATAAATGGATCGTTTGGGGTTTGGGCTTTGATGGTATGCAATGTATTTAATGCTTTCGTCACCATCTGTTTACTTGAACCATATTGCTTCATAAAACAGGCTGCACGGGCGCGGCTAATCATAGATTCAACATTAATACGCAGTTGTAAATTATCAATACGCATTTCTTCTTCGGCAAATATTGTAGGTTCTACTTTTCCTTTGTTATGCTCTGCACGCAATATCGCCTTGAGTTTTTTAAGGGTTTTGACAAGTTCTAATATTTGTCTGTCATTATCGGGAAGCCGAAAATTTTCAATGGCAGGCACCTGGCTAGGAGAGTTAGATACCGTGGTTATTTGCGCCTTTATATCAGCAAGTCGACGCTCATAATCTGATTTTAATTGACCAGAAGCATGTACAATAGATTGCTCTAATGCATCTTGAATACGACGATACAGCACGAGCATGATATGACTAGAGCATGGTGCCATACCCGTGTTAGATAATACGGCATCAGTTTCGTCGATAATGGCGCGTTGGCGCGATATTTCAACTCGGCGTTCAGCTTCCGCTCGCTCTTTTTGTTGTTGGACAATACTAAAACCGATGATGAGTAATAGCAGTGCACCGATAAGAATTAATACCAAAATTAAGGACATAAAGGTTCCATTTTATCTTGCATATCACATGGTAAAAACAGCCAATAATCATGGCTAAAAAGGCATTTTAATGGGTAATCAGATTGATTAGCAAATGCCATCAAAATTACCCTATATCTTAGCGTATGTCATTACAGCTGTCGTTGAATAATAAGTTGTTTTGTCGATAAATCAGTAAACAGATAGTGCCAATCATGTATTGTGAGCTGTGCAGAGATATTTATCGGTATTTTCCTTGCCCGTTATTACTATTTGTATTACATTTTCATAATTAGTATAACGTTTTGTCATAGTTGAACGATAGCTCATTTTCGTGAAACACTATTGACGTTGTTCTTATTCACGATGCATGTGAATAGGTTACGGTTAAATCAAGGATCTCATCATGAAACTGCAGCAACTTAGATATATTGCAGAAGTCGTTAAGCATAATCTTAATGTGTCATCGACAGCAGAAAATCTCTATACCTCACAACCGGGGATCAGTAAGCAAGTGAGAATGCTTGAGGATGAGTTAGGGATTCAAATCTTTGGTCGCAGCGGTAAACATTTAACTCATGTAACGCCGGCAGGCCAACAAGTTATTGATATTGCAAATGATATATTAAGCAAAGTCGATAGCATTAAAAAAGTGTCCGAAGAGTACACCAAACCGAATCAAGGCGAATTAAATATTGCCACGACGGATACTCAAGCGCGGTATGCGCTTCCGCAAATTATTCGGGAGTTTATTAAGCGTTACCCTAAAGTTAACTTGCACATGCATCAGGGGACCCCTTCGCAAATCAGTGAACAAGCAGCAAGAGGTGATGCCGACTTTGCCATCGCAACAGAAGCCATGCATTTGTATACCGATTTAATTATGTTGCCTTGTTACCATTGGAATCGTTCTATTGTTGTAAACCGTGATCACCCTTTGGCAGCTCAATCAGGTAAAATTAGTATCGAAGATTTGGCTCAGTTCCCATTAGTGACATATGTGTTTGGCTTTGACAAAGCATCTGAAATTGAAAAGTCGTTTAAACGTGCAAATCTTGACCCTCGAGTTGTATTTAGTGCAACGAGTGCAGATGTACTGAAAACTTATGTAAGATTGGGGCTTGGGGTTGGAGTGATAGCCTCAATGGCGATCGATCCGACAGTTGATAAAGATTTAGTTGCGATTGATGCAAGCCATTTATTTGCTCACAGCACAACCAAAATTGGTTTTAGGCGTGGTAGCTTTTTACGTGGTTATATGTATGATTTTATGTTGCATTTTGCTCCACACTTAACTCGCGATGTGGTTGAAAAAGCGGTAGCACTGCGAGATCAGCAATTGATTGACGAAATGTTTGCTGATATAAATCTGCCAGTGCGTTAGTGCTATACAAAAAGCATAAAAAAACCTCGCTGCAGCGAGGTTTTTTATGTACTAATTAATCAGATTAGTCTGGCGCGTAACCAGAAGGACCTATTAATTGACCATCTAAATACGCTTTACCCTCAAGCATTTTCAATCGCCCTAAGCTAAACCATTTAACCACGAGCGGATAGATAGCATGTTCTTGTTCATGTACTCTTTCTGCTAATACAGTTGCGTCATCACCAGTATAAACCGGCACTTTAGCTTGCAGTATTACAGGGCCAGCATCTAGTTGTGGTATGACAAAATGTACGCTGGCACCATGTTCAAGATCACCGGCATCTATTGCGCGTTGATGAGTATTTAACCCAGTATATTTAGGTAACAATGATGGGTGGATATTGATCATCTTACCTAAAAATTGGCTAACAAACTCATCCGTTAATATGCGCATAAAACCAGCCAATACAATTAAATCAGGCTGATATTTGTTCACAGCAGCCAATAAACGTGAATCGTATTCACTGCGTGACTCGTTCTTGTAAGCAATCACGCAACTGGTGTCAATTTCGCTATGGTGGGCGCGGATCAACCCGTAAGCATCCGGTTTGTTGCTAATGACTCCGACAATATCGGCATTTAAGTTATCATCGCATCCATCAATAATGGCCTGAAGATTACTGCCATTGCCAGAGATCAGCACCACAACACGACAGCTTGAGCTCATTAAATGATCTCCACTTGCTCTTCGTCACCTTGACGCGTTGCAATTTCACCAATTAACCAAGCATTTTCACCTTCAGCTTTTAGCAGTGCTAATGCCGCGTCAACTTGTTCGGTAGGAAGCGCGATAATCATGCCAACACCACAGTTGAAGGTTAAATACATTTCGTGCTTGTCGATATTGCCGTTTTGCATTAACCAATCAAACACAACAGGCCATTGCCAAGAGCTACCATTTACAACTGCTTTACAATCTTCAGGAAGCACACGTGGGATATTTTCCCAAAATCCACCGCCTGTGATGTGAGCCATTGCATGGATTTCTGATTGTTCAATGAGTTTTAGCAGTGGTTTAACGTAAATTTTAGTTGGCTCGAGTAAGTGTTCAATGAGTGGTTTGCCAGCAAGATCCTGTTGGGTATCAGCTTGACTGACTTCTAACACTTTACGAATTAACGAGTAGCCATTTGAGTGAGGACCGCTAGAACCTAAAGCGATTAGTGCATCGCCAGTTTTCACTTTAGTACCATCAATGATGTCTGCTTTCTCAACCACGCCAACACAGAAGCCTGCAAGATCGTAATCTTCGCCTTCGTACATGCCCGGCATTTCTGCTGTTTCGCCACCAATTAATGCGCAACCAGACTGAAAACAGCCTTCTGCAATACCATTAACAACAGAAGTTGCTGTTTCAACGTCTAATTTGCCAGTAGCGTAGTAGTCGAGAAAGAAAAGTGGCTCAGCACCAGATACAATTAAGTCATTAACACACATAGCAACTAAATCGACACCCACGGTGTCGTGCTTTTTGTAATCAATGGCTAAACGTAATTTAGTACCAACACCGTCAGTACCAGAAACCAGTACAGGGTGTTTGTATTTAGTTGGTAATTCGCATAGTGCGCCAAAACCGCCTAAATTGCCCATAACTTCTGGACGGCGAGTGCGTTTTACCGCAGTTTTAATGTTGTTGACTAACGCATTACCTGCATCGATATCAACGCCGGCGTCTTTGTAACTTAGGGGGGTAGGAGTGCTCACGGAGGATCCTCTAGGGTACATCGTTTTATGGAATTTTATGCGGCAGTATTCTATCAGTTTGTCTCATTGGTCGAAAGCCATGTTTTTACTTTATCCTTAAAAGAAAACGATGAATTGCCTATTTTTTATTGGTTTAGCTCACGATTTGCAGCATTTTTGAAACTTTATGTTTTATACATGGGATAAATCGACTAACATTTGTCAAATTTGCCTGAAAGTCTGAAATCTAGGAGAAAGAAATGAAAGTCGTTGAAGTTAAGCATCCACTGGTTCGTCATAAAGTCGGTTTGATGCGGGAAGCGGATATTAGTACCAAACGATTTCGTGAACTGGCCACCGAAGTTGGCAGTTTATTAACCTATGAAGCAACAGCTGATTTTGAAACTGAGACCGTAACAATTGATGGTTGGAATGGCCCTGTAAGTGTTGAACAGCTTAAAGGTAAAAAGGTCACTGTTGTGCCAATTTTACGTGCGGGTTTAGGCATGATGGACGGTGTGCTTGAGCATATTCCTAGTGCGCGTATTTCGGTTGTCGGTATATATCGTGACGAAGAAACCTTACAACCTGTACCTTATTTTGAAAAAATCGTCAGTAACGTAGAAGAGCGTATTGCCTTAGTGGTTGACCCAATGCTAGCCACTGGCGGCTCGATGATAGCCACAATAGATTTGTTGAAAAAACGTGGCTGTACTTCAATTAAAGCGTTAGTGCTTGTTGCCGCCCCTGAAGGGATTAAAGCGTTAGAAGAAGCGCACCCTGACA
Source organism: Shewanella inventionis (assembly GCF_014641855.1). Classification (GTDB taxonomy): domain Bacteria; phylum Pseudomonadota; class Gammaproteobacteria; order Enterobacterales; family Shewanellaceae; genus Shewanella; species Shewanella inventionis. The sequence goes on from NZ_BMII01000022.1 coordinate 5,452, forward strand.
TTGAGCTATACACAGCTGCAATTGATAAATGCCTTAATGAACAAGGTTATATTTTGCCTGGTTTAGGTGATGCAGGTGATAAAATTTTTGGTACTAAATAATTCTAGTATTGAGTCATAAAAAATGGGGGCCAGTTGGCTCCCATTTTTTTATGTATTCTTTTTACGTTGAGTAATACCAATTACATTAAATATATGATCTAATTAATCGTCATTCTCTTATTTCAATATTTATGAATAATATCAATCTTACCGCATTAGCTAAATCCGAAAAAAGCGCTCGCAAACGTATGCGTTATCTCGCCTTACTCCACTTTACCGAAGGTCATTCCCGCACTGCGATTGCTAATATGTTGAAGGTCAGTAGAACAAGTGTAAATGCCTGGGTTACAAACTATTTAACTCATGGTATCAATGGCCTGGATGATAAGCCTAATCCTGGTAGACCCGCACAATTGTCAGCGAAACAACAGGCAAGTCTTAAAGAGTTTATACAAGCTCAAAGCTTATCTGAGAGTGGCGGTAGATTGATGGCTAGAGATGTCTGTCTTTATATTCAATCTGAATTTAACGTGACCTTTAAGCAGGCCAACATATACAGAATACTCCATCAACTAGGCTTTTCATGGATAACAACTCGCTCTCGTCATCCAAAACAGTCTCAAGATGTTCAGGACGCTTTTAAAAAACTTCCAACTGTCAACGATCCTTAACACCCCTGGTCATGTATCGTTAGATCGCATTGATGTATGGTTTCAAGATGAAGCCAGATTCGGCCAGCAAAATACCACCACTCATATTTGGGCATTAAAAGGAAGCCGCCCACGGTCAGTAAGGCAACAACAGTTTGAATCAGCCTATTTTTATGGTGCAGTGTGTCCTGCTACAGGCGCGACAGAGGCAATTATTGCTCCGTATGCCAATAGTGAATATATGTTAGAGCATTTGAAATTAATTTCAGAAGCGACTGAATTTGGGCGCTATGCTCTGATCATTATGGACGGTGCAGGTTGGCATCAACAAAAACTGACGGAGGGCTTTGATAACTTAAGTATCCTTAAACTTCCTCCCTATTCCCCAGAACTCAATCCTGTAGAACAAGTGTGGCAATGGCTTCGTCAAAATGAACTTGCCAATCGTTGTTTTAGTGGATATGACGATATTGTTGAACAATGCTCAATCGCATGGAATAACTTTATTGCAGAGCCTGAAAGGGTCATTAAATTATGCACTAGAAGCTGGACAAAACTGACCAGTTAATTAATGTAAATGGTATAACAAGATTTTGCGATTTACAGCACCATGGCTGCTATCCAGCCAAATACAAGTAACGGGATGTTGTAATGCACAAAAGTCGGAATAACACTGTCACGGATATGATCATGTTGGCCGTCAGCATTAAGACCCGCTGTAGGGCCTAACGTCGAGTCAGATGCAGGAGAACCAGCATCTCCTAGTGCTGCTGCGGTGCCAACTAAAGCGATTGTTGCCGCAACAGAAAATCCAAAACTTAAAGCTAGTGGTACATAAATGGTGGCTATAATCGGTATGGTTGAAAACGATGACCCGATCCCCATGGTAATTAATAAGCCTACAACCAGCATCAATAAGGCGGCTAATGCTTTATTGTCACCTATTATATCGCCTAGCGATGTGACCAGGGTGCCCACTTCACCCGTAGATTTAACCACTGCAGCAAAACCTGCTGCGGCAATCATAATAAAACCAATGTTAGCCATCATGTGAACGCCTTGATTAAACAAGTCTTTACTGATGTCTTGTTTAATAATCCCTGAAAAGCGAAAAATGATAAACCCGCTCAATGCACCAAAAATCATTGAATCAGTTTGCAGTTGAACAATCAGTGTGATGATAATTGCCGTGATTGAAATAACAATACTTTTACGGTTAATTACCTGTGTTTCTGTGTCACTTAACACAGGTTGTTCAATCATATATTGTCTGGGTTTACGATAACTGATGAATACCGCAATTAATAAACCAAATACCATTCCTAGGGCAGGTAAAAGCATTGCTTGTGGTATTTGGGTATTTACCGCATTTAAACCATTGGTATTTAAATTGGCGAGCAAGATGTCGTTTAAAAAAATCCCACCGAATCCAATAGGTAAAATCATGTAAGTTGTTACTAAACCAAACGTCAGTATGCACGCTATAAGGCGACGATCGATGTTGAGTTTAGTCATAACATGCAACAGCGGCGGAATTAAAATTGGGATAAAAGCAATATGAATGGGCAAAATGTTCTGTGACGAAATAGCCATTGCAAGAATGGTGATTAACAATAACCAACGTACTACTTGAGTGTTACTGCTGTTTGGCTCTTTTCCCAATTTATGAATAATGGCATGAGAAATCAGTGTCGTTAAGCCTGAGTGAGATAACGCTGCCGCAAAAGCACCTAATAATGCGTAACTCAATGCTATTTGGGCTCCACCGCCCAAACCATCATTAAAAGCTGATATTGTTTGGTGGATATCTAGACCACCGACTAAGCCTGCAACAACTGCACTAATGGTTAATGCAACGACAACGTTAATTCGGATAAAGCTTAAAAAGAGCATCAAGCAAACAGCGATAACGACCGCATTCATAATCGTAATTCTTAAAAGTAAATGAGACCGCTATTTTTGACTGTAGTCATGCAGTTTGTCCAGCCTAGATGAAATTTTTAATCGTTGGTGCAGGTTTTAAAGGAATGACTGAATGTTTTTAATACAAATGAGTCGCCAATCAATGATGAGTATTGGGTGCTATTTGTAAACTGTCGCATTTGTGTATCAGACTCGGTTCATTTTAAAGCGCTTGATAATGATTTTGTCACACTGCACTATTACATTTGTATTCATTAGTGAGTTTGCATGTTTTATTTTTCAGCAGGTAGACGCTTTTTACGCTGAAATAACTTATAACTAAGCTAAATTAACTGTATGGTATATCACTGAATAAGTACCAGTGGTTCGGATTTTCGATTAATGGATGACTGTGAAAGAATAATTCGTACCATTGTAGCGTGTTAAAAAGCCATTAAATGGAGATTGATAATGAGCGTATTAGTAGGCCGTCCAGCCCCAGATTTCACTGCAGCAGCCGTCCTTGGTTCTGGTGAAATTGTTGACACATTTAACCTAGCTACCGCAATTAAAGGTAAGCCAGCGGTTATTTTCTTCTACCCACTTGATTTTACTTTTGTGTGTCCGTCAGAGCTTATTGCTTTTGATCACCGCATGGAAGAGTTTACTAAACGTGGTGTTGAAGTGATTGGTGTTTCAATTGATTCACAGTTTACTCATAACGCGTGGCGTAACACCCCAGTTGAAAAGGGTGGCATTGGCCAAGTTAAATACACTTTAGTTGCAGACGTTAAGCACGAAATTTGTAAAGCATACGATGTTGAGCACCCAGAAGCCGGCGTTGCTTTCCGTGGTTCTTTCTTAGTAGATAAAGAAGGCCAAGTACGTCACCAAGTGGTTAACGATTTACCATTAGGCCGTAACGTTGATGAAATGATCCGTATGATCGACGCACTTCAATTCCATGAAGAACACGGTGAAGTTTGTCCAGCGGGCTGGTCAAAAGGCGAAAAAGGCATGACAGCTAGCACTGAAGGTGTGGCTGCATACTTAAAAGATAACTCTGCTAAGCTTTAATGCTAAGAGTTTGAACGAATAAAAAAGCTGCTTCGGCAGCTTTTTTATTGGGCGTGGAGTGTTACGTTGTTTATCTTATACATACAGGCAGAATATTAAAAATAGCTTGCTGTAGTTACTCTATATTGGCATCTTCATCATCAGCAGTGACAAGAGGCCACCCACCAAGGGCTTTCCAACGATTAACTATATAGCAAAACAATTCAGCAGTCCGCTCAGTATCATAGAGCGCTGAATGTGCTTCTTTATTGTCAAATTCAATACCTGCTATTTTACACGCTTTGGCTAATACAGTATGGCCAATTGCTAATCCTGCTAACGTTGCGGTGTCAAAACTTGCAAAAGGATGAAATGGCGAGCGCTTTAAACTATTACGCTCAATAGCTTGATTCACAAAACCCAAATCAAATGCGGCGTTGTGAGCCACAATAATACAACGATGACAATCCGCGGCCTTTTGCGCTTTTTTGACTTCTTTAAAGATTTCTAAAAATGCGGCTTTTTCATCTACAGCCCCCCTAAGCGGGTTTGTAGGATCGATGCCATTAAATGCTAATGCTTCGGGTTCCAAATTGGCCCCCTCAAAAGGCTCAATATGAAAGTGTAAGGTTTTATCGAGCTCAATGACTCCGTCACTGTTCATTTTTAGCAAGCTGACAGCAATTTCAAGTAACGCGTCTGTTTTTGCGTTGAAACCTGCTGTCTCAACGTCTATAACCACTGGAAAATAACCACGAAAGCGGTGTTTAAACTTGTTAGCGTCACAAATATCTGTCATTACCTTCTTTTTCCTCAATTGATATCACTTTCAGAGTAAATGATATTAAGCCGAGTATTATGCGCAAACTGACGCTCACTGTCATGTTTGATTGTGGTTTTTATCAACGATTAAACATGATTGTTTGCTAAAGAAACCCTGTAAAAGGCCGATAGCTACTAAGTAACCGGTATAAAGGGTGTTTTTATGTGGCGAAAACTGATGGTACTCACAAGTTTGTGTCTTTGCTCAACGGCTCATGCCGATTTGAGACATTATGTGGCGTCTCTTGAAAACTCAGCATGGCGTGTAGGCGAAAATAATCCTATAGAATGCCGCTTAGAGCATGACATTCCTGATTATGGTCGAGCTATTTTCACTAGTATCGCAGGCAAGGAACTCAATTTACAATTTACCTTAGACATGTGGTCAAAGCCAGATTCTGTCACCAATGCCACGCTAATTAGCCGTGCACCGAGTTGGCGTCCAGGCCATAACTCACGGAAAATTACCCAGTTAACCTATCAAAAACAATTTAATGGTGAAGTGCCAAAAAAAGCAGCATGGTCGATGTTAGATGAGTTAAGCCAAGGCATGGAACCGACTTTTTACTATGCCGATTGGTATAATCCTAATGCTAAAATAGCGGTTGGATTGTCATCGGCAAATTTTGGTGGTAAATACCGTGAGTTTCGTTCTTGTTTAGCGAACTTATTACCTTACAGTTTTGATGACATTGCATTTACCGTTTTAAATTACCAAGAGGGCGGGGTGGAGTTAACCCGTTTTTCCAAAATGCAGCTACAAAAAGTACAACGTTACTTGTCATTTGATCCTGAAGTCGAGCTTGTTCTTATTGACGCCTATACTGACAGTTATGGAGGGCGCTCTGTCAATCAAAGAGTATCAGACAAACGTGCCGACTCAGTTAAAGATATTCTTATTGCCAGCGGTATTCCTCAAGATCGTATTCGTACAGAAGGTCATGGTGAGAAGCGGCACGTTGCGGCAAATGATCTTGAACAAGAAAGGCAAATCAATCGTCGTGTGGTCATTAAGATAACGAAACCAATATAGCGCAATGATAACGTGATATACACAAACCCGAGTAGTTTACTGCTTGGGTTTTATTTTGCTTGTTGCTTGAGTATTGCATTGTGATGGGCGAAAAAAAAGATAAAAAAAACCCACTCAATCCAAGTGGGTTAAACAATTTGCAATCAACAAATTTAAGGAAGGAAGTCAAGCATAAGAACTAGGGTAAACTGAGGTATTGGGCTACATCAGTTTGACGTTCTTTGTTTTCAACATCTGAATCGGATGCATCGTGAAAACAAGGCTATAGTAGAATGAATGCACTAATTCGACAAACTAGAAAAATTACTGTTTTGCATTAATAAAACTAATGATTAAGGCTGTTTATATTTACACAAAAAAGGCTTTATAAGCTATTACAGCGCTTTTTCAGGTTATTATACATATATTTTGCATAACTAATCGGATTAGCAAAATAACCACGTCGATAATATTTAACAACTTGGCTGTAGTCGATTTTTTTAGCGATTTTTGGGGATGTAAAATAACTTAATTGTTGGGCAACATGCCTAAGAAATACCTTTTGGGCTTCATTCTCTACTATTGTTAAGCAGGGGATTATCTCGAGGTTATGAACATGTGGTTTTAAGGTTAAATTAATAAAAGTAGGGTTTCACTATGGCATAACTCCAACCTAAAGATTTAATCATTAAACCTTGGGGCATAAAATAAGATCAAGTGCATAAAATATCTGTTGAACTGCCTGTGCCAAATGCGTTTAACACGAACGGCTTGTTTTGGGAATGTAGTGTTTATTTGGGTTTACATTCTGGGAAAATTTTATTGTATAACCTATGGTTTAATTACGATTTTTTGTTTAAAAGTTTGTTAACGTTTTGAGCGGAAACATTAAGAAAGCTTCATCTGTTACAGTTTCTGAGCAAATTCGCGTGTTTTAGCGTATTTTGAGCAAAATAAAGTCTGTTTTTAGCCCCAGAGATTATTCACAAGTGTGTTGCTACTCGGTATAGTAAGCCAACTTTTGCCTTCTAAGAATTGATGTTCTGATTATGTTTGTTTGGCCTATATCAATTTATTATGAAGATACCGACGCCGGTGGGGTTGTGTATCATTCAAACTACCTTAATTTTTTTGAGCGGGCTCGAACACAATGGTTAAAAGCGATGGGTATTCGCCAAGCACAATTGCTGGCAGAAGATATTGCTTTTGTTGTTAAGCATGCAGAAATCGATTTTCAAAAAGCAGCAAAATTTGAACAGGACCTATTGGTTGAATCCAAGGTCGTAGAATTAAAGAAAGCGTCATTGGTGTTTCACCAACGCTTAGTAGATCATCAAGGTGATTGCTATTGTGAAGCGACAGTGGTTGTCGCGTGTATATCTTTGTCACGTATGCGTCCCCGCGCTATTCCCCTAAATATGGTTCAGGAGTTTGACAGTGCACGCTGAAATTTCATTTATTGGCTTGTTTTTAGAAGCCAGTGTGTTGGTAAAATTGGTCATGTTGACCTTATTGGCATTATCGATTGTCTCTTGGGCAGTGATCATCCAACGTAACAAATTATTAAGTTCAGCCAGAGTAAAAGCACTTCGTTTTGAGGATACATTTTGGTCTGGTGTTGATTTAAACCGACTATATAAAGAACTCATTGCTCGAGGCAGTTCAATCGCTGGTTTAGAGGCCATGTTTGTTGCGGGCTTTAAAGAATATACTCGTTTGAGTAAAGTGAACAGTAAATCGCCTGAAGCCGTGATGGATGGTACATCTCGTGCGATGCGTGTGAGTTTATCTCGAGAAATGGAAAAGCTAGAGAATAATTTGCCTTTACTTGCAACCATAGGTTCAACCAGCCCATATATCGGTTTGTTTGGAACCGTTTGGGGGATCATGAACTCATTTATCGCATTGGGTGCGGTTGAAAATGCGACACTAGCAATGGTTGCTCCAGGTATTGCTGAAGCACTTATTGCAACGGCAATGGGCTTATTTGCAGCAATTCCTGCTGTTATTGGTTACAACAGATTCTCGACTCATGTAGAAAAGCTTGAGAATTCATATGCCAACTTTATGGAAGAATTCTCAAACATATTGCAACGTCAAGCATATAGCGAGAAGGAAGCCGGTTAATGTATCAGCGTAAGCGTCGTCGTCCCGTTGCTGAAATCAACGTGGTTCCTTATATCGACGTCATGTTAGTGTTGTTAATTATTTTTATGGTAACAGCGCCTATTGTCTCGCAAGGTGTCAAGGTTGAGTTGCCGCAAGGTAATGCCGAAACCCTGCCTCCTGACAGTAAACCGCCTATTGTTGCTTCTATTGATGCTGCGGGCGAATACTTTTTAAATGTGGGCAGTAGCTCTAACTCTTTAGCAATGGATTTAGAACAAGTGTCTACTGAGGTTGGTGCGTTAATTCAACTCGAGCCATTAAGGCCTGTGGTTGTGAAGGCTGACCGTTCAATTCCGTATGAAAGCGTTATTCAATTAATGATTAGCCTTCAAGGTGCCGGAGTGCCTGCTGTTGGGTTAATGACTGATTCGCCGAAGGAGAACTAGGTGTCTGGAAACTCAGATTTAACCGTACCAGTTTCGATTTCTGCTGGTATTCATATTGGGGCAATTATCATTCTTGCATTAGGGATAAGTTTTGATGATAAACCCAAACAAATGCAAACAGCAGCCAGTGCGCCTGCTGTTCAAGCTATTGTGATTGATCAGCAAAAAGTGACTGATAGAGTTGAACAGTTAAAAAAACAAAAACAAGATGCGTTGCAGCAAGAAAAAGCGCGTCAAGCTGAACTCGAACGCAAAGCACAAGAGGCAAAGCGTGAGCGTGAAAGCGAGCAAGAAAAAATTAAAGCATTAGAAATCCAACGTAAGTTGAAAGAGGCTGAGACCCAAAGAGCTAATGATGCAGCAAAAGCCGCTCAGGTTAAGCAGCAGCAAGAGAAAGAGCGAGCTCAAAAAGCTGAAGAGATCCGAAAACAGAAAGAAAAAGAGCAAAAAGCAGCTGAAGAGGCTGCTAAGCAAGCTGCTGAAAAACGCAAGCAAGAGGAAGCTACAGCTAAAAAAGCGCAAGAAGAGCGCCAACGAGCTGAAGAAGAGCGTAAGCGCAAAGAAGAAGCAGAGCGTAAACAGCGTGAAGATGCAGAACGTAAGCGTAAAGCCGAAGCAGAAGCTAAAGCAAGGCAAGAGCGAGAAATGGCTGAGGCATTAGCGGCTGAACAAGATTCGTTGTCTAAAACGCGTAACAAGCAAGTATTATCAGAAGTTGATAAATATAAAGCGATGATTATTGCTACGATTCAACGTAATTTAGTCGTTGATGAGTCAATGCGTGGTAAAAGTTGTCGAGTGTTTATTCGCTTAGCATCAGATGGATTTGTAACGACAGCACAAACCCTTGAAGGTGATCAAGTTGTTTGTCGTGCAGCTAAAGTGTCTATAAACAAGGCTGGTCGTTTACCTGTATCGCCAGAGCCTGCTGTTTATCAACAGTTAAAAGAGATTAATTTAACCGTTTCACCGGAATTTAATTAATATTAAACATAGTAAGATGGAATTAAATTAAAGGAGTCGCATGAAGAATTTGGCTAAATGGTTAACACTGGCACTTGTTGTGTTAACAACACCTGCTCGCGCAGCGTTAGACATTGTAATTACAGAAGGTGTTGATGCCGCAAGACCTATAGCGATTGTGCCGTTTATTTGGCAAGGTCAAGGTCCAGCTCCGGCGTCTATATCTGATGTTGTGACTTCAGACCTAGCCCGCAGTGGTGCGTTTAAGTCATTAGATGTGCGTGCATTACCACAAACAACCTTGTCATCTATTAGTGGTTTTGCTGCACAGAACTGGGCAAACGTTGATGCAGAGGCGATTGTTGTTGGTAGCGTAAAACCTTATGGTGCTGATCAATACCTTGTCAGTTTTGAGTTGATTGACTTGTTTAAAGCACGTAGTGCAATGAACAATGGCCCGGTCAATAACAATGAGTTATTGCTTGAAAGCCGTGAGACTGTCATTAGTGCTAGTCAATTTAGGCAATACGGCCACCGTATTAGCGACATCGTTTATGAAAAGCTAACTGGTGTTCGCGGTGCATTTTTAACGCGTATCGCTTATGTGGTTGTAAAACAAGGTCAAAAAGCACCATACCATTTAATGATTGCTGATTATGATGGCTATAACGAGCAAATGTTATTACGTTCACCAGAGCCACTTATGTCACCAACATGGTCACCTGATGGCCGTCGTTTAGCGTACGTGAGTTTTGAAAACAGAAAAGCAGAAATTTTTGTACAAGACATCTATAGCCAAACGCGTACTATGGTGAGTAGTTTTAATGGTATTAATGGCGCTCCATCATTTTCACCAGACGGTAAAAAGTTAGCCATTACGTTGTCAAAAGATGGCCAACCAGAAATATATGTTGTCGATATTGCGACTAAATCTTCACAGCGCATTACTGACCATTACGCGATCGATACAGAGCCTTCGTGGTTCCCTGACGGTAAATCATTGCTATTTACCTCAGAGCGTGGCGGAAGGCCACAGTTATACCGCGTAAATTTAGATACAAATAAAGTCTCTCGTATGACATTCGAAGGTGAATGGAACCTTGGTGGTTCAATTACTCCTGACGGACGTAGTATGATTTTTGTAAACCGTACTAATGGTAAGTTCCATATTGCTAGAATGGATTTAGCGACACGCTTTATGCAGGTGCTTTCATCAACTCAACTTGATGAATCACCAAGTGTTGCACCAAATGGCACTATGGTTATCTATGGTACAACCCATCAAGGTAAACAAGTATTAGCTGCTGTTTCTGTAGACGGCAGATTTAAAGCAAGATTGCCTGTCGGCCAGGGCGAGGTGAAGTCACCAGCATGGTCTCCGTTTCTCTAAATAGATATTGATAAGGATTTAAAATGGATCTGAATAAGTTGTTCAAAGCTATGTTGGTTGCAGTTCCGCTTATGGCACTGGGTGCCTGTAGCTCAACTTCAGACTCTGAAACTGACGCTAACGGTTCTATGAGTGGTACTGGTAGTGAATATGGTGCTGGTGGTATTGAAACGGGTGGTGCTGGTGCAGTATTAAGCCCAGCTGAACAGCAACGTTTAAAAGAACAAGAGCTACGTCGTCAAAACATCATCTACTTTGATTTTGACCGTAGTGAAGTTCAAAGCGAAAATGCTGACATTCTTCAAGCACATGGTAACTATTTAGTAGAAAACCCAAGTGTACGTGTATTGATCGAAGGTCATGCCGACGAACGTGGTACGCCAGAGTACAACATCGCACTTGGTGAACGTCGTGCGAAAGCGATTGCTAAATACTTACAAGGTATGGGTGTGCAACCTAACCAAATGAGTATTGTAAGCTACGGCGAAGAGAAGCCATTAGATTTCTCTCGTACAGACACCGGTTTCGGTTTAAACCGTCGTGGTGTATTAGTTTACTAAGCGTTAAAAATATAAGGCCAACCTGTTCGGTTGGCCTTTTTTAGGAGTAGACAAAATGAAACAATCCATTTTAGTCGCGGCCATGTTCTTCACTACTGCGAGTGCATTTGCAGCGCCAGCGCCAGTGTCAGACGCATCTGGTGGTTCAAATGAAGATCGAATTGCAAAATTAGAGCGTATCATTAAAGCCAAACAGCAAGTTGAGTTTGATATGCAACGCCGTATGGATTCATTACAAAATGAAGTGTTGGATTTACGTGGCATTACTGAGCAACAAAATTATCAAATGAATCAAATGTTGCAGCGTCAGCGTCAACTGTATGAGGAAATTGCTAATCTTACTGCTAAGTCTTCAACTCCAGCCGCGGCAGCTGAAACCACACAAACAGATCCAGCAGCGGTAGCAGCGGCCAGCTCAACATTAGGAGAAACAGCGAGTTATGAAGCTGCTGTTAATCTTGTGTTGAAAGATCGCAAATACGATGACGCGATTCCTGCATTTCGTGATTTTATCACCAAGTATCCTGATTCTAGTTATGCTGCCAATGCAAACTATTGGTTAGGGCAGTTGTTGTATAACAAAGGCGATTATTCAGCGGCTAAACAGGCGTTTAGTACTGTTGTGAGTAAATTTTCAGATTCTAATAAGCGTGGCGATAGTTTAGTTAAGCTCGGTATGATTGCTGAAAAAGAAAACGACACAGCCGGTGCGCGCGCGTTATACAATAAAGTCCTTAGCGAATACGCTGATAGTGCATCTGCTCGCCTTGCTCAACAACAATTATCAGCTTTAAAAGGCTAATTAAGACAAAAAACAGCCTCTTAGTCTGTTTTTCATGCAAACAACAAGAAATTATAAATTTGCGCTTGCATGAGAAATTGAAAAAGGTATTATAGGCGCCCTCAGAACGGCACAGCCTTCTGAGGGGTTTAAAAGCGTTAATCACCTCAATGTAGTTACTGCACACAGCGATTAAAGTTTATCAAACCAAAATGGGTCGTTAGCTCAGTCGGTCTTGAAACATAGACAGTTGGCTTTTGCTCCAGTAAGCAATAAAGCTTACAAAACCAAGATGGGTCGTTAGCTCAGTCGGTAGAGCAGTTGGCTTTTAACCAATTGGTCGAAGGTTCGAATCCTTCACGACCCACCACTTTTTAAATCGTGGCTAAAGAATTTAAACGTAACATCCAGATGGGTCGTTAGCTCAGCGGGTCTTGAAACATAGACAGTTGGCTTTTGTTCCAGTAAGCAATAAAGCTTATAAAACCAATATGGGTCGTTAGCTCAGTCGGTAGAGCAGTTGGCTTTTAACCAATTGGTCGAAGGTTCGAATCCTTCACGACCCACCACTTTTTAAATCGTGGCTAAAGAATTTAAACGTAACATCCAGATGGGTCGTTAGCTCAGCGGGTCTTGAAACATAGACAGTTGGCTTTTGTTCCAGTAAGCAATAAAGCTTATAAAACCTAGATGGGTCGTTAGCTCAGTCGGTCTTGAAACATAGACAGTTGGCTTTTGTTCCAGTAAGCAATAAAGCTTATAAAACCTAGATGGGTCGTTAGCTCAGTCGGTAGAGCAGTTGGCTTTTAACCAATTGGTCAAG